>DAOUCA010000137.1:0-15668 GCA_034432375.1 Caldilineaceae bacterium
ATTTCAGAAATTAGAGCCGTCATTCCTGCGCAGGCAGGAATCCATCTTCATGTTACACGAGTAGATTCCTGCCTGCGCAGGAATGACATCTGGAAATTTCCGCCAAAACAAGGTTTGGCGAAGGTATTAACTATTACAACAACGATAAATTAGACAAGAGTTACAGAATGGACAAGATTGCTACAGCAGAAGAAGAATCCTGTTCATCTTGTGAATCCTGTCTACGGAATGTAATTTAACGTTGTCGTACTATTCAGCCATCCAGAGTTGGTAAACCGGTCACTCTGAAAGAGTCTCCAAGTTAACCAACCTTGAAGATTCTTTCAGAGTGACCGGCGGCACATAGGAAGATGGCTGAATAGGTACAAAAAATTTACTTTTTCTTCGTGTGCCTTCGTGTGTCTTCGCGGACAGGCATTTGAAATGCCCTTACCAAGGCGGTATGCCGAAACTTGTGTAAATCGCCGATCTTCCGCTGGACCAATCGCGATTTACACAATTCGTGCGATGCCGCCCTTACCAATAGTGCTGCCCATGTTGCTGATAATACGCGATCATCTGTGCCAGCCCCGTGCGTAGATCGGTGGTTGGACGCCAACCAAGCGCGGCCTCTATTTTAGCATAACTTGAATAAACATCACCGATATCGATCTTCTTGCGCTCTTCCGGCCAAGGGACGAGTTGCACACTGCCGTGGCCGGCCAGTTCCACAATTAAGCTAGCCAGATCAAGCAGATTGACCGGATGTTGGCCACCTAAATTATAGACCTGCCCATTGACCGCATCGGTGGCACCAGCGCGCAAAAACGCATCGACTACATCATCGACATAGGTCAGATCGCGACGCTGCTGACCGTCGCCATAGAGTTGGATCGTTTGCCCTTCCACTGCTAAGCGCACAAACCAGCCGATAAAGCCCTGCCGATTGTGTTTCAACAGTTGACGCGGGCCATAGGTATTGGTCAGGCGCAGCGACGTCGTGCGTAGACTGTAAGCCGTGTGGTAGACAATGTGGTACCACTCACCGGCCAATTTGTTCACGCCATTGACATCGGTGGGATGTTGCAGATGATTTTCGTCCAGCGGCAGATAGTCCGGCTTGCCATATTGTTGCCGCGTGCCAGCATAGACGATTTTAATCGTTGGGTTTTCGTGGCGGCACGCTTCCAGTATCGAAAGTTGGGCGCGGGCGTTGATCTCCAAATCCGCGATTGGATCGGTCATCGAATCAATATGGCTGACCTGGCCGGCCAGATTAAAGAGCAGATCTTGACCCTGTACCAAAGCGCGCATGGAGTAGGGATCCCGCACATCGGCAATGTTGATCCGCAGGCGATCGGCATAGCCGGCCAGGTTAAAGCGATTCCCACCGTAATCTGGAATCAGCGAGTCGACAATCGTCACCTTGGCACCCAGGTCCACCAGCCGACGCGCCAGGTTGGAGCCAATAAAGCCCAAGCCACCAGTGATCAGAACCGCACGATTTTGATAATGGGCCAAGTAGCTCATTGCTGCACCAGCCGTTTAAAGTGGGCGATATAGTCCCGTGCCAATGGTGGCCAGCCTAATTCTTCTTCGATCTGCCGCCGGCCAGCCAGCCCCATGCGGCAGGCGAGGGACGCATCGTCGGCAAGCCTAGCCAAGGCCGCCGCCAGTGCCAGCGGATCGCCCTCCGCCACCAGAAAGCCGGTTTCGCCGTCGGCAATGGCCAGCGGATTGCCCGCCACCGTCGAGCCAATGACCGGCTTGCCACAACTCATGGCATCGAGCACGCAGACGTTGAGGCCATCGACCGGCTTGCGTACTGCCGGGTTGATTAGCACATCGCACGCATTGTAGTAGACGCCGATCTCGGTCTTGGGAATATTGCCAACCCAGCGCAACCGTTCGGCAACCCCGAGATCGGCGGCCAATGCTTGCCATTCGGCCTTTTGGTCACCCTCGCCTACCATAATTCCCACGACATTGCGGTCGCGCAGCGCCGGCTCGGCCAGGGCGCGGATAAAGGTGTCAAAGCCTTTTTTATAGACCATACGCCCGACGCAGAGGATCACGAATGGTGAATGGTGAATGGTGAATGGTGAATGGTGAATGACGGAGTCTGATTCGCAGCTCCGTCCATAGGTGTTCATTTGCGGCTCGATGTTGAGCTGAGCCCGCAACTCGGCCACACCGGTCGAATCGGGTTTTAGGGCATTGGGATCGGTGCCATAGACGATCAGTTCAAATTTGTTGAGCACGCTCGGTTCTAGAGTGGCGACGGCATCGCGCAGATCGGCGCTGTTGGCGGTCATCAAGCTGGCTTGGCGCATGGCAAAGCGGGCACAGAGACGAAAGAACGGATTGGCGTTAGCGATCTGCGCATCCGAACCGGGTACCGAAATGACCAGCGGGACGCCGGTGAGTTTGCTGACGACGGCCCCAATAAAGCCGTTGGGCAGGAGCCAGTGGGCATGCAACAGGTCGGGGCGTACGGTACGAGCTTCGCGCAAGACTTTGCTCAAGCCCGCCGCGACCATATTTGGCCCCAGTAGATACCCCTCGCGGCGCAGTGCCAGATCCGCCTGCATGGAGCGCATATAGCCCAATTGGTGCAACCGCTCCGGCCAGATGTAGCGGTAGAGACGGAGATCAATTGCTTGCTGCGTACTAGGTTGGAGAAATTGATAGGCAGGGTCATAGGGAGCCCAGATCGTGACCTGCTGCTGTTGGTGGGCAAACTCTTGACAGAGCGCCTCCACAAAGGTGCCGCTAAAGTCGCCGGGGAAGCGTGGATAGTTGTGAGTTAAGACGCCGATATGCATAGTGTAGGGGATTGTAACGCAAAGGGGCGGAGTCGCAAAGCGCTGGAGAAGACAAAAGAGCTGACTGGGACTAGTCCCAGTCAGCTCTTTTGTTGATCATCTGTTATCGCCGTGAAGCTTGTCCAATGTCAAAGTAGATCTCATTGGGCAACATGCGATATTACGGAATACAGATCGTCTGTCCCACATAGATCGCGAGGTTCGGATTGTTGCGTACCCACGGATTGGCAGCGATCATCGCGTTGCCCGAGACACCGTAGCGGCTACCAATGCCGTAGAGGCTATCGCCACGCTTTGCGGTGTAGTTCTGGCTGCAGGAACCCGTGTAATGGGACCCACTGTTATAGGAGTGGCCGCTGCTGTAAGAGCTGCTGTGACCAACCTGCGCGTTAACAAAATCCGGCACTTCGACACAGGAACCAGCGCTCTGTGGCACGGTTACGGTATAGCAGGTTGGCGATTTGGCGACCCACCCTTCCACATCTTCGTAATCTTCACAGATTTCATAGCGCGAGCCAGGCACTCGATAATCATTGCCAGAGAAGGTGAATTTGTACATACCCAACCCGTCTGTCACGACATCGTCGGGCTCAATATCACCCTTTTCGAGCGGATCTGCCGTAATCGTCCAGCCGGGAAGGCCAACACCACCATTGGCATCGACTTTGTACCCTTCGATGCAGTATTCTGGCTCTGACTGTTGGTTGTCAAAGACAATTTCGGTGCAGTCGCTACTATCCGGCGAGAGGGTAACATCAAAGCTATCGGCGGTGTAAGAAGTCCAACCGACACGCGTCTCTTCCACAACGGTGTAGGGACCATACGGCAGATTGTCAAACTTGATTTCGCCGCTGGCGTCAGTCAGGCCACTGGTAACCAAAGAGCCATCCGCACGCTGCACCTGAACCCGCCAGCCTTGCAGCGGGAAGGCAGAATCTGAAGAACCGGCGGGCGGTACATCTTGTTTAAGAACGTTGATACAACCATAAAGGTTGAGGCGATTCTTAAAGCGAATCGTATAGGGACCGGGATCTTCCACCTTCAACTCTTGGCGGCCCCACAGCGGCACAACCGGTTCGTAAGCCAGATCGCTGTCATCTTCGGGCGGCAATTCGGTGAAGACCCAATTGCCCTCGGTCAAGCGGAAAATTGCTTCGCCATTGCCATTGGTTGTTTCTTCATAGCTGATGGCAAACTTATTATCACTGCTTGGTGAAGCCTGGATGCGCCAATCGGCGAGATGGTTGTGATCCTCATCGATCTTGAGCACAATCACGGTAATCAGACGGCGCAGCTTGAAACGAATCTGGTAACAATCATCTTTGCCATACTCCAGCTGGACATCAAAAGAAGCCGGGGTTACCGGTTCCCATTCTTCGCCCGCTTTGACGACATCGATCGTAAAATTCCAACGGCCCGGGGTTAACCCGCTGTCGAACTTAAACTCACCATCTTCATCGACCGCCGTAGCAATGGAAACGCCATTGTAGGAAGCGGTAACAATGCGCCCGTCGTCCAATGGCTTTTCATCATGGGTGATAACCGTCCCTTCGACACAGATATCACTCCCTGTGGGAACAACGCCAGAGCCGTACACTCCTCCGGCAACATTGGTGGCAAATTCAGGGGAAGCCTTGGCGTTGGCAAAGGGCAGCAGCATTAGCACACTAAACAGAAGCGCCAGCCCCAAGTGTACCCTGGTGGAATGCCATTCCAGAGACATTCTTGAACTCATAACTAACTCCTTCATAACATGGATAGCAATGGATTTTTGTACATCGCAGTTGCGCTGCAAACGTGCCGGCGTATCGTTGCAGCAGATATTGAATCAGTCACTGATTAGGGATAGTGAATACTGAATTACTGTGGCAAATTGCATAAGCTAAGGTTGGGTACCCAATTTAATTGTTGATTCAGTCATCCCCTGTGTACCCATTGTTTCATTGGCCAGATAGATCAGGGGACACAAGGCTTGTCAATTGTTATAGTGCTAGCACAAAACCTACACAATTTGTACATCTACTCTACATGACGCAAAATTTGTGAAATAATTACGCTTGAAATTCTGAAGATTTTCTCAAGAAATCGCGTTGTTGCTGATTCAAGCGACCCTTCAAGTCCAATTGTTCCGAGGTGTTCTTTGTCCATAGACCAACGTAAAGCTGACCACATCCGCATCAATCTCGAAGAAGATGTGCGTTTTCCCACGCTCACCACGGGCCTAGAAGCCTTTCGGTTTGTCCATCAGGCACTGCCCGAATTAGACTTAGCAGAAGTGGATTCCACGGTAACGATCTTCGGCAAGCGCCTGGCGGCACCCTTACTTGTCAGCTCGATGACGGGTGGTACGGTTGAAGCAGAACGGATCAATCGCAACCTGGCGGCAGCGGCTGAAGCGCACCGAGTGGCGATTGGGGTTGGCAGTCAGCGCGCAGGGATCGAAGCGCGCGTGGCGGCAACAACTTTTCATGTGCGAGAGGTTGCCCCGACTGTTCTACTCTTTGCGAATTTAGGCGCGGTCCAGTTAAATTATGGCTATACGGTTGATCAATGCCGCCGCGCGATCGAGATGATCGACGCCGACGCGCTAATTTTGCATCTCAACCCCTTGCAGGAGGTTGTCCAGGCGGGGGGCGATGCAAACTGGCGCGGGTTGCTGGGGAAGATTGCCGACGTCTGTCGAATGCTCGAAAAGCCGGTCATCGTCAAAGAGGTAGGCTGGGGCATCAGCGAAGCGACGGCTCGTCGGCTGATCGAAGCAGGCGTGCGTGCGATCGATGTGGCAGGGGCCGGCGGTACATCGTGGAGCCAAGTGGAGATGCATCGCGCGCCAACGGAACGTCTACGCCGTTTGGCTGCGGCCTTTGGCGATTGGGGCATTCCCACGGCAGAGAGTCTGCAAATCGTCGAGCGACTGCGGAAGAGCGTACCAGGCCCCGATCTGGCCCTTTTTGCCAGTGGTGGTATTCGCAGTGGTCAGGATGTGGCCAAATGTGTTGCACTTGGGGCCGATCTGGTTGGCTTGGCTTCGCCCTTTCTCAAACGGGCCGTCGAGTCGGCTGAGGCGGTTGCTGAAGAGATGGCGTTTCTGACCGCCGAGTTGCACATCACAATGTTCTGTAGCGGTGCGGGGAATCTTGGCGCGCTGCGTTCTCCTGATCGGCTGAAGGCGATCTAGCCAATGTCCATTTGCCATTACCCCCACACTCATTATACAGCCCATAGGCTCATGCAATAGAACAAAGATCCGATCCAGCGTTCAGAACCGATTAGCGTACACGCAACACGCAATACGCTCCAATCGGATATCGATGTTCTCACAATGGCTTTACGTACTTATAATCACAAAGGATCTTGAATGCCCAACACCGAACTCAGTACATTCTTAGGCCGTTGGTTGCCACGCGTCGAAAGTGAAATGCGCGACCGTCTGGAAAAGAACGAAGCAGCTGTCGCCCAACACTATGGGATGTTACGCTATCACATGGGCTGGGCGGATGAACAGTTGATGCCTCAAAATTATCCAGCGGGCAAACGGCTGCGCCCGATGCTTTGCCTGCTTGCCTGTACAGAGGTCGGTGGCGATCCCGTCGAAGCACTACCGGCGGCGGCGGCGATCGAGTTGCTGCACAACTTTTCTCTGATCCACGATGACATTGAAGATGGTGACGAAACACGTCGGCACCGCCCGACGCTCTGGAAAGTATGGGGGGTACCACAGGCGGTTAACGCCGGCGATGCACTCTTTGCCACCGCCTATGCAGCTATGCAACGGCTAGCCCGACGGGGAATCTCAGCCCAAGTAACGGTAGATGCCCTAAATATCTTTACCGAAACGTGTCTGGCATTGACCGAAGGCCAACATCTCGACATGAGTTTTGAGGAGCGTAATGATGTTACGGTCGCTGAATATCTCCGGATGATTCAGGGCAAAACAGCCGCCCTGGTTGGTGCGAGTGTCGAAATCGGAGCCTTACTCGGTGGAGCGTCGGCCATGCAACGGCAGGCAGCAAACCAATTCGGGACAGCCAGTGGGTTGGCCTTTCAGATCCAGGATGATATTCTGGGGATTTGGGGCGACCCAACCGTCACCGGCAAAGCGGCTGGCAACGATCTGCTACGGCGCAAGAAGAGTTTGCCAATTCTGCATGCCTTTAATCATGAGATTATTGGGTTGGAATTTGCCACGCTGCTCAACGGTGACTTTGGTCCAGAAGATCTACCCAAGGCGCTTACTCTGCTGGAACGAGCTGGTGCCCGCGCCTATGCTGAAACACAAGTGCGCGCCTATCACAAGCAGAGCGCAGAAGCCCTGGCGAACTTGCTCGATGTACAAACGGCGGAGAGTATGCTTTGGGCGCTGGCAGAAGGCTTGTTGCAGCGAGAGGCATAGCGGAAGCGGCACCCTAGATCCGGTTTTGCGCCTTTAACGCCAGGTAACGATTGATAACCGCCAAACTGAGTTGATCGGCGGGCACATCAAGCGTTAAGACCCCGCGGTGTGTCAACTGCTCCAACGCCAACCGCCGCTCATCGAGAAGCTCTTCTGCCACCGTACGCTGATACAGCGTGGCACTATCGGTGACCGCCTGCTGCGCCATCCACTGCACGGTGGGATCCCGCATGGTCACCAGCAAGGGCAGGTGCCCTTGACGCAAACGCGTCATTTGGGCAAGCAGCGTATCGGCGCTGATGCTGCCAGTGAGATCCGTAAAGAGCAGCACCAGGCTACGTTTATGTTGTCTGGCCGCGAAATAGCTAAAGGCGCGATTGTAATCGGGTTCTACGGGTAAACTCTCCATGGCATAAAGCTGCTCCAACAGACGGTGAAACTGCCCCTTACCGCTGCGTGGGCCAATCCAACTTTGGATATCATCGGCAAAGGCAAGCAGACCGACTTTATCCCCTTTTTGCGTCGCCACATAGGCGAGGAGCAAGAGCGCATTGATGGCATAGTCAAGCTTGGCGACATCACCGACGGGGCTACGCATCATTCGCCCCACGTCAAGCAAGACCATAATGTTTTGGCTGCGTTCTGTCTCATATTCAATGCTAATCGGCGTGCCGCGCCGCGCGGTTGCCTTCCAATTGATGCGCCGGTATTCATCATCTGGCAGATAGTCGCGCAGCCGCTCAAATTCGGTGCCGGCACCACGCAGCTTTGTTTGGCGCACCCCCAGCTCCCACAGTCGATTTTTGCGCAACAACAGATCGTATTTCCGTACATCGGTTAGATTGGGATAGACCTTGACCGGTGCTGCGGTGGGAAAGGTTGCCTGTTTGCGCCAGAGGCCAAGCAGACTTTCCCATCGTAGATGGAGATCGCCAAAGCGGTAGTCGCCCCGCCGCGGTGGGTATAACTGATATTGGAATTGCACCACTTCGTGTGGACGTGCCGTGGACGCTAAGATCTGATCCTCTACCCGGTGGTGAAAGGTCGGCGGCGGCTCATCGCGCAGCCAAACCCGCAGCGGTCGCTCCCCTCGACGTAGCAACACCGTAATGGTGATCAAATTTTGTGTGGCTAAGGAGAGGCGCGCTTCATGGGTGCGGGTGAGCATCCAATCGGCGGCTTGGGGACTCAATCGCCAATCGGCCCATAGGAGGGCAGCAAGAAAAAGTAACCAAGCCAGCGCACTATAGCCCCCAAGAGGTCCCCATGCCCAAGCGCCAATTAATGGTGCTGTTATCAAGATGAGCAGCCAGGAACGAGTTGTGAGTTGCAAGCGATTTCCTGCTTTCGTTTGAGGGACACAGATCGATTCAAACCCGAGATTAGCGAGCAGTGCGGGCTATATAACTAGGTCTAAAGCGCTATAGAGAATACGTATTAATACGGTATATAACGCCATTTTACTATGGTACGATATAGAACCATAACCTTACAGGGTAAAACATAAATTTACATTGTTAGGGCTTACGCAGATCTTGGCGTCGATACGCAGCAAGATAGGCCACTCGGCTAGCGTTCTGCGTAAGTTCAAATTGAAACAGACCGAGCATCTCATCGGGCAAGCAATACGAAAACCAATCCTGATGTTGAGAGGAGCTATCCTTGCGTTCATCAACTGACCTTGTCGTACACTCACCATCCAAAGCAGCGCGGATTTTGGTCATTGATGACGATCCGCGTATTCAAGATACCATAGAGGCGCAACTCTATCCCGAAGGGTACGAACTACTCTTCAAAAGCAGCGGGATTGATGCGATCCGCGAGCTAGATAAGCTCAAACCCGATGTAATCCTCCTCGATCTCATGATGCCCGGGATGAATGGCTTTGATGTTTGTAGCCACATTAAACATAATGAAGAATACCGACATGTCCCCGTGATTATGGTCACCGCGCTCGATGATGTGGACTACTTAGTTACTGGGCTGGATACAGGCGCAGATGAATTTCTTTCGAAGCCGGTCAACGGGGCGGAGCTTCGTGCACGTGTCCGCTCTATGTTACGTATTAAACATCAATATGACGAGTTGGATCAAGCGCTCTATTTGCGCGAGGTCATCTCTCGGATGCTCGTCCATGACATGCGCAATCCGCTCAGTTCGATTTTACTCTACTCCCAAGTCATCCAACGCAAACAAAAGCTCCCACCCGAACAGATCTCACAGGTTGTGCATATCCAAAACGAAGCAATGCGTTTGGGCAAACTCTTCGATGATATGTTGGTCTTGTCTCGGATGCAACGGGGCCAGATTATCTTACAAGAACAGATGACCGATCTGGCCACTCTTGTGGCAGCACAAAGTGAGAAATATCAAGCGATGGCTGCGGAGAATGATATCACACTGATGATCCAGGTGGAAGAGGGTCTCAGAGCTGTGTCGTTGGACACGCCCCTGATCGAACGCATGGTTGAGACGTTGGTCACCAATGCCATCAAATATGCCCCCCCACAAAGTGCCATCAACGTACTACTCAGTATGGCGCAATGTGGTGCCAACAGAGATGTGCAAAAGAATGAGATGTACGCAGATCAACCATTCGTTCGTCTCCAAATCGCTGACCAAGGGCCTGCTGTTCCACCTGATATCTTTGATAACATCTTTCAACAATTGGAGCAAAGCAACCACCGATACAGTTCGCGTCCCGCCACCGAGTTGGGCTTAGCATTTTGCAAGATGGTTGTGGCAGCGCACAAGGGCACAATCCGAGTCATGCCGAATCAACCCAACGGGGTAATCTTTACCGTCGATCTACCCTATATGTGGTGACACCTGAATAGGTCGATTACCCCGGCATGAGTCGCGCGGCAATAGCGCCAGAATCGTAAACACTCAAAGGAAAGAAGAAGCCCACGTCTATGTGACGCGGGCTTCTTCTTTCCTGTATGACCAGTTTGATAGTGGACTGAAAGAGCAGATTTACGCGGATTTAGGTAGCCTGTCGCTTGCCTGTGCTTAGCCAGCATTGGGGTGCTGGCTAAGCGGTGCGCAACACACTCTCTTCGGCGTCCATCTCGATAAATTCGCCGGTCACCGTGTAGATGATGCGCTCACAAATATTGACGACTCGATCGGCAGCCCGTTCTAAATTATGTGCGGCCCACGAGAAGTAATTGGCACGGTCCATAATTGCGGGATTGGCAATCACCAATTGGATCAACTCGAGGTTAATCATATTGTAGAGTTCATCGACCTTGTCATCTTCTTGGGGGATCTGGCGCGCCGCTGTGACATCAAGATTGATAAACGCGTCCATCGCGGCCCGCAACATATCGCTGACAATCAGACACATTTGCGGAATATGGATCAGCGGCTTGACCACAGGATCCTGCCCCAAATAGAGTGTAATCCGGGCGATGCCCTTGGCATAATCGCCAATGCGCTCCAATTCCGATGAGAGTTCCAACACCGCGGCCAAAAAGCGCATATCGCGCGCCATTGGCTGTTGGGTGGCAATCAAGGTCAAGACAGCATCTTCAATCGCAAAGCGTCGACGGTTGATCTCTTTGTCCGCTTTGATCAATTTTTCTGCCGCGACCAAATCCTGACGTTTTAACAGATCGACCGATTGCCGGAGCGCCTGGTTTACCATGCTGCCCATCAGTAATAACTCATCTTGTAAGCGCTGTAACTCTTTTTCATAGTGTAAACGGGTCATACGCGCCCCTTAATTTGTATCTGTTATGCTCGTTGCGTATCTCCGAAATTTTCGGCCGCAATCAATTTTCGGATAGGCCTTAACCAAAACGGCCCGTAATATAATCTTCTGTCTCTTTTTTTGACGGATTGGTGAAGATCATCTTCGTCCCGCCAAATTCGGCCAGGCGACCAGTGCGGGTCTCACTGTCCACATTAAAAAAGGCCGTATAATCGGAGACGCGCGCAGCCTGTTGCATATTATGGGTAACAATAATAATTGTATACTTTTTTGTCAACTCGCGCATGAGATCTTCAATCTTCAACGTAGCAATCGGATCTAAGGCCGAGCAAGGCTCATCCATAAGAATAATGTTCGGTTTGACGGCAATCGTGCGCGCAATACAGAGGCGCTGTTGCTGACCACCGGAAAGACCAAGCGCGCTTTGGGTCAACTTATCTTTGACTTCCTCCCACAGCGCGGCACTACGTAGCGAATCTTCCACCAACTCATCCATCGCATTGCGATTGCCCTTGAAGCCATTAATTTTTGCACCCCAGGCAATGTTATCATAGATTGACTTGGGAAAGGGATTGGGCTTTTGAAAGACCATCCCAATATGCCGACGCACCTGCACCGGATCGACACCACGAGCATACAGATTTGCGCCATTAAAGGTGATCTCCCCTTCTACCCGTGCCGACGAGACGAGATCGTTCATGCGGTTGAAACAACGCAACACCGTGCTTTTGCCACAGCCGGAAGGACCAATCATTGATGTGATTTTGTTGGACTCGACCGCCAAATCGACATCACGTACGGCATGGAAGCTACCGTAGTAAACATGGAGATTTCTGGCTTCAATGGCTAGATCATTCACAGACTGTGGATTGTTATTATTATCATATTGGTTTGTCATGATTTTTAAACCCTTGTACTAAACCGGTTGCGTAACAAAACAGCACCGGCATTTAGGCTGAGCAGCAAGATTAACAAGGCGATAATTGCAGCAGCTGCAATATTGCGAAATTCATCTTGGGGACGTGCAGTCCACTGATATATCTGGATCGGCAAAGTTGTGAATTTAGCAAATGGACTACTGGGATCCACCACAATAAAGGTTGACGCACCAATGACAACCAACGGGGCGGTTTCGCCGATGGCGCGTGACATGGCCAGGATGTTGCCGGTGAGAATGCCCGGTAACGCCGTCGGTAAGACGTGGTTCCAAATCGTCTGCCATTTGGTGGCCCCCAATCCGTAGCTCGCCTGGCGTAATGAATTTGGCACTGACCGAATCGCTTCGCGGGCGTTGATGATAATCAATGGCAAGATCAGTAAGCCCAGAGTTAACCCAGCCGACAAGACGGTGCGTCCGTTGGCTGTCGTTGGATCGCTAACGCCAAAGAGTGTCCCACTAGTCAGCGGAGCCATAATGAGCACAAAGATCGCCAGCCCAAGCATCCCATAAATAATCGAAGGCACACCGGCCAAGTTGTTGATATTGGTATCGATCATCCGGTTGAACCAGCTCTTCTCGGCATACTCTTCTAGATAGATCGCCGCGCCAACACCCAGAGGTAACGAAAAGACGAGCGTAATTAAAATGACCCAAAGTGAACCAAGAATGGCGGTCCGAATCCCTGCGTCTTCTGGCGTTGAGGATTGTGGTGAGGTAACAAAACGCCAAGTCAACCAGCTGCGAAACTCAAGGGTGCCATTGGGCACATCCTGGACAAAGGCTTCGATTTCCCCCCGATGCGTGATCGAATCGACCAACGTCCACGTGCCAACAACCTTTGGTGAAACCACCCGTTCTTCAACCAATTGGTAGACACTCTCTTGGGAGCGTTCGGCAAAGGGCTGGTCATTTTCAAAGCGACGCATCAAGCCACTGGAAACATTGGTCTGCAAAATCTCGGTCAACGTCTCCTTGGGCAACTCGGACAGATCGCGCTGAAAGACTTCCTCAGCAAAAAAGTCAAGAGTGCCACTGTCAATACCAGGAATGTAGTGCACAATCGGTTCGGCTGGCCAATCTGCATTGACATCAGACCAGCGTTCAGCACCCGTAAAGACCGCGCGCAACTCATCCAAGGTAATATTCTGCAAAAATGTATTTTGGCGGTTGACCACAACGGCTAAGGCATCGGTACCGACCTGAAACTCAAGTGGCTCGCGTTTTGCTTGACGACACGCTTCTAGCTCACCACGGCTGATATCGCGGCTGGCATTTGCAATATCAACAGGGCTGTTGCCGGTGCAAAATTGGTCAAGGCCGGCAGTACTACCAATGCTTTGCACATCGATCTTGCCGGTATATCCATTCTCTGTAAAAAGATTGGCAATACGCTCTGTTAGGGGATAGACTGTTGAACTGCCGGCAATGAGCAGATCGTCACTTGGTCCATCTGTGGCTACCGTATCCCCCATTGCACGCGCCAAGAGAGTCCGATCGGTCTCCAATACATTCTCACTAGCGGGGAAATATCCTACGTCACTGATCACACCATTGACGTTCTCCAAGTAAAAGTTGACAAACGCTGCCAGCGCCGGTTTATCTAACAGACGATTGGCGTCAGTATAGAAATAGAGAGGACGAGAGAGCGGATAAGTAGAGTTCTCAACATTTTCGGCTGTTGGCTCTACCCCTTCAACCGACAGAATATTGAGGTCACTAACATGGTTCTGATAGTAGGCATAGCCAAAAAAGCCGATGGCATAGGGATTGTTGATGACCCCATTTGCCAATTCTTCATCATCTTCGCTAGCGGTTAGATTGGGGGCTGTCAGCAGACGATTTTCTTCCACTTGGAGGACAAGCGCAGCCGGATCGACCTCATTTTGCAGGGCCACATAGCCAAACGAACTATTAATAATGTTATAGAGCAATGCGATCAAACTGATAATGCCAATCAGTGTGGAACCTAAAAAGATCGATTGCCAGAGCATTCCTCGCCGTTTGCGCTTTTCCACATACTCGGCTAGCGAACCGCCCTCCGGATAGAGTGGCGCGGTCTGTGTCTCTTTAGTCGCCATTAATCATACTCCTCGCGGAAACGTTCAACCAACATCCGGCTGATGATATTGAGCACCAGGGTCATTAAAAAAAGCAAAAGCCCAATCGAAAAGAGACTGGTATAGTCGAGCGTGCCATAGCTGATATCACCGCCACTAATACGGACGATATGACCAGTCATGGTTTCGGCCCCTTTAAAGGGGTTAATTAGTGCAAGATTGTTGAGGGCATCGGGCCAATTACTAAAATTGCGGGGACCGGCACCGGCTGCAATTGCAACAATCATCGTTTCCCCAACTGCTCGCGAAATGGCCACGACAAAAGCGGCTGTGATCCCCGAGAGTGCAGCCGGAACGACAACGCTCGCAGCAGTCTCTAGCTTGGTTGCCCCCAGTCCATAAGCGGCCTGACGTAGCGCGCCCGGAACAGCACTCAGCGCATCTTCGGCCATTGAAGAGACAAGCGGTAAGATTAAAATCCCCATGACAATACCCGCGGAGGCCGTATTATAAATCTCAACAATTCCACTGCCAAAGATACTGCGGAGCACAGGGGTCATAAAGGTCAGTGCAAAATAGCCGTAGACTACCGTTGGAATACCGGCGAGCACTTCCAATACCGGCTTGAGCACGCTCCGTACACGGTTCGAAGCATACTCGCTCAAATAGATCGCCGTCATCAAGCCCAGTGGTAGTGCCACCAACATGGCAATGATGCTCGTCAATAATGTTGCCGAGACCAATGGCCAAATCCCAAATTGCAGAATGCGCGGTTGCCAGGTGACACCGGAAAAATAGGTAGCAAGACTTGTACCGATTTGTTGAATACAGGCCGTAGGGTGTGTCACACAAACAGTGAGTAGACTTCCTTTGCTCAGCGCTTCCGCACCAGCTTCAGGACTTAGCAAAATCGATTGACCACTGACTTCCGGATCCATAAAGAAGAGCAGTGACTCACGTCCCAACACAAAGATGATGCCAACCGTTGTCAGAATAGAAATGGCACCACACAGAAACAGAAAAATTTGGATAATCGATTCACCTAGCCGTGGCTGACTGCGTAGATTAATCGTTGAAGTTGAGTCAGTGGCAAGTTTGCCCCGTTGACTCGCGATACTGATTTCACTCTGCATACATCATATCTCCTTGACCTCGCCGAAGGACGCCTGACTCAGCTCAAGTTGCGTCCTGTTGGTAGCCGACATATCTCAATGCCGACATGCCTCTTGGTGATAGATAAAGCGAAAGGGGAAGGGGTCTTCCCCTCCCCCCATTACATCAGGTAACACTTATGTGCTGTAAACAGTCAACTAATGGGCAAGAACTTTATAGTTTTTCACAAGCAAGTTTTTAGCGGTTCTTATCTTTCCCGTACAGCAACAAGGTTTACTTTCTACTGTCCCATGGCGTTCATCAATTTGCTTTTGGCATCATTGATGGATTCATCGGAAGCAGGGAAGTAGCCAACGGCTTCGATCTCTTCATTGACGTTGGTCAGGAAGAAGTTGATGAAGGCGGCAACCTGGGGCTTTTCAGCCATGATGGTGGCATCGGAGTAGATGAAGAGCGGGCGAGCTAATGGATACGTACCACCTTCGACGGTGTCAAAGTTCGGCTCAACCCCTTCGATGCTCAACACACCGAGCACATCGGCATTCTCTTCGTAGTAGGCATAGCCAAAGAAGCCGATGGCATACTTGCTGCCCGCCACACCTTGCACCAGCACGTTGTCATCTTCGCTCAACTGCGTGTTTTGCGC
>DAOUCA010000138.1:0-12718 GCA_034432375.1 Caldilineaceae bacterium
TGAGAACCGGAGTTTTGCGGACCAACGGGATCGCGTGCGTCGCACTGACCGCCAACTGCTTCCAGTCCGCTAGATGCTTCCGTCAGTGCGACGCACGCTGGCCGAAACTAGGGGTTTCATTCTGATTTGAGTATAAATACAACGGATCAGCCATTTGATTCGGCCTCAGCCCATGCTGCATTTCTTAAAGAAGCAGAGACATTTAAGCAGCTAAAATCTACACTTCTGCAAGAGTACAGAGGAAAATTCGTTGCAATTTATGATGGCCAGGTCGTGGCTGTTGGTGAGAATCGAATGGATGTATATGGGGTAGTGTTAGAAACATTAGGGCAGGTATCTTGCTATATTGGTCTTGTTGATGACGAAACACCCCAACCAAAACGAATCCCTTCTATTTGGAAAGTAAGATGATCCCCTACACGACAAATTTTGATCCATCTGCTCCAATGCTTGAAGTCACTGTAAGTAACGTGTTAAACGGCGTTTGCGTCGCACATTTTCTGCATTACTTGATTCGGGCGCAGACGTTACGGCAGTGCCGAAAGAGTGCTTAGATGCTTTGCAACTCTATGCAGTTGCTGAAATTCAATTTGAAGATGTTCAGGCTAGCACGACTAACACGTTTATCTACGTAGTGAAATTTGCTCTTGGTGATGTAGTGATCCCTCGCCAAGAAATCGTGTTAACAGGACTAGAGTTTGTGATTGTCGGGCGTGATGTGTTGCAATACTTTGATCTACATCTCTATGGGAAAGAACAAAAATTTGAGTTGATGTTAGCTTGAGTTTTGCCTATTCCGCCGGCAACATCGCTAGAATCGTCGCCAACGTATCGGCGTCTTCAATTTTTTTATCGTGTCGCCAACGTAAGATCCGCGGAAAGCGCACGGCGATCCCCGACTTGTGGCGATTCGACCGTTGAATCGCTTCAAAGGCCAACTCAAAGACCAATTCCGGGTTGACGGCGCGCACGGGGCCAAATTTTTCCTTGGTATTCGCCCGCACAAAGCGATCGACCTGGCGAATCTCGGCATCGGTCAATCCCGAATAGGCTTTTGCAAAAGGGACCAGATTGCCTTCGCCATCCCACACGCCAAAGGTATAATCGGTGTAGAGGCTGGCGCGCTTGCCGGAGCCGCGCTGGGCGTTGATCAGCACTGCGTCAACCGTGTATGGCTCTACTTTCCATTTCCACCAGTCGCCCCGCTGGCGACCGACGCGATAGGGCGAATCGCTGCGCTTGAGCATAAACCCTTCCACCATGCGCGCCCGACTCTCTTCGCGGAGTTCTGCGAGCGCGCTCCAACTATCAGCCTCGGCGCGTGGCGAGAGCAGCACGGTGTTGCTATTGAGTTCACTAACTACCACCTCTAACTTAGACCGTCGTTCGTGTAGCGGACGTTCGCGCCAATCTTTGCCGGCTATTTCAAGTAGATCATAGGCGAGAAAGACCACGGGTATTTCGGCGAGCAATTTTTTCCCAATACTCTTACGCCCAATGCGCCGCTGTAACTGCGCAAAGGGCATCACTTGGCCTTCGCTCCACGGCAACAGCTCGCCGTCAAGGACAGTGCCATCGGGCAGCTGTTCTGCGGCAGCGGCTACTTCGGGGTAGCGGTCAGTGACAAGTTCTTCGCCCCGTGTCCAGAGGAAGGTTTCACCCTGGCGGCGGATCAACTGGGCGCGGATACCATCCCACTTCCACTCCACTTGCCACTGCGCGCGTGGTGCATCCAACTCGTTGGCCGGGTCGGTTTCGATTGGATAGGCAAGAAAGAAGGGATATGGACGGCTGCTATCGCTCTCGGCGGTATCGGGATGGAGCAGATCTGTATAGAATTGGGGCGTTGGCTCCCATTGCCCCATGAGCCGATGCGACAGGGCCGCGGTGTCGATGCCGCTGACATCGGCGAGCGCACGCACGACCAGTTTCTGCGAAACACCGACCCGAAAGCCGCCGGTGATCAGTTTGTTCCAGATAAAGCGCTGCGGGCGGCTCAATTCCTGCCACGCCGCTACAATTGCTTGATGCTGTTCCGCTTCGGGTAAGCCTTGTAATGGCAATAGCTGCTCTTCGACCCACTCATGCAAAGGGCGATCACTTTCGGCGTCGGTCTCAGGCAGCAGCAAGGTGATCGTCTCGGCAATGTCGCCAACCGCGTCATAGCTTTCGCCAAAGAGCCAATCGGGCACACTCGCTTCGTGCGCCGCCCATTCGGCCAACTTGCGTCCGTTAACCGCACGGCGCGGCCGACGACCAATCAAAAAGTGTAGCACCCACGCAGCGTCGGCTGCTGGTGCCGCGCTGAAGTATGCTTCCAACAGCGCTATCTTAGCGTTCGTCTTGTTCGTTTCGTCGAGCGCGGTGTAAAGGTCGGCAAATGCTTTCATGGCATGATTATGTGAAAAACTCCAGTTAGTCCAATCCGTTGCCCTGATTATACCATGACAACCGGTTAGCTCCGTGAGGCTACAGCCATTTGGCCTATGGTGCTCTATCCTATTTTGGGTGATGAGGTAAACGTAGGCTGAGCTTGTCGAAGCCGCAGTGACTCCGGCTCAGGACAAAGCGCAGTCTACGCTCGATTGCCGGTTTATTTTCTGATTCTGTTGGTCTACCTTACAATAGGGTTAAAACCCTGCGCTATACGCAAGTCAACTTGGAAACCGTAGTTTTCCGGTAGGGGTAGCGGGTTGCGGGTACCCCAATGGGGGCAGGCGCAACGCACTGCCCCTACGATAGCAAAACTATGGTTCCCATTCTGAACGTAGTATAACAACGAGAAGCGCGCCTAAAAGGCGGTTGCCTTTTGGGCGCGAGGCGCTGGTAAAATTCGCTCAGTCGCTGAGGCGACTTCTCGGTGTTATTCAGTCGCTGAGGCGACTTCTCGGTGTTATACTGAAATCAGTTTGAGAAGCGGACTTTTCGCAAAGGAATAAGGTGGCGAATGGGTCACCCCTGCCCCCACCTCCGTGAGGGTAAACTCTGGCAGGGGTCCATTTGACAGAAGATGGATTCCGGCGAAGGCCGGAATGACATTCGAGGCTTCCCAAACTGAATCGCACCCGATCCCAATGGGTGCGTCCCATTTTGGGGGATTACACAGAAGGACAAAATTGATCGTCCGGCGTAATCCCCCAAATGTGGTACGCACCCGATCCCAATTATCTGTTTGACGGCAGTCGCCGAAGGGCGTATAATAGGGATAATTCCTCACCCGATTTGAAGCTTTTGAATACAATATTGCACGGTGATCGCGGGTGGTTTCTGAAACCTGTGGCGGTCATGCTCTGTATACCCTGGTGTAAATGGCAGCGAGTGGTCTCCTCGATCCCGCGATTAGTCCTTTGGTCAAGGGTTTGGTCAAGGGATGTCCACTGCTCGTTGCCAATACGCAGTAGCCCACAATTCCATTTTGGGAGCTTTATGGATCCTCTTGTCCTTTGTGCTCCCTGATCTGGTGGCTACTGAACGTTCAACTAGCAATTGCCTGTGTAGTACGACAACATTGCCTGTATATCAAAAACTCTATATATCAGAACCAAGGAGAAGGTGTATGCTGCAAGGACGATTGACCCGACGTGATTTCCTGCGAAGTACCGCGATTGCCGGCGTTGGCTTAGCGGCCGTGGCCTGTGCCGTCCCCGGTGCTGCGCCCGCCGCGGAAGAAGGCGCGGCCCCCGCAGCGGATGTGACCACCATCCGCTTTATGTCGCGTGCCGGTGCCGAGAACAATGTACAAGCACAGAAGACCCTCGATGAAGACTTCCGTTCGGAAAATCCCAACATTCAGGTGCAGGTCGAAGCCGCGCCCGATGGCTGGATCGACAAATTGTTGGCGCAGATGGTCGCCGGCGAGGCGGTGGACATTTTTGAAGCGTGGGGCAACATCTTCTTTAACTGGACTGAACGCGACCTGTTATTGGATGTCCAGTCCTTTGTTGACCGTGATATGACGGACGAACAGGTTGCCGACTACAACGACTTCCAGTGGACCGGCCTGGTAATGTTGGGTAAACGGGTTGGCATGCCGAAATATATCAATGTGATGACGGTCACCTGCAATGTCGATCTCTTTGAACAGTATGGGGTCGAACTGCCGCCGGAAGATGGCAAGTGGGATCACAATGATTATGCCAACATGGCCAAGCAGCTGACCGACGCCGCACGCGCCGCCGGCAACGATGCGCAATGGGGTGGTTGGAAACCGGCGTGGAGCTGGGATCGCTTCTGGAACACGGTTTACATGTTTGACGGCAAGGTCGTCGATGAGAAATATGGCACCAAATGTCTGCTCGACAGCGAAGAATCACAGGCTGGCTTGCAGTGGATGTATGACCGCATCTGGACTGACAACACCTTTGCGCGCCCCAGCGATATTGAGAACAAGGGCGGGGATGATGCGATCACCGCGGGCTTTGTTGGCTTTATCGAAGATGGCACCTACCCGATTGGGCGCGACAAGCGCATGGAAGATGCGGGCGTCAAGTGGAATATGTACCATGTGCCCACCGGCCCCACCGGCAAGCGCAGTGTGCTGGGGACGACCGATGCCTGGTCGATTACGGCGCAGACCAAACATGCCGATGAAGCATGGAAGACCTTGAGCTTCCTCTCCGGTCCCGTCTATCAAGACAAGCAGATTGTCGCCGTCGAAGGCATTATCCCCGTCTTGAAATCGCGCATCGCCAGCTTTATTGATACGGTGCGCCAAGTGCGGCCATCGCTGGAAGAAGTCCGTCTGGAGACCATCCCTGAACTGTTGGATTGGGGCTATGCCGAAGATAGCTTCTGGTTCAAGAATCAAAACGCTGCCTATGAGATCATCAACCCGGCGCTAGAAAAAGTCTATACGGTTGGTGATGTGGGTCCAGAATATTTTATCGATATCGCACAACAGGTGAATGAATCACAGTTGAGCTGAGTATATTCGTAGGGGCACGGTATAGGGGATTAAATAAATAAATAAACGGGGATAGCGGACCCTGAGCTTGTCGAAGGGGGAGCTGCACCGGCTTCGACAAGCACCGGCTTCGACAAGCACCGGCTTCGACAAGCTCAGCCTACGTATACGCGACTATTTTCTTGATTCCCTATGACGCGCCCCTACGAATAGAAACTATGGACTGACGAGACAAAGGATATTGCCCTATGAGTGTAACAGCAGGCGTACCACTTCGAGGTGCTGCGCCACGAAAGCAGCGTTTATCGCAACGGGTCATACGTGATAATATCGCCGGGTTTTTGTTTATCAGCCCTTGGTTGATCCACTTCGTGGTGCTGATTGCGTTTGCCATGATCTACTCATTTCGCATCAGCCTGATGGAGACCGATCTGCTCAGCAGTGAAAAATTTGTCGGGCTATCGAATTATGCAAAGCTGTGGGATGATGAGCTGTTTTGGAAGTCTTTTCGGGTGACTGCCTACTACAGCTTTGTATTGGTGCCCAGTGGGATTGTGCTGGCGTTGGCAATTGCCATGTTGATGAACCAAAAAGTGAAGTTCGTGGGAATCTGGCGTACGCTCTTCTACCTGCCTTCCGTGGTTTCGGGTGTCGCCGTTGCGATTCTCTGGGGCTATGTGCTTAACCCACGCTTTGGGCTGCTCAATCTGGGGCTGAAGTATATCGGCATTGATGGTCCCCGTTGGCTCTTTTCCGAAATTTGGGCGGTCCCCGGCTTTATTATTATGGGGCTGTGGGGCGCGGGGGGGGCGATGCTGCTCTACCTGGCCGGGTTACAGGGCATCCCGACCCAGCTCTACGAGGCCGCTGAGATTGACGGCGCGGGCAGTTGGCATCGCTTTCGCCACATCACCATCCCCATGCTGACGCCGACGATCTACTTTAACTTGCTTATCAATATCATCGGTTCTTTCCAGGTCTTTACTCAATCTTATATCATGACCGGTGGCGGCCCGAACAACGCCACGCTAACCCAAGTTCTCTACCTCTATCGCAAAGGCTTCCAAGATTTTCAATTTGGCTATGCATCTGCCTTGGCCTGGGCCCTCTTTCTGGTGATTATGCTCTTTACGGTGTTAGTGATCCGCTCCTCTGAGGGGTGGGTCCATTATGAAGGGGAGGCCAAAAAATGACGACGCAAGAAAAACACTATCCTGCACCGGTCATCCCCGCTCGCCAGGGTGGTCGTGATCTGGCCTTGCTACGCCACCGCATCTTCAAAGCACTCGGGCGCATTTTGATCTATCTGATCCTGGCGGTTGGCGCGCTGATCTTTTCGGCCCCGTTGTTGTGGATGATCTCCACTTCGCTCAAACCGGAAGGGCTGGTGATGCAATATCCAATCGTCTGGATCCCGCCCGAGCCCATGTGGAGCAACTTTTATACCGCCTGGAACAAATCGGTACCGCCTTTTACCGTCTTTTATTACAACACGATCTTTATCACCATCGTGAATATCATTGGCTTGGTCCTTTCTAGCTCGTTGGTCGCCTTTGGCTTTGCCCGCATTCGTTTCTGGGGGCGCAATGTCATTTTTATGGTGCTCTTGGCGACGATGATGTTGCCCAGCCAGGTGACACTAATTCCCATCTACCTTTTCTGGGCCAAGCTCAAGCTGATCAATACCTTTTGGCCATTGATCGGGCCACAGTGGTTGACCAATGCTTATAATGTCTTTCTCTTGCGCCAATTCTTTCTCTCGATCAACACCGAGATGGATGATGCCGCCCGCATCGATGGGGCCGGCTGGTTTCGCATCTACCGCAGCATCATTATGCCCCTCTCCAAGCCGGCGCTGGGTGTTATTGCGATTCAAGCCTTTGCCTGGAATTGGAACAACTACTTTGATCCCCTCATCTATCTGAATGAACCCCGGAAATTTACAGTAGCGATTGCCTTGCGCCTCTTTCAGGATCAACAATCACAGCATATCCCCGAAACGATGGCGATGACCTTGGTTGCCACTATTCCTGTCTTGGTTGTCTTCTATATTGCACAGGCCAAATTTATTCAGGGGATTGTCATTAGCGGTGTAAAGGGGTAATTCACCATGAAAATCGGGATGAACTCGGGTACGTTTCCCGCCACCATGACGCCCACCGAAAAGGTCGAAGCAACGGCACGTGTCGGTGCAACGGGCATGGAACTCAATATTGACGTTAACCAACTCTGGACGCAGCGGCTTGATGGCGCGGCGCGCAAAGCCCTTCGCCATCAGGCCAAGGATGCCGGGGTCGAGATCACTTCGCTCTGTATGAATGCCCATTGGGTCTTTAATCTCGCCAGCCCCGATGTACGCATTCGCGATTTGGGGGTTAGCTTGCTGCTTGATGCCATTGAAATGGCCGGTGAACTGGGCGCAACCGCGATTTTAATTCCTGGCTGTGACCAAGATCAGTCGCCGGCGAATGCGTGGGATCTTTTCCGCGTCGGTGTGATGCAGGCGATTGGGTCGGCACAGAAGGCTGGTGTCAAATTGGCGCTCGAAGCGGTCGGCAAGCCTTTGCTCTTTGACACAGCCAAATTGTTACAGATGATTGACGACTGTGGCGGTTCAGATGTGCTAGGGATCTATCTCGATGTGGGTAACTCGGCGAGTGGGGGTATGGATCCGGCCAACGAAATTCGCGCCGCCGGCGACCGCGCGGTGCTCACCCATGTCAAAGATTGGAATCCGGCGAATCGCAACGAACGGCTGTTGGGCGCGGGTGCCGTCGATTTTCCGGCTTCGTTGGCTGCTTTGCGTGAAATCGGCTATGATGAGTATCTGCTGGTTGAATTGCCACCCACGCCGGATGACAGCGATGCCGTTGCCCGCCATTCGGTGCAATTTTTGCGGGAGATCTTATAGGAACCGCTCATGGCCAAGCAGGCAAAAAGCGAAAGTGTCTCTGCTGCGCTCAAAGCACACTATGATGAAATCATCACCGTGATTGAGTGGCTATGAAATGAAATAAAAGCATTTTATGCTGGAGTGGTGATTGCTGGTTGGAAGAGGCTGTTGGCTTTGATCTGTAACCCTGGCAGCACGTTGGATTCAATTAAATCCTCATCTGTATACTGGCCAAGGAGGGTATACTCACCATCCACCAATGTGTAAATTTCGACGCCACGCAGCTTCGGATCAACAAGCCAATATTCCGCAACGCCATGCTGTTCGTAGGCACGGTATTTGAGCTGGCGGTCTAAACGAATCGAACTGGGCGAGATCACTTCTACAATCAGATCCGGTGCACCATCGCAGAACTGTGGCGTCAGGATGGTTTGCCGCTCTTTGCGAATGAAGAGCACGTCGGGTTGCACCGGTCTTGTCGCGTCCGATAGATGCACTTCGATGGGGGCTGCCAATACAATTTCAAGTTGTTAATCACGAATAAATTGTCGGAGGTAAGCAAACACTTCACCTACCGCAAACTGATGTTCAATTGTTGGCGCATTTGCCACGTAAAGTACCCCTTCAATGATTTCATAGCGCTTGCCGTCATTGGGTAGTTGCAGATAATCTTCATAGCGCCAGGATCGTTGGGTGGCGTGGCCATTTTGTACGGTCTGCGCACTTTTATCAGGGGCTACAACTGTTTGTATTGTCATGCCGCTGACTCCTTTTCTCTCTCGTAACCCAAACTGGCCGGTCGTTTCCGCTGGTAATGGTAGTGTAGCAGCTCTGACCGGTAGCGTCAATCTGTCCGCCCAGACTCGCCGCCCTGCTCCTCATCGCCCGCTGCTTCGGCACTGTCATCGACTTCGCTTGAAAAGTGTGTTTCAATGCCATAGGCATCGATCCCCTGCTCGCGCAGATAGCGCACCATGACGGGGATATAGCCGTGGGTCACCCCAATGCGTTCCGCCCCCGTCGCTTTGATCGTGGCCAGCAAAGCCCGCCAATCGGCATGGTCCGAGAGCACAAAGCCGCGGTCGACCGCCCGCTGTCGCCGCGCCCCGCGGATGCGCATCCAACCGGAGACATAGCCGGTGCTAAAGCTGCCGAAGCGGTTGAGCCAACTCGTGCCGCGCACGGAGGTTGGTGCACAGATCAGCGCACCTGGAAAATCGGCTTTCTTGCCTTCCATGGCGTAGGTCGTTTCGGGTAAAGCAATCCCGCTGGCGCGGTAGGCACGATTGAGCCGTTCGGTCGCACCGTGGGTGAAGATCGGGCCAATGGCGGCATCGAGGCCGGCGAGCACCCGTTGCGCTTTGCCGAGGGCATAGCAGTAGAGCACGCTGGCGCGGCCCTCTGCCGCGTTTTGTCGCCACCACGCGTTGATCTCATCGAAGATCTGCTGCTGTGGCCGCCAGCCATAGATCGGCAGGCCAAAGGTCGCTTCGGTGATAAAGCCGTGGCAGGGGACAAGCTCGAAAGGGGTACAGGTGCGATCCGCTTCGGTCTTGTAGTCGCCGGTAATCACCCAGATTTCGCCCCCATGCTCCACGCGGATCTGCGCCGAGCCAAGGATATGGCCAGCCGGATGAAAAGAGATGCGCACGCCGTTGTGGTCAAGTGGCGTTCCATAGGGTTGGGTCTGGATCTGCGCATCCTCACCCAGCCGCGTGCGAAAGACATGGCGCCCTTCCTCCGCAACGAGATAATGGTCACAGCCCCAAGCGTAATGGTCAGCATGGGCGTGGGTCACCACGGCGCGCGGCACAGGCTTCCACGGGTCAATATAAAAATCGCCAACCGGACAATAAAAGCCGGCGTCGGTGGTAGTGAGCAATGGTTCGGTACGCATGGGAATAGTATAGCACAATGGTGGAGATTGACTGTACTGATTTTCCGATTTCCCAAGGGAACTGCGTGCTAAATACTGCGTACGCTAACTCATTTATTATTTACATTTGACAAAATTCTACCGAAAACTGTACTGATCAACGAGATAGTGGAAGCAAGATGTTCACGCGCAGGCGCAAAGCCCGCTAAGACATTGAGAAACTTTGCGCCTGCGCGAGCTTTGCTTGAGCTCATCATCTTGCTGACCAATCCAGATTCTACCGAAAAATCCTGTAAATCTTGTAAATCCTGTCTGATACGAATATGGGAAAACTTAATGTGTTTTTGTGCGGCTGATTACTTGATTTTTCCAACTGTGTGATATACTAGTGTCATCATGACACACGATGTGTGCCATGAAAATTCAACATGACCCAAAAGTTGCCCGCTCCGCGAGGTCGGGCATTTTTGTTGCAACAGGCTGACTCCTTCAGAGTCCGACGGCAAAAGTGAAACTGCTTTGTTGTTGGCTGGGAACTTGGATGTAGTGGCTGTTTTGACTGCAGCGGTTTTAACGCAGACCAGAGACGAGTCAACTGTTGATCAACATTCGGGGCATAGCTCGCAAGGGCTGTGCAAACAGTTGACCGTTTCTGTCGGGGTGGTGGACAGGTAGACAGGTACATACGTAAACAGGTAAACAGGTCCGTACTTGTTTACCTGTCTACTTGTCTACTTATGTACCTATCCACCTCCCCCAATCCAAGTAGGAGTTTACTGAAAATGGAATTTTCCAACCTAAAGCTGCGCCCCGAGTTGGTGCAGACAGTAGCCGATCTCGGTTACGAAGAACCCACCCCAATTCAAGAACAGGTGATCCCAGCGCTACTCAGCGGCCAAGATGTCATTGGGCAGGCGCAAACGGGTACCGGTAAAACTGCCGCCTTTGCACTGCCGATCCTCAACGCCCTATCACCCAGCGACAAAGGGATTCAAAGCTTGATTCTGGCCCCCACGCGCGAACTCGCGCAACAGGTGGCGCAGGCGATCACCGAGTACAGCCAGAAGATGCCGGTGACGGTATTGGCCGTCTATGGCGGCCAGGCCTATGACGGGCAGATCCGCACCCTGCGTCGCGGTGTTGACATTGTGGTCGGTACGCCCGGTCGCTTGATCGATCTGATGAAGCGCAAAGTACTCGATCTGAGCAACGTGCGTACCTTGGTGCTCGACGAAGCTGACGAAATGCTCAGCATGGGCTTCATTGACGATATTGAGACCATTTTGCAGGCGACACCGGCGGAACGCCAAACTGCCCTCTTCTCCGCAACCTTGCCGCCCGAGATCCGTCAGTTGGCTAACAAGTATATGCGCAACCCGCAATCGATTGCGATCCAGCGCAAAGAACTGACCGTCGCCGCAATTGAGCAGCGCTATTACATGGTCAACGAACGGGACAAATTAGCGGCCTTGACTCGTCTCTTTGAAGTCGAAGAGATCGTCAGCGCCCTAATCTTCGTGCGCACACGCATGAGTGCCGGCGCCCTTGCCAATGAGTTAACCGTACGCGGTTTCCCCTCCGAAGCGATCCACGGCGATCTGAGCCAGGATGCGCGCGATGCGGTGCTCAATCGCTTCCGCCAAAATCAGATCAAAGTGCTAGTGGCGACCGATGTGGCCGCCCGTGGGCTCGATATCGATGATATTTCCCATGTCTTCAACTATGACTTGCCGCTCGACGCCGAGACCTATGTGCACCGTGTTGGGCGTACTGGCCGTGCTGGCCGCAGTGGTATCGCCATCTCGCTGGTGACACCCGCCGAAGAGTGGCGCATGCACCGTATCGAAAAGTACACGCGCCAACCAGCGGCCCGTGCCGAATTACCAACAGCCGATGAGATCCTGGCCAAGCGCGAACGGCAGTTGGTGGAGCAGATGGAGATTTGGCTGCGCCGCGGCCGTTACCATCGCGAGAGTGAATTGGTCGCCCAATTGGCCGAGGCCGGTCATGATCCGTTTCAGATCGCCGCCGCCGCGCTGAAGGTGGCACGGGGTGAAGAGAAACAGCGACCGATCGCGCATATCAGCGAAGTGAAGCCCTCGCGTGATCGCAACAATGGCCGTGGCGATGGTCGCCGCGAACAGCGGGGCAGTGGCCGCCGCGACGAGCGCTTTAACGAACATCGCGGTGTCCGTCAAGAGCGGGGTGACCGTGGCAACGGTAACCGTCCGCCTAGCCGACAGTCGCACGAAGATGGCATGGTCCGGCTGAGCTTGAATGCTGGTAAGAGCCACGGCGTGCGACCGAACGACATTGTCGGCACGATTGCCTACCATGCCAATATCCCCGGCAAGACAATTGGCGCGATCCGCATCCAACAGGATCACACATTGGTCGATGTGCCGGAGCAATTTGTGCAGCAGGTGCTCGCCAAAGGCAGCGGCTACCGCATCCGCGAGCATGAAATCACCGTGGCTCGGGCGTAACCGGTGCCTAGACCATTTTCAAGAATTCGTTGCCCCCAACGGGGAACCATAGATGTTTAAATAATTTTTCATAGGGGCACGGTCTACCCTGCCCTTATGAAAGAGATCCCCTCTAAACGGCCCATCTCCCCCATTGACCAAAACAGTGCTTGCCCAGCCGCTCAACACCGACCCAAGCGGTGGGTGCCCCGATGATCCTTCGCAAGATACAGCAACACTGTCCTCGAAACAGCCCCTAACCAAGACCGATTTCAGATACAGTCGGGTTGCTAAAGCCACA
Source organism: Caldilineaceae bacterium (assembly GCA_034432375.1). GTDB lineage: Bacteria > Chloroflexota > Anaerolineae > Caldilineales > Caldilineaceae > JAHBVH01. Next base: position 12,439 of record DAOUCA010000138.1, read on the forward strand.
TCTTAATGCCGCATTACAAAAATTTGGTGTTGATAAGGTGAATTTGTTTGCACATAGCAAAGGGAGACTTGTCTCGCGTCTGCTGTTGCGGTCAGCCACCGAAAACATCAAAGTGGAAAATCTATTCACATTTGGTACACCACACCATGGTCATGATCCTGTTGCACAGTCTTACGAAATGCCTTACGGTCCACAGGAATCTGTCATTCCTGCGCGCCCAGTGGGCACCCGAGGAATCCATTTGTTCGCTGTGGACTCCTGCCAGAGTTTACCCTCACGG
>DAOUCA010000139.1:0-26057 GCA_034432375.1 Caldilineaceae bacterium
GAGAACCGGAGTTTTGCGGACCAACGGGATCGCGTGCGTCGCACTGACCGCCAACTGCTTCCAGTCCGCTAGATGCTTCCGTCAGTGCGACGCACGCTGGCCGAAACTAGGGGTTTCATTCTGATTTGCGTATAGCATTAGAAGCTATCCCAATTTCTGATTTGAAGACCGGTCCAGGTGAGGTTGTCAAGAAAATTGCGCAGCGGCGACGATGTTAATACAGAATGGTCGCTCAATTGCTGTTCTCGTTTCACCCGAAGATTGGAACCGACGCGAAGAGCAACTGGCGGAACGCCGCTTCACCGAAGTCGAGATCAGGGCTATTGCAGAAGCGTATCGCAAAGAAGCCGAAGACAGCCCAACGGTCACATTGGCGGATCATAAGGCAAGAATGGCGGAGAGATACAGCCATATTACGGACCAAGTTTGATCGGGAAGTCAGCAACTATTTTTTCGATAAGGGTGAACTGACGGTCGATCTACAAGTTGCGGTTGAAGGGTTAGTCTTCACCGGTGGCGTACCGGTGGAAGGGGACCATGGACATGAATCGGGTTCATGGCTTTCCTTTCGATCAGCAAATCGGCGGTTGGTTCCCTTCCCATACACCAATTTGGCCCCCGCCGCACCCCGATGTACAATCGTTCGTCGGTCATCTATGAAGCAGTTTATCTGTACAATCGGGTCTGATGTATAATCGAAAAAGTTATCCATTGCTCACCCGTTAAAGAGGTTTTTCCGTTGCCCATCCCATCCAAACCCGTCTCCGACTTCCTAGAACATGAGAGTTCCGCCCGCCCGGCGGCCTTTATCCCCATCTATGAGCCAATGCTCGGTGCACAGGAAGAAGCATACCTGCTCGATACCATCCGCAGCGGCTGGATCAGCAGCAACGGTCGCTATATAAAAGAATTCGAGCGCATGTTTGCCGATTTTTGCGGGGTGGCTCATGGCGTCAGCGTCAGCAATGGCACCACGGCACTTCACCTCATCCTCCATGCGCTCGGCATCGGCCCCGGTGACGAAGTAATCGTTCCCGCGCTCACCTTTGTCGCCTCAGCCAACACGGTGCACTACACCGGTGCCACCCCCATCTTTGCCGATGTCGATCCAGCAACCTGGACCATCGATCCTGATGCGGCAGCAGCATTGATCACCCCCCGCACCAAGGCGGTTATGCCCGTGCATATCTATGGCCACCCCGCCGATATGGCAGCGTTGCAACCGTTGGCCGACGCCCATCATCTATTTTTGGTGGAAGATGCCGCCGAGGCGCACGGTGCGCAGATCGGCAACCAGCGTACCGGGTCGCTGGGTACGGCTGGGGCCTTTAGCTTCTTTGCCAACAAGATCATCACCACCGGCGAAGGAGGGATGGTGACGACAGATGACGGTGATCTCGCAGCGCGCTGCCGCATGTTGCGCGACCATGCCATGCCGCCGGAACGGCGCTATTGGCACGATGAAGTTGGCTTCAACTATCGCATGACCAATTTACAGGCAGCCATCGGTGTCGCACAGATGGCGCACATTGATGAATTCATTGCGCGCAAACGCGCGATTGCCCAACGCTATAGTGCAGGATTGGCCGGCATTCCAGGGCTAACCTTGCCGGTGGAACGTGACGGGTATACCAACGTCTATTGGATGTACTCGATCTTGGTTGATTCGCCCTTTGCGTTGACGCGTGATGAACTATTGTCGGCCCTACGTGCACACAACATCGACAGTCGGCCCTTTTTTCATCCGCTCGATACCTTGCCCCCCTATCGTAGAGCGGTCCCCTGTCCCGCCGCGCTGCGTTTAAGTCGACAGGGGCTCAATCTGCCCAGTTCCCCCTCGCTGACCGATGCGCAAGTTGACCTGATTTGTATGACGATCCGAAAACTCAATCAATGAAGAATACTCCCTAACCCGTTTAAACGGGTTTCGCATCTCAGCCGGGCATTTCAATCCCGGCTGCGCTAAACGAAAGCAGCAATGAGCGAAGAACAGCAAAGTAGACCAGATGTCTCCATCATCCTGCCGACCTATAACGAACGTGACAATATTTGTGATCTGATTGATGCCATCGATCGGGAGTTGACACCGGTTGGTTGCCACTTTGAAGTGCTGGTAATGGATGACAATAGCCCCGATGGTACCGCACGGATCGTGGCCGAGCGCTATGATCTAGGCACTGCGACCACCCCAGCGATGGCCTATACACCCTTGGGCGGTGGCCATGTGCGACTCCATGTGCGTACCAGTGACAAAGGGTTGGCCAATTCGATTCGCGATGGCCTGGCGCGCGCCGATGGCCGTACGCTTGTCGTCATGGACACCGATTTCAACCACGATCCGGCAATGATCCCCCAGATGGTGGACTTTCTGCGCTACTATGATCTGGTCATTGGCAGCCGCTTTGTCATGCGTGGCGGCATGGAAGATCAGGGGCGCTATTGGGCCAGTTTTCTTTACAATGTCTTCATTCGTTTTCTGCTGCATACCCAGATTCAGGATAATCTCAGTGGGTTCTTTGCCGTACGCCGCGAGCGCTTTTTTGAGCTAACTCCCATGTTCGACCGTATTTTCTATGGCTATGGTGACTATTTTATCCGCCTGCTACTCGTCGCATGGCGTAACAATTGGAAGATCCTCGAAGTCCCCGTCTTTTACATTCTGCGCCGCCACGGTGACAGCAAAACCGGCTTCTGGTCGATCTTCCGCGACTATACCAAGGCCGTCTTGCGCTTGCGCTTCTTTGGGTTGTGAATCAGGTTGGAACTTATGTCAAAACGTCTTTATGGGGCCACCATCCTCAGCGCGCTTCTCTTTGCAGTCTACATTCTCACCAGCGCCGGTAAATTTCATATTGTTGACGAAGTTAGCCTCTTTGCAGTGACTGAATCAGTAGCGCTACATGGCAACGTTGATACCAATGCTATCGCCTGGACGCAGTGGGTCAATAGCCCTGGCGAAGTGCTGGGTGCCTTTGGGCAGGATGGGGAGGTCTACAGCAAAAAGGGGCCGGCTCCTGCCTTTTTGGCTGTCCCCTGGTATCTACTTTTGCTGGCCATTTCGCGCCTGGATATTACCATTGGCCTCGTGCAGGGCACGCTGCTTTGGAATGGTTTAATCACGGCACAGACCGCGGTGCTGCTCTGGTTTGTTGCACGGCGTCTACAATACAGCGATGTGGTGGGCATCCTTTTGGCACTGCTCTATGGCCTCTGCACCATCGCCTGGCCTTACGCCAACCATTTCTTTGGCGAGCCGTTAAGCGCGCTCAGTTTGCTCTTCTGCTTCTATGGGAGCCTCTCTTTCCGCTTGACTGGCCGTCTCTATTGGCTGCCGGTGGCCGGTGTTGCCGCGGCAGTTGCCCTGTGCACGGTCGTTGCACATACGGTGCTCTTGGCGATCTTCGGGCTCTATCTGCTCTCATTTTTTGTCTACACGCAAACAGCCGAGCCGACAGCTACCGCGGCACCGCCGAGCCGAGGCTCCCCCTTTAGACGGTTGCTGGTGGCCAGCACCGCCTTTGCGCTGCCAATTCTGATCGCTGGAGGTTTGCTCCTTTGGTACAATGCCGTCCGTTTTGGCAGCCCATTGAGCACCGGCTACCACTTTGGTAGTGGCGAAGGCTTCTCTACGCCGCTATTACAGGGCTTATGGGGCCTTCTGATTAGCCCGTACCGCGGTCTCTTTTGGTACACGCCACTGCTCTTGCTCTCCTTAGTCGCCTTCGTTCCCTTCGTGCGCCGCCATCCGATCGAAGGGCTGCTAATCTTTGGCCTTAGCTTTGTCTTGATCAGCCTGTATAGCCGTTGGTGGATGTGGTGGGGCGGCTTTGCCTGGGGACCACGTTTCCTCGTGCCCTTAACGCCCTTCTGGCTCTTACCATTGGCTGTGCCACTGGCAACAATTGAAGCGCGATTCCTACGGGTAGGCTCATATACCTCTTACAATTTACTCAAGGCCATTGGCCTCGATGGCTTGGCCATCGCCCTCTTTGCGCTGCTATCGATGGTGGTCCAACTGTTGGCTGTCACTGTTAATTACGTCAACTATGAGATCCAATTGCGCTCGATCTTCCCAACAAACTGGGATGACCCGCTCCAATTTGGCCCGCCCGCGCAACGACTTAGCGATTGGGCATACAGCCCGGTCATAGGCCAGTGGCATCTCCTACGCGACAATTTTCTTGCCAATAACGATCTCGCCTGGATACGCACGGATGGCAATATCAGCCTCTTGACCCTCTTCGTTGGCTTCGCCGTAATCGGAACGCTTGCTTTATTATTGATCATGCTCTTTCGAGGGCAGGATAATAGTAACAGTGCACAGACTGAGGGAAGCCTGATGATGCAGGTGAGTATGCCCCTACTTCCGCTCGTCTTGATCGCGGTTTGGCTGGGGCAGAGCGCCACCGATCCCCATTATGGGATGGCCGACAGTGGCTATCGGGCGGTGCTCAATGAAATTTGCACAGAAGCCAAACCCACCGATGTCGTGGTAACCGTGGCCCCCTTTGCCTATCAGATTCCGATGAATTGGCTGGCTGGGAACTGCCGCGTGGTGCCGCCGATTGTCGGTTATGGCGTGACCAATGCGGACGAACCCGAAGCCGATGCCCTACTTAGCCAACTGTTAACCAGCACAGAACGGATCTGGTTGGTAACCGGCGGGCTGCCAGCGAACGATCCGGAAAATTCAGTTGAACGCTGGCTGGTCACAGCTGCCTATGAAGCCGATGACCGTTGGTTCAATGATTACCGCCTCGTTCGCTATGCCTCAACCGTACGCATGCGCACCGCCACCACAACCCAACTCGGCGCACCGCTGAGCCGAACAACTTTGCCAGAGGTAACAATTGTGGCGGCAACCGCGCCGGCCGCCGCCACAAGCACGGCGATTCTACCCGTCGCGCTTACCTATCAACTGGACCAGCCAATTGAAGCCGATCTCCACTGGTTTGTACAACTGCTCTCCAGCGAAAATTATGCGGTGGCCCTGGTCGATACGCCCCCTACCAATGGCTACCGCCGCTTTGTCGATCTGCCGGTGCTAGAGACGTTAACCGAACATGTCGCACTGCAACTGCCGAGCAATCTACCCCCTGGACGTTATCGGCTAATCGCCGGCCTCTATAATTCCGCCAGCGATACCGGTGAACGGCTGCGCTTGCCGAATGGTCGTGATTTTGTCGATCTGCAAACTATCACCCTATTGGATCAATAGGTGCGCTAGCTGTTTGCCGAAACTTGCGCCCTCCGCTAAACTCCAGCGTATGATCTGGAGACCCATTGCCCGCACGATTCGCCATTGTCCAATCCCGCTGCTTTACCTCATCCTAGCAGCACTCTTTTACGCGCCTCTCTTGCTCGGCCTACGTACCTTTCCCGACGGCGACTTTACCCACCACTTCCTGCCCTTTAGCCTCTTTCAACAAGTGGCGATCCGCACCTGGCAGCTGCCTCTCTGGAACCCCCATACCTACAGCGGTCATCCCTTCCTTGCCGATACACAGGCCGCCGTCTTTTACCCTGTCAGCAATTTACTACTACTTTTAACCTTGCCCTGGGATGGCCCTGGCGCGCGGCTCTATTGGCTGCAAGTCGAAGCGCTGATCCACGTGGCGCTGGCCGGCTGGTTTACCTTTCTGCTCGTCCGCACCTTGACCGGCAACCGCTGGGCAGCGTTTATCGGCGGCTGCTGCTTTGCCTTCTCCGGCTATCTCACCGGCTACCCGCCGTTACAACTGGCTCTCCTGCGCACCGCGGTCTGGCTGCCGCTACTGCTCTGGGCGCTCTACCACGCCATGCGCGAGCCGGCACGGTGGCGCTGGTGGCTCGGGGCGGCCTTGCTTTACACGACGATGTTTTTTGCCGGCCATCCTCAGACCTTTCTGCACAGTAGCTATGTCATGGGCGCGTGGTTGCTTTGGCTGTTTTTTAGCCCCACCCAACCTCCTCCAAGCCCAGGGGCGGGTGCCCAGTGGGCGCGTGGGAAGGAGTCACGATCTCCCTCCTGGATGTCAGGGAGGGCTGGGGTGGGGTTAGCTTTTACACGTATCATTGGTATGATATCCTTTCTCAGCCTAGCGCTCGGCCTCAGCGCGGTCCAACTCCTGCCAAGCCTCGAATTTACGCAACTGAGCGTACGTGCCAATGTCGATTACGCCTATGTGAGTGGTGGTTTTCCCCTTCAAGACACCTGGCAGCTGCTTCTGCCCGGTGTCCTCACCCAATTCTCCCCCCTCTACATCGGCATCATCGGCCTCGGCCTCGCCTTCATTGCTATCGCCACGCGCCCCCGTTGGCAATTTACAATTAACAATTTATTATTGATTATTTTTCTCCTCTTCCTCCTCCTCTCCTACGGCGACAACAGCGTTCTCTATCCCCTCTTCTACCACTTCGCCCCTGGCTGGAATCTCTTCCGCGGCCAAGAACGCGCCGCCTTTGTGGTCACACTGAGCCTGAGCATTCTAGCGGGAATCGGTGCGGCGTCCCTGCCCCACCTGCCCTATTTGGTACGCCGCCGGCTGGCCGTCATTTTTGCCATCCTTGTCTCCGGCACGGTCTATGGCTTTGGCGTGCTCTGGCAACTGCTGGGCCAAACGGCAGTCAATCAGTGGGTCTATCTGCTGATCGCCATCCTAACCATTCTCTTTGCACTCGTCCTGGTGATCTCTTTGGTGCTCCCTGGGTGGGATCGCCGCCGGATGTGGCTCCTGACGGGCACTCTCTTACTGAATCTCTTTGCAGCCAATATGGGAACAAATCTCGCCGACTTTGGCCCGGTGCGCAAAACGGTCTTGTCACCAGAGATGGTAGCGCTGCAAGGGGCAGTGGCCGCACAACCGGATGAGGCTACCGGCTTACCAGGGCGGGTCTACAACGAATTTCGCGTCTATGAAGATTACGCCATGCGCCTCGGTGTCGAAGATGTGTGGGGCAGCAGCCCGTTGCGCCTGGCCCGTTACGCAGCGCTCTTTGACAACTTTCCGCTCGACCGCATGTGGCGGCTCACCGGAGTCGACACGCTCCTCACCTGGCGGCGCGAACTCTTTGCGCCAAGTAGCCTACTGACCGAATTTCCCCAAGCGACCGACACCACCTATCTACACCGATTGTCCGGCCCAACCACTGCAGCCAACCCACGTGCTTGGCTGGTCTCGCAGATCCGGGTCGCCGACGACCCCGAGGCTCTATCGCTCCTAGCCGATTCGTCGATTGATCTGGGTCAGGTCGCTGTACTCGCGCCAACGCTCATCCACGGTGATAGGGTGTTGGTACCGGGCACGCAGCAGATCGCACTTAGCCGGCTATCGCCGCAGGAACTCAAGGTCAACGTGGCAACGGAGAATGGGGGCTTGTTGGTGATCAGCGAAAATTGGATGCCCGGGTGGCAGATCGGTGAGTTTCACTGTCTTTCTGCAGTGCTCAACCCACCGCTTCCCTGTACGCGCATCTCCAGTACCGATAAATTGCCTTTGCTCAAGCCGCTGCGGGTCGATCTGACTCTGATTGGGATTGTGATTCCTCCAGGCGAGCTCCAATTCACCCTGCGCTATTGGCCGGCAAGCGTGCAACTGGGGCTGTGGATTAGCGGTGGGACGGTGCTGCTTTTGCTGATTGTCGGGGGCATTCATTGGTGGCGTCGGAGTCGCGCCGCATGAGAAACCCGCGCTTGCGATCCACATTGTTGGCATTGCTGCTGGTTGCCTTTGCCTTGCGTCTCTATCGCCTCGACTATCAGGAGTTGCGTGGGGATGAGGCCTTTGGCTACTTCTTCAGCCTACGCTCTCTACCCGACATTGTGCAGGCGACCCTTGATCTTCAAGAGCCCCATCCGGTGGCATCCTATGATCTACAACATTTCTGGTTGGGGTGGGCTGGCCACAGCGAATTCGCGCTGCGCTTCTCTGCCGCCTGGTTCGGGTTGCTAGCCGTCGCGCTGCTCTATGCATTGGGACGGCAACTGCTCGGGCCAAGTGCTGTCCTCTGCGCCACGCTGCTGCTGGCCCTCAATCCCTACGCAATCTGGCACAGCCAAGATGCACGCATGTATAGCATGAGCCTGGCGCTGACCACTGCCTCAACCTGGCTGATGGTGCTCTGGCTGCAACGGCAGCGACGCTGGCTGGCGGTCGGATATCTTCTCACCAGCCTGCTGGCACTCCATACCCACTACTTCGCGGTCTTTGTGCTGGTGGCGCAGAATCTCTTTGTGCTGCTGCGAACGGCTCGCTATCCGCGGCTGCGAGTTACCTTGCTCAATTGGGCCGTGCTACAAATAACTGTTGCCTTTTTTTATGGCCCGTGGCTGCTGCGCGTGCTGCCCATCCTGGGTAGCTATGGCGGTAATGGAGATTCACCTACGTTTGTGGCCATGCTCTGGCGATCGCTGAGTGTCTTTATGGTGGGTGAAAGTACTCCACCCACACAGCAGCTCTGGTGGGTTTGGGTTGCGGTGCTTCTGCTGGTGCTGGCGATAGGCATCCTCTGGCAGCAGGGTGAGCGCGGGCGGCGTACATTGACGCTGCTGGGGCTATACCTCTGCGTACCACTGTTGGCGACGTGGTGGGGCGCGCGCACGCGACCGATCTTCAACGAACGCTATCTGGTGGCGGCACTCCCGGGCTTTTACCTGTTGATGGGTGCGGCGGTGGAAGGGTGGCGTGGAACAAAGCGTTCCGGGGACGGCTCGCGCGAAGTCTGGTATATACGCTATGGTTTGAGCCGTCCCCGGAACGCGCTTATTGTCCTACTGTTGCTCGCTTCCCTAGCCGGCGTGCTCTTTTCATTGCAACGCTACTACGATGATCCTGTTTATAGCAAAAGCCGTGGCTGGCGCGAACTGGCCACAACGTTGACGGATTGGAGCGCCGGTCTGCCGCCCGACCAAGTGCGCATCGCCCAAAACTTCCCCGATCCCACCCTTTGGTATTACTATCAAGGGTCGGTGGAGCATCTGGTATTGCCGCCACAGCCACTGGATCTGCAAGGTGCACAGCGGGCCGTTCACAAATTGCGCGCAGCGGGCGTGCAGCGCGTACTTTTACCGAGCCAACCGGCAGCGAATTGGGACGATAGTTCGCTGGCCGCTACTGCACTCGCTGACAACTACGCACTTGTCAGCGAATACCAAGTTGGCGTTTGGCCCCTACAACTCTATAGCCATCCCCCTACCCAATGGCAGACGCTGGAGAATGCGCTGGGGGATTCCCAGGAGATTACTTTTCAGAATGGGCTACAACTGCGCGGCTTTGCTCTCTCACCCTCGCGGTTGACCGCCAATGGCCTGTTGGTGGTCAATTTGGCCTGGCAGGGAGAGACTATTGTGTTGACCGGTAGTGAGAAGGTCTTTGTGCAACTGCTCAACAGCGCTGGAGAGTTGGTGGCGCAGGATGATCGTGCTTTTTCCTATCCGGTTTCCACTATCGAGCATCAAAGCGTTTATGGTATACTGCTACCAACAACCTTATCGCCTGGCGCATACCATCTCATCGCCGGTTTCTATGATCCAGCGATAGCCGGTAGTCCGCGGTTGCTTACAACTGCGGGATCTGATTTTGTGGACTTGACGATCTTACAAGTAGAGGGAGAGGAGTGATGGCAATTGAAAGTTGGCTGGCCTTTGCGTTGGCCGCCTTTGTTGTCTTAATTATCCCTGGCCCGACGATTGTACTCGTCATCGGGCGGGCGATGACCTATGGCAAGCGCTCGGTCGTGCCCTTAGTTGCTGGAGTAACGCTAGGTGATCTTACGGCGATGACGATGTCGCTATTGGGCTTGGGCGCGGTGATGGCGGCGTCGGCCACGCTCTTTACCCTTTTCAAATGGGTGGGGGCCGGCTATCTGATCTATCTGGGCATCAAAAGCTGGCGGGCGGACCCCACCGCAACGTTGACCCCAGCCCAGGCATTGGCCGGCAGCGATTGGCTACTCCTACGTAGCGCCTATATCGTCACCGCGCTGAACCCCAAGAGCATTGCCTTCTTTGTGGCCTTTCTGCCCCAGTTTGTTGATCACCGCGCCGCAACGCTCCCCCAGTTTGCCGTGATGATGGTGACCTTTGTTGGCTTGGCGGCCCTCAACGCCGGGAGCTACGCGCTCTTTGCCGGTCAGCTCCACGAACGGCTGCAAGATGTCCGGGCACGACGTTGGATCAACCGCACCGGTGGGACGGCGTTGATCAGCGCCGGGTTATTGACGGCGGTCATGAAACGGGCGTAACGATATCACTATCGTAACTTATCCACCTCGACCCTCCTGAGTAGGCTGAATGCAGATTTACAAATTGAGGAACCATTAATGGAACAACATACCTACGGCAAAGAGTCTGTGATCAAATTACTTTACCAACATGGAGAAACATTTAAGCAATTAGGCGTGAATAAATTAGGGCTTTTTGGGTCATTCGTGCGTAGCGAACAAACCCTTGTGAGTGATATAGATCTGCTGGTTGACTTTTTACCAGAGCAAGAGACCTTTAGAAATTTGATGAACTTGCATAGCTATTTAAGTAATTTGCTTGATCGAAACATTGAAATTGTAACGACCAACTCCCTTAGTCCATATATTGGTCCACATATTTTAGAAGAAGTCGAATATGTCTCGTTCGCTAACTGAATATCTTCGGCATATCTTGGATGAGTTGGACTATTTGTCGCGGCATACTCATGTGCTATCCAAAGAACGATTTTTTGCGGATGAAACGTACCAACGAGCATTTGTAAGAAGCTTAGAAATCATCGGGGAGGCGACAAAACAATTACCCGATGAGTTTCGTAAAGAACATGATTATGTTGACTGGTAAGCGATGGCGGGTATGCGCGATGTGTTGATCCATCGATACTTTGGTATTAACTTACAAATTGTCTGGAATGTGATAACAGTGGAAGTACCGGTTTTGTATCATCAAGTAGAAACACTGTTACAGGATGAAGTAGCCAGGGATGAAAGTTGACAAATGAGTTACGTGCAACAATTGGTTTTTGCCCAGCACCCTTGGCAGCGACAGGTAACCGTACTTCTGCTGTTGCTCTTTGGCAGCTTGGCGATTGCCCTCTTCATTGGCATTGTCGGCCCCTTGTTGGCGCTGATTGCAGCGGTGGCACTGATTGCCGGCGTGCTGATCCTGCTCGACACCCATTGGGGCTTTGTCGCCTTGGCAGCGGTTGTCTACGGCTTGCCCTTTGCCAGCCTGCCGGTGAGCATTGGCTTTAAGCCGACCTTTCTCGATGCGGCGTTGGGTGCGCTCTTTTTTGTTTGGATCCTTAAATTGGTGCTGGGCGTTGAACGCGAATTTATTCTTTCGCCCTTGGGGCTACTCGTCGTCCTCTTTATGCTGATGGCAATCTTTAGCTTTGCCTATGGCCTCACCCACAGCAGCGCCAATAGCTTTTTTATCCGCCGCTTCGCCGAGATCATGCTGGGCATTGCCCTCTTTTTTGTGGCAATTAACACGATACGAACGGTCGAAGAGCTAAATTGGGTGGTACGCTGGCTGACTCTGGCCGGTTGGGGCTGTGCGGCAATTGCCGTCGTCTTCTATCTCATTCCCGAAGCGGCGACCGTTTGGGTGCTCGACCGGTTGGCCCGCTTTGATTACCCCGGCGGCTACGGCTCCTTGCGCTATATTGAGGATGACCCCAACGGCACCATGCGCGCAATTGGCACCGCGGTTGACCCCAATGTGCTCGGCGGGATGATGATCCTGGTGGCGGGGCTGCTGGCGCCACAACTCTTTGCGCGGGAACGGCTCTGGCCGCGCTGGCTGACAGCGATCATGTTGGGCACGGCGACCTTGGCGCTCTATCTCACCTATAGCCGTTCGGCCTTGCTGGGGCTGGCCACCTCGGTGGGACTGTTGGCGCTGTTGAAATACCGCAAATTGATCCCACTTGGCCTGCTAGGCCTCGTGCTTTTGCTCTTTTTGCCACAGACGCAGGAATATATGGCCCGCTTTTATGAGGGCATCATGGGGCAAGATCTGGCGACGCAGATGCGCTTTGGTGAGTACAAAGACGCGCTGATCCTGATCAATCGCTATCCACTCTTTGGCGTCGGCTTTACCGGGGTGCCGGATATTGATATTTACCTCGGTGTCAGTATGCTCTATCTGACAATTGCGCAGAATATGGGTGTGATCGGATTATTGATCTTTGTGGCGATCATGGTTGGCTTCTTTGCAATGATGATGCGTTCGTGGCGACACGGCTACCCACCGGGGTTGGAAGCGCTCTTGTTAGGATTGGTGGGCGCGGTAGCCGGCGCACTTGTCAGCGGCATCTTCGACCACTACTGGTTCAACATGACTTACCCCCATATGACCGTGCTGCTCTGGTTGCATGTAGGGTTGGGCATGGCGGTAATGTTGATTCGACAAGGAGATAGCGATGACAAAGAATTTAGCAGATACGCGGACTGACAGCCCTACAATATTGCAAAAGCAGGAACTCATTTCGCAATTGGTCAAAAATCAGGCACAATTAGAGCTATTCGGCATCAAAAAATTAGGATTATTTGGTTCTTTTGTGCGCAATGAGCAAAGGGCGGATAGTGACATCGACTTATTGGTAGAGTTTGTGCCTGGTCAGAAAAATTTCGACAACTTTATGCAACTTTCATTTTTTCTGGAAGATCTGTTCAATCGCCAGGTTGAATTGGTGACACCAGAATCTTTGAGCCCTTACATCGGACCAACGATCATGAACACGGTTGAGTATGTCGTTTTCAGTCACTGATTATCTACGTCATATCCTTGACGAATGTAATTATTTGCTTGATGAGGCTGATGGTCTTGTGCAAAGTTCCTTTATGCAAGATCAGACTTTGCGGCGCGCTTTCGTACGTAGCCTTGAAATCATTGGAGAGGCCACAAAATATTTGCCTGAAGAGTTGCGGCAACAGCATGACAAAATTGAATGGCGCGCCATCGCCGCCATGCGCAATCGGCTAATTCACGCCTACTTCGGCGTTGACTATGAACTGGTTTGGGATGTTGTTATTAACAAAATACCGGAACTGCAAAAAGAAATAGCAGTAATGATCGCAGAAACAAGCGAACCGAAAGCGTAAACTGATCTCATGAGCATTGAACAAATCACCCAAACGGCCAATCAATTTGGCACGATTACCCTAGATCCCACCCCGGTTAGTGCGCCCGACAACAGCGGCAATGGCCTCTTAACGCGCGGTCGACGGCCAGAGTGGCTGCGTGTCAAAGCGGCGGATAGCCCTAAATATCGCGAGCTACGTGGTCTCTTTCGCGGCAAACATCTGCACACCGTCTGTGAAGAAGCGATGTGCCCCAACCTCGGCGAATGTTGGGGACGCGGTACGGCAACCTTCTTGCTGATGGGCGACACCTGCACACGCAGCTGTGGCTTCTGCAAGATCAAGACGGGACGGCCCAGCCTGCTTGATCCCGACGAACCACGGCGGGTCGCCGAGAGCATTCAGGCGATGGGCTTGACCCATGCTGTGCTCACCAGCGTCAACCGCGATGAGCAGGCCGACGGTGGCGCTTGGGTCTTTGCCGAAAGTCTGGAATGGATTCGCAGGTTGGTCCCTGGCTGCACGGTGGAAGTGCTGATCCCCGACTTTAAGGGGGATGGCAGCGCTTTGCAAGTTGTGATGGATGCCAAGCCGGAGATTCTCAACCACAATACCGAGACGGTACCGCGCCTCTACAAAACGGTCCGTCCCCAAGCCAAATATCCCCGTACCTTGGAGCTGCTGCAACGGGCCAAGGCCATGGACTCGTTGGCGCTGACCAAATCGGGTATTATGTTGGGGCTGGGCGAAACGTGGGATGAGGTATTGCAAGTGATGGACGATCTGCGCGCCAACGAGGTGGATATTCTCACGATGGGCCAATATCTTCAGCCCAGCCGCTTTCACCTGCCGATTGACCGCTATTGGACGCCCGACGAGTTTGCCCGTCTGAAAGAGGAAGGGGTTGCGCGTGGCTTCAAGTGGGTCGAAAGTGGACCGCTCGTGCGCAGCAGCTACCACGCCGATGGACAAGCGCACCTGAGTAAACGGAAAGATCTTGCAAATGGTCAATAATCAATTGCTAATAACTAATTGTCAATGATCGGCGGCTGTACACGCTCATTGATCGTTGTCAATTAACAATTGATTATTAATTATTTCTCAGCCCGTACCAAACTGTCGATCGCCCGCATCGCCCAAACCGGGCCAGATGTAGCCGCTAGGGAAGATATCGTCTTTGTTGGTCAGCCGTTCATCGATGGCACCAATGTGAATATCAACATCGGGATAGGCAGTATGCAAAGCGTCGATACCTTCTGGTGCCGCAATCAAGCCGACAAATTTGATGCGCGCGACACCCCAGCGCTTTAAGACTTCGACTGCAGCAATCGCCGAACCGCCGGTAGCCAACATTGGATCTAACACGAGGCAAAGTTGTACGGTCGGGTCGGTTGGCAACTTGTTGTAATATTCAACTGGTTGCAGCGTGCTCTCGTCCCGGTATAGTCCTAGATGCCAAACTTCGGCCTGTGGGAGTAACCGCCAAGCTCCATCGACCATACCCAAACCAGCCCGCAGGATAGGAACAAGCCCAACTTTTTCCCCCATAGTTTTGCCTCTCGTTGTCGTCAATGGAGTTTCCACTTCAATGGGCAACATGGGCAAATCATGGGTCGCTTCATAGGCCATCATCATCGAAAGTTCGTTGACAAGCTCACGGAACTTTTTGGGCTCTGTTCCTCTTCGACGCAGCAAGGTGAGTTTATGCTGGGTTAAAGGATGTGCAGAGGGGAAAATATTGGCTGCCACAGTGGTGCTCCTTTGGCTTTTGGGTTCATCTGCTGCGGGTGGTTCGGTCACCACTGGATCTGCCGCGTATTGCGACCGCGCCGACTCAAGCGTTCAACTTCCGCCTGGCAGGTGATGCAGAGCGTCGCATCTGGTTTGACTTCCAATCGACCTGGCTCGATCGGATTGCCACAGCGGGCACAAATGCCATAGTCCCCTTTTTCAATCGAGCGCAACGCAGCTTGAATATCTTGCAACTTGTTTTCCAACACAGCAAGCAATGCAGAGTTCTTTTCGCGCTCCGTAATCTCGGCATCCCCTTCTTCGGGATCGATATCGACTTCGGCCAGCATTGCTTCACGGAGGCTGTTCAACTCTTCAATGACTTGCGCCTCTTCTTCTATCAGGCGAGCTTGTTCCTTATTTAAGGTATTTGAATCTGACATACTCTATTCTCCTTCAACGGCAGCAGGCCACTGTATGGTGCTGTCGGTATTATAAAAAGGATATCTTCTGTATCAGAAGATGACGGTTATACACACGGACAAACGCTTCTCTGGAAACCTGTGTAAGATGACTGATAGAAAAGTTAGACACAGGTTATAGCAGCTTTTGGTCGAAAGGTCAAACTAACTGCTACGCCGTTTAAGCGTAAACCATGACGTACCAATGGGTTTTTAGTCACGCGCCTGGGCGCGAGTGGCATCACACTTTCGACAATTGGCAAAAATGCGATGATTGTCTGTATAATAATGGAGTATAGAACAAACGTGCAAGCGAATGAATCTCTATTATGCTAAAGTTGGTGAAAAGTTATGGCGGATGAGCGAAGCATAGATGGGCGCAAGCCTACCCCGGGCAATCCCCTGGGCGATCCAGAGCGTGATCCCGAAACGGAACGCGCGATCGCGCCCGAAGCACAAAGCGGCGAACAGCGCGTTGATCATGCTTTGCGCCCTCAATCTCTACGCGAAATGATTGGTCAAGAGCGGCTGCGTGAAAAGATCGGGATCTTGGTGCAGGCGGCGCGGCAGCGTGGGGAGCCATTGGATCATGTCCTGCTCTACGGGCCGCCGGGCTTGGGTAAGTGTATTACGGCGGACAGTTGGATCCTGACGGCTGTCGGCTTAGTGCAGTTTGCTGAACTGCTGCCGGATGCATTGCCGCCTGAGACATACACCCCAGCACAAGTGCAGACCTTCGGCATTAGCGGGCTTGAATCAACCTCACATATCTATGCAAATGGCGAAAGCGCTACATTGCGCATCAGAACGCGATCTGGCTTTGTTATCGAGGGAACGCCCAACCATCCGGTCTTGGTAGCAACAGCGGCGGGACCGCAGTGGAAGCCATTGTCAACGCTTACGGATAGCGACTATATCGCCGTTGCTAAAGGAACCAATTGTTGGGGACAACCCAAAATGGCGACCTGGCAGCGCGCCCGATCTGAGGACCGTCTAACACGGACCAACGCGCTTGTCACCTACCATCATGCGCAACTTTCTGCTGCGTTAAACCGTCCACCATCGATTACGGAACTGCGCCATGCGTATGCACAGAGCGAAAGCAAAAATCCGACGCCGGAAATTGCGGCAAAACGGCTTACCCTACCGCTATCTGATGGCCGTGCCATTCCCCCAGTAGAATCGCCCTGGTTACTGACCGAAACCCTACAACTGGAAGAGACGATTCTGCTTGATCCCGATCTTGCTTATCTGCTGGGCGTGCTGGTTGGTGACGGCCATTTTGAAAAAGGCCAAAATTATCCAGCGTTCGTCATCACGAGCGGTGACAACGCTGTTTTGATGGAATTGCAACGAATTTCCGAGAAGCACTTTGGCGATGCGCCACCGATTCGTCAGTATGGAACGTCAGCACCTCATGTAAGGTTTAGCCAAAGTTACGGTCAAGTCATGCTTCAATTCGGCGCATTGGCGGAATGCGCAGCAGAGAAAGCGGTGCCCCATGCAATCCTGCAAGGGCCACGTGATTGTGCGATCGCATTTCTGCAGGGGATTTTCGATGCAGATGGTATGGCTTGGCCTGATGGCTATGTTGAGTTTGGTTCACGTTCAAAGGAACTAGTCATTCAAATACAGCTGTTGTTGGCCAATCTTGGCATCATTGCCCATCGCACCGAGAAAGCGCGGGTTGGAATGCCATTTTGGAATCTCTTCATCGGCGGCACAGATGCTGAACTTTTTTATGAAGTGGTTGGATTTCGGTTGCAGCGGAAGCAGCAGCGTGGCGCTGCCTTGAAGATGCGTCGACGCGGCTGGAGTCGCGGTGAATTAGTGCCGGGTGCCAATCGTCCACTCGCTGCACTGGTTGAAAAGACACGGCCCCATTCACGCGCAGTTCACAAGAAGTTTGATCATGTGAAACGCGACGACCGCATCCCTACCCGACAGCAGGTGCAAACGTATCTAGCACTGTTGCCCGAAGGGATCGTTGAAGAACCGGAATTTGCGGCGCTGATGTTGCTATTGAATCCGCAAATTTGCTGGGATCGGGTGGCGATGATCAGCAATTCAGTTAACAGTACCTATGATTTTGTCGTGCCGGGCACCCATTCCTTCGTGGCCAATGGTCTCTATAATCACAATACGACGTTGAGCCACATTCTGGCCAACGAAATGGGGGGCAACCTCAAGGTAACGGCCGGCCCGGCCATCGATAAAGCCGGCGATCTGGCGGCCATTCTCACCAATTTACGCAAGGGTGATATCCTCTTTATCGATGAAATCCACCGCCTTGGGCGTGTAGTAGAAGAGATCCTCTATCCAGCCATGGAAGATTTTGCGCTGGATATTGTGGTGGGCAGTGGTCCTGGTGCGCGCAATATTCGCCTCTCGCTGCCCAAATTTACGGTGGTTGGGGCGACGACACGGCTAGCCTTACTTACCTCGCCCCTGCGTGCTCGCTTTGGGGTGGTGGAACGGTTTGACTTTTATACAGTTGAAGCGCTCAAAGAGATCGTTACACGCGGTGCGGCGTTGCTGGACGTGGTCACCGATCCGGAGGGAGCGGAAGAGATCGCCCGCCGCTCACGCGGTACGCCGCGTGTAGCACTGCGCCTCCTGCGCCGTGTACGTGACTTTGCCGAGGTGCGCGCCGAAGGACAGATTGACAAATCAATTGCCGAACAGGCACTTGCCATGTTGGAGATCGACTGGCTCGGGCTCGATGATTTGGATCACCGCGTCCTGTTGGCGATTATCGAAAAATTTAACGGCGGCCCCGTCGGCCTAGAAACCTTGGCGGCCAGTATCAGCGAGGAGGGGGATACGATTATGGATGTCGTCGAACCTTATCTGCTACAGCTTGGCTTCTTGGATCGCACCCCGCGCGGCCGCATGGCGACAAGGGCAGCCTACAACCATCTACACTTAGAATATCCCGAGCGCACAGAACAAGGATCGCTCTTTGGCACGCGGTGAGCTCTAAATAGCTCTACTGTAAATACTTTGAAGATTGGCGTGGTGGATCTCCTCGCTCAGCGCACTCTGCCGTTGCTCCGGCAATAGCGTGGGTGCAATCGTCTCGATCACCTCTTCCGATTCACCCCGTTCAGCCAAGCCGCTCACGACGCGGCGCACCTCGTGTAGATAGGCCACATCCGCGGCCAAGCGTTGCATCACAGCGACGCGATCCTGGCTCAAGGCACCGCAACGGGGAATGTAAAGTTGGAAATTACGCGCTTTGACCAGTTGTGCCAGCAGACGCAGCGTCTCTAGCTCCTCACTGCCATCTGAATTCGCGCCGACCGTCGGCACTAAGAGATCGCTGCCAAAGCTCCCACCGCAGAGAATCCCCAACGCTGGCAAATGCACCAGATTGCTTTGGCGCTGACTGTAGATATCTAGATAGTGGGCACCCACCCGGATATGAGCAATACCACCCGCCGTCGTCTGCACCTGTGGCAGTGCCACCGCGACAGATACACCGGTACTGAGCACAGCAATATCCCCATCCAGGCGAAAGCGTTCGGCTAGATCAAAGGGCGGGTCGATAATTAACCGTTGTTCGTTGGCGGCTTGCAGGGGATTTTGCTCTGCCAGGGTGGGGCGGCCAAGCACAAAGAGCGTATGGCGGGGTGGATCGCCTTCGCTGAACAATTCGAGATGTTCATACAGGCGCGTAATCCCAGCACTCGATTGGAAGGAAGAATCAAACAATGGTAGATTACTCATGGGTCAAAGTGATTCGTCTACGGTAGGCAGCAGATCAGTTGACGCTTGCGTAAGCGTCCCCAACTGTGCGACCATATCGGCTAGCTCCACCGGCAGATCGGCAATCACGACCCGCCCATCCGGTAAGAGATAGATCTCGGTCTCGACCGGTAACAAAGGCCAAAGCGCATCAATGGCTGCCAGATCTGCAACCATCTCCTGTTTTACGATTGCGTCGGCCACCGTCAGTCTACTCCCACATGGATATGCGCATCCGACCCATGTTCATAAAACTCACCAGTGTTATTGGCCTCTTCGACCTTGCCCAGTTGTTCTAACAACGCACTGATGCTCTCGCAAGCATTGCCCTTGACCCCTTTGATCGTATACTCAATCTTGCCATCGGGCCGAATCGTAATCTCAATCTCTTGATTTTGCACGGTTCACCTCAAGCCCACCGGCGCACAGTCATGCGGATCACCTGATCGTTGCCGACCTGCTCTTCGACAAGCGAAAATCCTGCTTTGCTTGTCTCTTGTAGCACTTTGTGATAGGCATAACGCTGCTGGATCTGCCCCATAATTTTGTTAATGTGAACCATCTGCATATCATCGCCAATCACTTCATAGCTCTCCCCACCTGTCGCGCGTAGGCCAAACTCCACACGCTGTTGCTTAATCAGTAAGGGGACCTCTCCTTTGAAACCGCTAAAAATGTGGACATAGCGCGCATTCTCTTTGTAGGAGATCTTGAGATCAGCCAGCGCCTGCTTGACCAACGAGAGATCGCGTAGTGCCGTCTGCACACGGACAAATTTTGACATTCTTTCCTCACTTTTGCTTACGCACATCACATCATCGTGTTGCACCAATCGTATCATAGCCTAGCGCGTGGGTCAATGGGTAGATTGACTGTACGCTTGATCGAGCAATTGCATTGTGTGCCACACGGGCAACGGGTGCCCCTGGCTACGCAAGTGGTTTTCAATTTGGGTCATACAGCCAATGTTGCCTGTGACAACCACCTGTGCCCCTGTATGATGAATATTGGTTGCCTTGCGCTCACCCAATTCATGCGCCAGTGCCGGCTGTTCTAAGTTATAGGTACCCGCCGAGCCGCAACAGAGATCGCCATCGACAATCTCTTTCAGGGTCACATTGGGGATCGCGGCCAGCAAGTGGCGCGGCTGGCTCGTCACCCGCTGTGCATGGGCAAGGTGACAGGCATCGTGATAGGCCACGGTTAGTGGCTCGGCAAGTGGCGGTGGCGGCTCCAGCCCCAAGGCATCCAAAAAGACACTCACATCGCGAACTTGGGCGGCAAAGGCCTGCGCCGCGGCTTCTTCCGGCTCGCCGGCAAAGAGCAGAGCATATTCTTGCATACCTGATCCACAACCGGCAGCATTGGTGATGATCGCGTCCACGTCATCTGAAAAAAGCTTGAGATTGGTGCGTGCGAGTTGGCGGGCTTGGTTTGCCTCGCCGGTATGCATCGAGAGCGAACCACAGCAGCCTTGCCCGCGCGGAATCACGACCTCGACACCATTGCGAGCCAATACACGCAAGGTCGCCCAGTTGATCTCCGGTGCTAACACCGTTTGCACACAGCCGCTTAGAAACGCCACACGGGCGCGACGCGTCCCTTGTGCCGGGTAAAAATCGGGCAGTGGTTTGGCGGGCGGCAAGGTTGCGGGCAAAAGATCGAGCATCGCCCGCATACTTTGCGGTAAGAGCGACTGAAGTGGCTTTGCGAGTTTACCCATCGTAGCGGCGGCACGGAAACGCCGTGGATAGGGTAAGGTTTCGCGCACAAGGAGCCGCGTAAAGCGCTCTTCCAGCGTGCGACTGCGCTGTTTTTCGGCCCGTGCACGAAAGGGGGCTAACAACTCGCCATATTCGACACCTGAAGGACAGGCGGTGACGCAGGCCATACAGCCCAGACAGCGGTCGATATAGGGGGTCATGCTATCGAGTTCAAGCGCTCCTTCGAGCTGCTCTTTCATTAAATAGATGCGACCACGTGGTGAATCCATCTCCTCGCCCAGCACCTTGTAGGTGGGGCAGGCGGAGAGGCAGAAACCACAGTGGACACATTTATCGACAGCCTCGCCCATGGCGTGACCTTGGGGGCCGAGTGTTTCGAGTGAGATGGTATGTTGCATGAGAATTGTGTTATTTGCTTAAGGTATACATAGGAGTGGATGAATAAATCCACCCACTGTTACGCAAAACCCGTTGAAACGGGTTAGACGGGTAGTGAGCAATTCATAGAATACTTGTAACGACGAACCCTACCCCCTCCCCTGCGAGCAAGGGAGGAGCCTATCTTCCCTCCTTCGGGTGCCCTCTGGGCGCGGGGAGAGGCCGGAGGTGGGGTTCGTCGTTACTCATAATTAGGTAAGCGATTGAGGGGGTCAAGCGCCGATTTAATCCGTTGGGCAAAGTACTGGCCGGTCTGCTTACCCAGCAAAGGCTTTTCGTACTCTCCAATCAGGGCCAGCCCAGAGAGAGCCAGCCGCTGCAAATGGGCATCAAGATCAGCGAGGGATCCTACCCAGGCGATCCAAGCCAGGTTTCCACCAACCGCGTAGTGGCGGGGGGCATTGGTGCTTGCCAGAATTGCTTCTACTGCTGCGATTTTGCCCGGCGTCAGTGCGACCTTCACCAACGTCGTCCCCTCTGGCATCCAGGTTGCTTCGCGTATCGTCTTCCACACCACAGCTTCTTGATCTTCAGCAACGACTTCACCGCTGCCTAGCAGTTGCTGTAAGTGGCCGATACGCTGCGGCAATACGGCACACAGGCCACCCAGCCGGACCCACAACGCGTAGGTTGGCACTTGTCCAACCGGCTGGGCGATGTGTAGATCCAGGGCATGGATATCAAAATGGCTACCGACCACGCGTTGTAATCCAGCTAAGAGTTCGGTCAACGTCGCATAGGGCACTTGTAGCGTTGTATAGGCTTGGGGTTGGGGAAAGACTTTAAAGCTCACCTCCGCCAGCACACCAAATTGCCCCAGACTGCCAACCATTAGTTTTGGTAAATCAAAGCCGGCGGCATTTTTCACCACCTTGCCACCACCGCGCACAAGACGACCCTGGCCATCGACAAAGCGTACCCCGATCAAAAAATCGCGCACACCGCCAAAACGCACACGCCCAGAACCACTCAACCCCGCCGCAATGGTGCCGCCCAGGGTGGCACCCCGCTCGACAAAGGGGGGATCAAAAGGCAAGTATTGGCCATGTTCGGCAAGAGCCGCTTCGACTGTCGCCAATGGAGTGCCAGCCAGTGCGGTGAAGGTGTACTCGCCCGGTTCATACTCTAGGATGCCGCGTAAGCCGGTGAGATCGAGACGATGGCTATCATCGGTCACTTTCCGTAGCGCCGACTTCGTGCCGCCGCCCTGTAGACTAACTGTCGACGACCCAGCTATGGCCTCTTGTAGCTCACTAATTGTGGTAATGGTGCTCTTCTGTGTATCCACTCGATTTGCTTCCATTGACGGCATCTTCTGGCAGCTGCGCCTACTCGCGCGAGATGATGCCTTGTTGTTCCAAGGGATGGGGACCATGTAAGTGTAGCGCAGGCGCTTCACCGTCGGGTAACATTTTGCCCCGATTGGCCAGTTCATGGGGATCGATTGCCTGTCGGATTTCGTTCATGACGGCAAGATCCGTCTCATTGAACATGGCGCTCATATACTGGAGCTTTTCAACCCCCACCCCATGTTCGCCTGTAATCGAGCCACCAAATGTAATGCACATCTGCAAAATTTCACCAGCCAGCGCTTCGGCCCGTTCGAGCGCGCCCGTTTCGCGACCATTGTAGAGAATCAGCGGATGTAGATTGCCATCACCGGCATGAAAGACATTGGCAACCCGTAGGTCGTACTGCTTGCTCAGCTCTTCAATGCGCGCCAGCGCGCGGCCGAGGTGACTGCGCGGCACAACCCCATCCTGCACAATATAATCAGGGCTGAGTCGCCCGACCGCCGAAAAGGCCCCCTTGCGCCCTTTCCAAATGCGTGCACGGTCGGCATCATCCTGCGCCACGCGTACTTCCGTCGCGTCGGAGCCTTCGATCACCTGCAATAAATGGGCAAATTCCGCATCGACCTGTATCTGCTCGCCTTCAAGTTCGACAATCAAGAGTGCCTTGGCCGCGGGATAACCGGCGTGGACGGCAGCTTCAGCCGCTTCGATTGCCAAACTATCCATAATCTCCATTGCCCCCGGCAACAAGCCGGATTCAACAACCTGTGCCACCGCCTCGCCGGCTGCTTGCAACGAGTCATAGGAGGCCAACACCGTGCGATAGGTTTGTGGCTTGGGCAGGAGACGCAACGTAATCTCTAAGGCAACGCCAAAGAGTCCCTCGGAGCCGACAAAGAAACCGGCGAGATCTGGTCCCAACGGTTCCAAGCTGTCACCGCCCAACTGCACCACTTCGCCATCGGGCAACACGGCTTTGATACCAAGCACATGGTTGGCCGTCATACCATATTTGAGGCAGTGCGCCCCCCCTGAATTAAAGGCAACGTTGCCGCCAATCGTGCAGATAAGCTGACTCGAAGGATCTGGCGCGTAATAGAGGCCGTGGGGTGCCGCCGCTTTGGAGACCTCCAGATTAACCACCCCCGGCTCTACTACGGCGATCCGCTCATCAGGATCGAGCCGCAGGATGCGGTTGAGCCGGTTGAGTGCGATCACAATGCCATCTTGAATCGGCAATGAACCACCGGAGAGGCTGGTCCCACTCCCGCGCGCGACAAAAGGCAGCTCGTATTGATGGCAAAGGCGCACCGTCTCAATGACCTGCGCTTGCGTTTCGGCCAAGACAACGGCCGCTGGACGTGAGTGAAACGCCGTCAGTGCATCGGATTCATAGGGGGCTAGCTGCGGCGCTTTGGTCAGCAGCTGCTTGGCAGGGATCGAGGCTGCGAGCGCCTCAAGAAAAGGTTGGGTTGGCATGGGCATCGTTGAAAGACGAATCTATATTGATAAAACTCAACACTACAGTGATTGTAACGTACAATCATAATAGGCGTCAACTTATCTTTCTTTATCTCCCCTATCCTACGTCTTATTTCATAGAAAGACAGCCAAAACAACAGCAAGATTTGCTTGTTAACTCAACAACATGTCTTAGTATTTGTTAAACAATCGTAAGATTAATTAATTTTTTACAGTGCTATAATGAATAGATTAATTGGAACTTATACCCAAAGAATGCAGATTTTGCGCACATGCTCAAGTTAGACGAAATACACACCGTAGAATCTACTAACCATCCAGGATAATTCATGGCCCCCTCCCTGCCTACCATGCTGCGACGCGCACTGATATTTTTACTATTGACATCTGCCCTTGCTTTGCCCCTTGTTACGCTGCGAGCCCACGGTGCGACTCCTACGCAGGAGAACTACCCAGCAGCAGATGCACGATGGGCAGAAGCGTTGCCCACCCTATTGCAATCGACCTCGTCGATCCTCTATGGCAATGTTGTTATGGCAGAGACGCATTGGGATGAAGAGCATCGCCTCATTATTACCGATTACACGGTGACGATAGTTGAACCGCTGCTCTACACAGAGCAGATAACCGCAGCTAACCCCAGCGACGCTTCTGCTCTTTCCCCGGAGAATTGTTTAACTATACAATTAGGAAAGAGTACAAATGGTAGCCGAAGTCAATTGACGATAGAAAGCGAAGGTGGCTTCCTCGAAGCCGATGGAATAGGGTTGTGGGTCTCGCACGCACCATCGCTCGCTGTCGGCACAGAGGTGCTGCTGTTACTGGCCAAAGATGGCAACAGTGCCCAAATTCGTGGTGGTGAGTGGGGCGTCTACCCGGTGACGGGCGGCATGGTAGAAAATGCGCTTTGGGAGTCAGCGATGCCGGCGACCGAATTTTTACAGATTCTGTACCATGAATTAGCGAAAGAGGGTCGACAACTGAACAATCTGGAAGCGACTACACGCGCCATTGCCGCTCACACTCTCGCCCGCACACCTGAGCCACCCGCAGCTATTGTGCGCCAGGATCCACACGGCGATGATGATCCACCCCGGTGGCTGACTTCTGGTCTGACGCTTGATGTGAAGGTTAATCTCAACTCTGGACAAATTGATGAAACAAGTAAAAAATCTGGCGACTTTTACATGGCGATCAGAGATGCCTTGCGTACCTGGAGCCTCGTTGAAAGTGCTAATTTCACCTTGCTCTACAGTGGCGAGACAACTGCAACCACTACAAGCTATGACGGTGAAAATGAGATCATGTTTGTCCGTAAAGGAAACAACAAACCATTGGGGCAAGCACAAATCTGGTATACATCAGACAATGTGATTCTAGAGGTTGATATCTGGCTCAATGATGATTATCAATTTAGTGTGGATGATGAGCCCGCGTTAAATGAAGTGGACCTGGAGAGTGTTCTCTTGCATGAGCTTGGGCATTGGGTCCCTTTGGCACACTCCGCCAATCAAGATTCCGTTATGTACAGCGTACTTGGCAGCATGGAGATCAAACGGACGCTGCATGTTGATGACATCGATGCGCTCACACAACTCTATCCCTGCGATCTACCACCCTGTATCAATGAAGTCTATCTGACGGCGATTGCAACACCCACGCCGCGGCCATTTGTCACTGCAACACCGACCTTTGTCCCCACGGCAACGTTGATCCCGACCACGATGCCGACGCACTCCAACGCCGTATATATTCCACTGATCGAGCGCTAGTACAAAATGGCCTAAGCAAGCCAGTAAATCATTGACTGTCCCACTGTCTAACTCTCTTAGTGTCCCACTAAATCCCATTGGTCTATTTACGCTGCATTCAACTAATGCACTGTTACCTAAGTTTCGCTAGAGTAGAACCCCTTCCTAACCCTCCCCAAGCTGGGGAGGGAACTGTCACGCCGTCAGCGGCGTCAGCGGCGTCAACGGCTCCTCCCCCAATCTGCTTACCTTTACCCATAAGTTTACGTGCGAAGCAGCGTTCCGGGGACGGCCCAGAGAAACGCTGGTTGACGAAATTACGTGTGGGCCGTCCCCGGAACGCTTGCCACCTCTGGTACACGCCGCTGTGGGTAACGGTAA
>DAOUCA010000140.1:0-102851 GCA_034432375.1 Caldilineaceae bacterium
GCTTACCGTTACCCACATCGGCGTGTACCAGAGGTGGCAAGCGTTCCGGGGACGGCCCACACGTAATTTCGTCAACCAGCGTTTCTCTGGGCCGTCCCCGGAACGCTGCTTCGCACGTAAACTTATGGGTAAAGGTAAGCCGATATGAGGGAGGAGAGCAAAATTCCTCCCTAATATCGGGGGGGGTTGGGCGGGGGGCTGTGAGCTACCTTTGATTTTATAGCCAGATACAACTTTGGCTTCACCGGCGCCGCTGTATCAACCCCGGGGGAAGCTCTTGCGTCGGGGAAGCGTGATAATGGCGACCGATGGCGAATAACCAATGACGAGTGACCAATGACGAGTGACAAGTGACCAAAGAGAAGAGAAGGGATTAGAAATGATGGAGCATGTTGCAACAATCGATTATGCGGCTGTCGAAGAGCAGATTTTGGGTGGGACAACCCAACGGCGCGGCGAGACGGTGATCACACACGGCGAGGGCTGCTGGCTCTTTGACACGGAAGGCAAACGCTATCTCGACCTGACCGCGGCACAGGGTGTTGCCATGTTGGGGCACAGCCATCCCAAGTTGACCGCAGCTTTAGCGGCACAGGCCCACACGCTCATCGCTTGCCCCAACTTTCTCTACAACAGCACGCGTGCCGAGTTTGCCGCCAAGCTGGCGGAAGTCTTGCCCATCCATCTCAACCATGTTTTTCTGGCCAACAGCGGCGCAGAGGCGATTGACGGCGCGATTAAATTTGCCCGGCTAACAACGGGACGCAGCGGTCTGGTGGCGACCATGCGCGGCTTTCATGGCCGCACGATTGGTGCCGTCTCTCTGACGTGGGAGCCAAAATATCGCAAGCCCTTTGAGCCGTTGCTCGACGTGACCCATGTGCCCTACAACAATCTCGAAAAGCTAGACGCAGCGATCACCGAAGAGACAGCAATGGTGATGCTGGAGATCGTCCAAGGCGAAGGGGGCGTCAACCTTGGTGATGCCGATTACCTGCGCAGTGCCCAGCAACTCTGCCATGATCGAGGCGCGCTGCTCGTCATTGATGAGATCCAGACCGGCTTTGGGCGCACCGGTAAGTGGTTTGGTCACCAGCATATTGGGTTACAGCCCGATATTATCTGCATGGCCAAAGGCATTGGCGGCGGCTTCCCCATGGGCGCGCTCGCCTATACCGAGCAGGTTCACGCGGCACTTTCGCCTGGCGCGCATGGCAGCACCTTTGGCGGCAGCCCAATTGCCAGCGCCGCGGGGTTGGCCGCATTGACGATCTATCAGGAAGAAAAGTTGATAGAACGAAGCGCCGCGCTGGGGGATCTGCTGCTGGAGTCCTTGCAAGAAGCGATCGGTAGCCGCACGATTGTGCGCGAAATTCGGGGCTTGGGCTTGATGGTTGCGATCGAATTGCGTGAGAAGGTGGGGCCCTATTTAAAGGCGCTCATGGAAGAGCAAGGGGTGATCGCGTTGCCGGCGGGGGCCAATGTGCTGCGGCTGTTGCCGCCGCTGATTATCACGGAAGAAGAGATCGCAATTGGGGTCGATGCGATTGCGGCGGTTTTGCCTGCTGATTCATAGGTAAGATTTCAGTCTTTATTACGAATATTGTAATGGATAGGCTGACGGTAGACACCATGCCCAATCACAAGAACTGTGACATGTCATTCCTGCGAAGGCAGGAATCCATAGGTGCAAGAGTGGATTCCTGCCTTCGCAGGAATGACAGCATTGTCTACCATCAGCCTTACCCTTATACTTTATTACGAATATAGTTGATTACAACCTTAAATTTTTAACATCAATCAATTTAGCCCAAACTAGCACATTTGGGCTAAATTGATACACGAAATTTGGTTAAATGATGACTGATCCACAACGAATGACCGAAGAAGCGGCGGTAGCGCTACTACAAGGGCTGGTCGCCATCCCTTCACTATCACGAAATGAGCAGGTGGCCAGCCAATGGTTGGTTGATCAGATGCAGGCGTTGGGCTATGCCCGTGCCTATGTCGATGAGGCCGGCAACGCGGTTGGTGAATTGGGCGCTGCCGATGCGCAACAGACAGTTGTGCTGCTTGGCCACATCGACACCGTTCCCGGCAACATTCCCGTGCGCATTGAAGCTGGCGAGACGGGGCCGCTGCTCTATGGCCGCGGCGCGGTTGATGCCAAAGGGCCACTGGCGACCTTTGTGGCAGCAGGGGCAAAAGTTGGTACAGTCTGGGCGGAAAAGCATGATATTCGTGTAGTCGTGGTGGGTGCAGTCGAGGAAGAGGCGGCCACCAGCAAAGGAGCGCGCGCCATTCGCGACCGCTTCAATGGCATTACAGATCCCGTGCCGGCCGCCTGCATCATCGGGGAACCGAGTAGCTGGCAGCGGGTGACATTGGGCTACAAGGGGCGCATGTTGGTCGAGGCGGAAGCCAGCCAGCCAATGGCCCACACCGCTGGTCCCGATGCTGGGGTTGCCACGGTTGGCGTCGATCTCTGGCAGTGGATCAGCAGCTACGCCGAGCGCTATAATGCGGGGCGCGAGAAGGTTTTTGACCAACTTTCCCCTAGTTTGCGCGTAGTAAATACCTCGACAGATGAGGCGATGACCGACCATGTGCGGGTACAGATTGGGATTCGCCTGCCATTGGACTTTGACGCCGATGCCTTTACTGACGAACTGGTGCAATGGGCGGCAAGCCGCGTGGAGAGCGCACCGCCACCTCGTCAACAAGCGGGATGGGTGGCGCAGCATATACAGCTTGCTGGCACGTTGACGACCCTTTCGCTCTATTTCCATGCCCACGAGCTAGCCTGGCGCAGTGACCGTAACAATCCCTTGGTGCGCAGCTTTCTCGGGGCGATCCGTGAAATTTCGCCAGAGACTCGCCCAAGCTTTGTGGTTAAAAGTGGTACCAGCGATATGAATGTCGTTGGGCCGGCATGGCGCGTGCCGATCCTCGCCTATGGCCCCGGTGACAGCGCACTTGACCACACGCCCAACGAGCATATCCCCTTAAATGAGTATTGGCAGGCCGTGTTGGTCCTAGAAGCTGCGCTGCGCAATTTTGTGAGTGCATAGATAGTGTTTTTCGTATATTCATAAAGTTTTTGGCTTCCACCGATCTTCTCGATTATTAGACATCGCATAGCCATCGTTTTGCAAGATCAGATCGCGAAAAGTACCCCTTGCGCATTGGAAAGTGCCATGCTATAATCGCCGACTAGACCGCTGGTCGCCGCTCAATGGACGGTGACCAGCGCCAATGATCGGTGACAGATAGGCTACTTCTTCTATCTTGTTGCTCGCCATTCATTCGCACGATCGGTTTTGCCATTCCACTGATGGTCAATCGATGGCATCTCTGCTTTGCTCTATTTATAACATCAGCGCTTTCAATGCACTCGCCGTTGCGTGTTGCTACACATTGCTTCTCCGCAGGGACTCCCAGGCTATGCTGCCATTGGTCGATTTCATTCAGCATCGCTTGGTTGCTCTGTGAATCAATGGTCTCATCACGGCCGGCTGGGTCTCTTTCCAAGGAGAGTCAACTTATGCCTGAACTTGTTCAGCGATCACTTCAGCGGTTACGGTTGGGGTCGATAGGTACCGGTCTTGTCAACCCTCGTGCACAGATCCATTTGCCTGTGCGTCTTGTTCTGATCTGTTCCTTGTTGTTTGGTGCCATTGCCGTGGCGAGTATTCCGCAAAGCACCATTGCTTCCGATGTCAATGTGCTCGATAACGGTGGCTTTGAAAATGGCTTTGGTAGTCAGCCTGGCTGTGGCATGGTTGGCACCGGCTGGCACTGTTTCACCAATGGTGGCGCGGCTAACTATGGATTTTATGATGACCAATGGACGCCGACCGTCGCCGATGGGGGACATAGTCAACTGATCGAGATCAATACCAAAGGGATCAGTGCCGCTGATCCTGATCGTTATGCCGGCTTTTATCAAACCGTGCGGGTTGTGGATTGGGCGAACTATACCCTCAACCTCAAAGGCATGGTCCGCACGACGGTGATGGATGGCGATCCCTGGCGCTATCGGGTGGAAGTGGGCTGGACCAATGGCACCTATGCCGATTGGTCGCGCGTGAGCAACTGGCAAGATGCGGGCTGGGACAATTATTACGATCGCGAATCGCCGGGTGGCTTTAGCACCTACGCCACAAGCCTAATGGCCGAAGATGATTATGTGACGATCTACGTACGGGTCTGGAAAAAGTGGGGGGTTCCGGGCGAAGAGATCGATGTCAACTTTGATACCATTTCGTTGACCGGTCCATCGCCTTATCATCATTATGGCACCGGCGGTCCCGTTGCCGAAGGCCCGCAAGGACCGGCGGTCGACTATGCGCCGGGCACAGGGGGCAGTGGCACCTGTCAAGGGAAGGATCTGATCTACAACGGTGGCTTTGAATCTGGCTTTAATCCGGTGCAGATTGGGCATGTCGGCAAGAGTTGGGGCAACTTTACCAACGGTGGGGCCGCCAACTATGGCTTCTACGATGACCAATGGGCGCCCGTGATTGCCAAAGGCGGTCATGCGCAACTGATTGAGATCAATAGCAAAGGTGTCTATCCAGCGGATAATGATCGCTATGCGGGCATCTACCAAAAGATCGGCTGGCTCAAAGCGGGCGCGACCTATGAGTTGACGGTCAAGGGCGTCTTGCGTGGCGTGGGCAATGAGGATGACCCCTATCGCTTTGAAGCGCAATGGGGCTATACCAACGGCTATGACGACGAATGGATGCATGTCAACAACTGGCAGACCATCGACTTTGGCGAAATTCAGAGCCGTACCGAGCCAAGTGGTGTGCGTACCTACACCGTTCAGTTTACAGCACCGTCGTCAGAAATGACCCTCTTCCTGCGGGGCTGGAAGAAGTGGGGCATTACCGAGGTGGAGATGGATCTGAACTTTGACGCCATCAGCCTGCGCTCTTGTGCGCCAGGCGCACCGGCAGGGCCACCGGCACCGCAACCGGGTGCTGGCTGCATCTATGTGGTTGCCCCAGGCGATGTGCTGAGTCTGATTGCCCAACGCAATTGGGTGAGTGTTAAAGACTTGATGTACGCCAACAACATTGCAAACCCGAATCTGATCTATGTCGGCCAGGTATTGCAGATTCCAGGTTGTTCTGCGGCACCGGCAGCACCGCCGCCGCCACCAGTGGCCGTTCCAGTCACGCCAACCCCGGTCGCCATCCCGGTAGAACCGGCCCCGGCCCCGGCTGACTATCGCGTCCATGTCGTGGCCCCCGGCGAAACGTTGGGCTATCTCTGTAATCTCTATGGCGTCGATGTCAACACGCTGGCGCAGTTCAACAACATTACGAACGTGAACTTTATCTATGTTGGGCAGGAGATTTTGATTCCGTAAACATAATATGTGGCTTCGACGTTCGGCTCAGCCGAACGTCGAAGCCACATATCATCCCTCACGCTTTCCCCGCCCGCACCAAGAGTTGTCGTGCCGCCCGATTGTGTCGTTCAACCAATGTGGGCACTTCCACGGTTGTGGGCATCCCTTCTTCGACTAACACGTTCCCATTGACCATTGCAAAATTGACCTTTTGCGGCGCACAGAAGAGCAGCGCCGCCACCGGATCATGGACCGCGCCACCGGCGTAATCGATGGTATTGAGATCAAAGGCAATCAGGTCGGCGGCCATGCCGGGGGCGAGGCATCCGATGTCATCACGCCCGAGCACGGCGGCCCCACCAAGGGTGGCTACTTCTAATGCTTCGCGCGCCTTCATTGCCAGCGGATCGCCAAGAACACGCTGGAGCAAGAGCGCCTGACGCGCTTCGGCGAGCATGTGGCTGCTATCATTGCTGGCGCTGCCATCGACGCCCAAGCCGACCTGTACCCCGGCGTCGAGCATCGCGCGCACGGGCGCGATGCCGCTGGCAAGGCGCATATTGCTCGATGGACAGTGCGCCACGCCGGTGTGACTTTGCGCAAAGCCTTGAATTTCTGCCGGGTCGAGGTGGACACAGTGCGCGTGCCAAACATCGTCGCCGGTCCAATTGAGTTCCTCGGCATAGGCACCGGGGCGATAGCCAAAGCGTTCGAGGCAGAAAGCCTCTTCGTCTTTGGTTTCGGCCAGGTGGGTGTGCAGGTGGATATTCATTGCGCTGCCAAAGCTACGTGCCAACGCGGCGCTCTCGCGCATGAGATCGGGTGTGACGCTAAAGGGACTACAGGGCGCGATGACAACCCGCTGCATGGCAAAGCGCGCGGCGTCGTGAAAGGTTTCGACGACACGCCGACAGTCGCGCAGAATGACCTCTTCTGATTCCGTTACTCGATCCGGTGGCAGACCCCCTTGGCTTTCGCCCAGACTCATGCTGCCGCGTGCGCCATGAAAGCGCACCCCCACCTTGGCCGCCGCCGCAAATTGATCATCCAACCGCGAACCATTGGGCCAGAGATAGTGATGGTCACTGCTGGTGGTGCAGCCGCTGAGCAGCAGTTCGGTGAGGGCCAACTCGGTGCTGACCTGGACATCATCAGGCGTTAATTCAGCCCAGATCGGGTAAAGAGTTTTGAGCCAATCAAAGAGTACAGCGTCTTGGGCGGCCGGAATGACGCGGGTGAGGGTCTGGTAGAAATGGTGATGGGTATTGACCATGCCGGGCATGACCAGTTTGCCACGCATGGTATAGGTTGCGGTAATCCCTTCGGCTAACGCAGGGGGAAGCGCTGCACTCTCACCAACCCAGCTGATCGCCTGATCTTCGATCAGTAGCGCGCCGTTCAGTATTTCCCGCCGCTGCTGATCCATCGTCAGCAATAGGTCGGCGTTTGTTAGCAATAGTTTTGTCATGATCTATCCTCTTTCTCTACCAATAGCTATGGGCGCTGAAGAGTAGTACCACTAGACTGGGTTTATAAACAATCGTAAAATCAAACAGATCGCACTATAGCTTACCCATAGGCCAACGCGAAAATTTCAGGTGATATCCATGAATCGAACGCAAATGACCCCGAAGTGCCAACGGTTTTCCCACGCAGTGATTGTCCCTATGTTACTTGTGACGGCGATAGTTTTACTGGCCGCCTGTGCCCTTGGCCCGACGGCACCTACACCCCCTGCCACGCCAATTATGTTGACACCAACGATTACGCCGGTGGCAGCAAATTCGGCGGATGGGAATGAAGCGGCACCAGCCGAGCCGGCGATTATCCTAACCCCGCTGACAGAAGTGCAACCGCCATCAACCGGTGTAACCGTGGTGGCCCATAGCGCGGTTACTGCGCCCGTCACAACCACTGACGCCACGATGGTTACGGTGCCAATGACAGCTACAACTCCCGCGACAGTCACAATTCCCACGACAGTCACGGCAGTTGTTTCGGACAATCAACCAATCGAAGCGCTTGTGATTGGGGTGAACGCACAGCTCGATCCCTTTGAAACGATTGACGGTAGCGGCAACCTCGTTGGCTTCGACATTGATCTCATGAATGCAATTGCGCAAGCGGCTTCGATTGAAGTCTCTTTTGTCACCATGGATTTTGATCAGCTCCTACCGGCGGTAGCGAATGGGGATGTCG
Organism: Caldilineaceae bacterium; assembly: GCA_034432375.1. Classification (GTDB taxonomy): domain Bacteria; phylum Chloroflexota; class Anaerolineae; order Caldilineales; family Caldilineaceae; genus JAHBVH01. The sequence continues at coordinate 7,562 of DAOUCA010000140.1, forward strand.
ATGTGGCGATCAGTGCCATCACGCGTACAAAAGAACGGGAAGAAGTTGTCACCTTTAGCGAGCCTTACTTCACCAGCGACCAAAGCCCGGTCTCCTTCTTTGGAGGTGGCCAGGGCTTGGCCGTGCGGTCAGAGACAACGGATATTCAGAGCGCCGCCGATCTAACGGCGGATGTCACGGTCGGCGTAAAATCTGGCACAACTGGGGATGCCTTTGTCGTTGAGAATACCGCTGCGCAAATTGTACGCTATGATGAAGCACCCGATGCACTCGCCGCGCTTGCCAATGGTGATGTGGCCGCTGTCGTGACCGATATTTCTGTGATTGCTGAGTTTGTAATGGACAATCCGACACTTGATGTCCAACTGATGGGCTCACCGTTGACGGTGGAAGAATATGCGATGGCGGTGAACAAAGATCGACTCGATCTGCTGCAACTGCTCAACGCGGCTCTGTCCAAGCTGCATGATGACGGTAGCTATGATCTGATCTTTGAAAAGTGGTTCAAGTTGCCATAACATAGCCCTTTAATCTTTAATTGCCGCGCATTAATTTTGACAGCACAATCGAAAACGACTATGTTAACAGCCGCGTCCCTATGGCAGGGGCGTGGCTGTTTTTGATCATTCGGCTGGCCCATCTATAAGTTGTACAAGCGCGTCTCTGCGCGGATGGGTGGCCCAAAGAGGAGTAAGTCTGCTTGAGCAGTACGGCAAATCCCAAGATTTTGGTGGTAGAAGATGAACCTGCTTTACAGGATACACTTGAGTATAATCTGGTGAAACAGGGCTATGAAGTACAGGTAGCAAAAGACGGGCCAAGCGCTTTGACCGGCGCGCGCGAATTCAGGCCGGATCTAATCCTGCTGGATATCATGTTGCCGGGAATCGATGGCTTTGAAGTCTGCCGCATCTTGCGGCAGGAGATGAACATGCCAATTATCTTCCTCACCGCCAAAGCGGAAGAGGTGGACAAGGTGGTAGGGTTGGAGGTGGGTGCCGATGACTATCTGAGCAAACCCTTTAGCATGCGTGAATTGTTGGCGCGCGTAAAAGCATTGTTGCGCCGTGTACGACTGATACGCGAGGAAGCAGTGACCGCTCATGCTGATCAGGTACAGCCTGAATTTCCAATAGAGCGCATGCTCTTTGGCGATCTGGTCATCGATCTATCGCGCCGCGAAGTGACGGCCCGCGGTACCACTTTTCATCTGAAGCCAAAGGAATTCGACCTGCTGGTCTTTATGGCGCGCAACCGTGGGATTGTTCTGAGCCGCGACTTGATTCTGGAGCGGGTGTGGGGGTGGGACTATGACGGCGGCAGCCGCACCGTGGATGTTCACGTGCGCTGGCTGCGCGAAAAGGTCGAATCCGACCCGGCGAACCCGATCCGGCTATTGACTGTACGTGGCATTGGCTATCGCTTTGATGGATGATGGCTCTTCTATAAGTTAATAAGCATTAATACTGCGCTGCGTACAGCTGACCAAGGATAAGGTCGGCTGTTTTTGTTTATAAACGTTAATCAATCGCTAACATGTTGATAACTAAAGCGTCCTTCTAACCTTAATCTTTGCCCAGTATCGTAGACTGTTACGGGCTTGGTAGAGAATGTTCATACCTAGCTATTTGACAGGCGTGGCGATTCAGGGTATTCAAATGGAACAGAAAATTGTTTTGTCGACTCAGCAGACCTCCCCTGCGCGAGGTCTGGGAAGTGTGATCCAGATGTTGGCTGCACCCAAGATTCGTTGGCGTACTGCATTTACCTATGCCCTAATTATTCTTCTATTAATGGGAGGCCTGGGCTTCTATCTCTCCGCCCAAGTCGAGCGTTGGTCAGCGGCGCAAAGCCGAACCGAGTGGCACGTTTTGGCCACGCGGCTGGTAAAAGATCCGCTGCTTATTGCAACATGGCCTACCTCTACCGCAACGCTTAAGGCGGCAACGATCCCTGAAGGGCAACCCTGGCAAGGAGCCTTGACGACACTGTTGCAGGAACGGGCTGCACTACTTGGCGTGCGGCTCTCTGCCTTCACGCCAGACGGTGAACTATTTGCCGATTCTCACCTCACCGCAGATGCAATTCGAGCAATGCCCACTAACCGCGAGAGCGCTAAAAGTCTAGTGGGGGCGGCAACAACATTAGCCCCAACAACCTCTTTTGACAGTGTGCTTGGGCAACAGGTTGCGGTCTTTGTTCTGCCAGTGTTGGTGGTGGCGCAGCCGATCGGTCTCTTGCGCATTCAATTTCCGATGGGCCAACAAATGGCAACGCTGACCCCGATCCGGCTCTTGGTGTTGCCGGTTACCTTGTCAATTGCGCTGTTGATCATCGGGATGATGGTCTTTCAGGCCGAGCGTGCAGCCTATACATTGCGTCGCCTGACCACCGTTGCTGAGCAGATCACCGCCGGCGATCTGAGCGCGCGTACGCTTTCACTGAGCGGTGGTGAAGTGGGACAATTTGTCCGCGCCTTCAATCGAATGGCTGATAAATTGCAGAAACAGATGGAGAAGCGGGTGCGCGAAAAAGATCGGCTGCACACCGTCTTGCATGTGATGACTGATGGCGTCTTGTTATTGAATCGCCACAGCAGTGTGCGGCTGCTCAATGATGCCGCTGCCGAGATCCTGAAGATTACAACAGACCGCACATTGCGCCGTTCTTTTGTACAGACGGTACGCGATCATCGCTTTGTCGACGTCTTCCGTCGTTGTCAGCAATCGGGTCGCACGGAAACGGCCATCATTGAATTGGATGGCGAGCGGGTCATCCGTATGGTCGTAACCCCCTTTTTGCGGGGTAAGGATCGGGGCCATCTGGTTGTCTTTCAAGACTTAACCCGCTTGCATCAACTACAAACTGCACGCCAGGATTTCGTCAGTAACGTCTCCCACGAATTGCGCACGCCCCTCGCTTCCTTGCGTGCATTGGTCGAAACACTAAGTGATGGCGCATTGGAAGATCCCGTCGCCGCGCAGCGTTTTCTGCGCCATATGGAGGTTGAGGTCGACGCGTTAACCCAAATGGTTCAAGAGCTTTTAGAGCTTTCGCGCATTGAATCCGGTAAAGCGCGGTTAGAGCTTGCCATCGTTGACACCGATAAATTTATCCGAGAAAGCAGCGAGCGATTGCATGCCCAAGCCGAACGTGCCAATGTCACACTAGCTGTGGAACAGATGGATGGTCTGCCGCCGGTCTGTGTGGATGTGGCACGGATGCAGCAGGTGCTGACCAACCTGATTCATAACGCCATCAAGTTTACCCCAACCGGCGGCACCATTACGGTCCGTGCCGCGGCGATTTCTGCCGAAAAAGTGACTATCTCCGTCACAGACACAGGCGTGGGGATCGCATACGAAGATCTGCCACGGATTTTTGAACGCTTTTATAAAGCCGACCGCGCCCGTTCCGGCGGTGGTACGGGGCTGGGGCTGGCGATTGCCAAACATATCGTCCAAGCGCACGGCGGTACCATTTGGGCCGAAAGTATGCCCGGCAAAGGAAGTACCTTTTCATTTACCATTGCGATTGCTGATACCCCTAGTTTTGACCAGCGTGCGTCGCACTGACCAAGGAATCTAATGGACTCGAAACAGTTGTTGGTCAGTGCGACGCACGCGATCTCGTTCCCACCGCAATGCCCTCACCATAGGCCTGTTCCGGACATCGTCGCCCTGACGTAACTCCTAACCCCACCCCGGGCCCCGCGTCCAAGGGGCACCCGAGGGAGGGGAGAAGTGCTCCTCCCTTGCTCGCCTTACTTTTACCCATATCTTTGTGGGCCGGTGGTAGGGTCGCGTTCCGGGGACGGCACAGATGCGCTCTGGTAACGCATCAACTCGTGTGCCGTCCCCGGAACGCCACGCTCGCCGCACACTTGTGGGTAATGGTAAGAGGTTGGGGAGGGAACCGTCACGCCGCAGCAGTGATCACAGCTCCTCCCCCAATCTGGGAGAGGTTGGGAGGGGGTAGAATTGCCTTATCATTACTTATTTTACAAAATACTATGCGATGTCAGATAAGTTTTGGCAGTTTATGGTTTGTAGGATCTGTCACGCTGAAAGCGTCTTCAAGGTGATTTGCCTGAAGATTCTTGCAGAATGACAGGGATCGATTCCCAGTTTTTCCTATCAAACTTACACAACATTGTACCAAGCAAGCCACGTCTAGGTCTCTACCTGGCACTTACTGGATTAATAAATCGCAGAAACCTGTTGAATATAGGGATGAGCCTGCGGTAATACGTTTTGAAAGCTACTGAGCGCCTTGCCTGATAACGCCAGAGCCCCGGCATAATCACCGAGGTTTTGCAGATAGCGCTGGTCAATGGTTGACATCATCTGCCCCTACTTGAAAAATTTCTGAACCACCTCGATTGCTTGCGTACATGCAGTCACTAAACCAGAGGCTGCGGTTATCCCGGCAATCAATGTTTTGGCCTGGGTAAGATAGTCAACGATGCTCTTTTTATCGGCCTCTGGTTTCTTTGCTTGCTGCGTTGCTTTATCAACCTGATATTTGACATCCGTGGCAACCTCTTCAGTAAAGAGGCCCGCGTCAATCGCCTGGGCCACCTTCGTTTGCAGCTTTTCCAATTCGCGTACCAGATTTATCTTGTTCTCTACCACCCCAAAGTTGATGCCACCAGCTGCGTTATCGACATGGGTTTGGCGGATATTCTTACCCACAGCGATCCCCCTGGCATTATCACCAATTTCAGCGCTGATCCTGTCACCGTGTACTTTGTCGCCGCGCACCTTGTCACCGTGTACTTTGTCGCCGCGCACATCGTCACCATGCACAACCTTATCTCGACCGACAAAGTCGCCGCCGCCCGTGTTGACATTGCCCCTGATATAGGCCCCGCCGCCGGTCTGAACTGTGCGCTGTGCGAAGATCCGCTCACTCTGCAATGGTCTTACTTCCCGTACGGCCATCGCCTCCGGCACAGGCTCACTTTCATCAAAGCCGCCCAACGTACTTGCTCCCTTAAAGCGAGATACAGCAAACGGACCCACGCCTTTGAGGATGGTCAGCTCTGGTTCTTGCGTAGCATTGTACTCCGCTTGGGCAATCTCCCGCACTGTCTCGTAAAGGTGTTCATACAAGCTAAATGCGCTGATAAAGCCATGATTATTGCCCACACCTTTGCCTTGCAGCCCATCGATCAGCGCTTTCGTAAAAATCGTCGTAGGCCCCTTGCCGATATAGGAGAGCTGTTGCTCACGGCAGGCAATCATAAAAATGCGCCCTTGGCCCGTGCCCAATAACGCCATTGCTGATACTTCGTCCGGATTGCTGCCATCGAGCGATTCCGGCTCTAGCGCAAGCGTAGGCGAAATGTTGCCGGAGTGGCAGGCATTAAAGATCAGCAGGACCCGTTGGGCAGCAAGCGCTTTCAACTTCGCCAGCAATTCACCTTCACTGACCCCAGTGTTGGCGACCACGCGCCGCCCTTGCACTTTGGCATCGTGGCTGACGAGATAGTAGTTGCCATCGGTCCCCAAGGCACCGTGACCGCAGTAAAAGAGGAAAACGGTATCGTCAGTGGTGGTTTGGCTCGCAAGCTCATCGAGGGCGGACAAGATACCCGCTTTCGTGGCACTGCCATCATGGATCACCCGTACCTGTTTAGATGGATAGCCACAGTAATTGGAATCCTGCAACACGTCAGCCACGGCTTTGGCATCGGCAACCGTAATGGGGACGTTCAGTCCAGCGTGGTATTGGTGTGTGCCTACGCCGATCAGCAGCGCATGTCCGTGTGGGAAAGACATCTTAGCCTCCTTAAAGAATGGGATTGCGGTGGGTTTCCCCTGCTGGTGTTGTCAAGAATGAAGACACAATTTACCAGTTGCTTAGTCGGTGTCAACCAGAGCGGCTTCATATAGAGAGAATCATAGCCGGTTATCAGTATACTAAACTCGCGCCGCCTTGGGAAGCGCCCCAGTTAATGAAGCAGGGCTTCCAAGACTATCCCATCCCACTTGGGTGTGTCCCAATTTGGAGGACGACACCTGACAGGATTGCGAAACCTGTCAGGTGTGCCGCCGAAAATTTGGGACGCACCCATCCCACGTTTCTCGATTGACAATCCATCCATCTCACGCTACACTTAAGGCTCTCAGCTACCCCAGATTCTAAAATTCCCTTCCAAATTTCTTTGCGCCTTTGGGCAGCCTGTGAATTTTGGGAGGGACGCACAACCAATCATCAATCCTAGAACCGATAAGCGAGGAACCCATGAAACAGAGGCAGTCCTGGTTAAGCCTGTTTGTGTTATTGACCCTGTTGGCCGCAGGCTGTGTTCAGCCAGGCAACGATGCAGCCACTGGCGGTGAGACGGGCGCGGCGGAGAAGGCCACCGTCGAGTTCTGGTTCAATCCACCCGAGGGAGGAACCGGTGCCAATTGTACCGTCGAGAATGCCATTGATCCCTTCAATGAGCAAAGCGAAACAATTTTTGTCAATGCCGTCGCCAACCCCGATCTGTGGAATGCCACTAGAACGGCGGTGGCGGGCGGTGCGGGGCCAGATATTATTGGTACCCCCGGGCCATCATTTGTCTACGAATTGGCCGCGGCGGGGCAGCTCTTGCCGCTGGACGACTTTGTCGATACGCTCGGCTGGGATGAGACGATTGCACCGTGGGCGCTGAGCCTGGGCAAGGTCGACGGCAAGCTCTATAGCCTGCCCGATGAGCTAGAGACGTTGATCCTCTATTACAACAAGACGCTCTTTGAAGCCAATGGCTGGGAAGCACCGACCACGATGGATGAGATGACGGCGCTTGCCGAGAAGATCAAGGCGGCAGAACTCATCCCCTTTGCGCACGAAAACTCTGATTGGCGGCCAACCAATGAATGGTTCGTCGGCGAGTGGCTCAACCATGTGGCCGGGCCGGAGAAAGTCTATCAGGCGCTCACTGGCAAAATTCGCTGGGATGATCCGGACTTTGTCGCCGCCATTGAAAGTCTCAATGATTATCAGCAGAATGGCTACTTTATGGGTGGTCTTGAATTCTACTACACCTCCTCGCGCGAAGAGGTGCTCACCGCGTTGGGCAAGGGCGAGGCCGCGATGAATATCGAAGGGACGTGGCGCGCGCAAGATCTGATCGACACCTATTTCACCGCCGACAATGGGGGGAATGAGTGGGATTGGGTGCCAATGCCCTCGGCCAAGGGGGACACCGTCTTTGATATCGGGATGGGGCAGACCTGGTCGATCAACAAAAACGCCGCCAATCCACAGGCCGCGGCCGAGTTCCTCAGCTACTATTACTCACCCGCCACCCAGGCCAAGCTGATTCAACTCTGCGGCAAAGCACCGGCCCCCGTCACGCTGGAAGCCAATGCGCTCGATGCCCTTGATCCACGGATTGCCGCGATCCTCGGTGCCTTTTCGGCGGCCAACGACGCCGGCAACTATGGCTATACCACCTGGACCTTCTGGCCGCCCAAGAGCGATGCCTATATCTATGAAGAAGTTGAAAAGGTCTGGTCCGGTGATATTACAGCAGAGCAATACCTGACGGGGCTCAATGATCTCTTCCAGGAAGAGCTGACCGAAGGCGCCATCCCGCCGATCCCGGAACGGTAGCATTTTTATTGTTTACATTATCGTAGGGGCACGGTATACCGTGCCCCTACGATAATGTAAATGAACTTATAGACAAACCATATAAAAGTCGCACATTCGGTAGGGGCGGCCCCTTGCGGGCGCCCGCAAGGGGCCGCCCCTACCATTGATGCGGAGTCTAGTTGGTTCGCCTATTAGCAAAAAGGAATTTCAATGGCAACTGTTCAAGAGCAGCGGCTACCCGCCTATACCGATACAGCCCAACGACGTAGTATGCGACGCAAGCACTTTTTTAGCAAGATGATCGTACCCTGGCTCTTTATTGCGCCCATTCTGCTTCTGCATCTGGTGGTGGTCATCGGTCCGTCGCTGGCGGCCTTTTACTACTCCCTTACCGACTGGTCCGGGATTGGCCCAGCTGAGTTCGTGGGCTTGAAAAATTTTAAAGAGTTGCTCTTTGAGGATATGAATTACCGGGCGGCACTGCGCCATAATGTCTCCTGGCTGCTCTTCTTTCTCACCGTACCCTTTTCATTGGCACTGGTGGCCGCCGCGCTGCTAGCCCAGATTAAACGGGGGAGCATGTTCTTTCGCGCGGTCATGTTTGTGCCCTACATCCTGCCCAGTGTGATCATCGCGAGTATTTGGCGCAATCTGCTCAGCCCGCGCATGGGGGTGGGGGCACAACTGGCACAGTGGGGCATTGCCGGCTTTGACCGTGCGTTTCTGGGCGAGACAACCACGGCGCTCCTCACGATTGCCTTTATTGATAATTGGCACTTTTGGGGCTTTCTGATGGTGCTCTTTCTGGCGGCCATGCAGAATATTCCGCCGGAGCTATACGACGCCGCCAAAATTGATGGGGCCAATCGTCGCCAGGAATTTCGCCACATCACCATTCCTGGCATCCTACCGACGCTCTCCTTTATGCTGCTCATGACCGGCATCTGGTCGTTCCTTGTCTTTGATTATGTCTGGCTGCTGACCCAGGGCGGACCGGCAGGGTCGTCCGAAGTGATGGCAACCTATCTCTACAAACAGGCCTTCAATCGCTTTGAGGCTGGCTATGCCTCGGCGATCGGTCTTTCCATGAGCCTCTTTGCGGGTGTGATTATCAGCATCTTTATTATCCTGCGCCGCAGGGGATGGGACATCTAGCGCATGTTTCGCAAGCAACGTAACGCTAACCTCTTGCCCAACTATCTGATCCTGTTGCTATTGGCCGCCTTTGCCATTGGGCCGCTGGTGATCTTGAGCTTTAATTCCCTCAAAGACACCACCGAGATTGGCGCCAACCCACTCGGCCCACCCACCGAGATCCATCTGGAAAATTTCCCCAATGCCTGGCGCGAAGGGAACTTTGCCACCACGGTAAAGAACAGTGTGATTCTCGTGGTGGCCACTGTCCTGGCTGAACTTGTCTTTGCCGGCATGGCTGCCTATAGTCTTTCCCGCCTGAATCCACCTGGCGAAAATGCCTTTATGCTCTACATGTTGGTCGGCTCAACGCTGCCAGTCTGGCTTTTTCTGGTGCCGCTCTTTTCGCTTTGGCGTATGTTGGGCTTAATCAACAGTCTCTTTGGGCTGATCTTGCTCTATACCGCCTTTAATTCGCCCTTCTCGATCTTTCTGCTGCGCTCGTTTATGGTGCAAGTGCCGCGCGACTTTGACGACGCCGCGCGCGTCGACGGGGCCAACACCTTTCAGGTCTTTACGCGCGTGCTGCTCCCGCTGACGTGGCCCGGCTTTTTGACGGTCGGGTTGATAGTGGGGCTGGGGGTCTGGAGCGAATTCCAGATCGCGCTGATCTTTGTGAGCAAACCCGATCTCTTCCCCGTCACCACCAGCTACTACAACTTCACTTCGCGCTTTAGCCGCGATTGGGCGCTCACCAGTGCCGCCGCCGTGATTATGATCGCGCCGATCCTCGTGCTCTTTTTAGCGTTGCAGCGGCGCTTTATTGATGGGCTGACGCAGGGGGGGTTGAAGGCGTAAGCAACACAAATGTCAACCGATATCTCTTACGTCCCGTAGGGACAGTTGAATTTAGGAACGGACAAACGCTTCCTTGCGCTAAATTCAACTGTCCCTACGGGACGTGGCAATTCTGTTACACAATTTCCGACAGGAGTAACCAATGGCATTACCTTCCGACTATACCGAACGCGTCTACGCCGGCGTGCTCGGCAAGATTATTGGGGTCTATTTGGGCCGCCCTTTTGAAGGGTGGAGCCATGAGCGCATCATGGATGAGTTGGGCGAGATTAACTACTATGTTCATGAAAAACTCGATGTGCCGCTCGTCGTTACCGATGATGATATCTCCGGCACGTTCACCTTTCTGCGCGCCCTGCCGGATTACGGCAACAGTCTGGAGCTAACCCCAGCACAGATCGGTCAGACCTGGCTCAACTATCTGATCGAAAAACGGACGATCCTCTGGTGGGGTGGCATGGGCAACTCGACCGAACACACGGCCTTCATGCGGCTCAAGCATGGCATTCAAGCGCCGGAGAGTGGGTCGATCGCGACCAACGGCAAAGTTGTCGCCGAGCAGATCGGTTCGCAGATCTTTATTGACGGCTGGGCGATGGTTGCGCCTGGTGATCCAGCCCGGGCCGCCGCGCTGGCGGGACGGGCGGCCAGCGTCAGCCATGATGGCGAGGCGATCTATGGCGCGCAGGTGATTGCGGCGATGGAGGCGCAGGCCTTTGTCGAATCAGATATCAACAAGTTGATCGATACCGCGGTCACCTTCATTCCCAAAGATTCGGTCATCTACCGCCTGATCAGCGACGTTCGTGATTGGCACGCAGAGGTACCCTATGACTGGCGCAGAACGCGCGAACAGATCGCGGCAACCTATGGCTATGACAAGTATGGCGGCAACTGTCACATGGTGCCCAACCATGCGCTGATCATCCATGCGCTGTTGCATGGCGAAGATGATTTCCAGAAGTCGCTGATGATCGTCAACAGTTGCGGCTGGGATACCGACTGCAATTCGGGCAACGTCGGCTGTCTGCTCGGCATCAAAAATGGCTTGGCAGCGATTGATAAGAGTGGCCCCGACTGGCGCGGGCCGGTGGCTGATCGCATGTACCTGCCGACCGCCGATGGTGGTCGTGCCATCTCTGACGCGGCGACGGAAACGATTCATGTGGTCAATATTGGACGTGCGCTTGCCGGCGAAACGGCGTTGGTGCCCAAGAACGGTGCCCAGTTCCACTTTGCGTTACCCGGCGCGGTGCAGGGCTTTATGAGCGAAGAGAGCATTGAGACCAAAGGCGTGGCAACGGTTGAAAATGTGATCGGCCACAGTAACTTAGGTGAACGCACTCTGGCGATTCGCTATCACGGCGTTGCCACTGGTCGCAGCGCCCGCGTCGCCACACCAGTCTTTACGCCCTCACGCCAAATCGCCGACTATTTCAGTAAACGTGGCTATGCGCTGCTGGCCTCGCCGCGGTTGCATGCTGGGCAGACGCTACGTGCTGCGCTCAGTGCCGATGCGCAAAATGGGCAGCCGGTGCAATGCAATCTCTACATCCGGCTCTATGGCGCGGCGGACAAGCTGGAAATACGTCGCAGCCCCGCGCTGACGCTGGCGGCAGGGGACGAACATGAATTTAGTTGGACGCTGGAGGCCACCGGCGGCGCGCCAATCGCCGAAGTCGGCGTGGAAGTGCGCAGCGCCACCCGTGCCGACGGCACCGTCTATTTGGACTACTTGACTTGGGAAGGATCCCCCACTGTCACCCTCTGCCGTCCCGATTACGACAGCGGTTTTAGTCGCTTTGGCAGTGGCGAAAATAGCACGATGTGGCGCATGGCCTGGGTCAATGGGGTCGATCAATATGATTGGTGGTGGCCGGAAGCCTATCGCATCGTACAAAATGAGGGACGGGGGCTGCTGATGCAGGGCAGCCGTGAGTGGACCGACTACCAAGTAAGCGCGGCGGTAACGCCACATTTGGCAACGGCGGCGGGCATTGCGGCGCGCGTACAGGGCATGAAACGTTACTACGCGTTGCTGCTCTGCGCCGATCAAAAGTTGCGGCTGGTCAAAGCGCTCGATGGCGACAGCACGCTGGCAGAGATTGATTTTCCTTGGCAGATGGGCGGCACGTATGAACTTAGCTTGGCTGTCGAGGGCAACACGATCCGCGCCGGCGTTGATGGCAAAGAGCGATTGGTCGCCGAAGACAAAGAGTGGTTGTTGACAGGCGGTGGTGTCGCCCTTGTCATCGAAGAAGGGCGGATGGCGTGCGAAGCGGTGACAGTTGAGCCGTTATCATAGCTGCACCTCGTTGCGGGGGGGTTACGGGGGGTTGTAAGCTTGTATTATCTATAGGACTTGCGCAAGCTGTTGGTTAAGTAGTCGGTTTTATGCGATACTGAAGCTGAACCTTGCATAAGTCTGATCTGAAATTGCTGTATTGCGAAGGAGAGAATGATGAATACCATTGTTAAACGACAAGTGAGTAGACGACAATTTTTGGCGGGCGTGGGTGGCGCTTCGCTGGCTGTGGCATTGGCGGCCTGTGCGGCACCGGCTGCGGCCCCCAACGCCACGGGAGAAGGCGGTAGTGCCGATGCCGCGGCCACCAACTTACGTTTCGTTTCCAATCACGGTGAAGCCGATCAACCGCTCTTTGAAAAGGTGATTGAAAACTTCCAGACCGCCCATCCCGATATTCAGATTGAGTATCTGGATATTGCCGGCGATGAGTTCTACAACTCGATCAACACCCAAGGCGTTGGCGGCGAGTTGCCCGATGTCTGGTACACACGGACCTTTGATGTGCCCGTCTATGCCAGCAAAGGGTGGACGACGAATCTGCAACCGCTCATTGAACGGGATGCAGAAGAGGTGAATGTCGATGACTTCTGGCCGGCGGAAGTGGCCCAAATGCAGTGGCAAGGTGACCTCTATGCGCTGCCCTATGATTTTTCCAACGTGGGCATTTACTTTAACAAGCAAAAGTTTGATGAGGCCGGTGTTGCCTATCCCACGGATGATTGGCAATGGGGCGATCTGTTGAATCTGGCGCTCAATTTTGTCGTGCAGGATGGTGGCGAATTCACGCAGTGGGGCCTACAACTCTTCAACTGGAACTGGGTTTGGCATGGCATGATCATGGGCTGGGGTGGTCAGATCTTTGGCGAAGGCTTCAAGGAGATCCTGGTCAACAGCCCGACGACAGCCGACATGTTTGAATGGTTTGCAGCGGCTCGCAATCAGGGTATGTATCCGGCAGCCGGCGCGGCACCAGCGGGCGTCGATCCCTTTGCGGCGGGGGTGGTCGCCATGGCCTTCCAAGGCTCTTGGGCAACCAATCAGATGCGGGCAAACATTGGCGACAAGTTTGACTTTGACTGTGTAGCCCTGCCCAAGTCACCCACCGGGGCATCCTGCATTAACGGGGCCGGTGGCGCGTGGGGCATTGCCAACAGCACGCCAAACCTCGAAGCAGCGTGGACCTTTAATAAGTTCCTGACCAGCACCGAGTCGACGGATATTCTTATCTCGGAACCACTGCGCAGCATCCCCGGCCGCCAATCCTCTGTTGCAAAGTGGAACGAAGTGGCAGCCACTGGGGATCTGCCACCTGCCAACGTGGAGATCTTCCCACAACAGATGGAGAGCGGGCAAGCCGCGCCTTATCCGCCCTATTGGCAAGATTATGGCAACGCCTGGAACAATATCGTCGCACCCTATATTGACGGCACGATTGAATCCGATGCCTCGCAAATGCTCACCGACTTCAGCACCGAAGTCGAGCGGATTATTGAACAGAACATGGCGTCGCTGAGTTAGGTTATTCCAGAATTTAAGCTATCCACGAAGAGACACGAAGAGACACGAAGGAAAAGCAAATCTTCCTGCTTTATTGTGGGTAAAGATTGATATGGAGTAGCCCTAAACTCATAGAAAATGTGAGTATGCATTGGCGTTTTAAGTGGACTTGCTTTCGGCTCCGCCAAGGCTTCCTACCCGGTAAATCGAGTAGGAAGCCTTGGCGGAGCCGATACTAGTGTGGGGGAATGCATGTTTGGATGGAATCAGATCAAGTGGCCAAAGAGTAAGATCGCGCGCATCGAAGCGGTGGAAGGCTATATGTTCATCCTGCCGTGGCTCGTGGGGTACCTGATCTTTCGCCTCGGACCACTGCTCTATTCGTTATTTCTGAGCTTCACAGATTATCGGGGGACGGGTACGCCGACCCCGATTGGGTTTGAAAATTACATTTACATGTTTACACGCGACCCGCGTTTCATCGACTCCATTCGATCAACCAGCTATTTCGTGTTGGGATATTTACCGCTCAACCTGGTTGTTGGATTGGCGGTTGCGTTGCTGATGAACCAAAAAGTGCGAGGTATCTTTCTCTTTCGCACAATTTATTATCTGCCGGCCGTGCTGAGTGGCGTAGCTGTGGCGCTGCTCTGGCAATTTGTCTTTCATAAACAGTATGGCATTTTGAATGCCGTGCTCAGCGTTTTTGGCGTTCCACAAATTGGTTGGCTGGTCGATCCGACCTGGGTGATGCCGGCCTTTATTCTGATGTCGCTGTGGGGGGTGGGCGGCAGCATGATTATCTATTTGGCGGGCTTGCAGTCGATCCCTACCGAGCTATATGAATCGGCGGCAATTGATGGTGCCGGGCGCGTGCGCCAGTTTTGGGCCATAACGCTGCCCATGCTCAGTCCCACCATCTTTTTCATTTTGATCACGGGCCTGATCAACGCGTTCCAGATCTTCGAGAACGCTTACATCATGACCGGCGGCGGGCCGAACTATCGCACCTATTTCTTTGGCCTGAACATCTATTTTACCTCCTTTCAAGCGCTGCGCTTCGGCTATGCATCCACCTTGGCCTGGATGCTCTTTATTATCATTGCCATTCTGACGGTGCTTGTCTTTGGAACGTCCAGACGCTGGGTCTTTTATGCCGGCGCCCGCGAAGAATCATGATTGGGATACAATGACGACAGTACAGAGCTCTACCACGCCCCACACACGCCGAACAGGAAAAAACCGCATTTTGGGGATGCGCAGAACAGAGATGGCGGATACGGTGTTGATCTATGCCGTGCTCTTGGCGGGCACCGTCATCCTGATGACCCCTTTCTTTTGGATGCTCTCCACCAGTTTAAAATCAATGGACGAAGTGCAAACCTGGCCGATTACCTGGATCCCCGCCCATTTATTGTGGGAGAACTATCTGGATGTCTTTCAACGGACCCCCTTTGCGCGCTATTTACTCAACAGCGTGCTGATCGCCACCGGCGGCATTATTGGCACCGTTATTGGCAGCGCGTTGGCTGGCTATGGCTTCGCCCGCTTGCGCTTTCCCGGGCGGGATTTTCTTTTCTTTGTCAATCTCACTACGCTCATGTTGCCGGCTTGGGTCGTGATTGTGCCACACTTCATGATGTTTAAATGGTTTGGCTGGTTGGACACCTACCTGCCCTTTATTGTGCCCGCCTTCTTTGGCAACCCCTTCCATATCTTTCTCTTTCGCCAATCCTTTTTGGGAGTTCCACGCGAATTGGAGGATGCTGCGCGCATTGACGGCTGTTCCACCTTGCGCATCTTCTTACAGATCTTTATTCCCCTCTCGCGGCCGGTGGTGGCCACGGTAGGCATCTTTGCCTTTTACTACTACTGGAATGATCTGCTCTACCCGTTGGTCTATCTGCAATCACAACTCAAGTTTCCGGTCAGTTTGGGGCTGCGCATGTTTCAGGGCTCCAACGCGGGCATGATCCACTATCCACGCATGATGGCCGCGTCGATGATTGCCATGTTGCCGCCGGTGATCCTCTTCCTGCTGGCACAGCGACTCTTTGTCCAAGGCGTTGTCATTACGGGCGTCGAAAAATAATAGGAGAGTTACAATGACTATCAATGTTGGGGTGATGGGCTTTGCCCACGGCCACGTCAGTTCTTACTGTCGGCAATGGAGCCAGGATAGCAACTTTGGGATTAAGCTAGTCGCCGGCTGGGATCACGACCAGGCGCGGCTAAGCAAGAGCGCCGAAGCGTTTGGCGTGCAACCGTACGCAGCCATTGATGAATTTCTAGCCCACCCTGCGCTTCAAGCAGTGGTGATCGGTGCCGAAACTTCGTTCCATGCTGACATGGTCGAACAGGCAGCCGCCGCGGGCAAGGCCATTGCACTGCAAAAACCGTTGGCGCTGACCATGCCAGAAGCCGATCGCATTGTCGCCGCGGTCGAGCGCTATCAGGTCCCGTTTACCCTAGCTTGGCAGATGCGCATCGACCCGCAAAATGTGCAGATGAAAGAGCTGCTCGAAAATGGTACGATTGGCGATCTTTTCATGGTGCGGCGGCGGCATGGCTTGCCCTCGCAACGGTGGGATGTCGCGACCATGTGGCACTTCGACGCAGCGCTCAACCGCGACATCTGGGCCGATGACACCGCCCATCCCGTCGACTTTATCCTCTGGCTGCTCGGTGAGCCGGAGAGTGTGACGGCGGAGATCACCTCGCTCTCCAATCCACTCGTGCCCAATGACAACGGCGTGATCCTCTTCCGCTACGCGAGTGGTCTGCTTGCAGAAATTTCCTGCTCATTTGCCTGCCTGGCGGCAGAAAACACCACCGAGATCATCGGCCGCAGTGGCTCGATCATCCAAAACTATGGCGATGTGCCCAGTTGCAATGTGCCCCGCCCCGCCGATGCGCCGGGCCTCAAATGGTACACGGAAGCACGACAAGATTGGACTGTTAGCGAGTTCGCCAGCCCAGCCAACCACGGTGAGCGTATCGCCAGCCTCTCCCAGCCATTGGCTGATTTCTTTCACGGTCGCCGTGGCCCGATTGCCACCGCCGAGGAAGGGCGAACCGCACTGCGCATGGTCTTGGCAACCTATGTCTCGAACCGCGAAGGGCGGCGGGTGGCGCTGAGTGATCCGGCGATCGATGAGGTGTAACACAGCAAAAGAACCGTGCCTTTTATAAAGCTTCTACCAGATGGTGTCTGGTTTATTCCCCTGGCTCATCTGGCGCACCGACTGGCCCGATGTGGGCTGCGTGGTCAAAGCCAAGGATGGGTATCTGGTGCCAAGCAATGCGCCGGGCTTTGGTTTCGAGATCGATGAGGATTGGTTGGAGCAGGTAACGGTGTAGATAAGCGGGTTTGATGATTTTGACAAATTGAGCGACAATAGCCCAATGTTCGTTCAGTCAAAAAGTGATTCAGAGGAGGAATTATGATTGCGCCAGCCGTAGCGCCAACCAATGGTGCCCTGCACAAGCAACAGCACGCAGTGATTGACTGTGATGTACATCACAACTCACCCGACAAAGAAGCACTCTACCCCTATTTGCCGCGCCATTATGTTGAGTACATGAAAGATTTCGGAACGATGATGCCCGGCATTGGCTACACGAATATGCCCGGTTCCGGGGCACGTCACGATCTGTGGGATGGCAAAGATATCAACCCCTCGACCGATCCGTCGGTGGCGGTGGAACAGCACATCAAAAAGTATGATCTGACCTTGGCCGTGTTGACCGGTGGCCCTTATGCTGCGGCTGTTCATCCCGATGTTGATTATGCAGCCGCTTACTGTCGCGCCTTCAACGACTATACAAAGGAGCATTGGCTGACCGCTGACGAACGTATTCGTGCGTCGATCCACATTGCACCAACCGATCCACTGCAAGCAGTGGCAGAGATCGAACGATTGGCACCGGACAAAAGCTTTGTCCAAGTCATGATGCCAGCCGGTGCGCGCATGCCCTTTGGCAACCGCTTCTATCATCCGATCTACGAAGCATGTGAACGCAATGGCTTACCCCTCAGCATCCACTTTGGGGCCGAAGGAGCGGGGGTCTCTGCCCCGCCAACCCCCGCCGGTTTCCCCTCCTACTACCTAGAGATGCGCATGGCACGGCCGCAGATCGCGATGGCCCACACCACCAGCCTGATCTGCGAGGGGGTCTTTGAAAAATATCCCAATTTTAAGGTGCTCTTTGTGGAACACGATGTCTTCTGGGTGCCGGGGCTGATGTGGCACATGGACGCCGACTGGAAGGGGCTGCGTGACTACACACCGTGGGTCAAGAAGTTGCCTAGCGAGTATCTACGCAACAATATTCGCTTTGGCACCCAGCCACTGCCCAATGTACCGACCAAAGCGGATCGCGACACCTTTCTGCGCTGGATCTGGGCCGACGAAACCCTCGTCTTCGCAAGCGACTATCCCCACTGGGATTGGGATGAGCCCAGCACCTTTTTGACCGATATTGATCCCACCTTGCGCCACAAGGTGATGTATGAGACGGCAGCGGATCTGTACAAAGCACGGTTCTAGGAGACAAGGAAACAGGTAGACAGGTAGATAGGTAGACACGTACAGCACGGCCCTGTCTACCTGTTTCCCTGTTTCCCTATCTACCCCAGTAACGGAGAATCGAATGGCAAAGAAAGAAGCAGCGCGCCATGTGATTGCGGCGGTGGAAGATCTGCCGGCGGGGGCGCGCAAAATCGTAGAAGTAAATGGCCATGAAATTGGGATCTTTAATCTGAGCGGTTCGTACTATGCGCTATTAAATTACTGTCCCCATCGGTCAGGGCCACTTTGCAAGGGTCGACAACGCCCGTTGGTCGTCTCGGATGGCGTCTATCATGTTGATTATGAGCGCGAAAATGAGATCATCAAATGTCCCTGGCATCAGTGGGAGTTTGATATTAAGACGGGCGTGGCGCTCTATGATGAGAAATTGCGCGTACGTACCTATCAGGTTGTACAAGAAGCGGATGAGCTAGTGCTCTATCTGTAAGTGCAGCCAAAAGGGTGCGTCCCATTTTGGAAGATTACCGAGAAGGCGCGGTTTGACCGTCCGATATAATCGCCCCAAGGCTCATCTATGAAAAGTGTGAGTTCTCAGAGAGAATTGCGTACCCTTTAGGCGTGCAACTCACACTTTCGGCTGATGAGCGTCGTCCCAATGGGGTGCGCGCCCAGCAAAGAAACCGCGTTTGACACCTTTCCTCGCATCTGTTAGCATAGGCAACACTTCAAAAGCTTCTTGCGTCGTTCGTCAACTAACCATAACCATCAACATCGATCTATCGATAGTAACGCACGTCGCAAGAAGACGAGGTGAGGCACTCCCCAGTCAACCTATTGCCCCAGATAGCTGTTGGCAGCAACTCAGTCGTCATACAATCGAAGCGCAAAAAACTAATAGGAGGAGCACCCCATGCAACGCAAAGGTAAAACCCTGCGCTTAATAGCCCTACCCATCGCCTTACTGGTGTTGGCGCTGTTATTCGTAGCCTGTGATTCATCATCGGAGTCGGTTGACGAACCAGCTGCCGACACCCCCGCAGTCGAGGCCCCCGCAGCCGAGGCACCTGCCGCCGAGAACACCACAGCTAGCGATGCCCCAGCCGCACCAGCGGCGGAGAGCAGTGAGAGTGCCGCAAATGCCGATGATTACCAAACCCAACGGGAAGCCTGTACATTGGAAAGTCCCTGCTGGCCGGAAATTGTTGACACAGTTCCCGCTTCCTTCAGCGAGGCACCCATGTTGGCCGAAAAAGTGGCGGCCGGTGAACTGCCGCCCGTCGAAGAGCGGCTACCAAGCGATCCGTTGGTCATTGAGCCGGCCGAGATGATCGGACAATATGGCGGGATTCTGCGCCGTGCCTATACCGGCCCTGGCGACAACCAAAACATTGAGCGCTGGAACAACGATCATCATATTTTCTGGGATACCGGCGCCACGGAGGTACGCCCGCGCATTATCAAGGCGTGGGAATCCAACGAGGATGCCTCCTTCTGGACCTTCCACCTGCGCGAGGGCATGAAATGGTCGGATGGCGAGCCGTTTACCGCGGATGACTATATCTTCTGGCACGACCACATCGTGAGCAACGAACTATTGGTGCCAACACCGCCGTGGTGGATCGTCTGGGGCGGCGAGATGGCCAAGATGGAGAAGATCGACGATACGACCTTTACCGTCGAGTTTGCGGCCCCCTTCCCGGCCTGGTTGGAGGTCTTCTCCACATCGACCGTGGCCGGCCATTTCAACGCTGGTGAGACGGGCGGCGGCTTTGTGGCGCCGCACCACTATCTGGAGCAGTTCCACGCCGATTTTGTGGGCGAAGAAGAGGCCAATGCGCTGGCCGAAGCGGCCGGGTTTGAGAATTGGTACCTTCATTTGCTCTCTAAGAACAACGCCCATGTGAATCCAGAACTGCCAGTGCTGACCCCTTGGAAGCCGGTGACGACCAATTCCTCAACCGAGTACGTTCTGGAGCGCAACCCCTACTTCTGGGCCGTTGACACTGAAGGCAACCAATTGCCCTATCTGGACGGCATCACCCTGGAATTGGTGGAGGAGTTGGAGGTGCTCAACCTGCGCGCGATCGCGGGCAACTACACCATCCAAGGCCGGCACATTGACTTTGCCAAGCTACCGGTGATTCGGCAGAATGAAGAAGCCGGCGACTACTTCGTTGACTTCTGGAGCAGCAGCACCCGCAACCCAGTCGCCATCTATATCAACCAGGATTACAACAGCAATCCTGAAATCGCCGAGTACACGGTGGGCAGCCGCGACTTCCGCAAGGCGCTCTCGCTTGCCATTGAACGCAGCGAAATCAATGAGACCTTCTTCCTGGGTGTGGGGACCGAAGCATCGCTCTGTCCGGCAAACTCGTCCCCCTATTTCCCCAGCGACCGCTGGGATAAAGAGTTCGCCGGTTTCGATCCTGACGGGGCCAACGAGATCCTCGATTCGATCGGTCTGGAGCAAAAAGATAGCGAAGGATACCGCCTGCTGCCCAGCGGCGAACGGCTGGTGCTAAGCATTGATGCAGTGAGCGGTGCGTTCCTGCCCTACCCTGAGATCGGTGAGCGCCTTGCCCAGATGTGGCAAGAGATTGGCATTCAGTTGCAGGTCAATCCCGTGGAACGGAGCCTTTGGGAAGAGCGCATGAACGCCAACGAGCCGATGATGAACCTCTTTGAAACGGGCGAATGGAATCCCGAAACGGTGACCCGGCTGATCCCCCAAAATCGCTGGTCGCCGATTGCGGCCCTCTGGGGTGCCACGCCCAACCCCGATCCGGCTGACTATGACGGTCCACAGTGGCAGAAGGATCAGATCCTGAAGCACTGGGAAGCGATCCAGACGCCCGATCCCGATCTGCGCCGTCAGCGCTACATCGAGGGGATGGAGATCATGTGCGACAATATTCCGATTATCGGCATGGTCGTAAACGTGCCCGTCTATACCACCCTGATCAAGAACGACATGCGCAACGTGCCCAAGCCGATGGAATGGGTCGTCTATGCGCAGACGCCGGGCAATGGCTATCCCGAACAGTTCTTTATGAGTCAAGAGTAGTTGACAGTGAGACGGTAGGACAGTGGGACAGTAAGAGTGCCCTACTGTCCCACCGTCCTACCGTTTTACTGCCTAACAGGAATTTACTATGCTCGCTTACCTTATCCGCCGGATCGTCTATGGCCTGATCACGATCTTTGCCGTCTCGGTGTTGGCGTTCTTGATTATTCAGTTGCCCCCCGGTGATTATGTCACCTCCTATGTTGCGGCGTTGGAGTCTCAAGGGGATGATGTCTCGGCCGAAGAAGCACAGGCGCTGCGCGAGTACTTTGGATTGGGGCAACCAGCCCATATCCAATATTTCAAGTGGATGTCGCAGATCTTCCAGGGCAACTTTGGCATCTCCTTTCAATATCGGATTCCCGTCACCGAGGTAATCGGCGAACGACTGTTGCTCACATTTCTATTGGCGTTGGGCAGTCTGATCTTTATCTGGATCGTGGCCATCCCGATTGGGATCTATTCTGCGGTGCGGCAGTATTCGTTCTTTGACTACTTTGCCACCACGTTGGGCTTTACGGGGCTAGCTATCCCCGACTTTCTCTTTGCGCTTGTGCTGATGTATTTGGCGTGGACTTGGTATGACTTCAGCATTGGCGGCCTCTTTTCCCCCGAGTACGCCACCGCGACCTGGAGCACGGGCCGCGTGGTCGATCTGCTCAAACATCTGATCATCCCCATCGTTGTACTCGGCACCTCGGGCACCGCCTCGCTGATCCGCGTTACGCGCGCCAATTTACTGGATGAACTGCGTAAGCCCTACGTGGTGACGGCGCGGGCCAAGGGGATGAACGAGTGGCAGCTCATCATGAAATATCCGGTGCGCCTCGCCTTTAATCCGATTATTAGCCTGACAGCCTACATCCTGCCCTACCTCGTCTCCGGCAGTATCATCGTCTCGGTCGTGCTCAGTTTGCCCACGGTGGGGCCGGTCTTGCTGCGGTCTTTGTTGTCACAGGATATGTACCTGGCCGGTGCGATTATCCTCTTAATTGGGGTGATGACAGTCGTCGGCACGTTGCTGTCGGATATTTTGCTGGGCATTGTCGATCCACGCGTGCGGTTGCGGTAAGGGCGCATAAAAATCATGATCCACGAAGTTACACGAAGACACACGAAGAAAAGCAATGAGTGAATCCCAAGTTACAGCCAAGCCATCTGGTGAAGATCGGCTCAGCGTGGCGACTCAGCGGCAGTTGATGTGGTGGCGTTTCAAGAAACACAAGCTGGCGGTCTTCTCTCTGATCGTTGTCAGCCTCTTTTACATCATCGCGCTCAACGCGGAATTTATCTCGACCAGTGACCCAACCAAAGGGCGTTCTGCACGGCAATTTGTGCCGCCGCAGCCGATCTTCACCTTTGACCGCGGTGCATTCCGCCTGCATGTCTGCGGCATCAACGGCGAGCGTGATCCCTACACATTGCAGCGGACTTATAAAAAGGACTGCGCAACAAAATATGACCTCGCCTTCTTTGCCCACGGCTTTGAATATAAGCTCTTTGGCCTGATCCCCACCGACCGCCACCTGCTCGGGCTGGCCGATCACGAAGAGAGCACCGCGGAAGAGGTGATCTTTCTGCTGGGCACCGATGAACAGGGGCGGGATCTCTACTCGCGCATTCTGCATGGCAGCAGAACTTCCCTGACGATTGGGTTGATCGGCGTCGCCATGAGCCTTGCCTTGGGCATCACATTGGGGGGCATCTCCGGCTTTTTCGGCGGCTATATCGACAACGTGATCCAGCGCACAATTGAGATCATCCGCTCGATTCCCACTATCCCACTTTGGATGGGGCTAGCCGCCGCGCTGCCGCCCGACTGGTCGATCCTGCAACTCTATTTTGCGATTACGATCATTATCTCGCTCTTTGCGTGGACCGATCTGGCGCGCGTGGTACGGGGTCGCTTCCTGGCCATGCGCGAGGAGGACTTTGTCACCGCGGCCGTAGTGGCGGGGGCCAAGTGGCAGGACATTATCTTCCGCCACATGGTGCCCTCGTTCTACAGTCACCTGATCGCCTCGGCGACGCTGGCGATTCCCTTTATGATTCTGAGCGAAACCGCACTGAGCTTTCTCGGCTTGGGGCTGCGCCCACCGGCAATTAGCTGGGGGGTGCTCTTGCAAGCCGCGCAAAATGTGCAGGCGATTGCGCTGACCCCGTGGCTGATGATCCCGGCGATCCCCGTGATTGTGATTATTTTGGCGCTCAATTTTATGGGTGATGGTTTACGCGACGCCGCCGATCCGTATAGTACGGTGGAGTCGGGTTAGCGCATCTCTGGCAACTAGTCGGGGCGTTGCAAGCGCACGCTCTGGAAATGTTCTTCAGCGAATCTACCTCTTTGAGTTTAAGTTGAATAAAGATGCCGAGCGCGCGCTGCAACAGGTGACTGAGCAGCGTTACTACCAGAAATATCAGTCGCAAGGGAAACGCATCACCTGTGTTGGGGTCAACTTCAACACCGCAACTCGCCACGTGAATGAGTGGACGACGTTGGAGGTTGAGTAATTTTAGTCACCAAGGAGGACAAGGGTGACAGAGGGAAAAGAGCAGAATACCTATAACCAATATGCCGATCGCTATGCCCAGGATTACATTGAGCCCGATGGTGAACGGAGCCAATTCAACTTTAGCCGCGATGTCGTGATCCCGCCGCTGCTCGATCTCGTTGGCAACATTGCCGGTCTCACTGTGTTGGATGCTGGGTGTGGCGAAGGCGTTGTCTCTCGGCTGTTGGCAGAACGGGGCGCGCAGGTGACTGGTGTGGATGTTGCCACGCGTTTGGTCGAGATCGCGCGGGAACGGGATAAAAGCGGTTCAATTCGCTATCTTTGTCACGATCTGAGTCAACCGTTGCCGACCTATCAGGATTACTTTGATCTGGTGGTGAGCAATTTCGTGCTAAACGACGTACCAGATTACCAGGGGTTTATCGCTACGCTGGCCGCTCTCCTCAAATCTGGAGGGCGCATCGTGGTGTCGATGAACAACCCCTATTCAGCCGTTATGCGTGAAAAAGTAGAAAACTATTTCGATTCCGGCAGTCGCGCGCTCTACAGCATGGCGCAACGGGGAATTGCCGTCTATTATTATCACCGCACGATGGAGGAATATATCACTGCCTTTGCGAAACAAGGGCTACTGCTGCGCCGTCTGATCGATGTGCGGATGTCGCCGGAACTTGTCGCTTGCTTCCCAGAGCGGGATCGAACGCTTCCATTTATTCTGCTCTTGGAACTGGTGAAAGCAGGGAAAATAGGCTAGCCAATGGATAGCACGTTGTTGCATGAAAACACCTACAACCAATTTGCAGATCGCTATGCAGAGGCATACAGTCAGCCTGCCGGCAAACAACCGAACTTTAATCTTGACGTGATCATTCCGCCACTCCTGGCAGTCACCGGGGATGTCGCCGGTCTTACGGTTTTGGATGCCGGTTGTGGCGAAGGCGTTGTGTCGCGGATCGTCGCAGGCAAGGGTGCAACGGTGACCGGCGTCGATGTCGCGCCCCGCTTTATTGAGCGAGCCCAGGAACGCGATACAAGCGGCACAATCACCTATCTGGCACATGATCTCAGCCAACCCCTGCCCGCTTATCAAGGAGAGTTTGACCTCATTGTGAGCAATCTTGTACTCAATGATGTGCCCAATTACAAAGGCTTTATTGCCACGTTGGCCGATGCCCTGAAATCGGACGGACGCATTGTGCTCTCGATGAACAATCCCTATTCCGCGGTCTTTCGGCAGAAAGTCGATAACTATTTCAACTCGCGCACGGCAACGCTCTATGGCATGGCGCGTGAAGGCATTGCTGTTTACTATTATCACCGGACGATGGAAGAATACATGACCGAATTTCAAACGAACGGCCTGCTTTTGCGCCGTTTGGTCGATGTGCAGTTTACGGCTGAAGATGTGGCACAGTTTTTTGAAGGCAACCGCGCGTTTCCGTGGTATGAGATGTATTCCCGTTTCCCCTTTATGGTCGTGCTGGAATTGGTAAAGCAATGAGCAAATTGTTCTTTGTCCAAATGTCCGGTGCACCTGGCTCCGGCAAGACAACCATTGCACAGGCAATCGGCAAAGCGACCGGGGCTGTGGTGATTGACCATGATGTGACCAAAAGTGCATTACTTGCAGCGGAAGTGTCTGTTGACTTGGCCGGTCGTGCGTCGTATCAAGTGCTGGATGCCGTGGCTCGTCATCTGCTGCAACAAGGGCACAGCGTAATTTTTGATAGCCCCTGTTTTTATGAAGAATTGTTGGAACGAGGCCAACGGCTGGCGGAAGAATATGGCGCTACCTACCGCTATATTGAGTGCGTGCTCAGCGACCTCAATGAGCTAGACCGCCGGTTGCAGAGTCGTGCACGTTGGCCAAGCCAGATAGCCGGTGTCTACGCACCACTGACCGCCGGTTCCGGCAAAAGCGGGAATAGTGAAGCGCTCTTTCGGGATTGGATTGCCAACATGAAGCGACCCCAGCGCGATTATATCACGATTGATACAAGCCAGCCGGTAGCAGTGTGCATTGCGCAAGCAGTAAACTATCTTCATTCGTAGGGACACGGTATACCGTGTCCCTACGAATGAAGATGAATAAACTTGATTGTGAGAGATGGATAGATTATGACGACAACTGCACGAGCAGAGACGATGGTCGATCGAGTCGATAACCTAGATGGCATAGCGCCGGTTCTCAGTGTCCGCAACCTGCAAACGCACTTCTTCACCGGCGAGGGCATAGTATTGGCAGTCGACGGGGCCGACTTCGATGTCCACTCTGGCAAAACGCTGGGCATCGTCGGCGAGAGCGGTTGTGGCAAGAGTGTGGCGGCCAAGTCGATCCTGCAGATTGTTGATAAGCCGGGTCGCATCGTCGATGGTGAGATCCACTATCGCTACATCAATAAAAACGAGCAACAACAGGAAGTAAATCTACTCAGCTTGCCCGCCGACAGTCGCGAGATGAAGACGATCCGCGGCGGTGAGATCTCGATGATCTTTCAGGAGCCGATGAGCTCCTTTAGCCCGATCCACACCGTTGGCAATCAACTGACCGAAGCGATCCGGCTCCATACGGCGATTGACAAACGCGCCGCTCGCGAATCGGCGATCGAGTGGCTGACCCACGTCGGTATCCCCAACCCCACGCAACGGATTGATGAATATCCCTACCAGATGAGTGGCGGCCAATGTCAACGAGCGATGATCGCGATGGCGCTCGCCACCAAGCCACGCATCTTGATCGCCGACGAGCCGACGACGGCGCTTGACGTGACGACGCAGGCCCAGATCCTCAATCTGTTGCAGCGGCTACAGCGCGAAACTGGCATGGCAATGATCTTTATTACCCACGACTTGGGCGTGATTGCCGAAGTGGCAGATGAGGTAGCGGTGATGTATTTGGGCCGCGTGGTCGAGCGGGCACCGGTGAAGGAGATCTTTAAAAATCCACAACATCCCTACACCCAATCATTGCTCACGTCGATTCCCAGTATCGATGCCAAGCCGCGCGAACGGCTGCCCACGATCAGCGGCTCGATTCCCCATCCGCAGAATCGACCGCAGGGCTGCCCGTTTCATCCACGTTGTCCGGCCTTTATGGCGGGGAAATGCGAAGTACAAGAGCCACAGTTGGCATCGATTGGGGTAGAACATGAGGTGAGTTGCTTCTTGTATCCGGGGAGCTAGGGCGGCGGCATTGAACCTCGTCCGGAAAAGGGTCGTTTAGGAAATTTTGCCAATGAATCCTTTGATATCCAATTTTACGCACCTTTACGCTTAACTGAGGTGCTACCTACGAGAGCGATTTTGTGGATTTTGCGCTTTTGTGGCCACTTTTGAGTTTTTGCAGTGGAGTCATGAGTTATCAAAGAAGAGGAGAATGTTGTGGAATATCGACAACTTGGCCGCACTGGTGTAAAGGTTAGCCAACTCTGTCTCGGCTGTATGATATTTGGTGGCAAAGCCAGCCCGGAAGATTCCTATGCCATCATCGATCGGGCAGTGGGTGCTGGGATCAATTTTCTCGACACCGCCAATGTTTACAGCCGTGGGCGCAGCGAAGAAGTGACAGGCGAAGCGATCAAGCGCAGCGGCAAGCGACGAAAACTGGTTCTCGCCACCAAAGTACACCATGTAATGGACGATGAGGATGTCAATGCCAGTGGCAATAGCCGCCGACACATCATTCAGCAATGTGAAGCCAGCCTGCGCCGTTTGCAGACCGACTACATTGATCTCTACCAGATTCATCGCCCCCAGTCCAGGATTCCGATTGACGAAACCCTACGTGCACTGGACGACCTGATCCGCGCTGGTAAGGTTCGCTATATCGGCACCAGCACTTTTGCCGCCTGGCAAGTGATGGAATCGCTAATGATCTCCAAAGAGTTGGGACTAAACCGCTTCATCTGCGAACAGCCGCCCTATCACATCCTCGACCGCCGTGTGGAGCGAGAACTGTTGCCTCTGGCGCGCACTTATAGCATCGCCATAATCCCATGGAGTCCACTGGCGAGCGGCTTGCTCACCGGCAAATATGACCGCAACACGCCACCGCCTGCTGACAGCCGCTTTGCCCAAGTTGCCTTTACGCCGCGCCGTCAGGCATGGATGGTAGAGGAAATCTACGATGTTCTGGATGGACTAAAACCGATCGCCGACGCCAAAAATTGTACACTCTCGCAACTGGCGTTGGCATGGTGTGCCGCCCAGCCCGGCGTCACCAGCCCAATCATTGGTCCCCGCACAATGGAGCAGCTTGAGGACAACCTCGGTGCCTTAACTGTGACACTGACCGCTGACGACATGGCCGCTATCGACAAGCTCGTGCCGCCTGGTCGTATGGTTTCGCCATTCTACGAAGCCGACTTTGGTCCCCATCAGTATCGATAACGTAGTACACGGTTAATTAAGGTTTCTGGTATAGGGATGTGTTTAACAGCTCTGCGAGAAGTGGCCACGAAAAACAGCTTTTGTACTCGTGTGGATTGAATTAAGTCCGAAAAATCTGCGTTTTCTATACTTGGAAATAACTCATCGAAATAGCGCTTTTTCGCCGAATTTTCAGTCTGGAAACTCAGTTCAGAAAACAAAGTCCTTAAATTCAGCGCTTTGATGAGTTTTGGGACTTCAAAATCACTAGTCAGCACCCAACCGTGGCCGTTCGTCGTGCAATTGTTAAACAACCCCCAATAAATCACCTCTGGACAGTTATCACCAGAGTAAGTCGACGAAAACCGAGAAACATTTTTGTACAAAGTCGAGCTAAGTTCCTTTGATATGAGTAAATGAAATGATACAATCTGTATTATCAGAAAGTACCGTCCTCCAAGTCAACAACCTGAAAAAGTATTACCCGATTGAGAGCGGCTTCCTACGCCGCAAAGTGGGCGAAGTGCGCGCCGTCGACGATGTTTCGTTCGCCATTGCCCAAGGCGAAACCGTCAGCCTTGTTGGCGAGAGTGGCTGTGGCAAGACGACGACCTCGCGCTGCATCATCCGTGCGGTTGAGCCGACCGGCGGCGAAATTCTCTATCGCACACCGGAAGGCAACGTGGTTGATCTGGCCAAGCTGGATATGAACGAGATCCGGCCGTTGCGCCGCGGCTTTCAGATGGTCTTTCAGGATCCCTTTTCGTCGCTCAACCCGCGCATGAGTATCTTCGAGATCATCAGCGAGCCGTTGCGCGTCAACAATATCGGCACGCGGCGCGAACGGGAAGATCGGGTGGCGCATCTGTTGCAGGTGGTTGGCTTGCGTGCGGAATACATGCAGCGCTATCCCCACGCCTTTAGCGGTGGCCAACGGCAGCGCATTGGCATTGCCCGCGCGCTTTCTGCCAGCCCGCGGTTGATTGTGGCCGACGAGCCGGTTTCGGCACTCGATGTTTCGGTGCAGGCGCAGGTGCTCAATCTAATGATGGATTTGCAGGATGAGTTGGGGCTGACCTATCTCTTTGTTTCGCACGACCTGAGCGTGGTCAACCAGATCAGCAACCGCGTGATTGTGATGTATGTGGGGCGGGTGGCGGAGATTGGACCACCGCAGGCACTCTTCAAAGATCCCAAGCACCCTTACACGGCGGCGCTGATTGCCTCTTTGCCCAAAGCCAACCCAGAAAATCGCGGGGCACGCATTATTCCAGAGGGCGAAGTGGCCAGCCCAGCCAATCCACCCTCCGGTTGCTACTTTCATCCACGTTGCCCGTTTGTGGTCGAGCACTGTCGCCAAGTAGCGCCGCCGCTAGAGGAGATCGAGCCGGGGCGTTTTGTCAGTTGCCACCGCGCACGCGAGATCGAGCTTGTGGTGTAAACTATGGTATAATTCATCCAATACATTGTATACGGATAATGGCTCTGGCAAGGTACAAGGTGACCGATGGATAATTCAATCACTTATCCTTTTCCCGGTATGGATCCGTGGCTCGAGCAGCCGGGGCTATGGGGTGATGTCCACTTCCGGATAATTGCAGCGTTAGCCAACTATTTAAGCCCCATTTTGACGCCCCACTATTACGTTGCAGTAGGTACGCGTACCTATGTCACAACGACACCGGATTCCCCAGCAATTCGTTATCTAGATGTTACTGTCGTTGAAGGGCCTGTAACAGGTCTTGTGAAAACAACTGGATCTGTTGTGGTAGCAGAACCTGTTATGGTTGAGGTACCATTACCGGAGACGGTAGAAGAAGCTTACTTAGAGGTGCGTGAACCGCTCAATGGCGATGTCATTACAGCCATTGAGTTACTATCACCGATCAACAAACGACCAGGTGCCGGTCGTGACAAATATTTACAGAAACGGCTTGAAATTTTTTCAACCTACACCCACTTGGTGGAGATTGATCTATTGCGCGGTTGGCAGCCGCTGCCTTTTGCGGGAGCCCCAAAAAACAGCGACTACCGTATTTTGATCCGGCGTGGTGAAGAAGGTAGCCGCGGACGCCTCTATTTGTTTAATGTGCAGGATCTGATCCCGCGGTTTCCTTTGCCGCTTCAAGCTGGTGATACAGAACCAGTCGTCGACTTAGGCAACTTGCTAAAGCAAATCTATCAAGAAGCCAGTTACCATCTGCGCATCAACTATAAAACTCCTCCAAACCTACCGCTACGTAAGATTGATGGCCAATGGGCAAGAGAAGTGTTGGAGAGCCATAGCAGCGTAAAAAGAGATGCCTAACACGACAATTGTATCAAATCAAGTAATTGCCGGGGTCTTATGAATATAGGCGTTTTTTGTTAGCTCTTGTAGAACAAAATCAGCCACATCGGCGCGGGCAATCTGCCCGGCAACTGTCGATGAATCGGTACTCACCTGATAGTTCCCCGTGCGCGGCTTGTCCGTCAGACCACCAGGGCGCACAATCGTCCACGCCAGGCCGCTGTTGCGCACCAGCTGTTCCTGCGCCTCTTTGTCTTTCATCACCTTGCGCAGAACCGTCTTCATCAGCACCTTGAAGAAGAAGGGCACCTGATCCTTGCTATCCCCCACGCCCAACGACGAAACAACGATCAGCCGCTGCACGCCATAGCGCTGCATCGCATCGATAATATGTCTGGTCCCAGTGGAAACGACCATATCTGGATTATTCGATGTGTTGCCAAGCGTGCAGATCACGGCATCACTGCCCGCCACCACCTTATCAACATCTGCTTGCTTCAATACATCACCAGTTACGGTGGTCAATTGGATCTGCTGTATTGTTACCTTTGCCGGATTGCGCACCAAAGCAACCACGGTATGATCTGCCGCAATTGCCTGCTTAAGAATTTCCACACCGGTTCCACCAGTTGCACCAAACAGGGCAAGTTTCATGGCGTTCCACCTCTCTTTTGATTCCACGCTTTGCTGCTGTACTTATTTCACAAAACAGTAGCTCGTCTCGAACGCTTGCTTTGGCACAAGTATAGGGTTGTTTGCCCGTCACTTCAGTAACGCTGCTCTATAGCCGGTTTGCGTGCTTCTCCCCCAATTATTCAGCCACGCTACTCCTCAAACAGAGCAAAGAATTTTCGTTGCCAACTATCGCAGAACGCGCAGGCTGGGGATGGCATCGCCATCCCCAACCTGTTCAAGGAACCTTCAACGGCAGAAAGTTACTCGTTACGCCTACTGGCCAGTCTGCGGCCCGGTGCCGTCACGCAGCGGCGTGCCATAGTCGCAGGTGCCGTCGCCAAACTGATGAAGCGGCTCGCCATCGGCGCCAACGCCCATGCCACTGCCACTGCCCATACCGCGATTCATGCCGCGTCCATTCATCGAACCGCTACCCATTTGCGTGCCGGCATTATCACAGATGCCATCATTATTCTCATCGACAAAGTTGACACAGGGTCCGTCGCCGGTGCGATTCATCATGGGTGATGCCACACTGATGTTGCCAGAGTGCTGATGCGATGCACGCATGCCCATCATCCCAACGCCATTGTTGGGTCCGGTGCCATCCCAGCGTCCCTGTGCCGATACAGCAACGGCAAAAGACAACAGGACGACCACTGCCACCAATACGCTAACACTAATTTTGCGGAACATCATTGTTCTCCTTCGCTATGTACTTTCTGTTTATACAGAGAAGTGTTTGATTTGGTGATAACGCTAGTATAGCGCTCCCGTATGGAGAAATAGTGGAGAAGATCTGTAGACCCTATAGAGGGCAGAGGATAGCAGAGCAGCGGAGGGAAATCGGGCAAGTGATTATCGGTTAAACGAAAGCATCGATCAAGTCCCCGCTGAAGGGTGTTTGCGGGAAAGCAGGTGGAACGACCTGGTGTTGTGTGTGACGTTGCACAATTGTGGTGACCGTCTCTACGGTTTTGTCCATATAGCTGCTGCCATCGGGTAGAAACGATTTGATATCCAAATACCCGCCGGGGCCACTGTGCCGCATGGGGCCAATGTTCATCTGCGTGATCAAACCTTGGCGGCGGGCACGATTCCAATCAGAGGAGGGAAAGATCGGCCAACGGCCAGGTGCTATCAGGCCAAGCCGATGCGGATAATCCTGTGATCCAAAGATGTGATAAACATGATCTGCCACTAACAAACCTGGCTCGCTGCTAAAGATGCCGGCTAGCGAGATCACATAGATCGGTGCCTGAATCAATTCACGCAGATAGCTTACCGCGCCAACGGCCATCTGCCCAGCACCACTATAGCCGATGATAAAGACTGGGCGTTGGTCGGTGAGATTGTAGTTGTAGCGCAGCAGACTGTAGAGCAATACTTCAGCTACTGCTTGATTGTAGATCGGTCCGTAGCGGTTGTCCGCAGAGATACAGACTTGCCAAATATTGCGCAGGTTGATCAGATTACCGGCCAACTTTGGACCATCTAGCTTGCGGCGCAGCGCCCAACGCCAGAAGCGTGCAAAGAATGGTTGCCCCGTCAAGGCAAGATTGTTGACTGAGTACGGAAAGATGTCATCAATAATCACAGAGCTTGGCAGTGTATCGGCAAGGCGCTGTAGAAAGCCTTGTTCACGCAGGCTAAAAGTTTCTCCCGAAACACGACCAATGCCAGAGAGAAAGAGAATATATGCATCGGCATTGGCATGGGGTAGCCGTATGTGCGCATCCGGCGGCAATTTATCGACATAGACCCGCTCGCCAAACCAGCCGGCCCACCAGCCCAAGGCTTCAAAGGGCGAAAATGCACCCCAGACAAAGAGACCAACGAGAATGATTGTTAAAAATGTTAAAAGGTCGGCTAGTGGCTCAACCATGAGGGTGCTCTCGTTTCACGAATTGGCCCATATTTTCCCGCAAATCGCCCTGGTTCATGTGCTGCCGCCAACTTTCAAAGCTTTCTAGCCAGCGCGGTTGACGACGCATGACCGGGAGATCCGCCGCCGTATACTTTAACGGCACCCCGGCGGCACGGCGCTGTAACCAACGCCCCAGTCCATAGATAGGGCGACCGATTGTACGCCGCCAGAGTTGGATCGCCAGCCAACCTGCACCACTCAACACAACGGCCTGCCAAGTCTCCAACAGTAGACCAAAGCGCACGGCCACCACAATCGCCATCAGGCTCCAGAGCGAAAGTAAGATCGAAAATGAATTCCCAAAGAAGGGGGTCAATTCAAAAAAGGCGAGCAATTGTGGTGCATAGGCCAGCCCCACCACACTGGCCACTGCCATCCAGGGCGTCGTTCGTTCAAAGAGATAATAGCCTGCCAACCAAACTGTGAAGGCCCAGAGAAAATAGCCCACCACATGATTTGCCGCAGTAATCAGCAACGCAAAAACAAAGCGCGTAGGCGAAACCCGGTTGACAAAGAGAATAATACTTTGCCCCAACGATTCGGACAAGCCAGCCAGAATGACGACAATAAACGCGATCATCATGCCGCCGGGTGAGCGTTGTACCTCGGCATAGATTGCTTCATTCAGTTGCATCGCTTGACGGATTGTCTGCCATAACGTCGGCAGCGCACTTAGGTCTATCATTTCCGATCAACTTCCTTTTACCAAAGAGTGCAAGCTATTACAATTATTTTATCAGCGTTACGCAGTCGAAGCAACGTTGCACAGTAGGGGAAGAGTACGTTATACTGCCCTTTACTTGAGTATCTACCCGAATCTTCTCTGTTCCCGCAGGCGACAAGCGCTTTTCGGATAGATCCTTTATCTTGTTATCGGAAAGAATCTACTCAATTCATGGATCTCAAACAGTTACCCAAAAGTGCACTTCTATTGCTGAGCCTCTGCTTCATCCTGTTGGGTGGAGCACTAATTGTCTGGTTGATCAGCAACGTACCGGCAGAGAATGCAGCCAATGGTCAAGGGCTGGAAACAGAGCAGCGGATCGTTGCTAGCGCGCCCCAACAATCCGTGCAAGCGTCAGCAGCAATGACAACCACGACGGCCAGTGGCAGTACCAGTGGCAATACCCGCGGAGAGACAGGTGCTACGGCGGAAACGACTGCTACGGCGGCCCCGCCACCCATAACAGTGGGGCTGGCCGCGGGTGTGCCGATGCAACTTCTGACCACCACCCTGTCCCTTAGCAATACAACCGTGCTCACCAATTATGGTTCATCGAGTGGTAATAACGCGCACCCTGTCGCTCTCACCTTTGACTTTGATCCGCAGAAGAGCGCGGGGAGCTATCGCTATACCTTTGCCGCGGCAACACGGTTCGACACAATCGATACTGCGTACTCATGGACAGCGTTGCAACAACTTTGGCAACAAGGGCCATCTATGCCAGAGGAAGAAGCAACAGCAACGCAGAGCGCCACAGCAAGCGCTGACACAGCGGCAAGCCGCTTTTCTCGGGTAGCCGTGCTCACGGAAACGCTGCCGGCATTGACCACCATTCTCGACGAGCCCGGCACCAACGTGGTTGGCTATGGGACCATCTCAGAAGTGATTGAGGCCAGTTGGCGCGTGACTCCAACGCTTGCCCTGGTGCCTTTTGATCTGCTGGAGCCACGGCTGGCGGTCCTAGCCATTGATGGGCAGAAGCCGATTGAGAATGCCAACAAATTTGATGAAGCCACCTACCCCTTGGTCAGCACTGTCTATGGCCACCTGCTGGCAACGTCGGCAGAGACGAAGGCGGCCGGCAAAGCGCTACTGGCCGCCCTGCCACCGGGGAATCGCGATGCATCCCATCTGACTGTGATCGCCATGACTGGTGTTACAGCGATGGTGCGGCTGACCGCCGATGAAATGGACAAGCGGGGGAATGGCTGGCCCGCAGAAGTGGTGGGGCCAGAATTGGCGTCAGCAGATATCACGGCGATCAGCAATGAGGTGCCATTTGTGCCCGGCTGCGAAACCGACACACGGATGGATAACCTCACCTTTTGTAGCAAACCGGAATATATGCAGGCATTGACCGATGCCGGCGTCGATATTATCGGGTTAACCGGCAACCATCAAAACGACTATGGTCGCGAAGATGCCGTGATCTCCTTGGATATCTATGATGCGGCTGGGTTGCCCGTGTATGGCGGTGGACGGAACAAGGAAGAAGCGTTTGCACCGCTCTATCTCGAGCACAATGGCAATCGGCTCGCCTTCCTGGGTGCCAACAGCTATGGTCCCACCTTCGCCTGGGCCACGGATGACCAACCGGGCAGTGCCGAATTTGATCTCAACATCATGTCCGCCACCATTCGCAACATCAAACAGCTGGGCCGCGCCAATGTTGTGCTGGCTGAGTTGCAGTACCAAGAGAGTTACGATGTTGTGCCATTGGTCGATCAGCGGCAGAATTTCAATGCGCTCAATCGGGCGGGGGCCGATATTGTCACCGGTGTGCAGAGTCACGTGCCCCAGGCAATGGAATTTACCGATGGCAAGCTGATCCTCTACGGTCTGGGCAATCTCTACTTTGATCAGATGTGGAGCCAGAGCACGCGCGAGGGAATGATTGTTAAACATACAATTTATAACAATCGGCACATTAGCACGCAGATCTTTCCGACACTGCTCTACGACTATGGACAGCCACGCTGGACAACCGCCGAAGAGGGCAAAGCCATTCTTGACCGCGTCTTTGGTGCCAGTTTTTGGTAGCCGGATCTACAGTTGATTTTTTGCTCCATCCTTGCAAAGTGCGTATACTGATACGACTGTAAGCTGTAGCAAGTGTTAATCCATGACATAGAAGGATGCCCCATGACAATCTCAGCACGTAGCAGACGTAAAACCCCACAAAATGCTTCAAAGCGAAGCAACTCTTCACTCTATTGGTTAATTGGCGGCTCCGTTGTCTTACTTGGGCTGATTATCTTCGCCGTTATGCTCAATACCGGTGGGAAGAGTACCGGCCCAATTGCCCAGCCCGATCTGCCGGCAGCGTGGATCAGTGGCATGAGTTTGGGCAACCCGGATGCCAAAGTAGTTGTGGAGGCCTATGAAGATTTTCTCTGTCCGCACTGTCGCGAATGGACGGAAACGGTAGAGCCGCAATTGCGCTCTGGCTATATCAAGGATGGCACTGTGCGGTTGGAGTATAAGCCATTCCCGCTGGAAGGCTTCGCGCCCGGTTCGCACATGGCCGCGCAGGCAGCACACTGTGCCGCCGATCAAAATACCTTTTGGCCCTATCACGATCGCCTCTTTGAAGTGCAAAGCGGTGGTCAATCGGCCTTCACGATCGAAGAATTAATTAGCTATGCTACCGATTTGGGCTTAAATGAACGACAATTTACGCAATGTATGAGCGGTATGGCCAATACACAAGAGATTGCCGAGACAGCACAAGCGGGTGTTAGCCGTGGTGTCACTGGCACACCGTCGATCTTTGTCAACAACGAAAGTGTACAGAGCGATTGGGGCACAATCCAAAGCAAGATTGATGGCCTACTAGCAGCTGCCCAATAAGAGAGAATCAGGGTTAGATGGAGCGCTTCACCTATTGGTTAGACCGTAGTAGTCTGTATATTGCGCTGCTGGCCGCCTGGATTGCCATGTGCGGAAGCCTCTACTTCAGTGAAGTTGAGGGCTACATACCTTGTACCTTCTGTTGGTATCAGCGTATTCTCATGTATCCGCTTGCGGTGATTCTGGCGGTTGGACTGATCCGGCGCGACCGCCACTTGCCCATCTATGTGCTGCCACTATCTGGGTTAGGTATTGGCGTTTCAACCTATCATTATTTGCTACAAAAGACGCATCTGTTTAGTGAGCTCACGACCTGCCAAGTGGGCGTCCCCTGCTCCGGCGTCTGGATCAATTGGCTGGGCTTCATCACCATTCCATTTCTGGCGCTGATAGCCTTCTTTATCATCACGATGATGGCGATTATTGCCTGGCAGGCAGAAGAACCAGGCTTCGATGAAGCGCTGGACGAAGATACCGAAGAGTACCAAGGCAGTGGGCGGCATTGGTGGTCAGTGGCAGCGATCATAGGACTGGTCATCATCGTCTTTCTGATACTTGGTCAAATGACATCAAAGGCCGATGCGCATGGAGCCGTTGCGTTTCCAGTGCTCGAAACCGGTGCACTGACACTGCTGGATGGGACCCAGGTCGACAGCGGCACCATCGTCCTGGGCCAACAGCTTTATCAAGAAGCTTGTGCGGCCTGTCATGGCGCACACGGCGAAGGCATTAGTGGCCTTGGAACTTCGCTGACAGCATCACCGCTTGTGCAGCAACAGACAGAGAGCGATCTACTAACCTACATTCGTCATGGGCTTGCCGCTGCCGATCCAAACAATGGCAGTGGGATTGCCATGCCCGCAAGTGGTGGTCGCCCAGATCTGAGCGATGAAGATCTGCTGGCCATTATTCGCTATCTACGTGCTAAATTATAGAAATACGAATAGTATAGGTAGCAACCTGGGAGAGTGCCACTTCTCGGCGCTTGTCGGTATAAATAGGGTCGGTATAAATAGGAATGGAAGAGAGAATACAGTAGGAATGCATCAAGTTTACAACCCCTATCGCGTTCGCATTGTCCACTGGTATCTATTGACGCTGGTACTACTGATTGCTATCGGCACGCTCTTCATACCTACAACCCTATTGGCACAAAACCAATCAGGGATCACATCACCATCAAGCGGAGACAGTGTCTCTGGTGATGTGATTATCAGCGGCACAGCTGTTATCGAACCGTTCTTACGTTACGAGCTGTACTATAAACAGGAACCTAGCGGTGATGATGCCTATATTTATTTTGATGGGGGCACCAACCAAGTGACAAATGGTCAATTGGGGATTTGGCGCACCACCAGCCTGCCAGCAGGCACCTATAGCATTCGTCTCCGTGTGGTGAAAACAGATGGCAACTATGGCGAATTCATTGCCGCCCATGTAGGTTTAAACTCTAGCCAAGGGCTCAGCACCACGGGTAGCATCACGCCGACCGTTACAGCGACCTCCAGTGAACCGACGCCATCACCGATTCCAACGCAAACCTTTACACCGGCTCCACAGCCGACGCCAATTGTTGGGCAAGTGACACAGCCGGAATTGGGGCAAGGGCCCACGCCCACGCCAACTTCCCTACTAGCAGCCACCGCGTTACCGGGCTCAAGTGCCATCGTCAGTGGTACCGGCGGCAGTGGCGCAAGCGCGATTACCTTTGAAAACAATGCAAATAGTACGGGCACAACGCTTAGCAGCGAGAGTAGTAGCTTTACTCGGCAACTTGGCGAAGCAGTGGCCCTTGATCGCCTCCGCGGATATTTTGTGACCGGTATGCAATTCAGCGCCATGTTGATCCTGGGCATTGTGGCACTGCTAGTCGGCAAACGGGTTTTCACTTGGGTTTGGACACAGTATCGGTAGGATGGGGGAAACGGTAGAAGAATACATCGGTAACCGATTATATGTACCGATATACCGATGTACCGATATACCGCTCTTCCTCAAAAACAGATAAGTCAAGAACTATGGCAACTCTTAAACTAATTGTGGGGCTGGGCAATCCCGGCCCCAATTACCGCGCCAATCGCCATAATATTGGTTTCCAGTGTATCGAACGCTTCGCAGCACGTCACCACATTGAGGCGAGCAAGATGCAGATGAAGGCAATGACTGCCGATGGTTGGGTTCAGCAAGGCAACAATCGGCAACGAGTACTGCTCGTGAAACCATTAACGTTTATGAATGCCAGCGGGGATGCGGTTGCGGCTTTGGCACACTTTTATAAAGTCGAGCCAGCCGAGATAATTGTCATTCATGACGATATTGATCTGCCGCAAGGCAAATTACGGCTACGCGTTGGGGGCAGTTCGGGCGGACAGAACGGGATCAAATCGATGATCAACCGGCTTGGCAGCGCAGAATTTGCCCGTGCCAAAGTTGGCTTGGGCCGTCCACCCGGTCGCATGGATGCAGCCGCCTATGTTTTGCAGGATTTTAGCAAAGAAGAAGAGGCGATCATCGACCCTTTGCGGGACAAAGTCTGCGATGCATTGGAATGTTGGCTCTTTGACGGGATCGAAGTGGCGATGAACCGCTTCAATGGGTGAATGAGTGACCCCTTCCCGCTCCTCCTGGATAGTGGAGAAGGGCTGGAGGTTACTGCCATTAAGAAAAATACGATAAATACGGTAAATCGATACAATGATTGAAGCGTCAAACCTGACAGGTCTCGTAGACCTGTCAGGTTTTTTGACTGGCGAGGATCGCGATGAATCTCTCGGGCTTACTCAAATTACTCAAACAATTACCAGCCTTTCAGGAATTGATCTCGAGCAAAGAAAGTGCACCACAAGCACTGCTACAATCGGCGCGCCCATTTGTTGCCGCCGGTTTGAAGCAAGAGCGCGGTGGTGCCCTCATCTTTCTGACTGCACGCAGTGAAATGGCCCAACAAGTGGCTGCCCAACTGGAAATGTGGTTCCCCCCCGTTGACGCAGGCGGACCACCGGTCTATCTCTTTGCCGAGCCAGACGCATTGCCTTACGAACGCATCGCCTGGAGTGGCTATACACGGCAACAGCGGTTGACGGCATTGGCGGCATTGCAAAGCCGAACCGGGAAACCACCTGTTATCGTGACGAGTGCGCGCGCGTTAATGCAGAAGACCTTGCCGGCACGCGAATTGCGCTTGGCATTGCGCCCCCTCAAACGAGGTGGCATCGTGCGCCTGGACCAGATGACCACAAATTGGGCGCAGAGCGGCTACAATCCCAGCGAAACAGTAGAAGAGCCGGGAACCTTTGCCCGCCGTGGCGGCATTATCGACATCTGGCCCCCCAATCTAACCGAGCCCGTGCGCATCGATCTCTTTGGTGACGAGGTCGACAGCCTACGCATCTTTGACCCAACGACACAGCGATCACAGCAACCTGTCGAGAGCATTGAGATTGGGCCGGGGAGCGAGGCGCTGGCCAAATATGGGCCGGCGGCGCTCGACCGGTTGGGCGTTCGCGGTGGCAGTTTTACTGCGCCAGCCAATGTCGATGCCGATGCAGTCGCCGCCCCCCTCTTTGATCCAACATTGCTGCTCGCGATCCGCGAAGAGTTGCGGACCGAGGTTGATCACTTACGGGAAGGAGAGACCTTTCATGGAGTCGAATGGTATCTGCCCTATTTTTATGAACAGCCAGCTTCGCTGCTCGATTATCTCGATGACGCAGCCTCGCTAGTTGTCGACGATGCGCTTGATCTCTTTGCCACATTGCATGAATTAGAGGCCCAAGCCGCCAGTATGCGGGCAGAATTAGAGCATAGCGGTGAATTGCCCCACCATTTTCTGCCCGCCTTCTTTACCGGTGAAGAGATACGTCAACAGTTAGCTATGCGCAATCCTCTCTTACTTGGCTACGGGGATCTTTATGGTAAAAGTAGCGACGCCAACACGCCATTGGCACGCGCTTTTGCCCCCGGCGCACGCTATGGTGGTAAAACCAAGCAGGTTGTCACCGAAGCCGTCAAACAACGGGACGAAGGCCATTATACATTGCTTGCGACGCGCCAGGCCGCCCGCCTTCAAGAGTCACTACGCGAATCTGAGATCACGGCGCATGTTCAGGTCGATCTGACAACCCCACCGCCGCCTGGTATCACCTTGCTCCAGGGTGTTCTGGGCGAAGGCTTTGTGATGAAAGGGATTGCGAGCGGTAGCGGTGCACAGAATGTTTATCTCTACACCGACACCGAACTCTTTGGCTGGAGCAAACCGCAGGCACGCCACCGCTCGCACAAACAGAGCCGGGTTGCGGCCGAGGTCTTCTTTGCTGACGTCAAAGCCGGCGATTATGTGGTTCACCTAGAACATGGCATCGGCACCTATGACGGGTTAGTCACACTCAAGTTGGATGGCATTGAGCGTGAGTATTTGCAAGTCAGCTATGCGCGCAGCGACAAGCTCTATGTTCCCGTGCACCAGGCCGACCGTCTGAGCCGTTATGTCGGCGCAGGCGAAAAGACCCCGATGGTTAGCCGCCTCGGCACCGCCGACTGGCAGATCGTCAAAGAGAAGGCCCGCCGCGCGGTGGCCGATATTGCCGACGATCTGCTCAAGCTCTACGCCGAGCGCGAACTGATCACCGGCCATGTCTACAGCCCCGATGGCGCTTGGCAGGAAGAGATGGAGGCCAGCTTTCCGTACGACGAAACCGAGGATCAGTTGCAGGCGGTCGAAGCGATCAAACGCGACATGGAATCCGAGCGCCCCATGGACCGGCTGATCTGTGGCGATGTTGGCTATGGCAAGACCGAAGTCGCGATCCGCGCTGCCTTTAAGGCGATTCTCGACGGCAAGCAAGTGGCAATGCTGGTACCAACTACAGTCCTTGCCCAACAACACTACCGCACGATCAGTCGGCGCCTCGCCCACTTTCCAATGCGCGTGGAGATGCTCAGTCGCTTCCGCACCCCATCCCAACAGGCGAAGATCATTGAAGGGCTTTATGCCGGCAGCATTGATATGGTAATCGGCACCCACCGCCTTTTGAGCAACGATATAGAGTTCAAAAATCTGGGCATGCTGATCATTGACGAAGAACAGCGCTTTGGTGTGGCCCACAAAGAGAAGATGAAGCAACTGCGCACGCAGGTTGACGTGCTAACACTGAGCGCCACACCGATCCCGCGCACGCTGCACATGAGCCTCAGTGGCATTCGTGATATGAGTACAATCAACACGCCACCCAAGGA
Source organism: Caldilineaceae bacterium (assembly GCA_034432375.1). Lineage (GTDB taxonomy): Bacteria > Chloroflexota > Anaerolineae > Caldilineales > Caldilineaceae > JAHBVH01. The sequence continues at coordinate 49,130 of DAOUCA010000140.1, forward strand.
GCGCCTACCAATTCATACTGTGCTCTCCGAATTTGACGAAGTGCTTGTGCGCCATGCTGTCCAGCGCGAACTCGACCGCAATGGACAAATCTTTGTGGTCAACGACAAGGTGCGCGGTCTTGACTATCTCGCTGATCGCATTCAGCACCTGGTGCCGACGGCGCGCATCGTTACCGCGCATGGCCAGATGCCAGAACGCCAACTTGAAGATGTCATGCTTGCTTTTTCAGAAGGGGAGTATGATGTTCTGGTGGCGACGACGATTATTGAAAATGGCCTCGATATCCAGAACGCCAACACAATCATTATCAACCGCGCCGACCACTTTGGGCTGGCACAGCTCTATCAGCTGCGCGGGCGGGTAGGACGCAGCGCACAGCGCGGTCACTGCTATCTGCTCTATGAGAAGCACACCAGCCTCAGTTTTGATGCCCGCCGCCGCCTTGGTGCAATCATGGAAAGTAGCGAAGAGCTTGGGGCCGGCTTCCGCATTGCCATGCGCGACCTCGAAATTCGCGGGGCCGGTGACCTCCTTGGTGCCAAGCAACATGGCAACATCGACAGCGTCGGCTTTGATCTCTACACCCGTCTGCTCGCCCAAGCCGTCAATGAGGCCAAGCGCAAGAAGGCGCGGTTTGAGGAAGCGGTTGGGGATGAAGGGGTAGAGAAGTTGGAGAGTGGAGGAGAGGAGGAGGCAGGAGAACAAGATGACAAGATGACAGGGAGACAAAAAGAGCCGGAGACACGGGATGGCGCAATAAGGGAGTATGGCCAGAATACGCAACACGCAACACGCAACAGACCTTCGACAGGCGCAACGCAAGCGGAACACGCATCCGATCTTGAAACGCCCTTTGACATGGAAGATCCCTTGGCACCGCCGGTGCAGCTCGACCTGCCGATTGACGCGCAGATTCCGCAGCGCTATATTGATGAGGAAGGGTTACGGTTGCAGCTCTACCGGCGCGTTGCCGGCATCACCCATCTAGAAATGCTCGATGAGATGCGCCAGGAGTTGATCGACCGTTTTGGCACCGATGAAGAAACTTCATCGGTGCCGGAAGAGGTCGAGAATTTGCTCTTCCAGATCCGTATAAAGATATTGGCACTCAAGGCCGGCGTCGAACGCATTGGCCGCGAACTCGATCAACTGGTGCTACGCAGCGAGGCACTCGAAAACATGAATCGACCCGCCATGCAACGGCGCATTCGCATTGGCCTCGGCCAGGTCGACGATGAGAATATCGACCCCGAACATTCCGCGCGCGTGGCACGCCGCGCGATTTATCTGCCGATTGACGAGGAGGGCGCCTGGAAGGTGGCGCTGGTGCGGACATTGGAGATTATGGCGTATAGTTAGAGCAATTAACTATCGAGGCGTAAATAAACTAGTGTGAAACATCCCCTCATGTTCCACACACTTTCCCCTGCAATATCCCACACAATCCCACGCAATTTTGTGGGATAAATGTGGGATATTTGTGGGATATTGTGGGAAAATTTTTATGCTGGTGTGGGATAGACGCCACAATCCCACACCAGCATAAAAAGTGCGCCTCTCTATGCATGAAAAAATGCGGCGCTGTTGCGCCGCATTTTTTCATGCATAAAATCATTTCAATGGCTCGCCAACTTGCGCCGCATTCGCACATATTGTGCATAATCGATCTCGACGCGCCGGCTGATATAGTCCCGTGTCACCGGTGCCCGTTTCTGGGCATCCGGCAACTTATCCGTCACCAGCAAATCAAACGCATCCGACCCAGCGCCGCTGCCATAGCTGACCATGAGAATGCGCTGCCCCGGCTGCGCTTCATCCAGCACAGCGGAAAGGCCGATGATTGCGGCACCGGCATAAGTGTTGCCGATTTCGGGGACAAGCAGGCCCGTCTTCCACTGTGCCGCTTTGAAGCCGAGATCAGCCATCGCCCGTGTCGGGAATTTGGGATTGGGCTGGTGAAAGACGACATAATCGTAACTAGCCGGTGTGGCACCCATCTCCGCCATCATCTGCTGCGCGGCGGGCATGACGTGGCCAAAGTAGCCGGGATCCCCACTAAAACGCTCGGCATGGCTGGGGTAGTGGGTCGACGGTCGCCGCCAGAAGTCGGTCGTATCAGAGACGTAGCTGAGGGTGCGTTGGATCTGGACGAGGGCGTGTTCGGCCGGGCCAAAGAGATAGGCGGCACCGCCCGCGCCCGCGGTATACTCGAGCGCGTCGCCAGGACGTCCCTGCGCCGTGTCCATGCCAATCGCCAGCACATAATCGGCCATGCCGCTGCCGACAAAACCAATGCTCGCCTGCATCGCTTCGGTGCCTGCCTTGCAGGCAAATTGCCAATCTGCTGCCAAGACAGCCGGTGTCGCCCCAATCGCTTCGGCCACAATCGTGCCCGTCGGCTTGACGGCGTAGGGGTGGCTTTCGCTGCCCACCCAGACCGCACGAATCTGTTGCGGATCGATCTGCGCGCGTGCCAACGCATTGCGCGCCGCTTCGATACTCATCGTTGCCGTGTCTTCATCTAACCCCGGCACCGACTTCTCTCGCACGGGGCTGCGGCTGTTACCCTCGGTCCAAACCCGGCTAATCTCTCGCCCCGGCAGGCGATAGCGCGGCACATATGCGCCATAACCGACAATGCCCACGGGGCGGATTGGTTGATTTAACATAGTTCTCGTTATCCTTCACTGGTAGTAATCAGGACAAGATGACAAGATGATACTGTTGGCCTATCTTACGAAACACCTTACGCTCCGCTGTAACACTGTCATTCCTGCGCGCCCAGCGGGCACCCGAGGAATCCATGTCGATAAAGTGGACTCCTGCCAGAGTTTACCCTCACGGCGGTGGGGGCAGGAGTGACACGGCTAGATTGTAAGGTAGACCAACAGTATCACCTTGTCAAAAGTTCTTTCGCACGTTCGACACGGATCTGTCCCTCTTTGACCAATTGGGCGGCAATCCGATCGACCGCCTCCCCCTCGGCACCGGCGGCGACAGCCATTTGGCGGGCGTGGAGGGCCATGTGGCCGCGCTGGATGCCGTCGGTGCAAAGGGCACGTAGCGCAGCCAGATTTTGGGCAAGCCCCACCGCAGCCATCACTTCACTTAATTCCGCCGCGCTGGTCACGCCAAGAATTTTGAGGGCCACTTGCGCCGTGGGATGGGCGCGCGTCGCGCCCCCCACAATACCAACCGCCAGTGGCAGTTCGAGTCGGCCATAGAGAGAGTGTGTGTCTTGCGTGTTGCGTGTTGCGGGTTGCGTGTCTTGCGGCGTCCTGTCATCTTGTCTTTCTGTCATCTTGTCAACAATGCGCCACTCCGTCAACGCCCGATAGTGCCCATCGCGCGCGGCATAGGCATGGCCGCCGGCCTCGATCGCACGCCAATCGTTGCCAGTGGCCAGGGCGACTGCGTCGATCCCATTAAAGATCCCTTTGTTGTGGGTGGCGGCGCGATAGGGATCGGCGACGGCAAAGGCATTGGCATGAGCGATCTTGTTGATCACGTCATTGCCATCGAGTTGGTCGGTGGTAAAGGCAGCAGCGGGAATTGTTACTTCAGCCCACGCGCGGCGCTCATCGCTCAAGTTGCTGAGAATCCGCAGGAGTGCGCGCCCGCCGCTCAACTCTTCCAGGCGCGGGGCGATTGTTTCAGCGGCGGTATTTACGGCGTTGGCCCCCATTGCGTCGCGACAATCAACATGTAGATGGACAATCAACATTGGACCAGTTGGCGTCTCCAGCAGCGGGCGTACCACCAGGTCGACCGGCCCACCGCCCCGTGCGGTGATTGAAGGGCTCGTATCGGCCAATGTTAACAGCTCGGCCCTAGCCGCGCAGATGGCCGCGCTGGCATGCTGGAGATCCGGCACTTCTAATAGTTGGATCTGCGCGATCATGATCGGCGCAGTGCTACCGGTACGAAAGCCACCGCCACGGCGTGCCAGTTTGGCGGCAAAGCTGACCGCGGCCACCACCGAGGGCTCTTCAACGACCATGGGAATCAGATAGTCGCGATCGTTGATCAAAAAATTGACTCCCAACCCCAGCGGCAAGGCGTAGCGCCCAATCACATTTTCAATTAACTTGTCAGCCTGGGCCAGCGACAATGCTTGTTCCAAGGTGACTACTTCATTGGCGGAGAGGGCGGCCCAATCTGCCACCAATGTAACGCGTTCCGCCACAGTCCGACGATAAAAGCCGGTAACATCCGGCTCTGCTCTTTGTTCGCCCATATCGCTCCTGAGTCACAATTTATGATGATCTATATCAATCATGCCACAACGGATCTCTCAGAATCTATCAAATCTGGGATTGAGAGGAATTGAAGAGGATTCTGAGCGAAGCTAGCCACCAAAGGCGGCCCAAATAGTGCGCACGGAGCCATTGAGCAGTTGTGGTGAAACCGCTAAAGCAACGGAGAAGAGCAAGACCAACAGCGCCAACAGCACACTGGGAGCCTGCTCGCGCAGCAACAGACGGTTGGTCAATGGGCCAAAGAGGATGCGTGTCAAGCGTACAAAACCCCAAATGACACTGACCGAGGCCACTAGTACCAACGCCGCCGGCCGCCAATCCGCGGCTGCAATTACCTGTAGTGCCGCCCAATGCCCTGTAAAGCCAGCGCTGAGGGGAAAGCCTGCGAGGCCAAGCCCTCCCAATAAAAAGGCTGCGCTATTCCATGGCAAGCGATTGCCGGCCCCTTGCAGCCGCTCCACCGAAAGCCCATCGAGATGCTCTTCGATGACAGCCAGACCCACGGCTGCCGTTAGCATACTGGCAGCGCGCAAGCCAAAGAGAAAGAGCGCCAAAGGCCAGGTCGTCGGGGAAGGAACGGCCAACACCATCAGGATCAACCCCCAGTCATGGAGGGCGGCATACCCCCAGAGCCGTCCTGGATGGAGGGCACCGGCAGCAGCAACGCCACCCCAAACAGTGGTCGCTAACCCAGCCCAAGTAAACCAAAGTTCAAAGGAGCTAGCAGTGGTGACAAACGGGTAGAGAGTGACCAGGCGAAAGAGCAGGTGCAGGAGCGCCAGTTGATAGAGCAGCGTGACCAGCGCACTGACAACCGGCGGGGCCGACTCGGCAGTCGCCGGTAAGGCGCTGTGGAGCGGCGTCGGCGCGAGCAGCAGCAACAATCCCACCGTCAATAAAAAGGCTGTGGTCGCGGCAGGGGCTGGATCTTGAGGGTTGAGCGGGATCTGATCAATATACCATTGAGCCGTCAAAAAGAGAGGAAAGGCAAGGATCGGCGGCACAATCAGCCGCAATGGCCCAGTGGGATCGGTGAGGCGGCCGGCTTGCAGGACAAAGACACTGACACAGCTAAGAATAATTAACGCCAACGGGGTAATCAAGGGAACTGCAAGGGGAGCAGCGGTCAGCAAGGTTAGCGAGCTGTAACCAGCAAGTAGCGTCAATGTAAAGGGCACAAAACTATGGCCCTGGCTCACAAAAAAGGCCAAGCCAAAGGCAACGGCCGCCAACACAAAGATGGTAATCAGGATGGCAATCGAGCCAGGCTGTAATTCAAAACGAAAGCCCAATCGCTCCAGCGGTGCAACCACATTCAACGGCTGTGTAACAAAGGGCAGATGCACTTCTGGCGCGGTCAAATCGAGCCGTCCAAGCCAGAGTGCGGTAGACGCCGTAAAGATCAAGGCAAGCGCGGTGCTGAGTCGTTCCCAACTACGGAGCAGATAGGTCAGCACGGCCACGGCAAGCAGCGCTCCAACTAGCAGAGTGGGCAACGTCAGGATGGCGGAGGCTGAGCCAGTCAACAGGCTATCGGACAAGGGCATAACAGTCACAATGGCCTCTGAACAGGGCGCTGTTCCCCGGTAGCATGATCGCCAACCACTTGCTCCCCAGCACCCTGGTCTTCAACCCCCTGGTCTTCAACCCCCTGGTCTTCAGTTGGGCGATTAGCGGCACGATCTCCATTAGGCGTCGTGGCAGGCATTGGTTGGATCGCTGGGTGGCGAACTGATGGCTGACTTTTGGATGTACGCGTAACGGCTGAACGTGGTGGCAGGGGATGCCGTAGATCGGTCACTGCTTCCCGGCGGCGTAGCTCATTGTCCAGCCGTGGGCTCCAATTGGCGTCTGGTAACGCCGGCAGCAACAGCTGGTCTTCCGGAAATGCGAGATCGGTGAGGATGGCAGATCCTCTTTGCAGGGGCGAGCGGTGAGCTAGCAGCAGATAGCTACAGGCCAAGCTTACAAATATTTCGACAATCCCAATGAGCACAAAGAGACGATGATCGGGCAGTAGAATCTGCAGAAAGGCCTGGATTGGCATAAACCAAAAGAGTAGGGCAACCCCTGTATAGAAGGGAGAGCCGCCAAGCCCTAATAACATCACGGCACAGAGGATGAGCCATAGAAATAGTTGTGTCATCTGCGGCGTCAGCAGAGGTAGATCAAACTCTAGATCGACAAACTGCCAACTGACAACCAAAAGAATCGCCGCACTTAGCCGCACCAGCCACGAACCGGGCCGCTGCATCCGCAGGATAGGCTGCACCTGACGCGCAGAAAGTGCCAACATCGCAGCGCTCAACGCTGTTACCAGCAGTTGAACGCTGCCCCATTCGAGCGAAAAGTGATAGACAGAGCTGCTCAAAACGACGATCCCAATCTGTACCACCATGAGCCCCACCAACATCACGCGCCAATCCCACAGCAGAATGATCAACAGCGCGCTGAGCGCAATCAACAGAATGCCGAGCCCTGAGGCGAAAAAGGCTAAATGGGTTAAGATCCAACTAGTTAAAGAGTCCATTGGTCAATCATCATTGATCCATCATTCATCATTCATCATTACTTTACCAGCAGATAGGCCAGCAAGGCAAAGACCAGAATCCAGCCCATATAGCCAGCTCCTTCTACAACACGGGTAGCATTTCCCCATAGATCCGTCGTCTGGCGGAGGATCCACCAGCTGAAGCGAAAGAGCCAATCCAGACGGGTAAGCCGATGTAGTTGCTCCGCCGGGCGTCCAATGGTAGGCCAAATCTTTGGGCGCAACCAGACCAGCCCAAAGCCCAAAAAGAGCGGGATTAGGAGGGTAATCCAGATCGCTGGTTCGCGGGCGACAATACTCGGTGGATCGCCCAAGGTCGTGGCAATGGCATTGGGCATGCTCGCCATGGCCGCAATCGTCCGTGGCAAGAAGCCAGCAACGGCGAGCGGCAACCCCAGTGCAACGCTCGCTACCAACAGTCGTGTCATCGAGCCGGTATCGAGGCGTGGTGTCTCTTCCCGCTCGACATCTTCCCAGCTACGCAAGAGGGCAGCAATTTGCAAAGCCTGTGCCACAATGTAAAGGAGAAAGAGCAGTTGGAGAATCGTGCCGGGGTTCCACAGAATTGCCAACGATGGTTGGGCCAGAAACCCTGGCGTCAAGGGCACACCGGCCAATGTTAGCGCACCAACACTCACGGGAATCGCCCAGCCCCACCCCTGCCAGACCTGTTCACCGACCAGCCAGAGCGCACCACCAAGAGCAAAGGCGGTCGTCGGCCAAATCATTGCTGCGGGGCCAGCCCCCAATGCCAGCGAGCCGGTAAGCACAGCCAGCCCCGCCGACGTAACCAGGACAAACGAATGGTGGTCGGTTGGCGTTTTTGAGGTCCAAGCGGCGATCGCACTGCCAAGCAACGCCACCAAAAAGAGCGCAAGAATATCGAGACGCAACTGAATATAATCGCTGCCCATGCCATAGGTCCAGCCCAACAGCCAAAGACCGCAAAGGGTTGGAACCATCTGCTCCAGTAGCCGCTCGGCCACGCTGATATTGGTCCGATTATCGCCAAGCAACCAAATGTGAAAGGGATAGACACCGGCGCGGATGAGTGAAGCCAGCGCCAGCAGCAGGATCGATTCAACGGGCAATGTCCCATTTTGAAACTCCTGCCCCGGCCCGCCAGGACCAGCCGGCAACAAGGCCACCAGCAACAACATGGCACCGATCAGCGTTAGGCCGCGGTTGTGATTTTCCGCTTCTACCGAATCCGCATCTGTGCGGCTTGGCGTGGCGGGGCCGTTAGTGGTAGCTTTGCCATTCTGCCGGACCACCAGCGCCGTGCTGTGAAACGGACGATCCAGCTCTGGCACCGTCGGTCTTGTCGTGCTACGCAGAAGAATGCAGACATCCAAGAGCACCCACGTAAGAATTGCCGTGAGCAGGTTGCCGCTGCCGACAAAGAGCATCGCCGCCGCTAGTACCCCTAACTGCACCGCCAACGATGCCTGGATCCGCCGCCCTTGCTTTACATAATCGCTATTCAGATCGAGCAGAATACCCAGCCCACCCAATAGCAAAATCAGACACGCAATATACCAATTCCAACCATCCCCCACCCAGTAGAGATTCGTGCCACTTTGCAAGATCGGGCGCCAGGGATGGCTGAAGGTGGGCACGACGGTAATTTGCGCGCGCAAAATGAGCTGTAGCCAGCCGGCACAACCCACAAAAAGAAGCGCCAACCCAGTTAGGAAAGCGGGTCGGCGCACCCATCTTCCAACCAACACCGTGACGATTGCGCCTACAACAAGGATCAATGACGGGCCGATTGGTGAAAGTAGAAAACGGTCTAGTACGGTCACAGGCTAGATTTTAGCATAGGCAACAGTGCTCGACAAAAGCGCTTGTGGGCAGTAGTCGTAGATCAGGCTGTCGTCATGACCAACGAAAAGGCTACGTTCTTTTCTTGCAGGATGTTCGTAGGATCAAATAGCGTGATCCGTACAGTCGCCCGATCCTCGCGACGCAGGTTGAGTGGGCGCGGTGTCCCCTGTAGCAGATCACGCAGACGGATGGTCGCTCGCGGTGCCACCAGATCCTCGATATAGAGCGCTAGCGTAAGTGTGTGGCTTCTGAGCAGTTGACGCAAAGATGCGGCGGTAGCATCATCCTGTGGACGCAACATAAGCGCGGTGAAGGTTGCTGTGGCTGGCAGCGGATCCGGCATGGTAGCAGAATCAAAGAGCATAAATTCATCAGCAGTGGTCGGCACTACTGGCAGATCTTGGCCGGGCTGACCACAAAACAGCTCATAGGATTGCGCACTGGCAGCGGTCGCCCTTGTCGTGCTAGCCGGTAACGCAGCCGCAGACAGCGATGCCTGTGGCTGGGGTAGAAGCGAGGGGACCATCTGCCGTAGCTTTGCACGCATGCCACGACCGGTGCCCTGATCGGTGGTGGGTGCCGGGGCAGAGAGGGGCGTCGGCATAGCAGCGGAAGAGTGAAAGGCGCGGAAACCAGATGGCGCAGCAGTCACGCCAGTCAGAAAATCAGCCGACCAACCCGTCGGCAGCGCGTTGGCCACGTCAACCGAAGTCGTGACCAGCTCTCCCGCTTCGCTTCGGGTGGCAATAAATGCCGTTTCAGCCGATGCTAGCCCATAGTCAAGTGCCTCTTGCACAAGCAGCGGACGCACAATGGCAGCACTCTCGTGTCGACGGTTTTCGGCATAGCGTTTTGTCGCTGGATCGTTCTCTGTAGTAAGTAACGTAGTGGGCTCATAGCCCAAGCGCGCGAGTTGCGTAGCGAGCGCTTGCCGGTCGAGATCGGCAAGCATAAGATACTCAAGTGCATTGATGCGGCGTGCCCCAAAGAGCGCCTTGATGGCAGCGGTAGACGAAGCCGAAGCAGTTGGTGTTGCCGAGTCAAGGGTCAACAGTTGGGTGGCCAGCCGCTCTTGTGCATCGGTTCCGGCAAAAAGATCAAAGGTGAGCGTCTTCCCTTGCGCTTCGGCAACATCCAATGGCAAGCAGCCAACCATCCACTGCGCACGACCAGCCACAAGATCACCCAGATCGATGATCGTACGTTGATCCCCATCGCTTCTCATAGGCACTTCTCGATGGCCGCTCACCGTGACATCGGGTTGATTGACCGAGAGTTGGAGATTGACCAACAGTGGTTCGCCCCAATCGAGAAGCACCTCATCGAGCGCGGTCACGATATCCTGCTGTGTCGGATCACTTGTCAGAAAGCGAGCTACGCCACCACCCCGTTCGGCGAGTTCATTGGCCAGAAAGGCGTTGGGCGCGGCATCGATACAGAGTACGCTGATGCGACGACGGTTGGTGCGGACAGCCTCTTCTCCGGCCAAGCGCAAAATGCGGGCGGCATCGCTGACCGCGGCATCGGTTACAATCAACAGATGGCGCGCGACCTCGGCAGTGGGATTCTTGGGCGACCGCGGCAGGCCGAGTGCCTGTTCGAGCGCAACACCGAGTTCGGTACCGCCACTATCCTGCTGTGCCTTGAGCCACTGTACCGCGTGATCAAGCGTCGTTGGCGCTGCCGGTTGCAGCGTGCTGGCAAACCAACGAGTTTCATAATGGAACATGGCCAGCGCAAAGGTATCCGCCGGCTGTAGATCATATAAGAAGTGCTCGACCGCCCAATCGGCGGCGGCCCACTTGGGACCACTCATTGAGCCCGAATGATCGACGAGCAGTGTCACCTCACGCGTCGGTCCGGCGGCTTGAAGTGATGCTGCCTGAGATGATGTTGCGGGGCGTTGTACAGGGGGTGTGATAAGCGCCAAGAAGTAGAGTCGATTGTTCGCTTCATCGCGGTGGGTCAAGAGCTTCAACGTTGTCGCAGCGCTTACTTGTGGCGGTGACCAACGGAGCAGGCAATCGCGATCGGGCACGATCTCCCCGTCAGCAAGGTGCACGCGGAGCGAAGTGCTCACCGATGATGATGGCTCATCAGTCGCGGCAAACGCGGAGGGCGATCGAGGGTCATCGACCAATTCAGGCGTTGCAACGAGAGCATGGGTTGGGCTGCTGACAGTGGCCACCTCGTGGAATGCAAGATCGAGCACGAAGCGATGACCAGGATCACGCAAAAGGGCCAGCGGTTGTCCCTCTGCCGCACGGCTATGCCGCTCATCGGAGCGGGCGTAACGAGGGGCAGTGGTCAGCGGGATGCGCAGCGACCAGCCCGGTGCAGAGATCGCGTTCCCTTCCCCTGCGCCGCTATTCTCCACGCGCCGATCAATATGTGCCAGTTGCACATACGCGGTCTCAATCACAACCGGTTGATCCGGCTGAATACCGGCCACCTGCAGGGTAAAGAGATCGGGGGTTTCGCGCGTGGTGAGCACTGCCTGCCGACCCCCCGCTTTCGCTTCCGCATAGGCGGCCTCCGCTGCGCCGCGTTCTTCTAATCGTGCGGCAATCTCAACTTCACCAAAGCGCACGGTGACGGCAGTGATCGCAGCATCACCTGGCAATGGAAAGCGATAACGCGCTTCAATCACATCAGCGCAGCGCTGCCGATCAAAGCAAAAGATCTGCGTGAGGCACAAGCTGGCCAAAGGGCCCATGATAGTGCCACGCAGTTCGGTCCGTTGGAGAGGGACAAATGTGCGCAGATGGTTGCCAGCGCGTTCCGGCAGCGCCGGTTCAACGATTTCAAGCACAGAAAACCCATCCGGTTGGGAATTTTCATAGATCGTTGGATTAAACATGGGCCTCCCCCTTACTCACAATCGGCACATTCGCTTTTAGGATATGTCACCCCTGTGCAGACAGAGGTCCAACGTCCTAGATTCCTGCCTGTGCAGGAATGACAAAACACCTGATTCTTTCCTTTACGCACTACTTAGTGCAGTGTCATGGAAATTATTGCTTACTTAGCCCAAACCCATCTTAGCACCGCTTTTAACCCAAGCGTAGTACAGTTGGGGCAATCGCTACAGTCAGCCGGCGTCCATTGCGGTAAGATGAGCAAAAATTATTATATCAAAGATCAAGCAGCAAGGATACAGGCCAAACAAGTGAACTTTATCAACAAGTCATTCACTCCACCACCGGCTCCCACTGCCGCTAAGGTGAGCCAAGATGGATGAATCATCACCAACTAGCAAAGGTATTGATGGATGAGTGAAAACCGTACGATCCTTGAACGCCTCGCGAACCGGCTCTTTGCACTTCCAGCGGTAGCTCAAGTCTGGGCAAAGTTGACGGCTGGCCGCACAAGCACGTTGGTCGACCTTTCCGATGGCATCCCGTTCGCCCGCCTCACTAAGCCCCTTGCGCGATGTAAAGTGGCGCTATTGACAACAGGGGGCATTCATTTACGGGAACAGCTGCCCTTTGATATGGAGAATCCAGAAGGTGACGCCACCTATCGGTCGATTCCAGGCGATGTGTTGTTGGAGAGGATTACAATCACACACAAATATTATGACCACAGCGATGCGGACAACGATCTCAATGTAATTTTTCCCTTGGCCCATTTTCGCGATCTGGTAAAAGAGGGAGTGCTTGGTGGCCTTGCTTCTAGCCATTTTGGCTTTATGGGCCACATCGATGGGGAACAGGTGACGATCCTCAATGGGAAAACGGCACCACAGGTTGCCGCCAAGCTACGCGCCGATGGGGTCGACGTTGCCTTTCTCACGCCGGCTTGAGGCCTCTGCAATCGGTCCGTCGGACTGATCGCACGTGCCATCGAGCGGGCGGGGATTCCCACCGTCAGCATTTCGATTGCCAAGGATTTAACCGAGGCGGTGGGGGTACCGCGTGCGGTTTTCGTTAAGTGGCCATTGGGTCACCCCTTAGGAGAAGCAGGGAACACGCTGCAGCAGCGGACCCTGATCTTTGACGCATTGCAGCTATTGGTTGACGCCGAAACGCCAGGGATCATTCGCGAACCGGGCTATCGGTGGCGGCGGGAAGTCTATACAGAGCCGGATTTTGGCCAGCTCAACTTAGTTGGCTGACCGATTTCGTCTGGCCACAGAGACACGGAGAACACAGAGATAAGCAGTTGTCGACCTCTGTGATCTCTGTGATCTCTGTGATCTCTGTGATCTCTGTGATCTCTGTGATCTCTGTGATCTCTGTGATCTCTGTGGCTCAGCTTAAAATTGTCAGTCGATCAAAAGCGCAGATTCACAGGCTGGGCTAGCGGTCGCTTAGGAGAAAGAGAATGAGTGGCAGGACAAGCAAGGTGGAGAAGAGTAGAGCAAAGCCGCCGATCCGCTGGCTGGGGGTGCTCTTTGCGGTGGCGATGAATTTGGTTTTGGTGACATTGGCCGATTTGGCAGTGCGCCAGTTGGGTTTGACGGTGACACCAAGTGTTTTCGTGCGTCTGGTTGCGCCGTTTATCGCCGGGCTGCTGACGACTTTATATGTTGGCCAGCGTGGTGGCATCCATGCATTTCTTGGTGGCCTGATCAGTATTCCATTATTGGCGCTCTTTGTTTTGACGGGGGCCTGGCGCGTGAGTCTGTTGGCCGGTGCATTTTGCGCATTTGGCGGCACGCTGACAGAGATAATAAGACGAGGACGCTAGTTGTCTGGCTGCTTAATTTTTAGAAATCCCTGACTGTTCATACTCGTGTGGTGATTTCTAAAAATTAAATATTCGCACTACTAGGCTTGACAGTCGAAGCTAAAATTGACGTTGATAACACCCAGTGTGCTTGCGTGGTGAGTTGCTGAGGCACTTCTCCATAGAAATGGGTGTATCTCACTTTGGGGGCAACTCGTGTGCGTCGCACTGGTCAAGCGTTATTTCGTTGCCCCGATCGCTTTCGACCAGTGCGACGCACACTCCTGGTAGAAGAAAGTCGCCCCCAAATTGAGATACGCCCCATAGAAATTGCAAGTTTGACACCAACTTTCAACCATCGCTATAATGATTGGTAGTGTTAACGTGTTTTGTGAGGACCGTGGGGTTCGCTCCACGGTTTTTTGTTGGGTGCCAACAATTGGAAATGACGACATTCAAGATCCAGGCCAACGCGCAGACACAAAGAACCAGGGAGAGAAGCAGATGAGTATAGCAACAATCACGGGACAAGCAGAACAGAATGTATATCGCCGGTTGCTCGGTTATTTACAACCTTACTGGCAGCAGACCACGGTGGCGTATCTGTCAATGGGGTTGGCGACACTGATCAATCTCTTTATTCCACAGATCATCAAGCAGGCGATTGACAACGGGCTGGCCTCGCGCAATGCCCGCGCACTCTTTTGGGCCGGCGGGCTGATCCTGGCCATTGCCGTGGTGCGTGGGTTGGTCGCCTTTGGGCAGCGCTTTTTTGGCGAGTGGCTCAGCCATCGGGTGGCGTATGACCTACGCAATCACTTTTATCAGCGGGTGCAGCATCTGCCCTTTGCCTTTCACGATCAGGCCAAAACTGGCGATCTGATGAGCCGGGCGACCGGCGACATTACAGAAAGCGAACGCTTCGCCGGCATTGGGTTGATGGATCTGTTGGCAGTCCTGCTGCTGCTGATTGGTGTGGTCGTTGCCATGTTTCTAGAGAACCCACGGCTCACCTTGCTCGTCTTGCCGGTGATGGTGCTGCTGGTCGGCACGGCGCTCTACTTTGGCACCATGATGCGCCCACTCTTCAAACAGATCCAAGAACAGATGGGAGAGTTGTCGGCTGTCATGCAAGAGAGCATGACGGGGATTGGTTTGGTGAAATCCTTTGCGCGCGAGCCTTTTGAGTTGCAAAAATTTGATGTGGCCAATGAGGAATGGTTTGACCGGCGCTACAGTTCGATCAAGCTTTGGGCCTTCTTCTGGCCCCTCTTTAGCCTGATCTTGGCAGCAGCATTGGCGATTCTGCTCTGGTTTGGCGGACCGCCTGCGTTACGCGGAGAAACGTCGGTTGGCTCGATCTTTGCCATGATCTCCTATGTCTTGATGTTAAATGGACCAGTATTGCGCATTGGTTTTCTGGTCAACATGGCGACCAGTGCCAGTGCCAGTGCCACCCGTATTTTTGAAATTATTGATACCCCCAGCGAGATCGAAGAGTCCGCCACCGCCAAACGCTGGGCAGATCCCCAGGGTGCGGTGACCTTTCACAATGTCAGCTTTGGCTATGGGGATGATGGACGCAGCGTGATAAGTGACGTGAACTTTACCGCGCAAGCCGGCGAAGTCGTGGCGCTAATTGGGCCAACCGGCTCGGGCAAGAGCACGATCATCAATCTGATCCCCCGCTTTTATGATCCGAGCGAAGGGACTGTCATGGTTGACGGGATCGATGTGCGGCAGCTACAGCTCGAAAGTCTGCGCCGCCACATTGGCATTGTCTTACAGGATCCCTTTCTCTTTAACGCTACCATTGCCGAAAATATCGCCTATGGCCGACCCAATGCAACAGATGCGGAGATTGTGACGGCGGCCAAAGCAGCGCGCGCCCACAACTTTATCGAAACATTTCCCGATGGCTATGCGACCGAAGTCGGTGAGCGCGGGGTGACCTTGAGTGGTGGCCAGAAACAGCGCTTGGCGATTGCGCGCGCCCTCGTCTGCGATCCGCGCGTACTGGTGCTCGATGATTCAACCAGCAGCGTGGATACTGAGACCGAACATCTAATCCAGCAGGCGTTGGCGGTGCTGATGCAAGGGCGCACCACCTTTGTGATCGCGCAACGGCTTTTGACGCTCAAAGCGGCCGACCAGATCCTCGTGCTCGATCATGGCAAAATTGTCCAGCGCGGCAAACACGACGAGTTGTTGGCGCAAGAGGGGCTCTACCGGCGGATTTATGATCTGCAACTGCGCGACCAGGAAGAGTTCCTCGCCTTACAGGAAACAGAAACGAGAAACGATGCAATGCCGACAGCACCGGCGCTCGTGCGCGCGTAACCAGGTAGCGTAGGCTGAGCTTCGACAAGCTCAGCCTACGCAAGCTCAGCCTACGCAAGTCCAGCAAATCGTCCAACGACAAGAAAGGTCACCCATGACCACACATACCAATACAAACGGTTCGGTCACCGAAAATGTCAACCTACGTGAAAGTTTAGATTGGCTCTTTGGCAGCCGCTTGAGCGCCGAGGAGCAGGAGCGACTCGCACGCGAGCGGCGCGTCCAAGGGTTGTTGCCCCAAGATGAAGAGGAAGCTGGCGTCGATTCGTACGATAGCGGGTTGGCCCGCCGATTGGTCGCCTATCTCAAGCCCTATCAGCGCAAGGTCATTTGGGCCGTTGTCTTTATGTCGGTTTCATCGATCCTCAATGTGTTGGGGCCAACATTGATTGGCTGGGCCATTGATGACGGCATCCGCGCCGGGTCGATGAGCCAATTGCGCCTCTATACGCTGATCTTTATTGGGGCAGCCATCGTGGAATGGATCACCAATCGCGCGCGCATTTCGCTGATGGCCTATGCCGGCACGCGCGTGGTCGCCGACATGCGCAGCGAACTCTTTCGCCATCTGCACAGGCTCTCCCTCAGCTTCCACAACAACTACAGCGTTGGTCGCTTAATGAGCCGGCTGATCAGCGATGTTGGCATCTTACAGGATTTCGTCACCTGGTCAATTACGGGGCTGGCGCGCTCCAGTTTTATTCTCGTCGGCACAATTGTTGCCATGTTGGCGCTCAATTGGCAATTGGCGTTGGTCACCTTTGCCTTGATCCCCGTGATGATGGGGCTGACCAACTTCTGGCGGCAGCGCATCCGTGGGGCCTACCGTGCTGCGCGCATGCGCCTTTCGCTGATCAACGGGTATCTCAACGAATCGATCTCGGGCATTCGGGTGACGCAGAGTTTTGCACGTGAGACGCACAATTTTCACCACTTTGATGATCTCAATCGCTCCTTTTTTGATGCCAATGTACAGACGACCTGGCTGGCCGCGATCTTCTTTCCTGGCGTCGATTTTCTCGGCTCACTGGCGACGGCATTAGTGGTCGGCATTGGCGGCTGGTTAGTGATCGGCGACAGTTTAACCGCCGGGACCTTGGTCGCCTTTGTGCTCTACGTCGACCGCTTCTTTGATCCAATTCGCGAGCTAGCACAGCGTTACAACACCTTTCAGGCGACGATGACCGGTTGCGAACGGGTCTTTGCATTGCTCGATACCGAGCCGGATCTGCAAGATGCGCCCGATGCGCGCGTGCTGCCACCGATCACGGGCCATGTCGACTTTGCCGATGTCACCTTCCGCTACAAAGAGGACACCCCTGTCTTACGCGGCATTAACCTCTGCGCCGCGCCGGGCGAACGGATTGCCCTGGTGGGCGAGACAGGTGCCGGCAAGAGCACGGTGATCCGGCTGCTCGCGCGCTTCTTTGATGTGACCGGCGGCGCGGTTACCATTGACGGCCACGATCTGCGGCAGGTGACGACGGCCAGTTTGCGTTCCCAACTGGGGATTGTGCTACAGGATACCTT
Organism: Caldilineaceae bacterium; assembly: GCA_034432375.1. GTDB lineage: Bacteria > Chloroflexota > Anaerolineae > Caldilineales > Caldilineaceae > JAHBVH01. The sequence goes on from DAOUCA010000140.1 coordinate 66,309, forward strand.
TCTCTTTAGCGGCACCGTAGCCGACAACATCCGCTATGGTCGGCTCGACGCCACCGACGAGGAAGTGCGCGCCGCGGCCGAAGCGGTGGGGGCTGACAGCTTTATCAGCCAACTCCCCAATGGCTATGCGACGGTGGTAGAGGAGAATGGCTCAAACTTTAGCGTCGGGCAACGGCAGATCCTCTCCTTTGCCCGCGCCCTCCTCGCCGACCCGCGCATCCTCATCCTTGATGAGGCAACCAGCAGCGTTGACACCACCACCGAAAAGATCATCGACAACGCGCTAGAGCGGCTCATGCGCGGCCGCACCAGCTTTGTGATCGCCCACCGCCTGAGTACCATTGTCAATGCCCACAAGATCGTCGTGATGGATCAGGGGCAGATTGTCGAAATGGGGGATCACGAGGAGCTGTTGGCGCAGCGGGGGCGGTACTACAATTTGTATACGATGCAATGGGCGGCGGAGGAGTAGGGGTGACAAGGGGACAAGGTGTGACACGGTTGGCGGCTTCGGGCGTTGTGCGTAGGCTCAGCTTGTCGAAGCCGCAGCGGCGCTGGCTGTGGCGAGCCCTTCAACTGGCTCAGAACGAAGCTCGGCCACGGCCTTACCGATTCGCCAACAGGCTTCGCCCGTATGACCTAGAGATTTTTGCGCAGATGGGTGAACACTGAAGGTCGTGATAGTAGAAGCAACGCAGGTTTGCGCCGTTAACCACCGTGACCTGCTAAACATACGCGAAGTTGCGCTGTAGTACGCTACAAAAGAAAGCAAACCCGTGAGCCTCCACCAACCACTCTTCACCCCTTTCCCCCTCAGCCCAACCACCTAGCGAGGCTGGCGCAACAGTTGCGCCAGCCTCGCTGACGGACTGAGCGGTCACTTCGATGAGTTCTGGCCCGATACCGAAGCGAGTACCTGGGAACAGATGCCCTAGTGGCTTGGCTCTTTTATGCTGCGGTGCAGCAAAGGCATCAACGACTATAATCAATCCGACAAAGCCTCTTCCCATTCTTTTCCCAAAGCAGTAATTGCCTCGTCAAAAACGATAATGACGGGACATCGCTTTACCTCCCGCTTCACCAACCCAAACCCTCACCAAGTACCCCAGTACTCACAATGTCAGCCTTTCATACGTACACGAACGTTGATAGTTCAGTTATGCTTGGCACAACTGCCTGTAGCGTGTGTGTAAACACGCGCAAATGCAATTTGCAATCAACTGTTTCAACATCGCTTCACTGTGAGAATTTTGAAGCTGCCTATACTCTCTATCCTTCATTACCATCGGTTTTCCCCCGAAAGGATTTCGGCCATGTATTCTCCAATCAAGCGATTCGGTTCGCTTTTTTTTGTTGGACTGGCGTTAGCGCTGCTGGGAGGATTCAGTCCCCTCACCATCACCTGGGACTCTCTCAGTGTAAAACAGACGCAAGCCGCTACCAGTGCAATGGATGCACAAGCGTCGATACCCAATCTTGATACACCAACAGCAACTTATCCTGTTGATAGCACCAATAATCTAGGCGTTGGCCAAATTATTGGCCTTCCCGGTGGTAAAACCGCAATGGTGCTTGCGTACTATAATTACCCAAATACAGAGCGGGTAATCCGAATTTTTGACGAAGCAGGAACTGTGCTGAAAGACATCGATTTGGATGCCCTTGGCTACCAGAGCATTCCCAAAGATAGGGTTACCTTTACCATCCATCCATTGGCGAATGGTAACATTGTTGTCGCCTATAATGGTAACGACTCCTCGCTGAATTCTGCCTATTACAATGCTCACTTTTTGATCATCGACCAAACCGGCAGCGTAATTGTCAGTGATCGCGTGATTAACACGACCACTGGTAGCAGCCAAACCCGCTGGATTTCGATTGCGGAGTTGAGTAACGGCAATATCGCCTTTGGCTTTCAACTTTCCACCAATGATCATATTGCAGTACGCCTCTATTCCTCGACAGGGACAGCACTCATCGGTGAAACGCGCGTCGCCGGCACCACAGGCTTTTCAGGTAGCCAAGCGCTTTATCCGCGGTCCTTCAAAGTTGTACCCACCAGCAACGGTGGCTTTCTAATCGTCTGGTATGCCGGCACAGGTTCGTATAAGCTCATGGCCATGCGCTTCGATGCCAGTGGCAACTTGCTCCAGACGAACAGTCAAAATTACATCGTTCTGGAAGGTAGCCTTGGCGAAGGTACCATGAATGCCATATCACTTCCAAATGGTAAGCTTATTATTGGCTATGGCTCCTATTGGAGCCCCAGCTACCGGCTGGTGAGCGACGATCTCTCCGATTATTCATCGGCAACCGTGAGAACGCCGCCAAGCGGTACCGGCGTTTCTGACACGGTTCTAGTACCAAGTCGAACAACCGGTAGCGAAGGCTACATTTTTTTAACCATCGACTCGCCTTATAACGACAGCGCAAGTTATAGCGGAACAGAGTCTGTCTATCTAATGCGCTACGACTTAAACGGCACCGTCACAGAGAGCAACAAGCTGGTCAGCACCGGATATGCTTACGGGGTCTGGCTACCAGACGATTGGTATCATGATCCGGCTACGTATCCATCCTATTATTTAGCACCAGGCTATGAACAGGGCGTGATCATCGCGACGACAACGTCAACCGCAGCCGATATAAATAATTACGACACCACCGCAAAAACCTACGAAATTCCCGTCGCCGGTGCGAACAACATTCCTGCCTTTGTCGACGCCCTCTCCGACGGCAGTGAAACCATTGACCTGGATGAGAACAGCGCTAATGGCACGGCAGTCTTTGATGTCGATGCCAATGATGGTGACAACGGTGGCACAGATAGTGGCCTCACCTACAGCATCCTCAGCGGGAATACGGATGGCGATCGCGATGGCAATGAACCATTTGCCATCAACAGCTCGACCGGCGTGATCACACTCAATGACACAGCCGATCTCGATTATGAGAGCAGCACCACCACCTATACGTTGACAGTACAAGCGGACGATGGCGGTGCAACCAATAACACGGCCACAGCCACGGTACTCGTTACTCTGCAGAATGCAGGCACCGGCGACACGTATCGCTTTGAGGATATTGCGCACAATGGCACGAGCTTTACTTCATCCGGCCAAGCTTTTACACTGACCGGCAACATGGTAGGGCAGAACTTCGCCAACTACGGTTCAAACCTTGCCGATTCCACAGGGAACTCCGACCGTTATATCGATTCCGGTGCTGGGAGCGCCCGATCGGGCAACATTGGGGGCATCACCGCAGCCGCCGGCTATACCTTCCGCGCCCTACTCTTTGACGTTTGGCCTTCGCAAAATGCGGGCGGTGCGGTCTTAAGTGCACCCCAAAGCATCACCGTCATTGGCAAACTCAATGGCAGCCCCGTGGTCACAGCCACAGTCGACTCTTTTTCTTATGGCCAAAACCCAATTGCATCCGGTGGCGCTTGGGATCGCATCGACCTCATGGGAACCAATTTCCTCACCACCGATATCGATACTGTCGAGTTTATCCTCAACGGTGCACAGGATTACTTAGCCATCGACAATTTCGTCTATGACAATCTGGATTTGGCCAACAGCTCCCCCACCGTCACCACGCCGACCAGCGCCGATGTCGACACCAACAGCGCCACCCTGGGCGGCACGGTCGCCGACACCGGTGGGGCCAACAGCACCGAGCGCGGCATCTACTGGAGCACGACCGACGGCTTCATCCCACCGGCCCAAGGCACCAAAGTTTCCGAAAGTGGTGATTGGGGCACCGGCACCTTCACCGTCAGCGTGAGTTCATTGCCCGACGGCACGCCGATCTACTTCCAGGCCTTTGCCACCAACAGCGCCGGGACCGGTTTCAGTGCACAGAGCGTCTTTACAACGACCGCCGGCATTATCGAAAGCAGCCAGCCGTACACGAGCATCAGCGGCAAGAGCGGCACCCTCCATGCCGTCGGTGGCTACCTCTCGACCATTACAGTGAGCGGTTCACCCTCCGGTCTGCCACGCGGCGTCAAGATGCCGCTCGGCCAGTTGAGCTTCACCATCACCGGCACTGTCCCCGGCGCGACCATCCCGCTCACCCTCTACGCCGACAGCAGCCTCAAGCTGAGCAGCTATTACAAGAAGAATCGACTCACCAACGCCTGGGTCAACATCGCCGACAATGTCGCCGTGGCCGATAGCACCACCACACGCATCGACTTCAGCCTGACCGACGGCAGCCCCTATGATGCCGACGGTACGGCCAATGGCATCATCGTCGATCCCGGCGGTGCCGGCGAGATCCTCTTGACGCCGCTCGTGCGTGAAAACACCCTTTTCGTGGCGCAGTTGGAGCCACTCGACGACACCCAAACCGTCGGCATGCCCAGCTACGCCGTCAGCGGTGGCGCCGATGCCGCGCTCTTCGAGATTGACAGCAGCAACGGCCTGTTGCGCTTTGTCAACGCAGCGGATTACGAAAACCCCGGCACTGCGGCCACCGATGGTGAAGGCCGCCCAGTCTACGATGTCGAGGTCACGATCACCGGTGCCACTTCGGGCGTGGACACCCTGACCCTTGCCGTCAGCTTGCTCGACGACCCGGCAACCGATGGGGTTATCCAGAACCTGGCCGGCGACTACACCGAATTTAGCCTGGACACCCCCGAGTACATCGACGCCGACCCTGATGGCGACTTTTCTGGCTTTGCTCTGGTCGGCGACAGCACGGCCAGCTTTGCCAATGGCACTTTGACCATTACCCAAATGAGCGGCGCATCCGATGGTAGCTTCTCTTTCGATGGGGCCACCGCCGACGCCGGTGGCGACACGGTCATCGGTGCTGGTGAAGACGTAGCCACCAATGACAGCAGCTTCACCACGGTCGGCACCATCGATGGCACAGCCGACGGCCAGAACGGCCACGCGTTGGTCATTCATTTCAACGGCACCGCTACCGCCCGCTATGTCGAGGAGATCCTCAATGGCCTCATGTACAGCGCGCCCACCGGTGGCCCGCGCGAGTTCTATGTCTTTGCCAATGATGGCGACGGCGGCACCTACGGCACCTCAGAGTCGGTCAGCTTTGTCATGGCCGGCCCAACCGAAGCGTTGGTCGTCACCATCGACGGCACCGGTGGCGGCGCTGTCTCCAGTACAGACGGGGCCGTGAGTTGTAGCCACGACTGCACTCGTGCCATTGACAGTGGCACCATCATCACCCTCACCGCTACCGCCGACGACGACTCGACCTTCACCGGCTGGTCTGGCGCTTGCAGTGGGACCGGCTCCTGTGTCGTCACCATGAACGGCAGCAACGCGGTAACCGCGGCCTTTGCTGCGGCTGCGCCCACCCTTGACGCCTATGCGCCAAGCGCAAACCGCGCCAGTGTGCCATTGACCAGCCGCATCGTGCTCACCTACAGCGCCGACCTCGACGCCGCCAGCGTCACCAGCCAGACTATCGCGGTTCATAGCATGTACCACGGCCTGATAACGGCCACGCACAGTCTCTCTGGTAATGTGGCGACCGTCACACCGACGCAGCCCTTCTTCCCCGGCGAGTTGGTCTACACCAGCGCCACCACCGGGGTCGCTGACCTCAACGGCACCCAACCCCTCACTCCTACCATCTGGCAATTCCAGACCGTTGCCCCGAGTGGTTATGGCTATCTGGGGACAGTGGTCAACTTCGGCACCGGCAGCGATAACACCTATAGTCTGGCCTGGAGCGACTTCGATGGCGACGGCGATCTGGATCTCGCTGTCGGCAACGACGGACAGCAGAATAAGCTCTACCCCAACCACGGCAATGGCACCTTCGGCACCGGCATCAACTTCGGCAGCGGCAGCGATAACACCATGTCGATGGCCTGGGGCGACTTTGACGACGACGGCGACCTCGACCTCGCCGTTGGTAACTATAATCAACAGAATGTAATCTACCCCAACAACGGCGATGGCACCTTCGGCACCGGCATCAACTTCGGCACCGGCAACGATGGCACCAATAACCTCGCGTGGGGTGACTTTGACGGCGACGGCGACCTCGACCTCGCCGTCAGCAACTATCATCAGCAGAGTAAGCTCTACCCCAACAACGGCGATAGCACCTTCGGCACCCCTATCAACTTCGGCACCAGCACCGATGACAGCGCTAGTCTGGCGTGGGGCGATTTCGATGGCGACGGCGACCTCGACCTCGCTGTTGGCCTGGTTGGCCAGGGAAAAGTCTACCCCAACAATGGCAATGGTTCCTTCGGCAGCCCCATCAACTTTGGCACCGGCAGCGATAACACGCCCAGCATTGCCTGGGGCGACTTTGACGGTGACGGCGACCTCGACCTCGCTGCGGCCAATTATACGCAGCAGAATAAAGTCTACCCCAACAACGGTGACGGCTCCTTCGGCACCGGCATCAACTTTGGCACCGGCAACGATTACACATCTAGCGTAGCCTGGGGGGATTTTGACGGTGACGGCGACCTCGACCTCGCCGCCGGCAATGTTGGGCAGAATGTAGTCTACCCCAACAACGGTGACGGCACCTTTGGCACCGGCATCAACGTCGGCGGCAGCGGCGGTACCACCAGAAGCGTGGCTTGGGGTGACTTCGACAGTGACGGCGACCTCGACCTCGCCTCCGGCAATTATGGTCAGCAGGATATGATCTACCGCAACGGCCCGCTCATCTTGACGGTCAACAAGAGCGGCAACGGCACGGTCACCAGCATTCCAGCCGGCATCGCCTGTGGCCTCACCTGCACCGCCGGTTTTGCGCTCAACACAGCGGTCACCCTCACCGCCACCGCGGACAGTGGCTCAAGCTTCAGCGGCTGGTCCGGCGCATGTAGTGGCACGGACAGTTGTGTGGTGACGATGACGGCGGCAAAAACGGTTGGGGCGACCTTTGACCTGACGCCAATCACCACCACACTGGCCCTGACGACGACGCCCAATCCGGTGACAGAAGGCGAGTCGCTGACCCTCACCGCCGCCCTCTCGCCGACCGCAGCGGGCGCGGTGCAGTTCTATGTCGACGGTGCGCCCTTTGGCATAACCCAAACGCTGACAACGGGCGTGGCGAGTTTGGTTACCACCACGCTGACAGAGGGCACCTATATCATCAGCGCGACCTATGGCGGGGCAGGCATCTATCTGCCGAGCAGTGCCGACGGCATAACGCAGACCGTTGCGGCGAATACCACACCGACCCTCAGCAATTTACAGGGCGATAGCGTCGCATGGGCCGGGGTGAGCAACATGGTGACGCTGGATCAGGGTGGTGACGCCACGCCTGCCGATACCGAGTTGGATGCACTTAACGGCGGCAACGGCAACTGGGCCAATGGCACCCTTTCTGTACAGCGCGCGGGAACCGCGGTCACATCGGATAGCTTCGGCTTTGACACCGGTAGCGCAGCTTTTGCGCTGGATGGTAGCGACCTACAATCCAGTGGACAAACATTCGCAACCTTTACCAATACAGGTGGTGTACTGGACATCAACTTTACCGGGGCTGAAACCGCGGCCACCACCACGTTGGTTGAGGAGATCCTGCAACGAATCACCTACCAAAACGACACGCCAGCCGGCGATGCGGCGCTACGCTTTACACTGAGTGATGGACTGCTCTCGACCACTGTCACGGTTACGGTCACCAGCGACGATATCTATATCAACGATACGGGAGATACGGCAGACAACGATCGCAATACGATCACCTTGCGCGAAGCCGCCGCGATCGCGGCCAATCAAAGCGGCGCGCAGACGTTGCGCTTTGACAATACGGTCTTTACCGGTGGCGAAACCATCACGCTGGGTTCAGACGTGACGGTGGAAGACGGCTTGACCATTGATGGCTCGGACGCAGCTGGATTCACCATTACCGGTAGCACACTAACGCTAGCTGGCGCTTTGACCTATCAGGCCGGAGACGATGACAACGACACCATCAGTGCAACCATCGGCGGTTCCGGTTCCTTGACCAAAAATGGTGGCGGAGCTCTCATCCTCACCGCGGCCAACAGTTATAGCGGTAATACGGTTGTAACCGAGGGGACGCTGGTAGCGGCCCATGCCACAGCATTGGGGACAAGCGATGGCGGCACTTCCGTCCTGCCGCCGTCCTCGGATATTAAACCATCCTTGATTATCTCAGGAGTAGCTAGTCTAGACGAACCCCTCACGCTCGATTCTTTCGCGACCCTGCTAAGCCGCGGGGGTGACACGTCGCTCACCAGTGCGATCCAAATCTCACCGGTCGATGGTAATGTCTCAATTGCGGCCGCGACCGGTACGACACTCACATTGAGCGGTGTCCTGTCAGGAGACAACAGTATGGATCTCTTTTTCGGCACCGCTGAGAACCTTGGTACAGTGGTACTCTCCGGCAACAACACTTTTGAGAATTATGTAGACGCCCAGTTCGGCACGTTGGTGTTAGCCAGCAACACGGCACTCGGTGGCACGACCAATGGGCTTTTCAGTGTGGACAGTGGCGCAACGGTGGCGCTGCAGGGCGATATCACGATCAACGACCGGCTTAACAAACTACGGGGAACCGGTGTGGGCAATGGGGGTGCGCTCGTCAATCTGAGCGGAAGTAACCAATGGAATGGTCCCATCGGCCTGAGCGAAAACTCGATGATTGCCGTCGATAACGGTTCCCTAACAATAGGTGGCGCCATCAGCGGTAGCAAGATGCTGACAAAAGTGGGTGCGGAAACACTGACCCTCACGGGTGCCAACAGTTACAGCGGCGGCACAACCGTGGCGGCGGGCACATTGGCTGGCACGACCACTTCCTTGCAAGGAAATATTACCAACAACAGCACCGTGGAGTTTAGCCAAAGTTCTTCCGGCACTTACAGCGGCGCGATTAGCGGTTCCGGTGCGCTGGTGAAGAGTGGCAATGGCACGGTGACGCTCGCGGGAACAAACAGCTACGGCGGTATCACAACGGTCTCTCAAGGCACCTTGGGGGCTGCGAATGGCCAAGCAATCCCTGATACCGCAGCGCTCACGATTGCGTCGGGGGCGACCTTCCAACTGAGCGATCACGAAACCATCGGGAATCTTTCCGGTAATGGCTCTGTAAATTTGAGCACATTTACACTGACGATCAATGAAAGCGGAGACACCTCCTTATACGGTGACATCACAGGGACCGGCCAAGTAGTCAAGCTTGGCACCGGCACGCTCACGCTCTCGGGCAGCAACAGTAGCCAGAGCTGGCAAACCCAACTCAACGAAGGCAAACTGGTCCTGCCTGACAGCGACAGCCTCGGCAGCGGGACGCTCACCTTCAGCGGCGGCACCTTGGAAGTCAGCGGCGATGGTGTGACCTTTGCCAATAACATCTCCCTGAGCAGTGACGGCACGGTTATCCATGCCCAAAGCGTGACTCTCTCCGGTGCCATCAGTGGCAGCGGCGCGCTGACCAAAAGTGGTGCCGGCAAGCTAACCTTGACCGGCAGCAACAGCTACAGCGGTGGGACGACTCTGCTAGCCGGCACAGTTGCCGGCACGACAACCTCTCTGCAAGGCGACATCACCAACGACGGCACCGTGGAATTTAGCCAAAATTCTTCCGGCACCTACAGCGGCGCGATTAGCGGTTCCGGTGCCCTGGTTAAGAGCGGCAATGGCACGGTGACGCTCGCGGGAACGAATAGCTACAGTGGCGGCACGACCATCTCAGCGGGGACGCTAGCCGGCACGACCACTTCGTTACAGGGCGACATTACGAATAACGCAGCCGTGCACTTCAACCAGTCCACCAATGGCACCTACAGCGGGGTGATCAGCGGCAACGGCACCTTGACCAAACTGGGCAGTGGTGTCGTGACGTTGAGCGAAACCAACGGCTACAGCGGCGATACAACGGTTTCCGCAGGCACCCTCCTCGTGACCGGTGCATTGAACGGGACGAATAGCGTCACGGTGGCAAGCGGCGCGACCTTGGGCGGCACGGGTACGGTCAATGCCACAACCGTGAACGGCATCCTTGCGCCCGGCGTGCCGGGGAGCAACAATGGCATCGGGATCCTGACCGTCAATGGCAATCTGGCCTTCACGTCGAGTGGTGCCCTGGCAATCGAGATCGCCGGGACCGACCTAGGCAACAGCTATGATGCCGTCAATGTTAACGGCACTGTCACACTCGGTAATGCCACGCTGGCGGTCACCCATAGCTATACACCAGGCAGCAGCGACAGTGTTCGCATTCTCGTCAACGATGGTAACGATGCGATCAACGGGCTCTTCCAAGCCAACACTACAACTTTGAACGAAGGAAACACCTTTATCGCCGGTGGCAATAGCACCGTCCTGACCATTGGGTATAGTGGCGGCGATGCAGGGGACAACGATGTCACCCTCACTGCACCGCTCATCAACACGCCCACCCCAACCATCACGCCAACGAGCACCGATGTGCCGACACCTACGCCAACCGCCACGGCAACCAACACCGATGTGCCAACCTTAACGCCAACGGCGACAGCGACTAGCACGGACACGCCGACCGGTACGCCAACGAGCACCACAACACCAACGGCAACTTCCACCGACGTCGCAACTAGTACTGCAACACCGCTGGTTACGCCGACAGCAACCAACACGGCAACCAACACACCGCAGCCAACCGCCACCGAAACGGCAACAGCACAGCCAACCGCCACCGGCACGCTCTCACCGACAGAGACGTCGACCGCGACGACAACTGCAACGCCGACGGCCACACCGACCGCCACGGCAACCAACACGTCGGCACCAACCGCCACCGGCACGACCGTACCGACCACGACATCCACGGCCACACCGACCGCAACGGACACAGCGGTTGCCACCGCCACGGCAACCAACACACCGGAGCCAACCGCCACCGGCACGGCCGTGCCGACCAGTACACCGACGGTCACACCGACTGCGACGGAAACAGCGGTCGCCACTGCAACCACAACCAACACACCGGAGCCAACCGCCACCGGCACAACCGTACCGACCACGACACCGACCGTCACGCCAACCGCGACGGAAACAGCGGTTGCCACTGCAACCACAACTAACACGCCGGAGCCAACCGCCACCGGCACGACCGTACCGACCACGACACCGACCGTCACGCCAACCGCAACGGAAACAGCGGTTGCCACTGCAACCACAACTAACACGCCGGAGCCAACCGCTACCGGCACGCCAACCGCAACGGTCACCGAAACAGCGGAGCCGACGTCGACCGCGACAGACACACCGTTCCCAACGGTCACCAGCACGCTCTTGCCGACCGACACACCAACGGCCACCGCGACGGCCACCGCGACGGAAACACCGGTTGCGACCGCCACGGCAACCGACACACCATTGCCGACGGCCACTGGCACGCCAACGAGCACGCCAACGGAGACAGCCGCGCCAACCGTCACACCGTCAGCGACGGCAACTGCCACGGATCTGCCAACACTAACGGCGACTGCGACAATTGTGCCGACGGCCACACCACCAGCAACCGCGACCGATCTGCCAACCAGCACGTCGACGGTCACACCATCAACGACAGCCACGAACACACCAACGGCGACCGTAACCGATGTACCGACGCTCACGCCAACCGAAACTGACGTGCCGACGGCGACACCATCAACGACCGCCACGTCAACCGCGACTGACATACCGAGTCCGACCAGCACGGTCACCGCTACACCAACGGCGACGAATAGTGCCACACCAACGGCGACGACCGCGCCCATCGCGACCGCCACCGGTACAGCCACGCCAACCAATACACCGACGGCGACCAGCACGCGACAGCCCGGTACGCTAGCGGGGAAGGTCTTTGACGACCGCAACGGCAACACCACACAGGAGGCCAACGAAGCAGGCATCGCCGGTGCCATCGTCACGCTGCGCCAAAATGGCAGTGTGTTACAGACGACGACCAGTAACGCCACCGGCTACTATCAATTTAATGGCGTCACTGCCGGCAGCTATCACCTCACGCTGACCACGCCGGCCGGCTATGTCGTCGGCACGAGCAGCGAGGCACAGATTACGCTCGTCGATGGCGGCGCAGCCGGGGCCGACTTTGCCCTGCAAGCACAAGGCGCCATCAGCGGTGTCCTCTACGCCGACAACAACAACAACCGCAGCCAGGAGGGGAGCGAGACAGGCATCAGCGGTGCCACCGTCACCCTCTTCAACGCCAGTGGCCCCATTGCCAGCACGACCAGCGACGGCAACGGCTACTACGTGTTCAGTGGCCTCACCCCCGCTCTCTACCAAGTGCAGGCTACAACGCCCACTGGCTGGGTCGCGCTCAGCGCCACCACCAAGAGTGCCAACCTCGGCAGCGGCAGCGCCACTATCACCAACTTCCGTTACCAGCAGCTGGGGTCGATTGCCGGTGTCATCTTCCGCGACCTCGATGGCAGTGGTAACCAGGGGAGCGCTGAAGCCGGAATTGCCGGCGCGACCGTGCAGATCCGGCAAAATGCCACGGTCATCACCACCACCGTGAGCGACAGCACCGGCAACTATCAAGTCACGGGCCTCGTCCCCAACAACTACACCGTCGTGCTTGTGCCGCTGGCCGACTTTGTATCGGTCACCCCGGGAGAGCAGGCGGTCATCTTGACAGCAGATGGCGCCGTCAATGTCGGCTTTGGCTTGCAACCGGTCAGCACCATCGCCGGTGTCGTCTACGACGACCGCAACGGCGACGGCGTGCGCCAGGGCAGCGAAACCGGCATTGCCAACGCCACCATCACCCTCTTTACCGCTGGCCCCGATGGCGTCTTCCGCACCGGCGATGAAGTGCTGGTCACCAGCACCGCCAGCGCCGCCGACGGTAGCTACAGCTTTGTCAACCAGCCCGTCGGTGCTTACGCCGTCCAACTGACCACCCCCACCGGCTTCACCGGCACGACTCCGAGCGATGTCGTCGTCAATCTCGCCCAATTCTGGACCGCCGCCGCCAACTTTGGCAACCAACCGCTCAACAGCGTGGTCGCCAGCACCTTCCAGGACCAGAACAATAATGGCGTGCAAGATGAGGACGAAGAACCGCTGGCGGGTCTCACCATCTCGCTTGAACCGGCGGCGCAGCGTGCTGCTCTCCTTGCAACGATTAGCGCCACCACCAACAGCGCCGGGCTCGTCACCTTTAGCGATGTGCCCGCTGGCGACTACCTCCTGCGCACCGCGGCCCCAGCCACTGGCTATGTCGGGCAACGCACACTGGCGGAACTGACGCTGGCACCCAATGGCGCAGCCGACGAACAATTCGGCTTCCAACAGATCGGCACCGTCAACGGCGTCATCTTTGCCGATGGCGACGGCAATGGCCGCCGCGACCCTGGTGAGGGCGGCATGAGCGCTGTTACCATCACCCTCAGCCCACGCAGCCAAGGCGCGGTCGCCAGCACCTTAGCGACCACCGTCAGCGCCGGTGATGGCAGCTATCATTTCAGTGGCCTCGCCGCTGGTGACTTCCAACTCCTGGTGACGCCGCCGACTGGCTACGCAACGACCGCCGCCAATCCGGTCAACTTCACCCTCAGCGCCACCGGCACAGATTCTGCCATTGCCGTCAGCATCGGCTTTGTCGCCACAAGCAACGTCAGCGGACGCGTCTTTGCCGACCTCAATAAGAATGGCGTGCAGGGGACAAATGAACTTGGTGTCAGCGGCGGGATGGTGACGCTCAGCGGCAACGGGCAGCCCGACCGCACTGTACAGAGCAGTGTCGATGGCTCTTTCCTCCTCAGTGGCGTGCCCAGTGGCAGCTATCTGGCCACGCTAGCCCTGCCGCCCAACCACACGGCGACCACCGCGCTTGCGGCGACCGTCACCGTTGACAACAGCCATGCCGCCACCGTCCGTTTTGGCGTCCGCCCCAATCTGCCCAACGCCGCGCCAGTGCTGGCACCGCTCAACGACATCGCCTTCCACTTGCAAGCAACCGTCTCAATCACCGTCAGCGCCAGTGATGTTGATGACACAGTATTGACCTTCAGCGCCAGCGGGTTACCCGATGCGCTCGCCATCGACCCCAGCACCGGCCTCATTAGCGGTCAACTGGCAGCCAACGCCGTTGGCCGCTATACCGTCACCGTCACAGTGAGCGATCCGCAAGGAGCTACTGCTCAGCGCAGCTTCACCTTGGAGGTCATGTCGCCCACTAACCTTGGCGATGACACGACCGAGCCAACTCGGCCGGAACGGATTTACCTGCCCTTTGTCGTCCGCTAGCTTTTGAGAACAACCAGTCAGTGAGAACGAAAAGTGCCCTCCATCTGCGCGCAGATGGAGGGCACTTTTCGTTCTCACTCTAATTATAGTGTACCCTGTGTATGGTCAAGCAAGTACAATCTCTGCAACTTTGCTGTAATTGGCATCAACTATGCTACCAAAAATTAGTAGAACGCTGAACCAACGCAGCATTCAACGCCGAACGAGAACGGGAGACCTATGCGTGTACTAAAACATCTCTTTGAAAATAACCAAGCCTGGTCGGCTAAGATCCGTGCCGGTGACCCCGATTTTTTCACCAAGCTTTCCAAGCAGCAAGCGCCGGAATACCTTTGGATTGGCTGTTCCGACAGCCGCGTGCCGGCCAACCAGATCGTCGATTTACCGCCGGGTGAGGTCTTTGTCCACCGCAACATCGCTAACGTGGTGGTGCACTCGGATCTGAATTGTCTCTCGGTAATGCAATTTGCGGTGGAGGTCTTGCAAGTCAAACATATTATCGTCTGCGGTCATTATGGCTGTGGTGGTGTCCGCGCCGCGTTAGAGGATAAAGATCATGGACTGATCGACAATTGGCTGCGTCATATCAAAGATGTCTACCGTCTCCATCAAGCGGAGATCGATGCGCTACCGAGCGAACAGATGCGGCTCGACCGCCTCTGTGAGCTGAATGTGATTGAGCAAGTCCACAATGTCAGCGCGACCACGATTGTACGCAACGCCTGGAGAGAAGGGAAAACGCTCTCTGTTCACGGCTGGGTCTATAGCATTGAGGATGGCATTTTGCGCGACCTGGATATCTGTATGACGGGTATTGATGATTAGCGAGTGGGAGAGTAGGGCGTTACCTGCACCAGAAGTCGCGCCCGCCAATCAAACCATGCGGTATGGAGCAAAACGTCTACGTACACCAGAGTCGGCACCGCACTGCTGGTGATCGTACCCATGCTTTTTACGCTGGGGCTAGCCTTCACCCAGTATGATCTTCTCTCCGCACCGCTCTGGCGTGGGCTGGAAAATTTCGCTATCATTGCACGTCGTGATCTCTTCTGGATTGCGCTTCGCAACTCGTTCATCTATGTGTTGCTGGCAGTGCCGATACGTCTGATAGGTGCGTTAACCTTGGCGCTGCTACTCAATCGGCGGCGGCGCGGCACCTATCTCTATCGCGCCGGCATCTACTTGCCGACGGTCATTCCAGCGATTGCCTATGCGCTGATCTGGCAGTGGATTTACAACCCCTACTATGGTTCACTTAATAAAATTCTGGCCGTGATTGTCCTGCCTCAACCGCTCTGGCTCGCCGATAGCCGTACGGCGCTGCTGGCGATTGTGATCATGGCCGGCTTTCAGTTGGGGGAAGGGTTTATCATCCTGCTGGCTGGGCGGCAAGAGATTCCCAACGACTATTATGACGCCGCGTCCGTTGATGGGGGAAGCCTTTGATCACTTCCGGTTCGGTGAAGCATCGGCCATGATGGTGGTGATGTTTGTGGTCGTTGGCCTCCTGCTCTATCTACTTCGTCGCAGCAGCGGCGGCTGGGGCTATGCCGATGATCTGTAAAAAACAGCGGGTCAGTTGCGTCGGCTATCATCTCCTGTTGGTGGCGATCACGGCACTCTTTGTCGTACTGCTATTCTGAGTGTTGGCCAATTCGCTGCGCACGGTGGGGCTACCGCCACCCACACAGATGGAATGGTTTCCAATGCCGATGGCTTGGCAAAATTATGTAACGATCTTTCAGATTGTACCGCTGGCTGGCTATCTGCGCAGTTCACTCTGGGTGGGCTTGTTGGGGTCACGATCACGTTATTTACCGCCTCGCTGGCCGGCTTTGCAATGGCCCAATTGCCCGATCGCCCGCGGCAAGCTCTGGTGCTTACCGCTGTATTGGTGATGATGGCACCGAGCAGCGGCATGTGGTTGGCCCGTTTCGTGATTTTTAAAGAGTTGGGGTTGATCGACAGCTACGGGACCCTTGTTGCCCCGGCGCTGATGGGCACAAATGCCTCGTTTGTCCTGCTCTTTTATTGGACCTTTCGCCGCGTACCGCTCGAACTCTTTGAGGCGGCGCGGCTCGATGGAACCGGTGCAGAGCGCTGCTGGGCACAGTTGGGCTTGCCTCTGGCCCGTCCTACGCTTGTTGCGGTGGGTATTCTCACCTTTGTGCACTACTGGAGTGACTTTGTCGACCCGCTGCTCTTTCTCAAGTCGGAGAGTCGGTATACGCTGGCGATTGGGTTACGCATTTTGCAGCAGCTTGATATCACCAATTGGCCCCTCTTGATGGCGGGTGCAACGCTGATGACGGTGCCGACGCCTTCTGCATGGCCAAAGCAACCAAGGATAAAGCGGCCGCATGGACTTTCATTGAGTACGCTAACTCGGTCGAGGGGCAGACGATCCTGGCCGCGTCGGGGCGTACGGTGCCCTCCTTGAAGGCCGTGGCCGAATCAGCGGTCTTTTTGGAGCCGGATCTGCCACCGGACAATAACAAAGGGGCCTTCATCGATACGATTCCCTATATCCGCGCCGTCCCCGTCATGGATACGTGGGTTGATATCGAGGTAGCCATCAGCGAGGAACTCGAGCGCGCCTTCCACGGCGATGCGACACTCGATGCGACGATTGACGCCGCGGTCGTGCGCACACGCGAGTTTTGGCGATAACAACTTTGATATAAAATACAATACCTTCGCCAATTTCAGAAATTAGAGCCGTCATTCCTGCGCAGGCAGGAATCCATCTTCATGTTACACGAGTAGATTCCTGCGCATGCAGGAATGACATCTGGAAATTTCCGCCAAAACAAGGTTTGGCGAAGGTATTGAAAATAAAGACGCTCCTGTGGCTAACGCACGTAAGTACGGACATGCTATAGCATGTCCGTACTGGCAATTTCAGCCTATTGGCCACAGCGCGACTAAAGATAAAGATATGACCATTGCAACGATTAAAGTTCAACCAAAGATAAATAGTGTTTATCAATCCACTCAATTTGGTATTGGTGAGGAGCAATATCAACCATGACTCACACAACAGCCTTTTCCACCGCCGCTCTTATCGCCCAAATCGACGACGGTTGGCAACCTGACTACCTCTTCTTTTGGGGGCATCAACCAACCCCCGGCAAACCAATCGGCAAGTGGTGCCTTAGCCAGTGGTTTCCTGCTCCCTTTGTCCTTGAGAACATCGAGTACCCAACGGCTGAACACTTTATGATGGCAGAAAAGGCGCGGCTCTTTGGCGATCACGATGCACTGAAACAAATTCTGACCGCACCTCACCCTGGCGCAGCCAAAGCATTGGGGCAGCAGGTACAAGGGTTTGATGAAGCGGCTTGGACGCAACAGCGATTTGCGATTGTTGTGCGCGGCAATCGAGCCAAATTTGCACAAGATGAACAGTTGCGAACATACTTGCGCAACACAAACGATAAAGTCCTCGTCGAGGCAAGCCCGACCGACACGGTTTGGGGCATTGGTTTAGCGGAAAATGATCGAAATGCCAGCAATCCGACGGCATGGCGCGGTGAAAACTTGTTGGGGTTCGCGCTGATGAAAGTGCGTTTCCTGTTGCAAGAAGAATAAATAATGCATTGGGAGTTCTACCCGTCAAGTCAACAGTGCCAGTAGGTAACCAACAAGAAGAATTTGAACTTGGGATGACTTTTTACAAAACACGTACGGTAGGTTTCAGAATGAGCCCTTAGAACGAGCACTACACATTCGATCTCCCCAAAATGAAATGCCCCGCAAAGTGCATAGACCAAACAGTTTTCTCTCTGTTGCAGCAAATGCTTCTATCGTGCTACCCTTTATACCAGAGTTCATCCCTAGCCGACTTTTGTCGGCTTTGTTTATGCTGCCGTGAATTTATCACCCGCAAAACCATGCTCAACAGGATCTCAGGGGGTTGACAAGGGCAGCCACGGTTGAGTAACCTAGCTTTTTGAAACCGGTTGGCTCTCAGGCGCGAAAGCAAAGCGGGCCAATTCCCTGGGATTCCAAATAGCAAAACCAAAGGAACCATATCCAATGACTACTGATCTACGCCGCGACTATGATGAAAAAGGCTACGTGATTGTGCGCAATGCGATTGACGCTGGCCTGGCCCAAGAGATCGTCGAGCATGTCCATTGGCTCGGCAAGAAGTACCCAACAACTCGACCAGAGCAGTACCACCACCACATGCTGGTGGGCGATCCCTTTATGCATCGGCTCGTCGGTGATGAGCGGCTGCTGGACATTGCCGAACAATTTCTTGGTCCCGACATTGCGCTCTTTGCCGCGCACTACATTGCGAAAAAACCACTGACCGGGCAGGCCGTCGGCTGGCATCAAGATGGCTCCTATTGGCCGTTGGAACCAATGGAGGTGACGACGCTCTGGGTGGCCGGCACTGACTCGACGGCCGAAAATGGCTGTATGCGGGTGATTCCCGGTACGCAGCACAATCGCCTGTTGACGAAAAAGGATATGATCAAGATGGACACCGAAGGCTATGTGCTCGATCTGGGGATCCATCCCGACGATATCGATGAAACAGTGGCCGTTGACCTCGAACTCAAGGCGGGCGACATCTCGATCCACAATCCGACGATCATCCACGGCTCAAATGCCAACCACTCGGAGAAGTGGCGCGTTGGGCTGACGCTGCGTTATGTGCCCACGACGACGTTGGTGAAGATCGACAAGCACGAGAACATTCTGCTGCGCGGAAAGGCCGCGCCGACAGTCGCCAATCTCTATGCAAAGCGGCCGACCTTTGTCAGCGGTGAGCACATGCCTTTTGAAGGGTGGGAGGCGTGGCAGTAGAAATAAAATTAGGACTTACGCAGCGCTCTCTGGCTTCGACAAGCTCAGCCGCCGAGCGCTGCGTAAGCCCTGAAAAAAAATCAATAATCAATTGTTACTTGTTAATAACGGTTACTCACGGCATGACGGGCAAAATGGAGCAAGGAAACCATGACCAATGAGCGAATGCTATCCAAAGCGCATGGCTGTCTGCTGGGCGGCTTGATTGGCGACGCGATGGGCACACCGACGGAAAATATGGAGCCGGCTGCAATCGCCCAAAAATATGGTTGGGTCGATGATTTTGATGGCGACGGCACCGATGATTCGATCTTGAAGTATCTGCTCTGCGACGCGTTGATAGCGACCGATGGCTACGCCTCCGCCGATGATTGGGCGGCGGCGTGGCTCGACCAGCGTGCGCAGATCACCGGCCCCAAGCAGAATCGCTTCTTTGTTTCGGTCAAGCAGACATTGACTAAATTAGCTGCGGGTTATCTACCGCGCATGGCCAGCATCGGCAATCTGCCCAGTTCCAGTTCGGCGATGAGCATTGCGCCGGTGGGAATTGTCAACGCCGGCCATCCACGGGCGGCGGCGGCACAGGCGCAGGAGTTGGGTAGCCTGATTCACACAGGGGATGTCGCCTTTTGTCAGGATGGTGCGGCGGCAATTGCGGCGGCAGTGGCGGCAGGATTCGCCCCAGATGCCACCATCGATAGCGTGCTCGATGCCGCGCTGCGCTATCTCAAGCCGATCAGCGGCACGGAAGTCCGTACGCTGATTGCGGAAGCTATCGCGCTGGCTCAGAGCAGCGGTGAGTATGAGACATTTCGCAGCGCCTACCACGAACGCTTTCGTCGCCCAATTGCCTGCGACAGCCGCGAGACGGTGCCGGCAACCTTGGCACTCTGTTGGCTGGCACAAGGCAACCCACGCGATGTGATCATCTATGGGGCTAACTTTGGGCGTGACACCGACACAATCGCAACTATGGCTGGCGCGATCTGTGGCGCGTTGATGGGTGTTGACGCGTTGCCGACACCGTGGGTGGCCAAGATCCAAGAGAATTCTTTTGGCGATCAAGCGCAACTAGCAGCGACGCTGGTTGCTGTGGCGATGCGCAAAGCGGAGAGCGAATGGGCGGCGTGGGGGGTGCTTTTGAAGTAGGGTGGAGTAAAGCCACAGAGAACACAGAGAACACAGAGAAGACAGAGAACACAGAGAAGACAGAGAGCACAGAGAAGACAGAGAGCACAGAGAGAAAAACCAGCACAGGAGAGGGAGTGCACGATGAATAGGAATCGAGTTGTGATTGTTACTGGTTCGCGCCGTGGGATTGGGCGGGGCATTGCGTTGACGTTGGCGGCAGAGGGCTATGATCTGGTCATCCATGATTATGAATTGGATGGCAACGCCGAGCAGACGGCGGCGGAGATTCGCAGGCTGGGGCGGCAGGCACTACTGGTTCAAGCCGATTTGGGGGAGAGCGCGGCCATTCACGAGCTGATTGAGCAGAGCGTGGCCCACTATGGCCGTATTGATGCGCTCGTAAATAATGCAGCGACGTGGGCGCACGAAGCGTTTTTGGAAATTCAAGAAGCGAACTGGGATCGGGTGGTCAATGTCGATCTGAAGGCGCCCTATTTGCTGGGACAGTTGGCTGCGCAACAGATGGTTGCGCAGCCCAAGCTTGAGGGTTTTGGGGTTGGGGCGGTGGTCAATATCAGTTCCGTCCACCGCGTGCGCGTCTGGCAGAATGATACCGTCTACGGGATCGTGAAGGCGGGCATCATGCGGTTGACCGAGAGCATGGCCTACGAGTTGGGCCCACACGGCATTCGGGTGAATGCGATTGCCCCTGGTTATATCGACAGCCGCGTCCCCGATCCCAACGATAGCCCCATCGGCCAGCCTGATTATGCCGAGCCGGTCATTCCGGTGACGCCCCTGCGGCGAATTGGGGTGCCGCAGGATATTGCCGACGCGGCGGCGTTTCTGCTGTCGGAGCGAGCGTCGTTTATTACGGGGCAATGTTTAACCGTGGATGGGGGCTTTTTGTTGGGCGGGACGCCAAAGGGTGGGTGAGAAATGGTGAATGGATCGGTTAGCGTGCTGCCGCAGAAGGGGTATGAAGTTGTTTACCTAGCAGCGCCACGATAGGTTCATAATGACGGCGATGGGTTGTGTACAATGGCATGTCAGCGGGCAGTTCCAGCGCAATGACCAGATCGCCCAAATACCAAGTACAGTTTCGACCACGCGCCAGGATCGGATCTTCAAGGATTTGACCGGCAAGTTGAGCGATACGCGCCAAAGCGGGATCAGTTGCGTTGCCTAAACCGTCCGCCACTTTTTCCAGTTGTGGTCGCCACGTTATCATCTTCTCGGCCAATGCGCATTCGCGGACAGTACGCACACATTGGCTGCCTGAATCGTCGTTTCTAGAAATAGGCAAGGACTTGTCATGTATCGATTGTTTCATAGAGATCGACAAAGTCATCGCCCACCGGCAACAGCGCATCGAGGCCAACGCCGGCTAGCGCCTGGTCGGCAATCGCGACTTCCTGTTGGGTTAAGTCTTTGCGTTGCAACAGTGCTACGCTCTGCGCCAACTGTGCCAATTGCGCGATAGTGAGGCCATTGGCACTTTGTACCGCACCGGCGAGACCATCGGCAATCATTGAAGCGAGATGGCGGCGCGGGATCTCCAAAAGTCGGCAAATTTTCCAAGCTTGGCGTGTCATCGTCCATAATTCTTGGGTGCCCTGCGTCAGCGCATAACTACCCGGCTCATAGGCTTCTAGGAGCGCGGCAATTAGTGTCAACATCCCCTGCACCAGTGTTTGCAGACGATGTTCGGCGCCTTCAGATTGGAGCGCTTGTTGCTGTTGATAAGTTGGCCACGGCACCAATACCACCTGTGGCTGATTGCGGCTGGTCACCACAACAGGATCATCCTGCTCAGCGATCTGACGCACCAATGCAGGAAATTTGTTGCGGGCGTCAGTAACGCTAATGGTTTGCGCCATGGTTACTCCTTAGAACTCGGGTAAGCAACCCATTTGGAGAAATATTCTGTCCATTTACATGGACAGATGGTAGTATAATCGGCGATTGCAAAGCGTGTCAACTCACAGAGGGTCAGTCCAGTTAAACTATCATTGCTCTGCACAAAAAATCCGCTACTCCCCAAATCCGCTGTAGTGGCACGCCCCCCACACCCCCCGTGAGCCGCTTTGCGCCTCATAGGTCAGAGTCCTGAACTTCAGAGTCCAGACGACAGAGGGACAGATTTCAGAGGGAATGGGGACAGCACACAAAACGCACCCCCAGATTGAAGTACCAGTCGAGCGGAGCGTCCCAGTACCGGAACGCCGCGCGCGCGAAGTGATCATCGTCGTCAAACGCGCCGCCGCGCCACACACGCCCCGTGTCAGATGAGAGCGAATCATCAACCTTTTCCGCATAATCGACATAATTCTCCAGCCATTGTGTGCTACACCATTCTATGATGTTACCGGCCATCTCTTCGGCACCATAAGGGGTTCGTCCGCCAGGGAACGCACCGACCGCACTGGTTGTCCCGATGCCGGTATCTGTATAATTGGCCCGATTGGGATCTGCCTGATCGCCCAGCCACGGGTAGCGCTGCCCATTCTCACCGCGTGCGGCCTTCTCCCATTCGGCCTCGGTCGGCAGGCGGACAATCCAATCTGCATCCAATTTACCGGCAGCCTGCAATTGTTCGGTCAACCAACGACTAAAGGCCAACGCTTCATACCAACTGATACCGACAACGGGATGATTGGATAGGTTGAAAGGTTCACCGAATGAATAGGGTGCCGTGCGTGGCTTACGATCATTGCCACCTTTAAAAGAGCCATCTTGCCAATAGCCGTGTCTCTGCGCTTCTACCCAATACGGTTTATGGGCGTAGCCGCCGTCATCGACAAAGCACTGAAACTGCGCATTTGTCACCGGATAGCGGGCGATGCGATAAGTGTAGGGGATATCGAAGATGTGTTGTGGTTTTTCGCTGTCATACTCATCACTGCCTATAATAAAGGGACCGGCGGGCACCTCGCACCATTCCATGCGTAGCGGCTCAAGCACTTCAAGACGGGGGTCGCCCAGTTTGGCCAGGGTGCGCCCGGCTTCGGCCCGTTCGATGGCGGGGAAGTCGGGGTTGCGCATGGCGTGGAGCAGGCAGGTGCGTACCTGATCGACGCGCCGCCCATTGCGCTCACTCAATTTCTCTAGGTTAGCGCTTTCCACCAGGGCTAGTCCGGCCAGATGTACGCCCCAAACATCGGCCAATGTGTAATCGGCTTCCTCCGGTTGGCGGTAAGAGAGCGCATCGACCAAGCTCCAAATGGCGGAGGTGGTACCGCGCACCGCTTTGGCTCCGGCCAGCAACGTGACCTCGCGCCAGCGGTTCGGCTCCTTGCGCACCAGTTCCGCCACCTGTTCTGGATACTCGTCATCGGTGAGGTGGCAGGCGGCGAGATACTCTTGAAAGGTGCGATGGGGAAAGGTGTAAACTTTGACCCCACGAGGGACGAGCAGGCCGGCCCGTTCGCTCAGATACTGGATGAGCATCTCTTCACTAATCGTCTGATTGCCCCGTACCTCATAGAGCGCATAGACCAGATCCTTCTCGGCAATATCAGCCGTCCCCGCCAATCGTGCTTGCCCCTTGTGGGCATCAAAGGCAAGGCGATTCAACATACGGCGGATCGCCGCTCGGTCGGCCTTGAGCCATTCGACCAGACTGGGCTGGACGACAAGTAGGTTGCCCTGTTCATCGCGCACCACCCGTTGGCTCTCCCACCAGTCGAGCAGCAGATCGACCGCGGCATCGTAGAGTCTCTTCGCGGCGGTCGGGCAGGGTGCCGCCGCGCCAGGCGTGGATGCTGGCGGTCAGGGTGAGCAATAAGGGACGTTCGGCCAACTCGTGTAGCCGGTCGCCAGCAAAGATGGCCCGTTTGAGCAGTTCGGCGCGGCCTTGGGCATCCTTGCGATCCAGTGCACGGACCGTGGCTATGTGTGCATACCAGCGGTCGACAAAGTGGCGGATCTGACTATCGGTAAAGGGTGCAAGAAGCGTCTCGGTGAAGCCACGCAGCCGCCACTCCTGTTGCTGATAGGCATAGGTGCGGCTCGTCACCAGAATGCGGCATTGGGGAAAGAGCGCCATGAACTCTTCCACCGCTTGCTTGATCTGGTCGCGCCGTTGGTCGGCATCGGGCACTTCATCGAGGCCATCGAGCAGGAGCAAACCACCCTGCTTTTGCAACTCGTTGCGCAACAGGGGTGCATAATCACCCAGCACGTCACCCGGCAATTCGGCACAGATAAAGCGCCACAGGTGATCCGCGGTCGCCTTGACGGTTGGCGCGGGTAAGCCGCGAGCGGCAAAGTCGCGTAGCACCACGCGCACGGGTAGCAGCGCGCCATGCTGCCACGGTTGCTGTTCACGCTCATCGGCATCAGCGTCTTCATCTTCAACCGGCAGCGGCGCAGTGAGAAGTTGTACATTGGCCGCTGCCTTCTGCAACCCTTCCCCCGCCAGACAGAGCGCCACAAAGTTGACCAGGGTGCTCTTGCCACTGCCTGGATCGCCCAGGAGCACGAGATGTTGGTGACGGTTGAGGAGTTCGATGGCTGAGAGTCGTCGCCCTTCCCGTTCGGTCAGCCGCGCTTTGGGCTGTGCATCTTCTTCGGAAAGCAACCAACGGTCGTGATCTTCCGGCGTCATCGTGAGCAGAGCGGTATAGACCGCGCCCAAGCTGAGGTGCGCTTCGCCGCTCTTCGCATTGGGGTCAACCCCGGAGAGCGAGAGCATGTCGCTCTGTCCATAGACCCAGTTGAGATAGGCGCGGCGGAGTTGGTCCGGGTCGGGCTTGCTGGGGTCAGGTGGGGCCTGGTAGTTATTTACCTGCGTGCCGATGTTAGTCTGCTTGATGTTGCGGCCAATTGCGATATTCTGCGCGTCGGTGATCGCACCGACGGTGATCCAGTCACCCTGCACCTCGACCTGGCTGCCCAACGTTTCGATCTCCTGGCGCAGCTCATCGACAAACGCGGCAGGATCGGGCAGCGCGCCACTCTCCAACGTCAGGCGCACCGTCTCCAACTCGTTGAGAATTTTATCCAGAACCTCGCGCCACTGTTCACTGTCAGCGGCGGTCTCATCCAACTCTGCAGCCATCTCGTCACTGCTGCCCTGATGCCACTGCTCGACACGAGCAGCGATCAAGGAAACGCCCACATCACCCACAATCTGTGCCAACGTGCCATAAGCCCCCCAATCCCCCCCTTTAACGGCGGCCACCACCGGTAGCAGCGACGCCGTCGCCAGCGCGCCATAGGTCATGCCGGGGAGCATGCGTTGAATGAGCGCGGTGGATTGGGTAAACTGGTCGCGGATGCGATCTTGCCATTGTTGGATGTTCATGGGATGGGCCTTTGGTACGTGTTGCGTGTTGCGCCAGCCAGCCAGATGAATGAATTCGTAATCGAGCGGCCCCTGAGCTTGCGATGTCCTGAGCGACGCCGAAGGGTCGAGGGGAGAGCGGCTCCGGCTTCGGCAAGCTCAGCCTCCGTTTACCGAAACATTTCCATGACATTCATCAATGCTTGCCGCCCTGCTGATTATACAAGGCGTTTGCCCTCTCGCCAACTCTATGTCACAATTTATAAAAGCGTAGAGCCAAGGTGACAGCCACTGCCCACAAACAGTCTGTCTGACCACAGAATCAATTAAATCAATCGAGCAGTGACTATCACCTTCAATATCACCCCCACATTTGAAAGGATCACCATGAAACCCGTTAGTTTTATTGTCGCCGGGGCTGGCGGCCGCGGCAGCGGCTATGCCACTTATGCCACCCATCACCCGGAATTGGCCGAACTGGTCGGTGTGGCCGAGCCGCGCGAGATCCCGCGTCTGCGGCTGGCAACGGAACATGATGTGCCGCCGGACAATCTCTTCCTCGATTGGCAAGAAGCGGCGGCGCGTGAAAAATTTGCCGACGCCGTCGTCATCACCACGCAGGATGCGATGCACACCGCGCCGGCGATCGCCTTTGCGGAAAAGGGCTATCACCTGCTGCTCGAAAAGCCAATGGCCCCAACCGCGGACGAGTGCCGCCGCATTGTCGACGCGGTCAAGGCGAATGGCGTCATGTTGGCGGTTGGCCATGTCATGCTCTATACCAATTACACGCAGGCGCTGCGCCGCGTGCTTGATGAAGGGGTAATCGGTGAGATCGTCTCGATCCAACACCTCGAACCGGTCGGCTATTGGCATCAAGCGCACTCCTTTGTGCGTGGCAACTGGCGCAACGAGGCGGAATCTTCCTTTATGTTAATGGCCAAATCGTGTCACGACATCGACTGGCTGCGCTACATCATGGGCGAACAGTGCAAGTCCGTTTCCTCCTTTGGCTCGTTGAAACACTTCCGCAAGGAGGAAAAACCGGCCGCGGCTGGGGATGCCATGCGTTGTACCGCCTGTGACTATGAACCCCAGTGCCCATACTCCGCCAAGAAGCTCTATCTAGGTAATCTGGCGCAGGGCAAAACCGGCTGGCCGGTCAATGTACTCACTTTTGATACAACCGAAGCGGGCGTGATGCAGGCGCTGGAGACCGGCCCGTATGGGCGCTGTGTCTATGAGTGTGATAACGATGTGGTCGATCATCAGGTGGTCAACCTTGAATTTGCCGGGGGCAAGACTGCGAGCTTTACGATGACGGCCTTTGCACCGGCAGGCCACCGCCGGACGAACATCTTTGGCACGCGCGGCGAGATTGATGGCAATGGCAGCGAAATTCGCATTACTGATTTCCTGACTGACCAGACCCGCATCATCGACACCACGAAGACAGATAGTTCAATTCTCGGCGGCCACGGCGGTGGGGATCTCGGCTTGATGGGTGCCTTTATCAAAGCGGTTGCCGAGAATGATTCGAGCGGTCTGCTCTCCGGCCCCGATGAAACGTTGGAATCGCACTTGATGGTCTTCGCCGCGGAACAGGCGCGGTGCGAACATCGGGTGGTTGATATGGAATAATATTATCACCAACAATAAAAGCGGGAGTCAGTGAAGTCTAGAAAGTTTTTGGGGCTCTTTGGGATCTCATGTGGTTGACAGAAAAACCCCACCCGCGCCCAAAGGGCTCCCGTCCCCAGCTTGGGGAGGGAGCCATCAATTCCTCCCCAAGCTGGGGGAGGTTAGGAGGGGCTATAAGCCTGTCAACCCCCTGAGACCCTGGTAAACCGGTTTAGAATTAACTCTGCGAAGACACACGAAGACACACGAAGAAAAACAGATATCCTTCGTGTGTCTTCGTGTGTCTTCGTGGATTAACAAAACGAAACCTTAGAAAGAGGAATCCAAAATGACCAATGGAACAGAGAAAGTCCGCGTTGGCATTGCCGGCTTGGGGCGCAGTGGTTGGGGGATCCATGCCAATGCGCTGGCCAATGTCGATGAACAGTTCAACGTCGTTGCCGTTTGTGATCCGGATACAACGCGGCAAGCGGAAGCGGTCGAACGGTTCGACTGCATGGCCTATGGCACGATTGATGAATTGGTGGCCGATAACGCGGTCGAGGTGGTCGTTGTCGCCACGCCAAGCCAGTTGCACCTCAGCGATGCCACTAAGGCGATGCGCGCGGGCAAACATGTAATAGTTGAAAAACCGATGGCCCCCACGCTGGCTGGCGTCGATGAGATGATCGCCGTCGCCAAGGAGACCGGCCAACTGCTCACCGTCAACCAGAACTACCGCTACCACGCCGACTTTCTCAAGGTGAAAGAGGTAATTGATTCTGGCGTACTGGGGCGTATTGTGCAGATCCGCATGACCGGCAACAGCTTCCGTCGGCGCTGGGATTGGCAAACGCTCAAAGCCTATGGCGGTGGTGACCTGAACAACAAAGGGGCCCACCCCATCGACTGGGCAATCCATTTTTTCAATGACCCCAAACCCGACATCTACTGCCACATGGAGACGACGCCCCTCTTTGCCGGCGATGCCGAAAGCCATGTCAAGCTGATCATCAAGCCCAACGATGGCCCGCTGATCGATGTCGAGTTGGCCAACACCTGCGCCTATCCGCAAGATGCGTGGCTGGTGATGGGCACCCAAGGCACGCTCGTCAGCCGCGATCGCAAGGAGATCAAGTGGAAGTACTTTGACCCGGCAGCCGCGCCACCCCTCGTCCTCGATACCAAACCAACACCCGACCGCGGCTATAACAGCGAAACGCTGCCGTGGCAAGAGCAATCCTACACCGTGGAGTCAAGCTTTGGCGAGAGCATGGCACCCCTCTACCACGACCTCTACGCCGCGATCCGTGAAGGTAAAGCGCTGGTGATTACGCCAGAGAGCGTGCGCCGCCAAGTTGCGATTTTGGAGCGTTGTCGCGAGTTGAGCCCGGTTTGATCAGTCAGTCGGTCGGTCGGGCGGTCGGGCGGTCGGTCGGGCGGTCGGGCGGTCGGGCGGGCGGTCGGTAATAAAGTGTACGCGACCACTGCTCGACTGTCCAACCGTCTCACCGCCCGACTGGCTCACTATCTGACTAACTGTCCACTCTCGAAAAAGGACCACCCATGACCACCCTTACCTATCCGGATCTTCTCCGCCGTCTCTATGATCTCTGGCAGCTGACTGAGCCACCGCAACGGGGGGAACGATCAGGCACCTTTTCAAGTTATGACCGCCGCTCGCGCTACAACGCCGAGAGCGGCATCTACGAAGATTGGGATGCCAACGACGATGGCAGCGGTTACATGCGCAAAGAGGGCGAAAGCATTGTTGCGTTTGAGGCGGAGGGGCCGGGGGTGATCTGGCGTATCTGGTCGGCACTGCCGGAGATGGGACACATTCGGATCTTTATCGACGGCGCAGATATCCCACTCCTCGATTGTCCATTTCGTGATTTCTTTGAGCGCTTTGGCGATGAGATCCCGCCGCTCAACTTTCCCGAACTGGCACCGACTCTTTCGCGCGGCCGCAATCGCTTTATCCCAATCCCCTACAACCGCTCCTGCAAAGTGTTGCTCGATCCTGGCTGGGGGCGCTACTACCATTTTACCTATAGCACCTTCCCTGCCTCTACACTGCTGCCCCACTATACGCATCAGTGGGACCGTACATCATCACTGGCGCTGGCACAGACCGATCGCATCTTGGCGGAACGGGGTCGCGGGGTGGCCAATAACGCCACAAGCACGACGGATCGGTATACGGTCACCGTGTCACCGGGAAGCAAAATACCACTTTGCACCCTCAACGGCAACCGAGCCATTACCGAACTACGTGTGAGTCTTGCTTTGCCGACCCTGCCCGCCGACCGTGCGTTACTACGCGAATTAACGTTGACGATTACCTGGGATGACGAGAGCGAGCCCAGTGTTTGGTCGCCGCTGGGTGATTTCTTTGGCACAGCGCCGGGCGTCAATCTGTATCGCGCGTTGCCCCTAGGCATGACCGAAAGCGACTTCTATGCGCGTTGGGTCATGCCCTTTGCCAAACAGGCACGGCTCGAAGTGAGCAATGATGGCACTATCGCACGCGAGGTGACTTTCCACATCACCCACGAGCCGCTGGATCGGCCGGCCGATGAATTGTTGCGCTTTCACGCCAAATGGCACCGCGACGCTTTTCTGGACGAAGTGCAACATCATGGACGTGAGATCGACTGGCCAATTTTATTGACCGAAGGCCAAGGGCGCTTTTGTGGCATCCACCTTCATGTCTGGAATCGCTGGGCAGAACCGGAAAAAGCTGCCCCGAGTTGGTGGTATGGGCGGTGGGACCAGAAAAATATTGACTGGTGGTGGGGGGAAGGAGATGAGAAATTCTTTGTTGACGGGGAGAAGTTTCCCTCCACCTTTGGCACTGGTTCCGAAGATTATATCGGTTATGCCTGGGCCGCGGAACCGCCCTTCCCCACCTTCGAGAGTGCCTTTGCCTGTCAGCCCTATATCGAGCCGAACGCCAACGGCCATACCTCTGTTAATCGTTTCCAGATTTGTGACAACGTGCCCTTTCAAGAATCGTTTGAGGCGTCGATTGAGAAGTACAAACCGAACCGTTGGGGGGAGGGCAATGATTGTCTTTACGCGGTGACGGTCTACTGGTATCAGCGCGCCGGCAGGGTGGATCGCTATGATCAGGTGCCGCTGGTTGAGCGCGTGGGTTACTGGTCAAAGTAGATGCGCCAGCGTTTTCGTGACTATGCTATAATTGACCAAAAGTCATCAGGTACACACCTGTTAGGTGTTAGTTTTGCCAGACGCCACTCTACTATACAAATTCAAAGGAGATTACCATGCGTACCGAATTATCCGCGGCGGAATGGGCACAGTATGAACAGGATGGCTACCTACGGCTCGGCCGACTGTTGGACGATGCTGCGCTACACGCGCTCCAGGAGCGCATTGATGCCATTATGCTGGGCACCGCCAACATTGACTACAGTCAAGTCATGATGCAGCTCGACCGCATCCCCGGCGAGACGGATGGCCCGGGGCCGCAGAGCAAAGGGCACAAACAGTCCACGTTGCGCTACCGCAAGATCGAAAACTTGGAGCGCGACCCGCTCTTCTTTGCCTACATGCGCCACCCGCTGGTTCAACATATCTGCGGGCGCGTCTATGGCCAGGATGCACAGGTGGCCTGCTATCGCGCTATGTTCATGAACAAACCAGCGCGCGAAGGCACCCATCTCGTCTGGCACCAAGACCGTTGGACCAACCTCGATCGTGATCCCCTCATCACGATCTGGACAGCGCTCGATCCGGCGACCAAGGCCAATGGCTGCGTGCAGGTGATTCCCGGTCTACACCGCAAGCTGATCAACCCCGAGCATGGCTCCGGCTTTCTGACCGAGGAACAGACGCAGGAGTTGCTGCGCCAACACGAGCCGGTTTATATGGAACTGGCCGCGGGCGAAGCGATGCTGCTCCACAACCATCTGCCACACAGTTCTGATGTCAACAACACCGACAGTGCCCGTCGCGCCTTTAGCGTCTGCTATATGGATGCGGCGACGGTGGCAAAGAATGGCGAGACATTCCCACAGGTCTTGTAGCCAAACGAGAGAGTTACTAATGCCGAAGAAGCAAATTTTGTATAGCGTCGCCAACTATGCCGAGCTCGTGCGCGACCATGGGTACTTTGTCGACAAGACAGCGTACATTGAAAAGCTGGAACAAGTGCGCAATCCCGTTTTTCTACGCCCACGTCGCTTTGGGAAGTCGCTTACTTGTTCGATCCTCCGTCATTATTATGATCGCAAATTTTCTGCAGAGTTTGACGACTTATTTGGGCAAACCTGGATTGGTCAACATCCTACGGGGCAACAAAATCAGTACATCGTTCTCTATTTAAATTTTTCAACAATTGCGACGGGACCAACCATCGAAGATATCGACGCCAGTTTTCGGCGGCAGTGCAACGTTTTGTTTGATGGCATGCGTGTCTATTATGCACCACTACTTGATGACCTGGCGGCTGTCGATCTCCAAGCACCGGTGGCAGACAATATCGCTCGGATGTTAACACATGTGTGGCTCAATGACTTACCCAAGGTCTATGTCATCATCGATGAATATGACAACTTTGCCAACCAGTTGGTTACCGGCCACAAAGATCTGCTCTACAAACAACTGACCGCGGATGATAGTTTCTTCAAATCCTTCTTCAAAACATTAAAAGAAGGACGCGAGACGGGGGCCGTGGTGAATGTCTTTATGACCGGAGTATTGCCGATTCTCATTGATGAATTGGCGTCCGGCTTTAACATTGCCTCAATCATTACAGTTGAAGCCGAATTCGAAGCGATGCTTGGCTTCACACAAACCGAGGTCGATCGGTTACTCGATGAAATCTATAGCGACTACGAACTCGATCCGATGACCCGTTCCGAAGTGGATACAGTAATCAAAAATCATTATAATGGCTATCATTTCGTCAATCCCGATAGAGAGGCGCTCTACAACTCAACCATCTTACTCTATTTTCTCAATCACCTCACTCGCTACAAGAAAATGCCTGAATACCTCACTGATCTGAACTTGCGCACCGATCTCAGTTGGGTAAGGCGGTTGACCAGCGCTCACACTTACGTTGAAGGGGTGCGCCACGAATATCCCGAAGCCCAGATCAGTCAGTTTGTCATTTACTGTTTTGGGAACCAAGGTTACCGGGTTTTTGCTGTCTAAACAAAGGAATATTGTTTATGCCCAATTATGAGTTAACGGGCCAAGTTGCCATCGTTACTGGTGGTGGCAGTGGCATCGGTCGTGCGGTCGCGTTGCGTTTTGCGCGTGAAGGGTGCAAGGTGACCATTGCCGACATCAACGAAGCTAATGCCGCCCAGGTAGCGGCTGAAGTTGAGGCGCTGGGCGGTGAGGCACTGGCGTTACAGATCGACGTGACGCGCAAGGCGGACTGTGACCGCATGGTGCAGGAAGCGGTCAACCGCTTTGGTCAATTGAATATTCAATTCAACAACGCCGGTATCGCCCGCGTTGCGCCCTTGTTGGAGACGGACGAGGCAACGTGGGACGCGATCATGAATGTCAACGCCAAGGGGGTGCTCTTTAGCGCACAGGCCGCAGCCCGCCAACTGATCGCGCAAGGCAACGGTGGCCGCATTATCAACAATGCCTCGGCTGCCGGCAAGATGGCACCGGGGCGTATCCCCACGGGGGCCTATTCGGCGAGCAAACATGCCGTCGTGGCGTTGACGCGCCAGATGGGGCTGGAGTGGGCGACCCACGGCATTCTCGTCAACTGCGTCTGCCCCGGCATTGTCGATACACCCATGTGGGATCTGATTGATCGCGAAGTAGCCAAACGCGAGGGGTTGCCCATCGGCTCGGTCAAGGCGCAGGTGGCCGCGACGATTCCGATTGGGCGCATTGAACAGCCGGAAGATGTCGCCAATATGGTTGCCTTTCTGGCTTCCGCCGATGCCGCCTATGTGACGGCACAGGCGGTCGATGTCAGTGGTGGGCGGATCCCCTATTGAGTAGCACTATTGGCAATTCAAACAAAATCGTGTGGCACCCCTACCACACCCATAGACAAGATCAGGTCGAGCGGAGATCATGAACATCGACAAACGCTATCCTTGTGTGGCCGACATGGAGAAGACGGCCCGGCGACGTATCCCTGGCTTCATGTTAGAGTACGTAACAAATGGTTTGGGCGGTGGGGTTTCAGTGCAGAAGAACCGCAACGCGCTCAATGGCGTGGAGTTGATGCCGCGCTATCTCTCCGAGGCAAGCAATCCGGACATTCACACCACCCTGTTGGGCCGTCGATATAATGCGCCCTTTGGCGTGGCACCGATTGGGCTCTCCGGCTTGGTTTGGGCCAATTCGGAGCGAATCTTGGCGGCGGCGGCCAAAGCGCACAATGTTGCGTACACGCTCAGCACAGTGGCAACCATTACCCTGGAAGAAGCACGCCAGATTGCCGGCGAAAATGGTTGGTTTCAACTCTATTCACCGCGCGATCCGGTAGTGATGACGGATATGCTCAAGCGCTGCCGCGACGCTGGCTATGAAAATCTGCTGGTGACGGTCGACGTGCCCTACGCCACACGCCGTGAGCACGATATCCGCAACGGTCTCGCCGTACCGCCCGCGTTTGATCTGAAGACGCTCTGGCAGATGGTCAGCCACCCCGACTGGTCGTTGCGCATGTTGGTGGCCGGCGTGCCCGAATTTGTCAATCTCAAACCCTATCTTGGCGATGGACAATCGCGCAACGTGGGCAAAACAATCCGGGCATCGACCAAATTTATCAGTGGGCGTCTCGGCGGCCACGTGACCGCGGAACGTTTTGCCACGATCCGGGAACAGTGGCCCGGCAAGCTGCTGGCCAAGGGGGTGCTCGATCCCGCCGAGGCCAAAGCCTTTATAGACTTGGGGGCGGACGGCATTGTTGTCTCTAATCACGGCGGACGCCAACTCGATGCCGCACCGTCGGCGGTGGCCGTGCTGCCGCAGATCCGCGCCGCGGTGGGGCCGGAGACGCCATTGATTGTCGATGGCGGCATTCGCTCGGGGTTGGATATTGCGCGTATGATCGCCTTGGGGGCCGACTTTGTGATCATGGGGCGTCCCTTTCTTTACGCCGTGGGCGCGCTCGATCGGCAAGGGGGTGAGCATGTGATGAAGATCCTCAAAGCCGAATTGGAGGCAGCCATGGGGCAGATCGGCTGCCCGACGCTCAAGCGGTTGCCCGAATTTTTAGTACAAACTGATCCACGAAGTTACACGAAGAGACACGAAGCAAAAGATACAGGAGCAGATCACGAATGAGTTCACAGAAACAAAGTACCAGCGCCCCGGCAGGCGAAATGGTCGAACCGAATCTCGACCGCGCCTTTGAGCTCGTCATGCAGATGATGGCGCTCCCCGGCAAAACAGCCTTTGAAAATGAGGTGGCCAATTTTATTACTGAGCAGCTCTTAGCTGCCGGTGCGCCCGCCGATGCGATCCAACGCGACGAAGCCCATCGCAAGACCCAAATCCCTGGCAATACGGGAAATCTAATTCTCAAATTACCTGCCACCAAACGGGGGCCACGCCGCATGTTATCGGCGCACATGGACACGGTGCCGATCTGCGTGGGCAGCAAACCGGTGCGCAACGGTCGCGTTGTCCATGCCGCCGATCCCAACACAGGCTTGGGGGCCGATGATCGCGCTGGCGCAACGGCTATCCTGGTCGCCGCACTCGAAATTCTGGAACGAGGACTGCCGCACCCACCGCTCACCTTTAGCTGGTTTATCCAAGAAGAGGTCGGTCTGCAAGGGGCAAAGCATGTCAGCAAGAGTGCGCTGGGCAATCCAAAATTGGCTTTTAATTGGGATGGCGGCGCGCCCAACAAGATGAGTGTCGGTGCAACCGGGGCTTATCGCACACAGATTACGATCAAAGGGTTGGCGAGCCATGCCGGTGGCGCGCCGGAGAAGGGCATCAGCGCGATTGCGATTGCGGCCCGCGCCATTGCCGATCTCGACCGCAACGGCTGGCATGGTCTCGTGCAGAAGGGCGAGAAAAGCGGTACCAGCAATGTCGGCTTTATCCACGGCGGCGAGGCAACGAATGTAGTGACGGATCTCGTTGAATTGAAGGTCGAGGCGCGCAGCCACGATCCTGAATTCCGCAAGGAGATGCAGGCGGCGATTGAGCGCGCGTTTCACCAAGCGGTGAACGAGGTAACCAATATCGATGGTCAGACTGGAGAGGTGATCATCGAGAGCAATCTCCAATATGAATCGTTTGTCCTCGCCGATGATGAACCTTCTGTGTTGGCGGCAGAAGCAGCAATTCAGGCGGTTGGCCTGGTTCCCGAAAAAGCTATCGTCAACGGCGGTCTCGACGCCAACTGGCTGACCGCACGCGGCATCCCCTCGGTGACCATGGGTTGTGGCCAACGCAGCCCCCACACCGTCAACGAGACGCTCGATCTCGACGATTTTGACGGGGCTTGTCGGATCGCGCTGCGGTTGGCGACCGCGTAGGTGAGCCGCGTAGGTCATCGCCTATTGCGATAGTTCAGCGTCAGGGTGATCCACGAAGAGGCACAAAGACACATCAAAATTTTTGCTTTTTCGTAACTATTACGACAACGTTAAAGTTCATTAATTAGACAGGATTCACAAGATGAACAGGATTCTTCTTCTGCTGTAACAATCTTGTCAATTCTGTAAATCTTGTCTAATTTAACGTTTTCGTACTATTTAGCCCTCCAAAGTTGGTAAACCTGTCACGCTGAAAGAGTCTCCAAGTACCCCAACCTTGAAGATTCTTTCAGAATGACGGGCGGCGAATAGGAAGATGGCTGATTCGTGGATCAAATTTTCTATTTTCCGCCTGCCCTTTACTTACAGTAGAGCGACCTTGATACAGACGCGGCTCGACCCCTTCCGGCGGTCTCGCACGCCGTCGATGAATTGGAAGAGCGCGAAGAAAAAGCCGATTTTTTTACGCAATAAGGTTTCTACATGTTGGAGTGCTTCGGGTGAACGATCAATGGTGGCTTGCGCATCAACCCACTCACCGGTGATCTTGCCAAAGCGTGTACAGGGCGCGATATTCACCTGTGGGTTGTTGCGAATCCGTTTAACCTTACCCGAATCAGCCATTGTCCATATGTGCAAACTGTCCCCATCTTGGGCAAACCAGACAGGTGTCTTCACACCGACGCCGCTCTTGCGAAAAGTTTCGAGGCTCAAAAACTCTTCATTATGAAATTGGGTCAGATCCGCCATGTAATCTCCTTTTGCTCTTTCGTCAATCTGCTAATTTGCAAATTAATCTTACTTTACTATATCAATACCTTCGCCAATTTGCCGAATTGCGCCCTCTGGGCGGAACGGTCTGAATGCGCCAGATGAGCAATTAGAATGCTGTATGGGATTTGCCAGAGCGAATTTAAATGGCTCACAGTATAAATTCCATACCCCATTT
>DAOUCA010000141.1:0-28411 GCA_034432375.1 Caldilineaceae bacterium
ACCATTACCCACAAGTGTGCGGCGAGCGTGGCGTTCCGGGGACGGCACACGAGTTGATGCGTTACCAGAGCGCATCTGTGCCGTCCCCGGAACGCGACCCTACCACCGGCCCACAAAGATATGGGTAAAAGTAAGCCCGCTAGCGGGGAGGGGTTGGGGGTGGGGTATATCGTTTTATCTGTAAAGGAACTAGATCCATGCAAACTTCTGGGAACACTTCTGGGAACACTGGGGCACCGGCCCCAATGCCGGATGCCCCGACGGACCCGTATATGGCGGGCCTCTGGCAACAGTGGCGCACCCAACTGCGGCTGACCATGAAAACGCCGTGGCTGGCCACGAAATGGCTCGAAGAGAGCCGCAAGCTGCTCGAGCGCGCCGGCCGCATCTATACCCATCTCTGCCGCCAACCGCGCCCGATTCGCCGCCGCTTGCAACGCCAACTCGGCGCGTCGCTGGCCGGCGTGGCACTGGCGCTGGCGCTGGCCAATGCGCCCGTCCAAGCAGCCGACTTCACCGCCAACGATGCCGCATCGCTCATCGCCGCCATCAACGATGCCAACGATGAGACCACCAACCCCGGCCCCGACACCATCACCCTCACCGGCGACGTGACGCTGACGGCAAGTTACTTCTCCACATATAGCGGCGACACCGGGCTGCCGCTGATCAGCAGCCAAATTACCATTGCAGGAGCCGGTCATACGATTATGCGTGACGCCGGTGCGCCTGCGTTCCGTCTGTTGGCCGTCGACAGCAGCGGCGATCTTACCCTCAATGCGGTCACCTTGCGCGGTGGCAACGCCTCGATCGGCGGTGCAATTCACAATGAAGGCACGTTAGCGGTGAACAATAGCACCCTTTTGGGCCATCATTCCGGGTACGCCGGCGGTGCGATTTACAATAGTAGGGGCACGCTAGCGCTGAACGAGAGTATCCTCTCCAACAATACCTCCAGTCGCGGGGGTGGTTTCGTAAATCGTTATGGCACGGTAACGGTGAGCAACAGTACCATCTCCGACAACACTGCCCCCAATTTCGGCGGTGGCTTTCGTAACACGGGTGGCACGGTAACGGTGAGCAACAGCACCCTCTCCGGCAACTATGCCGAAGAAGGCGGTGCCGTCAGCAATGGGGGCATGCTGACCATAAGTAACAGCACCATCTCCGACAACAGTGCCAACATAGGTGCCGCCATCTACAACGACGAGGGTACGCTGACGCTGAACAACAGTACCCTCTCCGGCAACAGTGCCAGCACTTCGGGCGGCGGTATCTATAACTATGGCACAGTCACGTTGAATCACAGCTTGATCTCCGGCAACAATGCCGGTAGCGGCGCGGAAATCTATAATTACTACGGCAGCACGGTCAATGCCAACAACTTCAACCTGATCGGCTACGGTGGCGATGCACGCAGCTATAACTTCACCCCCGGTGCCAACGACATTGTGCCGAGTGAAGCGTTAGCGGCCATCCTCGACACCACCCTGGCTGACAATGGCGGACCTTCGACAGGCTCAGGCACCGCCACACTGACCCATGCGCTGGTCACGGGTAGCCCGGCGGTCGACGCCGCGGGTGACAGCGGTTTCGACGTCGATCAGCGTGGCATCACCCGTCCCCAAGGCGTAGCCGATGATATCGGTGCCTTTGAGGTGGCAGTTGCACCGCCCAATGCCCAGATTAACGGCAGCGACTGTGACCTGATCGACGCCATCATCGCCGCCAACACCGACGCCGCCAGCGGTGACTGCAACGCCGGCAGCGGTGCCGATACGATTACCTTACTGAGTGACGTGACGCTGACGGCAAGCAACGTCAACGTCTATAGTAGCGACACCGGTCTGCCGCTGGTCAGCAGCCAAATTACGATTGAAGGCGCAGGGCACACGATTGCGCGTGACGCCGCTGCACCTGCGTTCCGTCTGATGGCCGTCAGCAGCAGCAGCGATCTTACCCTCAATGCGGTCACCTTGAGCGGCGGCAGCGTCGTCAACCGGGGCGGCGCTGTCTACAGCAAGGGCACGCTGACGGTGAATAACAGCACTATCTCCGGCAACATTGCGAACTACGGAGGTGGCATCTACAACAAGAATGGCACGCTGACGGTGAACAGCAGCACTCTTTCCGGTAATACAACCACCAGTGGTGGTGCTTTTTATAGCTATTATGGCACGGTGACGGTAAACGAGAGCACCCTCTCCGACAATACTGCCACGAAGGGGGGGGGCGGTTTCGTTAGCTTTGGTGAGGGCACGGTGACGGTAAGCAACAGCATCATCTCCGGCAACGCTGCCAACAACAAAGGCGGCGGTCTCTATAACTATGGTGGCGCGGTGACCATAAGGAACAGCACCCTCTCGGGCAACTCTGCCACTAAGGGGGGCGGTCTCTATAACTATGGTGGCACAATGACGGTCAATGAGAGCACCCTCTCCGCCAATACAAGCGGCAACGGCGGTGGTCTCTTTAGCTACGACGGCACGGTGGCGGTAAACAACAGCACTCTCTCTGCCAATACAAGCGACAAGGGCGGTGGTCTCTTTATCGTTAATGGCACGGTGACAGTACGCAACAGCACCCTCTCCGGTAACGCTGCCACGAACCGCGGTGGCGGTATTTATACCTACTATGGCACGGTCACATTGAACCGCAGCTTGATCGCCGGCAATAGCGCCAACTTCGGACCAGAAATTGAGACGTACTCCGGTACCATCAATGGCAATAACTTCAACCTGATTGGCCACAGCGGCAGCGCACGCAGCAGTGGCTTCACGCCCGGTGCCAACGATATCGTGCCAAGTGAGGCGTTAGCAACGATCCTCGACACCACCCTGGCTGACAACGGCGGGCCTTCGACAAGCTCAGGCACCACTACCTTGACTCATGCGTTGGTCAGCGGTAGCCCGGCCATCGACGCAGCGGGTGACGGCGGTCTCGACACCGATCAACGTGGCGTGGCCCGTCCGCAAGGCGCGGCCGATGACATCGGTGCCTTTGAGGTGGAGGTGGCGGCGGCACCCGAAATCGACATTACGGGCAACGGCGTGAGTATTGCCAGCGGTGACAACGAACCCGATCCCGCCGACCACACCAACTTTGGCAGCGCAGACATCGATGGGGGCACGGTGGTACGCACCTTCACCATCCACAACACCGGCGATGCCGAGTTGTCGGGTATCACGGTCAGCGTCGATAGTGGGTTGCGCGCGGCAGCGCAGTCGATTGAGACGCTGCCCTTCAGCGTCACGAGCGCGCCTGCCACCACCGTGGCCGCTGGCGAAAGCACCGAATTCCAGATTACCTTCGACCCCAGCGAGGTAGGGGGGAGT
The DNA here is from genome assembly GCA_034432375.1 of Caldilineaceae bacterium. GTDB lineage: Bacteria > Chloroflexota > Anaerolineae > Caldilineales > Caldilineaceae > JAHBVH01. Next base: position 3,336 of record DAOUCA010000141.1, read on the forward strand.
TCTGCGGTGGTCATCATTGAGAGCAACGACGCCGATGAGGGGCTCTACAACTTTGCCATCGGCGGGATTGGCAGTGAACGGCTCTTGCCAAACACACACCTGGCACCAGCCGGTGCCGCTACGCAAAGTTGTGAGACGGGCAGCGCTGGGTATGTCTACGACTGCACCGTCACCTTCAACCTGAGCAATACAAGCAGCAGTGTGATCGCCATTGGCCATTACCGTGTCAACAGCATCAGCGCCCACGCCTATGTGCTTAACGGCGAACCGACCCCTGGCCAGGACGACACCATCGTACAAGCGGGAGAATTTGTCTCCCCAGGCAGTAACTTCCAACCGGAGTTTGTCGTCGGCTTGACGACCGCCGCACGCTATACGATTCGCTACAGTGTCTTCGGCGTCGCCAATGTGCCACTGACCAGTGCCAGTGCTGGCGCTGGTGCAAGCGCCACAGGCGATGAACTCGTCGAACTCGGCACCTTTGATATTACCTTTGAGCCTGGGGCTGAGGGAGAGTCGTTCCAGCTCTATCTGCCGACAGTGATCAGTCGGTAGCAAGTAGCAAGTAGCAAGTAGCAAGTTTGATAAGAGACCTGAAGCTGAAGCCCTCAGGCTGATAAAGGAAGCTGTGCTAAAGCGCACTCATACGGCAGCCCGCTTCAGCGGGGCTTCCTTTAATAGACACAGGGCTTCAGCCTGTGGCAACCCAAACCCTACCGTAGCTAGATAACTGATGCCTGACACCTGACAACTGCCATTGCTATCAAATAACTTTAACAAAGGACCTATCAGATGAATCACATGAATCAATTCACAACCGTACGTCAGTCGTCCAAACCGGACACGGATGCAGCCACGGCTGCAACCACCGATCGACCCCATCTCACCGGCACACCGCACCTGCCCTTCGAAGCGCCAACCCTGACCAAGCACGGCTCGGTCGCCGCATTGACCCAGGACTTTGGCGGCAGCTTTGATCCACCACCCTTCCCGTAAGTTACTTGTAGCAAATTGCCGCCCATAGACAAACAATCTGCACTGTTCCTCGTCTGGGCCTAGCATGTGGAATTCACGAAAGGGTCCACTGCAAAAAGCCCAAAAAACTGAGTTTTTGAGACGGTTCTCTCTGGAAATCACGATCAATTCAGGAAAAACTCAGTTTTTGCAGTGGACTCACGAAATAATCGGGTAATTGTAGGGACATGGCATGCCATGTCCCTACGATGAAAACTTAAATGCAAACGAACTCAAAGCAGACTATGAATAGAGCTTCCTATCGCTTGGGTCCATTGACCTTCGAGATCCAAACAGAAACCGCGGCCCAACAAGCGCAGTTGGCAGCCTGTTGGACGCAACTGTTTCGTATGACGCCGGCTGATGCAACCGGCGAGGCCGCAAAGCTGAGCCTGGCGTTGGCAACGTCAGCAATGGCGTCGCCAACGCTCTTTGCAGAGCCACCCGCGGCCCACTTTGGCGACACCGCCATTTGGGCAACGGAACAGGGGTTCCACATTGCGCATGGCTCCCACTGGATCACGCTTAGCCAAGGCCACGGGGCAGGTGCGATCGGTGCTCACTTTTGGAAGGAACCCATCGTCTTGCAGCGGGACTTCTGGCAGCGGATCTTCTTTTTGCTGAGCCGCAGTGCCAACTGTCACCTGTTGCACGCCAACGCGCTGTTACCACCCGATCCGGTCGTGTCTACCGGCGTCTTGCTCGTCGGTGACTGTGGATCGGGCAAAACAACCCTGACGATGAGCCTGCTCGCCGCGGGGTGGCGCTATGTCACCGATGACAGCGTGCTGCTGCAACCGACCGCGGCGGGTGTAATGGCCCATGCCGTGCGTCGGGGCTTTGCCGCTACACAACAGACCGCGGCTGCGTGGCCGTGGCTGCAGCCTGCATTGGCCGCGGGCGTGCCGCTTAATCGCTGGAAGATGCTGGTCGATCTCGATCCGCTCTATCCCACGCGCTATGTCCGCTGCTGCCGGCCGGGGTTGATCCTCTTCCCCACAATCGCCGACGCAACGCAGAGCACGTTACTGCCCCTGAAGCGGCTAGAGTGCTTCACCACCCTGATCGGGCAGCCGCGCAGTGGGCTGTTGGTGGAACCGGCGACGACGCCCGCACTGTTGGCACTCTATCAAACGCTGGCCGAGCAGTGCAGGGGCTATCAGTTGGCCGCCGGGATGGATGTGTTCCAGGAGCCGGCGCGCGTGAGCGCATTGCTCCTGCAAGCCGTGGCGGATGGTACTCCATGAGCTGGCCAACCTTTGTCGTTTTGGGCGCCCCGCGCGCCGGCACTACCGCACTCTGGGCCGCGCTCTATCAACACCCCGAGATCGCCATGAGCCGGATCAAGGAGCCAAACTTCTTTGCCTACGGCGAATTGGATCGGTTAGACTTTCGGGGACCGGCAGCGGCAGTGATGGCCGCGCGCGTCGTGCTACGGGTCGATGACTATGGGGCACTCTTTCCCCCATTGACACCGGCGGGCAAGACACCCCTGGCCATCGGCGAAGCATCAATGACGAACTTTCTGCCGCGGGCCTGTGCGCGCATCTACCACTATGTGCCACAGGCCAAGCTGATCGCCATCCTGCGCCACCCGGCCGAGCGTGCCTATTCGCAATTCATCAACGCCCGGCGCATGGGGTGGGAGCCGTTGGCGGACTTTACGGCAGCGCTTGCCGCCGAACCGGAACGATTGCGTCAACATTGGATTCCCTACCTCTGTTACACCTATCGGGGGTACTATGGTGCACGGTTGGCTCCCTACTTCGCCGCCTTTCCGCACGAGCAGATCCGGCTCTATCGCTACGAAGATTGGCACCAGCGGCCACAGTGGCTATTACAGGATCTCTTTGCCTTCCTCGGTGTCGATGCGAGCTTTGTGCCGCGGGTGCCCACCGACCTCAATGCCGGGCAACTGCTTCGCTATCGATGGGGGGGGCGGGTGGCCCGCCGCGCTGCCCGCAGCGGCAGGTGGCTAAAGCACTTACTGCCGCTGCCGTGGCAGTCGAGCCTGCTGCAACGGTTGACCCAACAGCATCCACCGCCGCCGCTCCCGCCGGAACTGCGCCAACAACTGACTAACCTCCATCGGGCAGATCTACTCGCATTGCAAGCGCTGCTACACCAAAACGTTTCCAAAGAGGTTTTCATCGAGTGGGATATCTCCGATTGGTTGGTCGAATAGTCTTCAAGTCGCGGCACCCGCTTGCCGGTGCCCAGGCACCTACACGGGAATCGCTAAGGTACATTTCTGCCAACCTACTGATTTACCGCTCTACCGATTTACCGATTTCCCAACGTATTCACAGTTCAGAAAGCAAGTTACATGTTACCAAACCAACCCTTACCCGAAGAGACAAAAGTCATGCCTGATCGCGCCGTCCTCGCCACGACGGTGGTGGACGAAGGCATGGTCCTGCTTCATCTACGAACCAGCCAATATTACAGCCTGAATGGCACCGGTGCCCAGATCTGGCAGGGTATTCAGGCACAGCAGAGCGTGGGCGAACTGAGCCAAAGGTTGGTGGCGCGCTATGCCATTTCCCCCGCCGATGCGGATACGGCGGTGCAGAGACTGATAGCTGAACTAGTAACCGCATCCCTGGTGCAAGCTAAGAACGGCCACTAGAATTGGCCATCTATACTCAGATCTGAATGGGAACCGGAGTTTCTATCCTAGCAAAACTCCGGTTCCCATTTCAACCGCACTATAACAGTGAGAAGCCGTCTCAGCAGCTAAATTCCTAGCCGCTGAGACGGCTTCTCACTGTTAGCGCAGGGGTTTAACCCGGCAAAACCCAAATGTCAACAGAACCTAACAGATCCCACACAAAGTTCATTGGCATGCAATCCCCAATGAATGCTACAATTTCACCAAATCGGTCGATCAACTTGTATCCCCCTACCAACAATTATGAACCACCAAAGGAGCAACCCATGCCCAACACCCTAAAGCTCGCGCTCGTCGGCTGTGGCGCGATTGCGCGCTATCACCTCGACGGCATCAAAGAGCGCGCCCCACGCATTCAAGTGACCGCGGTCATCGACCCCAATCCCGAACGGGCTGCCGCCTACGCGGCGGAGACCGGTGCCACAGCCTTTGCAACCCTGGAAGAAGCACTCGCCCAAGGCGACTTTGACGCCGTCGATATCATGGTGCCCCACCATCTGCACGAGGAGATGGCGCTGGCTGCCTTTGCCGCGGGCAAACATGTGCTGCTCGAAAAGCCGATGGCTACCACCATCGAGGGGACCGAGATTATCTTGAATGCAGCCAAGGCCGCTCAGGGAAAGAACCCGAAACTCGTCTTCATGGTCGCGGAGAATGCGCAATATTGGCCCGAAATTGTCCTTGCCAAGGAACTAATCGACGAGGGGCGCATCGGTGAGATCATCCGGGCGCGGGCCGCCTTTGTGATGGAACTCGACCCTTACTTTTTCAAGCAGGATGCCAACCCGTGGCGCTATGATCTCGCCAAAACCGGCGGCGGCGTTACGATTGACGGTGGCTCGCATTGGATTCGGCCGCTGCGCATGTGGATGGGCGAAGTCAAGGAGGTCTTTGGCACGCTGGGCTATCCGCTGGCGCAGATGGAGGGGGAGTCGCAGGTGCACTCGCTGCTGCGCTTTGAATCGGGCAAGGTGGCGGTCTTTGATGCGCTGATGGCCGAGACGGTGCTGGCGCCGGAGCCGTGGTGGCGCATCACCGGCACCAAAGGCGAAATCATCATTGAAGATGGGCTGGACAGTGGCGGGTTACTGCTCTATGATGCCGACAACCGCGATGGGCTACGGGTACAGCCACCGCAGGGCTATGCCAAATCCTTTGGACCGGAGTTGAAAGATTTCTGTGACGCGGTGCTCGACGGTAAGCCGCTCGCCGCGGGGCCGGAGCATTCGCTTGGTGAATTGCGCACGACGTTGGCGCTCTACCGCTCGGCGCAGAGTGGGCAGTGGGAGCCGGTGTGGGGGTAGGGGACTAGCCAATCCCCTGAACTCTTGCTATACTTGGCGCGGTCATAGATTGGTAACCGCAGTCGTAATGATGAAGCAGTAGCAGCAGCGCTTGCGGGCCTGTCATTGTCTCGGCTGCACTCAGCACAACGCTGAAAGAAGCCCCAAGTTCGGCAACATGAAGACGCTTTTAGCGTGACAGGGCCAAGATGACTTATGTGTGATCCACAGTCTATGATAAACGTAATCGTCATGTTGTTGCTGAAAGAGGAAAGGCAACCACCCGATGTCAATTCTGGAAAAAACATTGCGCGAAACGCTCGTTGACTATGAAGTCCACATCCCGATGAGCTATCAAACATACCTGACCGCGTTCGATGAAGATGTTCATGCTGAATGGGTAGAAGGAGAAGCGATCATCTTTATGTCTGCTGCGACACGCCACCAGATTATTGTGACCTATCTGATTCAGTTATTAAGGAGTTATGTCGAATATTTTCGGTTGGGCCAGGTGCTCTCTGCCCCCTACGAAATGAAGAGCTCGCCACATAGCAATGCGCGCGAACCAGATATCCTCTTTGTAAAGGCAGAACATCAACATCGGCTCGAAGAGCAGCGACTCAATGGTGCGGCCGATATGGTCGTTGAGGTCGTTTCGCCGGAGAGTGTAAAACGGGACAACGACGACAAATTCAACGAATATGAAGCGGCCGGAATTCAAGAATACTGGATCATCGATCCGCGACCGGAGCAGCAGACGGTGGAGCTATGGGTCTTGGATGATCATGGTACCTATCAAGCAACACCAGTAGTAGATGGCCTTTATCACTCGACCGTACTGACCGGTTTTTGGCTCAATCCGCAGTGGCTGTGGCAGCCTGATCAGTACAGCGCACTGGCCGCCTTTGCTGAAGTTGCCGGCCTACCACAAGAATTCGTTGCGCTGTTTCAACGTGGCGCGCAGTGATACCATACACAAAATGTAGTCAGCGGTCATCCATGGGAAGGCAGGGCAACAATGTCTGAAGTAAAGCACCTGGCGGAGGTCCTCGAAAATCATTTTACCAGCCCCAAAACGAGTAGCTTTGCCCATTTTGTCATCGTCAGCGATGGGCTGACGGGGAAAGAGGCCGCGCAAGTACCGGGCGAACGGCTGAACAGTATCTGGGCAGTGACCAACCATATCGCCTTCTGGATGGACGAAACACGCGCCGCACTGCGCGGGGACACGGTTGACTTAGCGGCGTGGGGCTTGCAAGAGGTCGGCGGCGGATGGCCACCATTAGGACCGATTACCGATGCCAACTGGCAAAGCGCGCGGCAACGGGCACTCGACTGTTGTCATGCGCTGGCGGCAACGATTCGCACGTTGGATGATGCCGCCTTGGAACAACCAGTGCCCACACTCTCCCCCGGTCTACCCTATCAGGCGATCCTGGCCATCTATTCCCATAACAGCCATCACACGGCGGAGATTCTGACCATCCGCCATATACTGGGGTTATGGGTAGAGCACGAATGGACCTAATAATTTTACCAGGAACTACTGACCCCGCGCCTTGTCACGCTGAAAGCGTCTTCTCGTTTGGCACAAATTGGAGACGCTTTCAGCGTGACAAGCCTCGCGTATCCAAGGGTGGCTGCCCATGGGGCGCGCAGGACAAAGCTATGGATAGTTAAACATTACGGCTCTGTCGGATTTCAGTGGGTTGACATTTGTAGGTCACTCTTGCAGAGTGACAGCGGTGCTGCGATGCGTATTTGTCACTCTACAAGGTGACCTACGCTCGCTGCCCGTTTCTTGTCAACCTCCTGAATACCCGAAGAACCAGCGTTACTATTTTAAAATTTCACTGCATACTTGATTAAACGCGCAGGATCGTCCTTCATCCAATCAAAGACCTGCTGCCCCTCAGCCATCGTCACAATTGGGTCGATCAACCCCGGTGCCCGCAAGAGCCCTTTGCGCATCATTGTAACCAAGGTGTCATTGGCGCGCGCGGTTGTCCAGTTGGGATAATCGCGTGGCTGGTGGCCCCAGCCGCAGCCGTGGGGCACGATCACGTTCAGCCGCTTGTGGTGCAAATCCCGCCCCAAAAAGAGCCCTTGGGCATCGCCTTTGTAAAAACCGGCGGCGCAGACGGTGCCACACATCCGCACCGCTTTCAACGCTGCATCTAGTGCGCGATAGGAGCCGGAGATCTCCATGACAATATCCGCGCCCTCGCCCTGATTGCGGTCGCGGATCGCCTGCGCCACATTCTCCACGGTCGGATCATACGCTGCATCCGCGCCATAGTGCAGGGCCAAGGTGCGCCGCCGCGGCAACGGATCAATCCCATAGATCTGCGCCGCGCCTGCCGCGCGCGCCATCTCCACGGCCAGCAAGCCTATCGCCCCCAAGCCAACGATCGCCACCGTGTCACCATAGCGCACAGTGGCTTCGCGGATGCAATGAAAGGCTACATAAGCCGGCTCAATACAAAGTGCGGTCGCCGGCGCGATCTCGCCCAAAGGATAGAGGCGATCTTCCTGGCAAATATTCACCTCGCGAATGTCCATCGGGCCAAAGACACGATCCCCGACTTGCCACCGTGTCACCGTGCTGCCAATCGCTTCGATCACGCCAACACCAGAAGTTCCCGAGTTCATTGGGTGTGCCTCGTCGATTGGTTTTGTCGTCTGGTCCGGGGTAGCGGTCTGCTGAAAGTAGCCAATCTCTGGGCTAAAGGTATGGCCCTGCCACGCGCCGCCGTCAAACATGCCGGTGGTGGTACCATGCTTGCCGGAAGCGATTTCCGTGCGCACCAGCACTTCAGATGGCGCGGGTGGGTTCTGTTCATACTCTAGGATTTTGACTTGATAGGGGGCGGTAATTGCTAGTCGTTTGGGCATCGTGAGTATCCTTGGTTAAGCCACAGAGATCACAGAGATCACAGAGATCACAGAGATATAAATCTTCAGTTGGCTGCTTTTCCTCTGGTTGGGTTCATTGGTTGTTATGCAACAAATTGTTAACCGGCTAAAAGGAGGCCACCCGCGCCGACACTGGAGGATGGCTGTAGACGGTGGCGTCAAAGCTCTTGCGCATTAGCTCAACCAAAATCTCGCTATAGGCGGGATCGGTCGACAAGTCCTGATGTTCCCACGGGTCATTCTCCAGATCGTAGAGTTCAAAGAGATTTTTACTGTGATAGCTGATTAGCTTCCAACGGCGCTCGCGGTACATCGTAGCGTGGGTCTGATCGGGGAAGTTGATCGCGCCGTAAAATTCGGTGCGCACAAAGTCGCGGTGTTCTGGTGGTGTAGCAGCACCGGTTAGTTGCGGCAGCAGCGATCGCCCTTGTACAAAGTAGGGAATTTCGATACCCAGCACGTCGTACAAAGTCGGCACCAGGTCCGTCAACTCAACGAGCGCATCATTAATCAGATTCTGCTGAAAATGGCCTGGCCACGAGATGATCAGCGGCACGCGGGTCAACCCCTCATAGAGCCGGCAGCCTTTGAGGATCAGCCCATGGTCGCCAAGCATTTCCCCGTGGTCACTGGCAAAGATCACAATCGTATTTTCGCGCTGCCCGGTTTCATCCAAATAGTCGAGCAGGCGGCCAAACTCGTGGTCAATCAATTCGATCATGGCGTAATAGGAGGCCTGCATCGTTTTGTGATCCCACTCGTCAGGGTGGCGCGGTTTGGATTGAAAGTCGACGCCAGCCTCGACCAGCCGCTGTTGCTGCGCCAGATCAGATGGCTTGAAATGGGCCCCGGGCAGCGTCGCTGGATCATAACGGCGGAAATATTCCCACGGCGCATCAAAGGGGGCGTGAGGATCAAAGGGGTTGACGCTGAGCAGCCACGGTTGATCTGCGCCGCGGTTCTTCTCAATGAATTCGATTGACTTTTCGGTACACCAATGGCTCTGGTGCAGATGGGGCGGGATCGTGTCGTGCTCCGCAGTGGGCACAAAAACGCCCCCAAATTCCTTCTTTGCCGCGCCTTGGTGATAGGTGCCTGGCGATTGGTCAGCCATCAGCGCCTCGGGGTCCGTCCCCTGTTGGCGCAACCACTCGGCATAGTCGTGGCCAACCTCGCGCGGTCCCTTGTGCGAATGGCTATATTGAAACGAGCGATAACCATCCGCCACCCGCGGTTCTTGCCCATTGGCCGCGCTCGCCAGATGCAATTTGCCCACCAACCCACAATCATACCCCACATCCGCCAGCCGCCGCGTGATCAGCCGTTCGGCGTACTGAGCAGGGAATTCGGCATAGCCATTGCCGTTGACGCCGAGCGCACTCGGATACATACCCGTCAGAAAACCGGCGCGGCTCGGCGTGCAGATCGGAGCTTGACAAAAGGCGTGGGTAAAGGCAACGCCTTGTTGGATAAAGTGATCTAAGCGTGGCGTATGAATGTGTGGATTGCCCAACGCCGCGATCGTGTCAAAGCGCTGTTGGTCGCTGCAATACCAGAGGATATTGGGACGTCCACACGCGGTAACTGACATACGCTCTCCTTTTTGTGAATTTGGCGTAACTATGCAGCCATCTCTCTATGTGCTGCCTGTCATCCTGTAAGAATCTTCAAGGTTGAGTACCCTGGAGACGCTTTCAGCGTGACAGGTTTACCAAATCTGGATAGCTGAATCGTTACAATTTGGCCTACGTTGGGAAATGATTCTAGCGGGAAATCGCAGATGAGCATACCGGAAAGTAGCCTTTGACGCAAACGCGCGATTTTATGCTGGGAGTGCAGCGGTATCACCCCGGAAAAGCCGTTTGACATCGCCTATGCCCTGTGATAGGTTACCGGTTGTATCATTCCCCAACTGCATCTATCGTAGATCAAGGAGATCCTATGCCTGAGACAAATGGACACTATCGCAAAGCACCCGCCGGATTCACGGCAGCACAGTGGGAGACATTCCTCGAAGAGGGCATTATCATCATCGAAAACGCGCTCAACAAAAACGAAGTCAACGAACTGGTGGCTGCCGTTGATCGAGTGGCCCAAGCCCACGAGCAGTATGAACCGGGTGCCTTCCTCAGTGTGCAAAACTTTGTCGAGCGCGACCCTGTGTTGGCCGATCTGATCGACCACGACCGCCACGTGGGCTATGCCTACGATCTCTATGGCGAGCAGCTAAAGCTTCAGTTGAGCGAACTCTTTTTGCGCACATCAGGTGGTGGACACAATAACCGCTGGCATCCCGATGGTGCCCGCGCCCTACCCTATCAGATCTTTTCACCGGTCTTGCCCTTGCAGATCAAAATTGGCTACTGGCTGACCGATCTCTCGGTCCCCAAAATGGGCAACTTTGTCTATATGCCCGGCAGCCATCGCCACCAATATTTCGACGGTTATGACACCCATGACAGTCTGCCCGGTGAAGAGATCCTGCAAGTACCCGCGGGGAGCATGACGATTATGCATGGCAGCATCTGGCATCGCGTCGAAGCCAACGAAAGCACCACAACGCGCAAAAATCTCTTCCTCGCCTATTGCCCTTCGTGGGTCACTTCGGCTGATCGGCTGACTTCAGACCCGGCATGGCTGGCAACGCTCAGTCGTGAACAGCAGATTATTATGCGCAGCTATGAGCATGCCTATACGAATGCCAAACCACCTGCCGAACACTTTCCACTCTTCCTGGATCGGGAAACTGGCCTGGACCATGATCCAGGGTTTTACGGCGAACATGTGGCCCTACACCGCCGCAAACGCAAGATCTGGGTTGAAAAGGTAGGCGAGCAGCTTTTAGCCTGACTTCATTAGCATACAGAGCAACCACAGCAAGGAGAGACCATGTATCGAGCAGCAGTCATCGGCCTGGGCCGGATGGGCAGCACCTATGATGATGAACAGCACCAGGGGGGCACCACCTTTTTCCCCTATGCCCACGCGCCCAGTTATGTTGCCACCGCAGGTGTCGAGTTGGTCGCCGGTGCCGATCCGCATGACGAGCAGCGGACCATCTTTGGCGAGCGATGGGGTCTGTCAGCAGACCATCTTTATTCCGATTATCGCGAGATGCTGGCGCAGGAAGAGCTTGATATTGTCAGCGTCTGCACCACGGCGCGCCTTCGTGCCCAGATTGTGCAAGAGTTGGCCCAATCCGGCGTGAAGGCAATTTGGGCAGAGAAGCCGCTTTCACTCACCTTGGCCGAGGCCGATGCAATGGTCGCCGCCTGTCGCGAACACAACGTGCAACTGGCGGTGAACTGTTCGCGCCGCTGGAACCCCTTCTTTGCGGAGACGCGGCGCATGATCGAAGCGGGCGAGTTGGGTGATCTGTTGCAGATTACGGCCTATGGTCAATGTGGCCTCTCGCACAACGGCAGCCATCTGATCGATAGCACGCGCTATCTAGCTGGTGGCAATGTGATCTGGCTCTTTGGCGAGATGGAGTCGGATGAAGCCGCGGCAAGCGACAATGACCTGATGGGCAATGGCTATCTCGCCTTTGACAACGGCGTGCGCGCCTACTTGCGCGGGATGCGGACCGGCGTTGCTAGCTGGGAATTCGATATCTTGGGCTCAGAAGGCAGGGTGCGCCTGGTTAATGGTTGTCTGGAATTGGAATTGACCAAACGCCTGGCCGATGGCCCAAACAAGCGCGGGGTGCCCGCCAAGGTGCCCTTTCCCTTGCCGCGCCAAATCCCCGGTACTGGTGTGACCATTGTCGAAGATATCATGAACGCCATCGAAACTGGCCAGCCACCGCGCTGCTCTGGCGATGATGGGCTGGCCGCGCTTGAAATAGCAATGGCACTGCGCGAGTCGCACCGGCGTGGCGGTGTCAAAGTTACCCTACCACTGGCCGATCGGTCCCTGTGCATGTTGTCGGCAGAGATCAAGAATGATGAAATTCCGGCGCGGGTACGGCGGCAAATGCAGGGGTAATCATCACCCACCCACTTTATCTTCAGATAGGCAGACCAAATAGACTCTGCATCAATTGTAGGGGTGGTCCCTTACGGGCACCCGCAAGGCACCACCCCTACAGAATGTGCGACTTTTATAGGGTTTGTCTATGAGGAGGTGAAGCGGGGGGATCGGTTGGTCACCATTTTTTAGCGAATTGACAGATTTTTCTAGCTATCCTACAATAGAACACACTCCTGATGATCCTCTTTGACAGCGATCACGCAAGTTACAAAACATCTTACCGATTCACGAACATCATTTTGCAATCTTCTCAACCGAACACCCAGTCAATAAGGAGACATTCATGATCCGACAGCGGTACACATTCATTGCAGTGTGGCTCATTGCCGGTCTGCTCTTGACAGCCTGTGCAACACCCGCCGCACCAGCCGCAGAAAATGCCGGGGAAACCGCCGCAGGGGCGGCACCCGCAGCCGCAGAGAGTGACACGGCCGCCGCCCCTGCCGAAGGGGGCGTCCTCAACTTTGCCTATGCGCAAAAGCCCCGCAACCTCAACCCGCTCGACTCTGTGCAAGGGGTGCAATCGCAACTCTTCCGCATGATTTACAACCGGCTGCTGCAATATGACATCGGGTTTTTTGGCAGCCCACCACAGCCCAGCCTGGCCGAGAGCTATGAGGTTTCAGAGGATGGGCTGACCTTCACCTTCCATCTACGCCAAGATGTCGTCTGGCACGATGGCGAGCCTTTCACGGCGGAAGATGTCGCTTTCACCTACACGGCGGCCGTCCACCCCGACAATCCCACCTTTTGGGGGCCATCCCTCAGCACGTTAAAGGGCTTGACCGCATTTCAGGATGGCTCGGCGGATAGCATCGAAGGGTTGAATGTGGTCGATGAGTATACGATTCAGATTACACTCGAAGCGCCGAGCATGTCCTTCTTGGATACCCTTGCCTTTGTCGGCATCCTGCCCAAGCATATCCTCGGCGATGTGCCCGCGGCGGAACTCAAGGAAAACGAGTTCTTTAGCAAAAGCCCGATTGGCACCGGTCCCTTCAAGGTGGTCGAGGTGGCAGAGGATCAATTTATCCGGCTAGAACGCAACGACGCCTATTTCCTGGGTACCCCCAAGTTGGCCGGCATCAACTTTATCTTCCCGGACAGCACCACCGTTGCCGCCGGCTTTGAAACGGGCGAGATTGACCTCTCCAGCAGCCTGCCAACCGAAGATATCGAGCGCTTCCTCAACAATCCCGACTATAACGTCGTCTTCCAACCAAGCAGCGTCTTCTGCAATGTGACGGCCAATGTTGAGCGCATCCCCAAAAATGTGCGCCATGCGATTCAATTTGCGATTGATCGGCAGACGATCACCGACGAACTCTTCCTAAATTCGCAGCTTTCTAAGCCCTTCCTCCATCACTTGGGGCAGGAGTTCTTGCAACCCAACCCCTACGAAAAGGAGATCACCTACGATCCTGAGCAGGCGCGAGCGCTCGTACAGCAGTCAATTGATGCCGGCGAGTGGGATGCTGATCATGTGCTCGACTATATCTTCAGCGGCGAAGAGCCCTCGGAAGAGATTCTCTTTATCCAACAGTTCCTCGCCGACATCGGGCTGAACAGTGAATTGCGGGGCGTTGGTGACCGCGCCGCCTTTAACCAAGCCTATCTGGAAGAGCATGATTTTGACATTGTCTCCGGCTGCAATGCCTATGGCCCAGAGCCGGATTCAGCCAACATCTATTACAAATGTGGCTATGGAGCCGCTGAAGGAGGTTACAACGCCAGCCTCTTCTGCAACGAACGGGCGGACGAATTGCTCGAAGCCGGACGCGCCGAAACCAACCTAGAAAAACGCATCCCAATCTATCAGGAGCTACAGGGAATTCTCGACGACGAAGCCGCGATTATCCCAATACGCCTGGGCGTTACCAGTTGGGTAATGACCAGCCGCCTCAAGAACGCCACGCCGCAATACTATGGCCACTTGACCAACTATGACGCCATTGAGACGTGGTATCTGGAAGAGTAATTTGACAAGAATGACAAGATGACCGGATGACCAGATGAGCAATTTATTGGTTATATCGAGACATCTTGTCATTCTGTGATACTGTCGGTTAATTCAACAACGGAGCGCTCTCTGAGCTTGTCGAACCCTGAGCTTGTCGAAGGGAAGCGGCTCAGGGTTCGGCAAGCTCAGCCGCCGCCTACTTGCTTTCGCCAACAGGTTCATTCTGTCATCTTGTCATAACCTTGCATAAGACAGATATCCATGACCCAATACATCCTACGCCGCCTACTGTTGACCCTCCCGATTCTCCTGGGCATTACCCTGATTGACTTTGCGCTGATCAACCTGGCGCCGGGTGATCCGATCGACGCCATGATCGATCCGACCATGGCGGTGGGGGTTGCCATGCAAGAGGAGCTGCGCGAGCAGATGGGGCTCAATCAGCCATTGCCCATCCGCTATGCCATCTGGCTGCGCGAGATGGCGACCGGCAATATGGGCTACTCCTATGTTAAGAATGTGCCGGTCGCCGACCGCATTCAAGATCGGCTGGGCGCAACGTTGATCCTGACGGCAAGTGCGCTGCTCTTTTCGGTACTGCTGGGCATTCCGCTGGGCATTCTCTCCGCCCTGCGTCAATATTCGTGGCTCGATTATCTACTCACCTTCTTTGCCTTTGCCGGGATTTCGATGCCGAGCTTCTTTCTAGCATTGGGCGGAATCTATCTCTTTGCGCTCAAGCTTGATCTTCTGCCTCCCTTTGGCATGGTCAGCCTGCGCAGCGAATTGCCCTACGCTGTTGATGTGCTCTACCACCTGATTCTTCCGGCAACGATTCTGGGGTTGGCCAGCACCGGTTCGCTCATGCGTTTTGCGCGCACAAGTCTACTGGAAGTCGTGGGGATGGAGTACATTACGACAGCGCGCGCCAAGGGGCTGAAAGAGCGCATCGTCGTCACCGGCCATGCACTGCGCAACGCACTCATTCCTCTGATTACCGTTCTGGGGCTGCGCATTCCCGGTCTCTTTGGTGGCTCGGTAATTATCGAATCGGTCTTTAACTGGCCGGGGATTGGACAATTGGCCATCGAATCGATTACCGATCGCGACTATCCCCAGATCATGGGGCTGCTCTTTATCTCCGCCATTCTGATTCTCAGCGCCAATCTACTGACCGATATCCTCTATGCCTACGCCGATCCGCGCATTCGTTATGGAGAAAGTGCCGCATGAGCGCGACTGACACCGCTCAATTTTTACCTCGCCCCCAAGGTTCGCGCTTCTGGCAGCGCTTTCGCCGCCATCGTCTGGCCGTGGTAGGCATGCTTTTCATGTTGATCCTTATTTTTCTCGCCCTCTTTGCGCCACTCCTTGCCACGCACGATCCCTATGCACTTGACATGCGCGCAACCAAAGAACCACCCAACGCCGAATATCTGCTCGGCACTGATACCGCCGGGCGCGACATGTGGAGCCGTTTGATCTATGCCGGGCGCATCTCGCTTTCTGTCGGCATCGTCTCGGTCTCAATCTACATTACAATTGGGACGATCCTGGGTGCGGTGGCCGCCTACTATGGTGGCTGGATCGATTCGCTGATCATGCGCTTCACCGACACTGTCATGAGCTTTCCCGACCTGATCATTATCATTACTGTGGTCGCCTTTATCGGCCCCAGCATCTACAATGTCATGCTGGCGATTGGGCTACTTGGTTGGCCCGGCACTTGCCGTCTGGTACGTGGCCAAGTGTTGGCGCTGCGCGAGGTCGAATTTATTGAAGCGGCGCAGAGCACCGGTCTGCCCAATGGGCGGATCTTGGTCCGCCACATCCTGCCCAATGTCGTGCCTTATCTGATCGTCGTCGCCACCTTGGGCATGGCCGGTGCGATTCTCACAGAAGCTGGGCTCAGCTTTCTCGGTCTTGGTGTCCAGCCCCCTACCCCCAGTTGGGGCAACATGCTGCACAGCGCACAGCGGTTGACACTGCTGGAACAATTCCCTCACCTCTGGTTACCGCCGGGCTTAATGATTGCGGTCACCGTGCTCAGTATCAATTTCATCGGCGATGCCCTACGCGATGCGCTGGATCCACGACTGACATTGTGAGTTTGCGTAGAAGGGAAACAGTAGACACGTACACAAGTACACACGTACACACGTACACACGTACACACTTATCGACCGAATCTACCTATCTACCTATCTACCTATCTACCTATCTACCTTTTTCCCTGTTTACCTGTCTACCTACTATCTACCCACCATGACCAAACACGACGAACTCTACCAACAAGCCCAACAATTCCTCCCCGGCGGCGTCTCCGCCTCGTTTCGCGTGAACAAAGCCACCGGTCGCCCCCTCTACCTCAGCCGCGGTGACGGTGCACGGCTCTACGATGTTGACGGCAATGAATATATCGACATGTGTGTCTCGCATGGCGCATCACTCTTGGGCCATAACCATCTGGCGATCAAAGCGGCCTATCAACAGGCGCTCGACATGGGCATCCTCTGCTCCTACGAGACCGAGTACCAGACGGCGTTGGCCCGCCGCATCACCGAGATGGTGCCCTGCGCCGAAATGGTGCGCTTTGCCGGCTCGGGCACGGAGACGGTGATGCACGGTCTACGCCTGGCGCGTACAGCGACCGGGCGCGACAAGATTATCAAGTTCGAGGGGCACTTTCACGGCTACGCTGATGCGCTCAACTACAGCGTCTCGCCCGCCGTCGATCAGGCCGGCCCAGCCGATCACCCGCTGGCGCGGCCCGAATCCGCGGGCATGCCGACGAGTGATCAGGGCAATCTTATCATTGTCCCCTTCAATGATGTGCCAGCACTTGAGGCAGCCTTTGCGCAACATGGCGCAACGGTCGCCACGCTGCTCATGGAGCCGATCAATTATGACCAAGGCTGCATCGCGCCGCGGCCTGGTTTTGCCCAACGCTGCCGGGAACTCTGTACCGAATATGGTGTGCTGCTCTTCTTTGATGAAGTGTTGACTGCCTTTCGCATGGCCCCCGGCGGCGCGCAGGAGTATCTCGGCGTGACGCCTGACCTTTGTGTATTGGGCAAAGCCTTTGGCGGTGGCGCGCCGATCAGCGCATTAACCGGCAAACGCGCCGTCATGGAGCATCTACGTCCCCTGGGCGACAGCGAGATGAGCGGCACCTTTCTAGCCCATCTAACCACCGTTCTGCCGGCAATCGCCGCGCTGCACGAGTACGCGCAGCCCAACTTTTACAGCAATCTCGACGCGGTGGGCGAGCGCTTCTATGGTGGCTTTCAGGAGATCATCAACCGTAGCGGCGTGCCCGTACAGTTGCAATACATCGGGCCGCGCTTTGGCATGTACTTCGGCGTCCGCGAACCGGTCACTAACTATCGGCAGGCGGCACAAAAACACCGAGCGATGGAGTACACCTTTATCGCCGGCTGTGTCAACCGCGGCGTCTACTTCCATGCCTCACCCCACCATGGCTTTTCCGCCGCCCACACCGACGCCGACATGGATCGAGTGCTCGAAGCCGCCGAGGAAGCGATGGCGGAGCTCAAAGAGGCTTTCTGAAGCCGCCCCTTCGACAGGCTCAGGGACCGCAGTACACGCAACACGCATCACGCATCACGCATCACGCATCACGCATAGGAGCAATCGATGACATCGCATCCCATCACCCTCGGTAAGTTGACCCGGCGTGAATTTCGCCAAGCACTCGAAGAAGGAAAGTATCAAGCCGCAATCATTCCCACCGGCAGCATTGAGCAGCATCTAGAACATCTGGCGATGGAATATGATATTCGCGCCGCGACTTATCTGGCCGAAGCGGTGGCGCAACAGTTGTACCCGCAGGTGATCGTCACGGTACCGCTGCGCATTGGCATCAGTGAACACCACATGATTCACAAGGGCAGCATGACCGCCAAGCCCGGCTCCTGGTCGAGCGTGCTCTTTGACGCCGTCGAAAGCCTGGCGCGGCATGGCATCCGCAATATTTTTATTCTCAACGGCCACGGCGGCAACGAAGCGCCCATGTACGGCATGATCCGCCAGTGGCAACTCTACTTCCAGGCGATGGAGCCACCGGTCAATGTGCAGTTTCACTCTTATTGGAACTTGAGCCGCGAAGAGGCGGAACAACATTGCAAAGGCCGCGTCCCCGGCCACGCCCAAGAATATGAGACGGCGATGGCGATGGTCATCTGCCCGGAGAATATCCGCCACGACACCATGCACGATCAAGAGGACAAGCAACCGCTCGCCGCCACCGCCGAACAGGGACAGCTTCTGGTCGACGCTGCGATCCGCGCTGTCAAACAATTTCTCGAAGAGATGCTGCAAGGTGAACACCAGGAGGTCCAGGCCCATCTCTGGTCGGCGCAGTTGGATCCGGGTGTGGGGCGTAAATTGGAGCAAGCAACAGGAGATTCTCATGGCACCCACTAACCAACCACTTATCCTCGCTGACCTCTGTGCGCATTAACGAGGAGTTGTCACCGACCTTTGTGGGCGCAGCCACCTATTTTAGCTTTGTCGATAGTGACATCAATGAGCGCTTTGGCATCACCGGCATTACCGGCCACGCCTGCGAAATGGAGACAGCCGCGGCAATGTACCTGGCGCCGGAGATCGTCAAAACGGAAGCACTAGCCGCCGGTGAAATGACCGAACTGACTTACAATCTACGCGGCAGCCTGCGCAAATATGGGGTCACTGTCCCCTATCGCTTTGACCGCTACACAACGAACGGTGCCCTGGGCGATGCGCGCAAGGCGACGCTTGAATACGGCACGGCCATGATGGAGAGCGCCCTCACTAATTTTGTCGCCTTCATGGGAGAAATTGTCAACTGGTCGCTGAACGAAGCGTAGAGCCTGTTGGTTGCGCCCATGAGCACATTGGGCCATCTGCGATAACCATCGATCTGGCAGTGACTGGTGGTGACAACCGCTGCCAACTTTTATCTGCCACCCGCTACGAATACCATGCGCCACTTCACTCCGACCAAGATACACTTTTTTGCCCTAGGGGGTGGGCGCATCCTGACCGTTGAGCGTTAAGGAAGTAGCGGAGGCTGAGCTTGTCGAAGCCGCCCCGCGTTGGCTTCGACAAGCTCAGCCTCCGCTATGTGGCAACGTGCGCTTTGCGCGCTTGCACCGCGGTATCAATCCGTTCACTGCCCCACAGCGTACGCAACGCGCCAAAGACCTCCTGCGCCGACGCCACCACCTGCGCCACATCCGCCGCAGTGTGGCTGTGGGTGAGGAAATTGAGTCCACCGCGCCGCAACAGTACACCGCGCACGGCCATCTCTTGCAAAAAATATTCCCACAGCAATGGTCCCGGATGCGGAGCACTCTCCGTGAAGGTCATCGTTGACATCGGTGCCAACCCGCCACAGTGAAAGGGAATCGCTGCGACCTCTGCGGCTTGGTTCAGCCCTTCCTGCAACTGTGCGCCTAACGTCCACAGATAATCGGTGACCCGCTCTTCGCGAATGGTGATGACCGTGGCAATGGCCGCGGCCAACGAGAGCGCCTCACCGCCATAGGTGATGGAGATAGAGCGCTCGGCCATGGTCGCCATGACAGCGCCCCGTCCAGCGACACAGGCCAGCGGCATCCCATTGGCCATCGCTTTGGCGAAACAGGCGAGATCGGGGGTGACGCCATAGCGCTCCTGCATCCCGCCAGGGGCCAGCCGAAATCCGGTAACAATTTCGTCGTAGACGAGCAGTGCGCCGTTCTCGTGGCAGAGCGCTTTGACCGCGGCCAGATAGCCGGGCGGCGGCTCTGCGCGTTGGATATCCAAGAAAACCGCAGCCACCTGCCCATGGTGTTGCTGCAATTTAGCCTGCAAATCGTCCAGGTCAAATTCCCGGAAACTGGTCACATAGCTGCCCAACACTTCCGGCACACCGGGGTCGCCGGTGCTGATCGCCCACACATCGGGCCACCCGCGATAACCACAGTTCAAAATGACCTCACGCCCGGTAAAGCCGCGCACGGTACGCGCGGCGGCCGCGGTTGCCTCGCCACCCCCTTTAAAGAAGCGCACCATCTCGGCACAGGGCACTACCTCGCCGAGCAATTCGGCACAGGCCACCTCCAGCGGTGACATGAGCCCATAGATGATGCCCCGCTCCAGTTGGGCCGCAATGGCCGCGTCGACGGTGGGGTGGTGGTAGCCCAGAATCACCGGCCCAAGCGCCTGCACCAAATCAAGATAGCGGTTGCCATCGACATCGACGATATAGCCGCCGTCGCCTCGCTCGGCATAGATGGGATAGCCGCCATAGGCAAATTGACTGGGCCGCTTACTGTTAGTCTGCGAGCCACCGGGAATGCGCTTTTGGGCACGGTCAAAGAGCGCCAGCGATTCGGTCAGCTTGAGATTGGTCCGGTTGGTCACAACGTCACCTGTTCCGCCACTGAAGCAGGATTGGCAATTTTTGTGGCGGCATAAAAACCAGGGGGCGGTGCCGGCGGTGCAACCAGGCTGGGATCAATCAGTGGGCCATAGGCATCGGGACGGCGGTCGGCCATGAGTGAGTTGCGCGCATCATTGTCGCCGGGGAAGGAAAAGTCATGGGCGATGCGCGGGTGGTCGAGGTCCACGGTGCAGAGCGCCATGCCAACATAGCGACCGACGTTGGAGAGGATCAGCCCGTCGGGCGCGATCACACCGCTGCGCCCCAGGATCATGCCCGGTCGCCACGCTTTGTGACTTTCGATGCCATAGGTTGTGTTGACCAGCCAGGCTGCGTTGTCGATGGCGCGGCTGCGGATCACGGCGTAACAGAGTTCTTCGCCCCAGCCGCTCCACAGCGTCGGCCAAACGATGATCTCTGCGCCGCGCACACCTAGGACGCGGGCGCTTTCGGGAAAAGTCAAATCGTGGCAGATGCAGATACCGACGCGGCCAAAGGCCAAGTCAAAGACCGGGAAGTCGTTGCCTGGGACAACACCGTCGCGTAGTTCGCGCCGTGTGGGGTGGACTTTGTCATAGCGCCCGACGATTTGACCGTCGCTGTCAATGACCAGCGCGGTGTTGCGCAGAATGCCATCGACTCTGGCGTGCAGCGGCAAGATCACATGCATCTGGTAATGCGCAGCTAGCTTCTGCACCATCCGGGTTGTCGGTCCGCTGTAGGCATCTTCCACCTCGATTTCCCCGGTACAGGTTTCCCCCAGGCAAGCCAGATCGACCTTGGCCTTACCCGCTTCCTCCAGCCAATGCATGATTGCTTCTACCTTGAAGCGTTTCTGTTGGGCGGTCGTTTCGCCTTCATGCCAGATCGGCAGTTGAATCGCGGCGATGGTGATGTTGCGTGTCATAGAGCCCCCTTTTTGTCTTTGCATTCCTGTGTTATTGATCATGCAGATGGATTGACAACAACGCTGTTTTCAATTCTTGGTTGAAAGTAAAACGGTGTTACCTTGTACCAAGCAATCGCGTGAGATTCTCCTCGACAACGCCTTTGCGCTCCTCTGGCCCAATCTGCCACTGCGTGACCTTGCCAATGGCAGCTTCCGGATAGAAAAAAGGGCTGTGGCTGCTAAAGAGCAGACGTTGCGGCGATACGGCTTCAGTCAAGCGCGTCATGGTGTTGAGCGTTTCGGCAAAGGCAATGTCAAAGTAGAGATTGGTCGTGGCCGCAGCGAGCTCTTTGATCTCTGCGAAATAGGCGGAAAGCAGAAGCAGTGGCTGCGCATAGCGCTGCGCCAGGGCGACAATATCGCTGTTCGCCACGCCGGGCACCTTCATCAATGGCGGGTGCATCCGCTCATCTTCCAGCCGTTTGACAATTGTCACCAGCAGCCCGTGGGCTTGCGCGGCATCCAGAAACGTGTCGACAAAGGGTGCATCCAATGGATATTGGTGATAGTTGGGCAGCAAGCGCACGTTGCGGCAGCCGTACTCGTCCACGGCGCGGCGCAAGGTTATCCGCCAGTTGTGTAGTGACGGGTTGATCGTGGCGACCGGCAGGAAAAAATCATCATGCACGATTAGGGACAGCACTTCGGCGTTGCCCTGTTCGGGGTCGGCATAAAATGCGGCGTGCAGCGAGGCCAGGCAAGCGCGCTGAATTCCCCGTTCCTGGAGGTACGCCTTGATCTGCTGCGGGTCGGCACTGGCATGGGGCAAGGGTCGGAAGGGATAGTGACCCATGAGGAGATCGGCATCAATCATTGTTGTTCTCACAGAATTTTAGCGATGTAGCTTCCACCATAGCCTCCGCCTTCGACAAGCTCAGCTGCGGCGGCTTGGCGCTCAGAAGTTTAACAACTGCGCCGCATTCTGGCCCAGGATCAACTGGCGCGCCTGCTCACTGATGCAGGCACCGGTCACCTTGGCGAGTTGACTGGCGTAATCGCGAATCGGGGCGTCGGAGCCATAGAGGATGCGTTCAGCGCCCAGTTGCTCGACGGCAAACTCGATAAAGCCGGCATCGGGTTGTGAACCGGAGGTATCGACATAGACATTGGGCAGATCGTGGATGTCGAGCACGCCGCGCACGCCACAGCCATTTAAATGAGCCATGATGATCGGTACATCGGGAAAGCGCAGCGCCAGCTCGCGGATATCGGCAGGCGTCGATTCATTGTAGACATACTCGGTCGATTTGTACCAGGCGTGGTGCAACACCGGCACTTTGTGGCGGCGTGCGCCTTCCATTACGACATCCAGTCGCGAGTCACGCGCATTAACGGCGATCCAAAGCTTAATCCCCTTCATGCCCTCGTCAAGTACACAACGATCGAGTTCATCGGCAATCAAGGCCGGATCGTGGGCAGGATTCAGATAACAGAAAGAATAGGCCTGTTCGGGATAACGCTTGACAATCAGCGCGGCGTGGCGGTTGCACTCCCGTATGCCCTCCGGCGTGGGGTCGACGCCGTGAAAACTATAGGTGCCCAGCAGGCCGATTTTGTCAATGCCATTCTGTTCTGCCAGCGCAAAGGTCTCTTCAATCAGCGCCCACGGCGGTTCATCGAACTTGGCCCAGGTGTGATGGACATGGATATCGATCATCATGGCGGTTGGTGCCCTCTCCCAGTAAGCGCTCACCGTTGGGCGGAGCAACGGCGCTGGCTAATTCGCCCAAAAACAACCCGTAATTATTGGAGTTTCAGTCAATTGTTTGTCCGGCTCTATTCTGATACACTATCAGTACTTCCCTCGTACACCGATGAAAGTGCCCGCTAGCGCATCATACAATAGAGTTTGGCTCATCTTAAAGAATTTTGCAAGCCAGTAATAAAGAACGGGTGCGTACCACATTTGGGGGATTACGCCGGACGATCAATTTGTCCTTCTGTGTAATCCCCCAAAATGGGACGCACCCAATAAAGAACCGTTCTGTTTCGTCTACCGCCCCCAATCGATATCCATTCCAAATCCCATCACTTAGTGGAAAAATTTTTAATTTGTCTGTGCTACTTTATCGCATTACAAGGGAGCAGATCTATGAAAAAGCGTCTAAGATTTTCTACAGTTTGGGTTATTGCACTGATCACGTTGTTATTGGCGGCCTGTACACCGACCGCCGCCCCCACGACCACGGAGTCTACTTCAGCCACGGATGAGCAAGTCACCGCTGGCGAGGCTCAAAGCGGTGGCAAGTTGATCCTGGCCACCAGTGCCAGCGAAACCCACTTGGATCCGACCACCACCACCGCCAACACCGATATCATGTTGCATCTCAATTTGTATGAGTTGCTCTATCGGGTGAACCGCGACGGCTCAGCACTCGAACCCTCCGCCGCTGAATCCTACGATGTCAGCGATGATTTGCAGAGCTGGACCTTTCATTTGCGCCCGGATCTAAAGTTCTCCGACGGCAGCCCGTTGACCGCCGAGGATGTGGTCTTCTCGATTGAACGGGGTCGGCGTGAAGAATCGCTGTGGGCATGGCTTTATGAGGATGCCGGCTTGGAAACCGTGGAAGCCCCCGACGAATCCACTGTGGTCTTCACGCTCAATAAGCCATTTGTGCCTTTCCTCAGTTATGTGGCGGGCTATTGGGCCTCCATCTTCCCGAAAGCCGCGCTGGAAGAACAGGGCGATGCTTTCTGGGACAAGCCGGTCAGTAGTGGCCCCTTTATGGTGGACGAGATTGTACAGTCCGATCACGTCACGCTTGTGCGCAATCCCAACAGCATTTACAGTCCCTATCTCGATGAAGTAGAAGTCGTGCTCATCCCCGATGACAACACGCGCATTTTGAAGTTGCAGGCCGGCGACGTCGATGTGGCGGACAATATTCCCTTTAGCCAGATCGACGCCATCAACGCGTTGCCGGGGCTTTCCGTCAGCGAATTTCCCTTTGCCTTTGCCGGTGGCATGACGGTTAACCATGCCAAGCCACCGCTTGATGATGTCAATTTCCGCTTGGCGCTGAACTATGCCGTGGATCGTCAAGCACTCATCAATGCCGTACTCTTTGGTCATGCCACCATGTGGACCAGTTTTCTGCCCCAAGGTGTGATGTATTGGGATGATACGGTGCCGGGCTATCCCTATGATCTAGCCAAAGCGGAGGAATATTTGGCTAAATCCAAATATAAGGATGGTGCTGCTTTTGAGATTTGGGCGACTTCGACCAGTGTGAGCAGCGTCGAAATTGCCACGGCGCTACAGGGCATGTGGAGCAAACTCCCTGGCGTCGAACCGACCGTGGTCCAACTTGAATCGGGCGTCTTACGTGAACGGCGCGCCAACGGTGAACATTGGATGACCAGCGGTGGTTTCTCCAGCGATGTGGTGGACCCCGACGAAATCACCAACTGGTTTATTACGGGCTATATGCATCAATTTATCAATGCGGATCTCTCCGAAATCGAGCCTGTGATCCACCAAGCGCAGGTTGAGCAAGATCCAACCAAGCGCGAGCAGATGTACAGCGATATTCAACAGTGGGCCTGGGAAACCGGTTATACTATTGGTCTCTATTACAGCAACAACAATTTTGGGGTGGCAGATAAGGTAAAAGACATGTGGGTCGACCCAGTCATGGGGTTGCGTCTGCATGAGGTGTGGGTGGAACAGTAGGTTGGATAAATCGGTAGATCGGTAGATCGGTAGATCGGTAGATCGGTAGATCGGTAGATCGGTAGATCGGTAGATCGGTAGATCGGTAGATCGGTAGATCGGTAGATCGGTAGATCGGTAGATCGGTAGATCGGTAGATCGGTAG
>DAOUCA010000142.1:0-66584 GCA_034432375.1 Caldilineaceae bacterium
CCGCTAGATGCTTCCGTCAGTGCGACGCACGCGATCCCGTTGGTCCGCAAAACTCCAGTTCTCATTCTGAACGCAGTATAGTATCTCCGCTTTCCTCTCCTTTTACAAATCCTGCCCACAAACTGAGATGCTCCCCAGATGTTTAATGGCCTATTGCCTTGTTAGACTCACCATCGGTGATACATTGTGAGCCTCATCTGTTACACTTTTCATATCGACAGATTCCGCAGCCACAGCTTCATCGTCTATCGGCAGCGTGGCACCAAACGCCACCAGAAGAGCACGCTCTTCTGGTTTAATAGCTGTCCGCAACGCTTGATTGAGGCGGTTCCCATCTAAAACTCGGCTCCAACAGCCTTTTGTGCCATGGATATAAGCACCACGACCGGCTACTTTACCAGTTGGATCAACAACAACACCATCTGCTGTGCGTACAACGCGAATCAACCCACGTTTACCAGCTACCTGTCGGCAACCAATACATGTGCGCTGTGGAATATGCTTAGGACGGCTTTTAGACGTTTTTTTACCTGACATACATCTAATACGATACTATTCAATACAATACTATTCAATACTAAATAACAGCTATCAACTAATGATAAAAGTCATACAGCTTACCTTGTGTAGAAAACTGTATGACTTTTATGGGTTTCACTTAAAAATATCCGCCAAAATCGTCATCATCGCCTTGCGAAACACGACGTTTCTTCTTCTTTGGCTTTTTATCTGCTTTGACTGGTGCGGCTTTTTTCACTTTGCCCTTTGCAGCTTTACTTTCGGTTTCGATCTCCCATTCTTCTTCCTCTTCGTCCGTAAGACCGACCAACAATTCGGCAGGGATCTCGAAATCTTTATCAATCACGAGTTCCTTCTTACGTTGCGCCATCCGTGCCCGCAACATATCCGCGGTAATGACATCAGGTAGAGCATCTGGAGCCGTCAGAGCCTCTGGTTCTGCAGCCGCAGTAGTTGCTTCCTCTGCCACGGTAGAGTCTTTAGGTGCAACCGAAGCCTCGGGTTCCCCAGGCTCTTCCTCCACCACTGGTGCTGGAATCTCCTCTTCAGCTTCACGGAACCCTGCTGGCTGTTCCAATTCACTGGGTGCTTCCGGCATACCCTCATTGGCTGCCGCCAACGCCGCGGCCCAAGCATCATGGACGGAACGCTCACCGGCCGATTTATTTTCAAGTTGGCTGAGATTAGGTAACTCGGGCAGTGCCCCAATTTCATTCTCTCGTTGTTGCGTCAGCTTTGCCAATGCATCTTCAAGCGTTTGACCACGACCACCTTCGCTGAGTTCGGTCGCACTGCTACCTTCTTCGCCAAGCGACTTAGCCGCTTCCCACAGTCGGTCATTGGATGTCACCGCTTGACCACCACCCATGAGAATACGTTCAGCAACGCTAAGAATGTCGTCAGCCTTACCCATCACTTCCCGTTGGGCACGTTCAAAGACCAGTTGGTCAATACCTTCGGCTTTTGCCTCGGTCTCACTCTTGATATCAATGCGCCAACCGGTAAGTTTGGCTGCCAAGCGGGCGTTCTGCCCTTCTTTGCCAATGGCAAGACTGAGTTGCCGATCCGGAACCACGACGATCGCAGTTTTGATCGAACTCTTTTCGTCTAAAATGACATTATTAACCTTGGCTGGGCTTAAGGCATTTGAAATATAGGTCGCAGGATCAGCGTTCCATTCTACAACATCAATCTTTTCGCCAGATAGCTCGTTAACAATATTCTGAATGCGTAACCCACGCATCCCAACACAGCTACCAACGGGATCGACGCCTGGCACAGTGGCAACAACAGCTGATTTGCTGCGTGCACCTGGTTCGCGGGCAATCGCTTTGATCTCGACAATACCATCGCGCACTTCAGGAATTTCTTGCTCCATTAAGCGACGCAACAGGTTCCGATGGGTGCGGCTCAATTTAATCACGGGGCCACGGGTACTCTTATGAACATCTACCACGTAGACACGAATATAATCGCCGCGTCGCAGCTTCTCACTGGCGATCTGCTCATCGCGCATCATCAAGACTTCATGCTTTTCATCGAGCAACACGCTTGCTGCGCCAGATTGGGCATCGATGCTCCGCACCTGTGCCCGCACAATTTCACCAACCTGATGAGAAAAATTCTCATAAACATTATCGCGCTCGGCTTCGCGAATGCGCTGAAGAATTACCTGCTTCGCCGTTTGGGCAGCAATCCGCCCAAAATCATCCGGCTTTGTTTCAACGCGAATCACATCGCCAAGCTTAGCACTTGGATGTAGTTTGCGAGCCTCGGCTTCGACAATCTCTGTCCGCTCATTGAAGATATCTTCGACCACTTCACGTTCGGCATAGATGTGCATATCTCCGGTAACGCGATCAACCGCAGCGTTAACATTGGCAACAGAGCCATAATTACGCTTATAGGCTGACACCAAGGCAGTCTCAATGGCAGCGAAAATCACTTCACGGTCCAGACCTTTATCTGTAGCAACTTGATTGATGCCGGCGATCAAAGCTTTTGACATACCGCTATTGTACCCCTTTGAACTCTGCCCTATTCATTCAACAACCCCATACAACAAGAAAAGTGGGGAGCCCCCACTTAGCGAAAACTGCTCAACTTCCGTAGCACATGCGTTAAGTGGACCATTTCCTATCGATGTCAAATGTTCTATAAAAATGTTCTATAAAACAGCACATTCAAGCATCGAGCAAATCGCCATCAAACCATTGCTAAGCGATGTCACTATAGCACAGAGTTACGAGAAATGCAAGTCTGACGAAAATCTTTTCTGCACAATTCATCATCCCACTTACTGGCAAATCTATACAATATCATGTTATTGGCACAGGAAGATTGGCACAGGAAGATTGGCACAGGAAAGTAAACAAGAAAACACAGAAGAATAGAAGAGGGTTCGCCAACGTCCCCACCGACTGCGGTGGTGGGGACGTTGGCGAAGAGGGGAGCTCGGCGTGGGCACAAGCTGCACAGCAACGAGCAGCTTAGCAGCAAGAGAAGTTTCTCAAACGCATGGCGCACACACACCCTATTCTGGCAGTAACCGACCGTGTGAACTCTCTTTCTTCCGCAGTTCGTGCTACACACGGCGGTTACTTTACTGCGGTAAATACAGGTAGACAGGGAGCAATTGTATACGGGTAACTGTTGCCTTGAACTAAAGTTCAGGCTAACAACCGAAGCCGGCTTAAGCCGACTTGCGCTATCAGCCTTGAATTGATTCAAAGGCTGAGTAGTTACGTCTACGGTATGAATTAGTAGGTGCAATCAACCTGGCGCTTGTTGGTGGCCGATTCGATAATCGCGTCGCAAACGACGGCACAGCGGTAGCCATCTTCAAAGTCGGCACCGATTGGTGCAACCGGCTTGTCGTTGACAATACAGTCGAGCAGGTGGGTGATCTCGTGAACAAAGGTATGTTCCCAGCCAATCATGTGCCCCTGTGGCCACCAATTCTCCCACCAGGGGTGGAAGGGTTCGGAGACGAGCACATTTTTGAAGCCCTGTGTCTCTTTCGGCTCTTCACCAACCCAATAGACTTCCATCTCGTTCATGCGTTCCAAGTTGAAGGAGATAGATCCTTTTTCGCCGTTGATCTCAAAGCGGTTGCCATTCTTGCGGCCACCGGCATAGCGCGTCGCTTCGAGTGTACCAATCGCGCCATTTTGGAATTCCACCGCCGCGACAAAGGCATCATCCACATCAACCGTACCCATTGTACCGTCGCCCCAAGGGCGCTCTTTGATAAAGGTCTTGGTCATCGCGCTGACGCTGCTAATTTCGCCAACAAGGTAACGGCCCAAGTCGATAATGTGCGCACCGAGATCCCCTAGCGCACCGCTGCCGGCCTGGCTCTTCTGCAAGCGCCAGATCATCGGCAGGTTGTAATGCGGCATGATCCACTCTTGCAGATATTGGGCGCGGAAGTGATAGATCTGCCCTAAGGCACCGCTCTCCACGATCTTGCGGATCTGGCGGATGGCCGGCACAAAGCGGTAGTTAAAGGCGACCATGTGCTTGACGCCAGTCTTGGCGACGGCGTCCCACATCTCTTTGGATTCCTCAGCGGTGCGCCCCAGCGGCTTTTCGCACAGGACATGCTTACCCGCCTGCGCCGCCAGAATCGACGGTTCGGCGTGGGCATCATTCGGCCCCCCATTGTCAAAGAGTTGGATCTCATCGTTTTCCAACATCTTGCGCCAATCGGTGTAATAGGTAGCATAGCCAAAACGCTTGGCTGCCTCCTTGACTGCTGCCTCATTGCGCCCGGCAATGCCAACCAATTTGGGGATTGCGGGGGGCGGATACATCATGTGGGGAATCTTAAGCATTGCGTTGCTATGTGCCTTACCCATAAAGGCATAGCCCAACATGCCAACGCCCACCTCAGGCGCTTCGCCTTCTGAGGTGGCCGCGGCCATTGATGTAAAACCGGAACCTTCAGCCATTCTCTTCTCCTTTGTCATCGAATCTTATTCTGTATCTGCTGCGCGGCAGGGAGATAGGATGACAAGAGGACCGGATGACAAGAAGAAAGAGTCTCGCTACGCATCCTGTCATCTTGTCATCTTGTCATGATTTACTCAGCGAACGCCGCGTCAAATGCTACATTCGACGGATTGAAATCATTCTTGCGCACGACGGCCAACGCTTCTTGGGCCCCAAATTCCCGATCCATGCCGCTATCTTCCCACTCAATCGAGAGCGGCCCTTGGTAGCCAACGCTGTTGAGGGCGCGGATGATCGGATCCCACTTGACATCCCCGTGGCCCGGCGAGACAAAGTCCCACCCACGGCGGTGGTCACCAAAGTCTAAATGGGACGAGAGGATGCTGTTGCGACCAGTCAACTGGATGCGTGAATCCTTGACGTGGGCATGGAAGATGCGGTCGCCAAATTCACGGATGAACATCGCCGAGTCGACAAATTGGTGGACGAGGTGGCTCGGGTCAAAGTTGGCCCCAAAGGCGGGGTGGCCGTTGACCGCGTCGATGGCGCGTTGAAAGGTGATGATATCATAGGCGATCTCAGTCGGGTGCACTTCCAAGCCAAATTTGATGCCATCCGCGTGATACGAATCGAGGATCGGCGTCCATCGTTGGGCGAAGTCTTCGTAGCCTTTATCGATGTCGGCCTGGCTGGTCGGCGGGAAGAAGTAGAGCTTGGCCCAGACACTGCTGCCGGTAAAGCCGTTGACGACATTGACGCCAAAGAGCTTGGCCGCCTTGCCGGTATCGATCATCTCTTGGGCACAGCGCTGACGCACCCCTTCCGGGTCGCCGTCGCCATAGAGGCGGGGCGGCAAGATGCGGCTGTGGCGTTCGTCAATTGGGTCGCAGACACATTGGCCTACAAGGTGGTTGCTGATCGCCCAGTAGCCGAGGCCATGCTGTTCGAGCAGATCTTTCTTAGCACGCACATAGCCGTCGTCAGAGAGCGCCTTGTCAACTTCAAAATGATCGCCCCAGCAAGCAAGCTCGAGGCCATCAAAGCCCCACTCGCTGACTTTTTCGGCCAGGGTGGTGAGAGGCAGGTCGGCCCATTGGCCGGTGAAGAGGGTTACGGGTCTTGGCATAATGGTGACTCCTTTGATTATTTGTGAGTGGGGGAGGCTTATTGTTTTTATGGGTACAAAGGTAATAATTCAATCAAGGACAACGAGCGCATTAGGCCAACCGGCGATACAAGTCAGCATTCTTGCGTAAAACATAGTCCATCACATTGATGATCTCCTGCTCTGGCCGCTTAATCAATTCATGAATCGTCAGTTGGATTAACGCTTCGGTCGCACCTTTTTGATGCTGCGCCACCGCCTTGGGTTTTTCCAGCCGTTCTTCTGAAATCGGGCTCTCTGATGTTATCAACGTTTCTGATCCTTACCCATATTCTAGGCCAGGGTCAACTCCGATGTTTCAATTGCCTTGCGGGAGAGCAACCAACGTTGCAACGACCGTTCACTTTCAACACTTTTCCCGCCCTCAAACAACCGACTCAATTCAATATCCTCATCCAGTGTCGGCCAGTGAATCACATCCTTATTCCCAGACAATTCGTAGGTATTGCGTTCTGCCGCCGTGCCATGCATCAAGCGCGGAAACCAGGCCAACGGACAGGCGAGTAAGCGCCCATCAGTCAAATAGACGTTAAGCGCGCTGTCGGTGACATGAAGGTGATCAATTTGTGGCGGCTTCCGTAGAATAAGGATTTCGGCATCTTCGGGTAATGAAGGTTGGGCAGCAAGCTGGCCAACCAGGTGCAGCGGGAGTTCAATCTGATGGCCATCGGCCAAGGTTATAACAAGTTGTTCATCTCGAACAGTAACCTCTGTTGGTTCATTCCCTAGGTATAGTTTAGCTAAAGTACTCATTCCACTCATCTAAAAATACTTGCCTATTTTCCTCAACCAAGCGAGCAATGGCATCCAGCTCATGCGAGCGAAAACGACCACTACTTGCCAAACGAACAGCGGGATCAAGCCAAAACTTTGCTTCAAGATGCTCACGTTTAACATGAATATGCGGAGGTTCCAGTGCTTCACCTCTGCTGTAGAAACGAAATTCATAGGAGCCCATACGTTTAATCAATGGCATAGTTGTAGTTACACTGAATGTCTACCCTGCCCGTACAACCTGCCCCGTCTCAAACGATTGTACCACATCAAAGACAATTCCCAATGACCTGATGTTGTCCTGGCAGGTGGTCACCGCCGGCTTACCATGCGTCACCGCTTCATAAAACTCATGGAGCAGATAAGCCTGATCGGTCCGTTCCATGGCGACGGTTTCCATCAACACCGGTTCAGCGCCCGTTACCTGGGTGTAGACCTGGCTGTTGACCATCGCCACGACGCCTTTGCTGCACTCAAAGCGCCAATTGGCGTTCCAATCGGTCTCGCGGCCTTGCGAACACCATGAACCATCATAAGAAACGGTGACGCCATTGGCAAAATCAAGGGTTACTGACGCCGACGCGTCACCCTTAAACCAACTCCAACTGGGGTTCCAACTGCGACCAAAGAGCGCAACCGGATCACTGCCCAACAGGAAGCGCATCAGGTCAAAGTGGTGGATGCTCATGTCGATGATCAGCGGATAGGCCATCTCTTCGCGGAAGCCGCCAAAGTGGGGGCCTTTGAAAAATTCGATGTGCACGGCACCAATGTCGCCACAGACGCCAGAGTTGAGCGCCTGTTTCAATGTTTGCAACGGCGGCTTATAGCGGTAATTCTGGGTGACCATATGCAGGACGCCGGTGCGGTTGGACGCGTCCACAATTTCTTGAGCGCTCTGGCGGGTGTCGGCCAGTGGCTTTTCGGAGAGCACGGGGATACCCCGTTCCAGCGCTTCAATTGAAATCGCTTTGTGAAATTGCGGCGGCGTTACGTTGATAATCCCGTCAACGGTAACAGCATCAAGTGCCGCGCCCAATGATTTGTAGACGCGGCTACCGTCAAGCCCATATTGCGCCACCTGTTCAGCCGCAACTTTATCATTTACTTCGACAAAAGCGGCATAGTCTACTTCTGGCGACGCTTGCACGGCGCGCAGCCAGGCATTGCCCATGCCGCCAATTCCAACTTGAATAACTTTCATGAAGTAACGATTCTTTCTAATTCTCGGTCTAATGGATTGGCAATAAAGTGTTTACCGGTGGCCGGTTATAGGAGTGACATAGCCTGCTAGTCGAATGATCGACTCACGCTATTTATTGCGATCTCTGTCTATTACGATCTATTGAAACCGATGTCAACGTTAGCCAGTCTGTATAAGTCCTGGAGAACTGAGATTTTATCAATCCACAGAGAGTTCATCACAGTGACGCAAAGACACCTGTGCTTTCTCTCTTCTATCGTAAGATGTTAAATAACAAGTTAAATAACAATATGTGAATTTATGATTATGAGTCTACCGCTGAGGTCCATTTAGTCTATCCCATGATTTTCCCTCTGTCAAACAATGCAATATCATATAGTTATGAAGAGCAAAACAGTTGACCTAGAAGAATCCAAAGCGCAATCCATTTTTGATCGCTTTGCGCGTTTTTACGATGCGGATTACCGGCACTATACTGACGATATTGATGCGATTTTTGATTTGGCGGCCGAGTGTGGTGAGCCGATTTTAGAACTCGGTTGCGGCACTGGACGCGTTCTGCTACCCATGGCAACAGCCGGCCATATCATTACCGGGATAGATATCAGTTCAGCGCTGCTCGAACTTGCTCGGCAGAAAGTACGCATTGCCCACTGTGAGTCGCAGACATCCTTGGTGAAAGCCGATCTGCGCACATTTGACTTGCCACAGAAAAATTTCACCTTCGCCTTCTGCACCAGTAACACACTGATGCATCTAACCACACAGGCGGATCAGCTCGCAGTTCTGCGCAATGCCCACCGCCACCTACAACCGAATGGCCTGCTGTTGCTCGATCTCTTCAATCCGGATCTGCCCCGTTCGCTGGCGATCAATGGTTTACAAGAGTTGGCTGATCAGTGGGAAGATGAAACAAGGGGTACCCAAATCTGCAAGTGGTGTGTTCGCACCATGGACTGGGCCGAACAGATTCAGGAGACACTCTTTATCTATGAAGAGTTTTTTCCCGATGGTACCGTGCGGCGTACGCCCTGTCCTTTTCCCTTGCGCTTTCTCTGGCGCAGCGAAGCGGAATTGTTACTTGAAAAGGCAGGCTTTGCAGTAACAGAAATCTGGGGCGATTTTGATGGCAATCCCTACGAAATGAGCAGCGAACATTTGATTTTGTTGGCTCGCAAATAATCATAGGACTTTCGCAGAGCTAGGTTTCGGTACGCTCAGAAAAGCTCGCTACTCAACCAGCGGTCTGCGGAAGTCCTACCTCAACAATCAATTACAAATAGTGAATTGCTACCTATGAACCACCAAACCATCGCCGTTCTAGACTACGGCAGCCAATATGCCCAACTGATCTGTCGCCGTGTGCGCGAAACCCAAGTCTACGCCGAACTCATTCCGTGGGATCGAGCAGATGAACTGTTACCAAAACTTAACCCCGCTGGCATTATCCTCTCTGGCGGCCCCAACAGTGTCTATGAAGCGGGTGCGCCCACACTGCCCGCCAGTGTCCTGGAGCGCGGTGTACCCGTGCTAGGTATTTGCTATGGATTGCAACTACTGGCCTATAGTCTGCAAGGCAAAGTTTCCTTGGCAAGCGAGCGAGAATATGGCCCGGCCCAGGTTCACGTCACGGCCGGTGCCCACGAGGATCACGACGGCCTCTTTGCCAATATGCCTACCACACTACAAGTGTGGATGAGCCATGGGGATCGCGTCGAAGCGATTCCACCGGGCTTCAAGTCAATTGCAACCAGC
Organism: Caldilineaceae bacterium; assembly: GCA_034432375.1. Taxonomy (GTDB): domain Bacteria; phylum Chloroflexota; class Anaerolineae; order Caldilineales; family Caldilineaceae; genus JAHBVH01. The sequence goes on from DAOUCA010000142.1 coordinate 9,372, forward strand.
GATAACTCGCCTTATGCGGCCATTGTCAACCGTGCCAAACAGGTCTATGCCATTCAGTTTCACCCCGAAGTGGTCCACACACCGCAGGGCATTGTCCTGTTGGACAACTTTGCCAAGCGCATCTGTGGCTGCCGCGGCGACTGGACGGCCGGGAACTTTATCGATGAAATGGTTGACCGCATCCGTCAGCAGGTGGGGCCGGCGGGACATGTGATCTGTGGGCTCAGCGGTGGTGTCGATAGCGCCGTCGCGGCCACCCTCGTTCACAAAGCGATTGGCGACCGGCTGGCCTGTGTCTTTGTCGATCATGGGCTATTGCGCAAAGGAGAGGCCACCCAAGTGGTGGAGACTTTTGATAAGCACCAGGGCATGCATCTGGTGGCGGTCGATGCCAAGGAAGAATTTTTGAGCGATCTCGCTGGCATCGCTGATCCGGAACAGAAGCGCAAATTGATTGGCACCCGCTTTGTGCGCACTTTTGAAGCCGAAGCGGCACGACTAGCCGAAGCGTGGGGCGTCGATTCGCCCGCCTTCCTCGCCCAAGGCACCCTCTATCCCGACGTGATCGAGTCCGCCGGCAGCGACGAGACGCGCCACGCCCGCACGATCAAGACCCATCACAATGTCGGCGGCTTACCCAAGGATATGACCTTTCGGTTGATTGAGCCGCTGCGTATGCTCTTTAAGGATGAGGTGCGCAAGGTCGGCGAAGCGCTTGGGTTGCCCGAAGAGATCGTCTGGCGTCATCCTTTCCCCGGCCCTGGTCTTGCCATCCGCATTATCGGCGATATCACTTGGGAACGGCTGGAGACATTGCGGGCCGCCGATGCGATCTTCCTCGACGAATTGCGCAAGGCCAATCTCTACCGGGAGACCAGCCAGGTCTTCGCCGTGTTGCTGCCGGTGCGCTCTGTTGGAGTCATGGGCGATGGGCGCACCTATGGCAATGCGCTGGCCCTGCGCGCCGTAACGACCGATGATTTTATGACCGCCGATTGGGCGCGACTGCCCTATGAACTGCTGGCGCGCGTCAGCAATCGGATCGTCAACGAGGTGGACGGCGTCAACCGCGTGGTGTATGATATTAGCAGCAAGCCGCCGGCCACGATTGAGTGGGAGTAGGCAGAATTAGATGAAACTCCCGAATCACGAGTATGCCTACATACCCATTGAAAAGCTGAAGAACTATCTTTTGTCAGAAACCCACAAAGATGGGCGATCAAAAGCAAAATTACTGACCCGTTTCGGATATCGTAGCGACAGTATCGAAATTTTGGAACATGATCTATTGATGATTGCGCACACTTGCGATGTCAAAGCAGCCATTCAATCTGAACATGGCACAAAGTATGTGATAGAAGGGATCTTGCAATCACCTACCGGGCTACAACGTTTGATGACAACCGTTTGGATTATCGAATTGCAGGAGTCTAAACCGCGTTTTGTAACGGCTTATCCCAGCGACGGATAAAGAGAGATACCTATGTTTCAAGAGTTGGATACTGTTGTACTATTAAAGAATTTTCAAGATCACGAGTTGGTAGTGGGGGACACTGGGACAATTGTCCACGCTTACAAGGATGGTCAAACCTTCGAGGTTGAATTTGTTACTGCGGATGGAGCAACTGTTGCTCTACTGACACTCAATGTAGATAATATTCGCCCGATGCATAAAAAAGAAATCCTTCATGTTCGGGAATTGGTTGCGGCATAAGCAGAACCAATGCGACGCTTTACGACCTTCGTCATCCTCTTCCTCGCCCTTCTGGCGCTCTTCCCGCTCTATTCGCGCTTTAAAGTGCAGGCGGCACCAATTCCACCGGGGGTCTACCTCGGTGGGCTGGAGTTGAGCGCACTCAAAGACCCTGCTGAGATCCGCCAACATCTGGAGCCGATCTACTATGAAACCGTTGGCCTCTATTTTGGCGACCGTCGTTTGCCTTTACAGCCAGCAGTGGTCGATTTCCAGATCGATGTCGATCAGATGGTTCATGAAGCGAGCCAATATCTGGAAGGCGGCGACTTTATCGATATTGCCGTGCGCGAAGCCTTTGGCTTTCCGCAGCAACGCCGCGATATCCCCGTCCGCTTTACGCTCAACGTTGACAAAGTCCGCGCCTGGCTAACCCAAGTTGCAACTGAATACGACACGCTCCCGACACCGCCACGCGGCCTCCCGCCACGCCCAGTTTGGGCCGACGGCATGGCGAAGACGAGTGCCGCGCCGTCCGATTATGTAGGCGTCTATGAAGAAGATTGGCAATGGCTGCCAGGCGAACCTGGTTACACGCTCGATGTGGAGGCCAGTGTTAAGCCAGTGATCGCCGCCCTCACCAGTGGTACAGCACGCACCGCGGATCTTGTATTAGTGGAAGAAACTCCCCTCCCGCCTTCCACGCGCGACCTGGCCGCCATTCTCAACAGCTACACCGCCGATTTCCCAGGCTTTGCCGCGATCTATCTGCACGATCTGAAGAGTGACGAAGAGACGGTTGTTGACCCCGATATTGCCTTCTCCGGCATGTCAACCATGAAGATCGCAATTGCCGTTGCGGTTATGCAGAAACTCGATAATGGCGTCCAAGCCGATAACGAGGAGAGTGAGCAGGTCGGCCAATGGCTTGACTATGCGCTAGGCGAGAGCAATAATTTTGCGGCAAATCAACTGCTGCGCTGGCTAGGTGATGGCGATATGACGGCTGGTGTTCGCCACTTGACCGAACTGATGCATAGCTTGGGTTTTGACAGCACCTACATGCAATCGGGCTACGATGTCGATATCGCGCTGCCGCAGATCCCGACGCCAGGCAACCAGCGCGACGATTGGGATACCAACCCAGACACCAATATTCAGTCAACCCCACGCGAAATGGGAGAGATCTTATCCGCCATCTATCAGTGTATGAAGGGTACTGGACTGCTCATTGAACGTTATGGAGCCACCATTACCCCAGATGAGTGTGAGACCATTCTCTTTTATATGACCCACGATGAATTCCAAGAGCTCATCTGGGGTGGCTTGCCAGACAAACATAAGCGCTGGATTGTCCATAAACATGGTTTCGCCTTTGAATCGCACAGCGATGTGGCATTGATCTGGGGACCTTCGGGCCCTTATGTACTCAGCATCTTCTTCTATCGCTCCGGTTGGATGGATTGGGCGACCAGTAACAGCCGTATGCAAGGGATCAGTCGCGGCATCTGGCGCTTTTACGAATTTAAACAAGCACTGTTGAACGAAGAAGTACCACCAATGCCATTTTTAAAACCGCCCTCCGGCTATCAAAAGCTCAAAGAATATCCCCCGGTAGTGAGTTCCGGGGGTGAATAAGGCGTGAACCAAACTGTTTCATTGTCTCACTGTCCGACTGTCCGACTGTCCGACTGTCCGACTGTCCGACTGACTGTTGGTTTATTTACGCCATGCTGTACTAGAGGTCATTCATTTTGACAAAGTTGCCCGATCCAAGTATAGTTCCCTTCTGAAAAAATTGTGGGCGAATAGTTCAGTTGGTTAGAATGCCTCGTTTACACCGAGGAGGTCGGGGGTTCGAGTCCCTCTTCGCCCACCTACAGCAGGGCAAGCTGATCAATGAAATAGCCGGAGACCCGGTGTAAGCAAAAGAGGGGCTGACCGTGGGTCAGCCCTTTTTTTGTCTCATTGGTGTAGATGGTTACTATATGGCTAGTAGCGCACAACGCATGCTGGCTTTGCCAAACCCTGCGCGCCCACTCGGTTCCCGCTCAGGGCGAAGCTTAGCCGCCGAGCGTTGTGCTCTACTGATAGTGATAAGGACAATAGACAATATGCCCCATCCCTCTTGGCTACGCGTTCGCATCCGGCCATTTTTTCTCCTTCTAGTTGTATTAGTTTGTCTATCGCTCACAGCCTGTATTGGCCCATTAGCCGATTTAGCCTCCAATCTTGCCGCCACCCCTACCACGGCAATAACGCCGCTTCTGCTCCCTACCCGTACCGCGTTGACCCATGCAGCCGCACCCCAGACAACACCAGTGCCGGCCTCCTTACTGGCAACACTTTCCACGGAAGAGCAGTTGGCACAAATGGTGGTCCCCACGCGCGATCTGCGCGATCTAACCCTGCGGCTCAATCCCACGGTCAACGAAATCCCGCTCGTCGTCAACAGCGATACGCCTAACTATGAAGTAGGCGATCAGCTCGAATTTTGGGTGCATAACTTAGACAGCAACAGCAACAACCGTATCACGGCTACCTTGATTTATAAAACGGCTGTCGCCTATGTTTGGGTTGAAGCTGGCCAAGAGTACGACGAAGCAGCCATCAGGCATTCCATTGATCGCTTTAGTCAACAAAGTTACCCAGCCGAAGTAGCCTTCTTTGGTAGCGAGTGGTATCCGGGCATCGACAACGATCCACGCCTGCACATCCTTCATGCGGCCAGCGTTGGCAGCGGTGTCGCCGGCTACTACAGCAGTGCCGATGAGTATAGTCGACTGGCAAATCCTTTTTCCAACGAAAAAGAGATGTTCTATGTCAATTTGCGCTGGCTCAACAGCACCTCCGCCTACGATTATTATGAGACTGTGCTTGCCCACGAGTTTCAACATATGATCCACTGGTTCAAAGACCGCAACGAAGAGACCTGGCTCAATGAGGGGCTCAGTGAATATGCCCAAGAGGTGGCGGGCTATGGGTCCGACACCGTCTTTGCCACCGGTTTTGTTGCGCATCCGGATACACAACTCAATACGTGGCGCGTCGATTCAACAAGCAATGCAGAGCATTATGGCAGTGCGTATATGCTCGTCAACTACTTGACGCAGCGTTTCGGTCAAGAGACCACCAAAGCGCTCGTTGCCCAACCCGCCAACGGCATACAAGGGATCACGGATGCCCTCCATGCAACAGGCCATGATCTTGATTTTGATGCGCTTTTTGCCGATTGGGTTATTGCCAACTACGTGGAAGATCCTGACGCGTTGGATCTCGATGGCGTCTATGGCTATCGCGACCTCGATCTGCAAACCCCACCAATAGCGGATACGCTCAGCGCCGACAACACTACCCCCTACGCCGCGACCGTCAGCAATTATGCAACCGACTACCTCCAGCTACCCGATGATCCAACGGTTACCTTTGCATTTCAAGGGCAAAGCCAAACTCGGCTGGCGAACACCGAACCCTATAGCGGTCGCCACGCCTGGTGGAGCCACCGGGGTGATGATTCCAATAGCCGCCTGACCCGTAAATTTGATCTATCGACTGTTAATGCCGATACCAAAGCAACTCCCCCCCTCACTATGGATGTTGCTATGTGGTGGAATATTGAAACAGACTATGATTATGGCTATGTGCTGGCCAGCCGCGATGGTGTCAAGTGGGATATGCTGGTAGGCGATGGCATGACCAGTGACAACCCAAGCGGCAATAGCTTTGGGATTGGCTACACAGGAGAGAGTGCCGGTTGGGTAACGGAACACTTTGATCTCAGCCCGTATGCGGGCAGTGAAATCTGGGTTCGCTTTGAATACGTCACTGACGATGCAGCCAATGCCAGTGGCTGGTTTGTCGATGATCTGGCGATTCCCGCGATTGGCTATAGCACCGATTTTGAAACAAATTTAGAGGGATGGGAGAGCGAAGGCTGGCTTCTAACCGACAACCTGCTCGTGCAACAGTGGCTGCTGCAGTTGATGACCTTTGATGGTGACACTTTGGTTGGGATCGAACGCGTTCCGGCAGCAGCAGATGGAAGCGCAGTGATTACATCGGCAACGCGCTCGACTGGGCAACGGGCGATTCTCGCCATCAGCGCGCTGGCACCCATTAGCACCGAACCGGCATCTTACGAGCTGACGAGCCAATAGAATGAGATCAAGACGTTATGGGTACTTTTGATGAATAATAAACGCGACCTTTCCCATGAAGCCACCCGCACCCTGGCGCGCATCCGTCCGTGGCTGGCCCATGAATTCGCCAATCAGCTTACCAGCCATGAGTGGCAACAATTTGACAGACGGCTGACGACCTACTTTCCGCGCCTCTTTGCGCTACTCGTCGACCTTTATGGCGGTCACTATGATTTTTTCTACCATCTAACCCAAATCGTCGCGTTGGCTGCGCGGGGTTGGTTGGCGCGTCCACCAGATCTCCAGGAACTTGATCGCTATCGTGAGGCGAATCCAACCTGGTATCAGTCGGAAAAGATGCTGGGTGGCGTCTGCTATGTCGATCTCTTTGCCGGTGATCTGCAAAAATTACGGACAAAGATTCCCTACTTCAAAGAGTTAGGGTTGACTTATTTACACCTCATGCCACTCTTCAAAACGCCAGCCGGTGATAGTGATGGTGGTTATGCGGTTAGTGACTATCGCGAAGTCGATGCCGGTTTGGGTACGATGGCCGATCTACGCCAACTTGCCACCGAGCTGCGTCAGGAAGGAATCAGCCTCGTTCTCGATTTTGTTTTCAACCACACTTCAGACGAACACGCGTGGGCCAAGGCAGCGTTGGAGGCCAATCCGGATTACGAAGCGTATTACTATCTCTTTCCCGACCGCACCCAACCCGATGCCTATGATCGCACGCTGCGCGAGATCTTCCCTGACAAACATGCGGGCAGCTTCTCTTTTCGATCGGAAAATGAGAAATGGGTCTGGACCACCTTTAATCTTTTTCAATGGGATTTAAATTATGCTAATCCCACTGTCTTTTATGAGATGGCCGGCGAGATGCTCTTTCTGGCCAATGTGGGCTGTGAAGTACTGCGTCTCGACGCGCTTGCCTTTATTTGGAAAGAGTTAGGCACAGATTGTGAAAATTTACCCAAGGCTCACCTCCTGGTTCAGGCATTTAATGCACTCCTACGGATTGCCGCGCCAACCCTGCTCTTTAAATCGGAGGCAATCGTCCATCCCGATGAGGTTGCAAAATATATTGGGCCAGAGGAATGCCAACTCTCCTACAACCCACTTCTCATGGCATTGCTTTGGAATAGCCTGGCCACCCGCGAAGTCCGCTTGCTGCGCCATTCCATGAGCTATCGCTTTACAATTCCCGAAGCATGTTCTTGGGTGAACTATATACGCTGCCACGATGATATTGGCTGGACCTTTGATGATGGTGACGCCAATGCATTGGGCATCAATGGCTTTGACCATCGCCGCTTTCTCAATGCCTTCTACACCGGTCGTTTTCGAGGTAGCTTTGCCCGCGGGCTCCCTTTTCAGGAGAATCCCAAAACCGGTGATGCTCGTATCTCTGGCTCGCTAGCCTCATTGGCTGGGCTGGAACGTGCACTCCTACTGAATGATACCGCCGAAATCGAATTGGCCATTCGGCGTATTTTGCTCCTCCACGCGTTGATCCTGAGCATTGGTGGCATTCCCCTGATCTATTTGGGTGATGAAGTTGGTTGGCTCAACGATTACACCTATCGCACAGATCCAGCCAAGGCACATGACAGCCGTTGGGTACATCGTCCCCCGTTCGATTGGGCAATAATGGAGCGCCGCCATGATCCCGAGCAGGTGGAAGGCAAAATCTTCCAACGCCTCCAACAGTTGATCAGAATACGCAAAGTAACCGCTGGCTTTGCTGGCAACCAGATGGAAGTGATCCCGATTGGCTCAGATCCGGTCTTTGCCTTTGTACGCACCCATGGACGTTACCGCATTCTCGTCCTCGCCAATTTCACTGAACAAGAGCAGCGCCTACAGCCCAATGAACTCCGCCTCTATGGTCTGGGGTACTCATTTTGGGAACATATTAGCGATCAGCCTCTGCTTCTCGGCGAGGAATCCGTGCGAATGGAACCCTACCAAGTAATGTGGTTGGAAAGTCAAAAAACTTCCTCAAAGATCTGACAAATCTCATGCAATATGTTGCATCTTAAAAATGTAAACTACCGCTACAGCCATTTGACATTTGGTACAAGTGTAATTATACTTATATTTAGTACAAGATGTTGTAGTTCTGAACAAGTTGCGATCAAGCGTTGTCCAGATTTACAGTTTGGGCAGCGCTTTTTGTTTATGTTGTTGGAAATTACGACGTTTTGTCAGAAGAGTTAGGCTGTTCCCCACGACTGATTGTTGCTCTATCGTTTACTGCTCCTCGGCCGTAAAATGCCTAAGCTAGCGATACAAACGAAAAGTACGTGAAACAGCAGAAGAAGTTTGTACACATAAGGAGTAATCCAACAATGAGCGAGCAACGTGTAACTGGAACCGTCAAGTGGTTCAACGATCAGAAGGGTTTCGGCTTCCTGGCGCAAGAAGGTGGCAAGGATGTCTTTGTACATCACTCCGCCATCGTGGCCGATGGCTACCGTAGCCTGGCTGAAGGCGATCGCGTCGAGTTCTCGATCCAGCAGGGTCCTAAGGGTCCGGCTGCGGTTGATGTCCGCAAGATCTAATTATCTTTTTGATTTATCTAGATCGCTAATCAAAAAGACCGACTCGCATGCGAGTCGGTCTTTTTTTATTGGGCTGAAGATAGCAGATGATCCAGACAACCATCTGCGAATAGACAACCCATTTAAAAGTGGCACTTATCGGAATATATTTACAGGAGAGCAATTGTGCCACTTGTAAATGGGTTGTCTATAAGGAGCCAAGTGCGGCATAGCTGTCGCCACCTGGCTCCTTTATTAGCATTCGCTATAGCCACAGACGTGACACTTGCGGCAGCCCTCAACATTCAGAAAGCTCGCCTCGCCACAGTCGGGGCAGATATCGCCAATCGGGCGTTGCGCAATCGGCAGCGCCAATTGTTCAGCATATATCTCTTCACGGCTAGGCGGCAGTTCGCTCAAATGGTCAGCCAACACCTGGGCGATCCCATCGGGCAGGCTGCGCACACGGTTGGCCCCAAAGCCCAAGGGGCGCCCCCCCCCAATCCCGGCCATCTCATCCATCACCCAGCGCAAACGCTCCGATGGTGGCAACGAGGCTGGCATACGTAAGACCAGGCTGATCAAGCGGCCCATCGCCTCACTAACGGCCGCGACTTCACTGCCCGCTTTCCCGACATTGAGGAAGACCTCAAAGGGTTCGTTGCGTTCATCACTGTTGACCGTAATGTAGGCCGAGCCAAGGGGCGTATCCTTGCGATAGGTGCTGCCCAACAGCCGCTTGGGGCGTGGGCGTTTGGTGACAAGCGGTTTCGCGCCTTGTTCACTGGCATGGCCATTGGTTGCTGTAAAACTATGGTTTGCTTCGGCGGGCCCCTTCGCATTCCCATTGGCATGGCCGTTGCTATATCCATTCGTCACGCCATTGGTGGCACTGTCAGCGTGGCTACTTGTCGCAACGGCACCCTCGCCATCATTCTTCTTTTCACGGGTTGCCTTTGTCTCAAGGACAACCTGCTGCCGGCTCCCTGTGACATAGACAGTCAACCCCTTGCAGCCTAGCTCCCATGCCAACTGGTAGGCCTTGGCCACATCCTCTTCGGTGGCCCCTTCGGGGAAATTACAGGTCTTGCTAATGCTGTTGTCAACGAACGCCTGGATCGCTGCCTGCATCCGCACATGCTCTTCGGCGCTGATATCATTGCTCACCACAAAGGTGTGGCGCAACTGTTCGGGTGCATCGGCCAAATCCTGGATGCTGCCATAGGTGGCCGCATGTTGCTTGAGCGCCGCCTTGGCGCTGTCACTTAAATCGGCACGGTCGAGCACTTGATCAAAGAGAGGGCTTGTATATTGCAACTCCACATCTTTGTCACCATCTTTGAAGTGGCGCACATAGCCCAGCGCAAAGACCGGCTCACAGCCGTAGCCTTCACAGCCACAGACAGTCGCAATCGTGCCCGTGGGGGCAACCGTGGTCTGCGCTGCGTTGCGGATGCCATGCGTACGAATGCCGGCGACAATCGCATTCCAATCGAGGGCAGGACGATCCCAATCGCGACGATAGGGTGTTACCGCCTGCGGTGGTTGCCAGCGCATGCCCTTGGGCTGTTGATCATCATAAATGCTGCCGGCAAAAGCGAGAAAGGTCCCCCGCTCTTCAGCCAGTTCGATGCTCTTTTGCATCGCCTCATAACGCACAAATTCCATGACTTGGGCGGCAAACTCCTGCCCTTCTTCGCTGCCATAGCGAATCCCCAGTTTGTACATCATGTCGCCTAGTCCCATGATGCCAAGCCCAATACGGCGGGCGCGGTGGGCCGCTTCTGCCACTTGGGGAATTACCGGTACATAGGCATTGGCCGAGACAACATTGTCTAGGAAATGGGTACTCTCTATGATCGTACGGCGCAACAATGCCCAATCGACCACCGGTGTGCCATCGGCATCAACCGCGACATGCTCATTCAAGTTGATCGAGCCGAGACAACAATTTTCATATGGACCAAGCCATTGTTCACCACCCTTATGTTCGCTCTAGCAACTGTCGTCAACTAAAGCTACAACTCCAATTTCTCAGAGGTTCGGACTGTCGCACTACCCGAAATACAATCGACAGTTGTATCTCGGGTATCCTTTCACTCAGTCTCTCACCGTGCGTAGAAGTGTTCTTACGCTTCGGCCCTGTGGCCCTTTCGCCCTGGCTTATAACGTAGGCGATGAGGGTTCCAAGTCAATCAGAAAGGATTTTCCATTCGGGATTTCGCCCGACGGCCGCATGGACTTTACGGATTGGTGGCCTCTAGATCATAGAGGTGTGGAACTGGGTTGCTGCGGTTGGCGGCGTCAATAAAGAGCGCGCCCGGCTCACCGTTGTGATGGGCGTAGGTGACGATCTTGTCAAAGAGATCCCGGGCACGCACCGTCTTCCAGACTTTGCCATCGCGTGGATTGCGCAAGGCAAAATTCCCATCTTCTTTGCAACATTGCATAAACTCATCGGTGATCGCTACCGAGATGTTGAAGTTGGCCACTTTGCCTTCTTCAGCCTTGCAGGTAATAAAATCTTCGATGTCGGGATGGTCACAGCGCAGAACGGCCATATTGGCACCGCGGCGGCTACCGCCCTGGGCAATCTCACCAAAGGCTTGATCATAGACGCGCAAAAAGCCAACGGGGCCGGTCGCACGGCCAGAAGAAGTATGCACAACATCTTCCTTGGGGCGCAACCGGCTAAACGAGAAGCCGTTGCCACCACCAGTCTGCTGGATCAACGCGGCCACGCGCAAGGTGCTAAAGATCCCATCGCTGCTCTTGCCCATATCATCTTCAATCGGCAGCACAAAGCAAGCTGCTAGTTGCCCCAACGGCGTGCCCGCGCCAGTAAAGGTCGGGCTATTGGGAAAGAAGCGGCGCTCGGTCAGCAGATCGTAGAAAGTCTGCGTCATCGCTTCGACATCCCCCTCATGGGCCTTTTCGACCTGGGCAATGTGATAGGCCACGCGGTAGAACATCCCCGCCGGCGTCTCCAAGAGGGTGCCATCAATGTCGCGGCGCAGATAGCGCTTTTCGAGCACCTTGACACTGTTCTCGCTTAGTGCGATGGCCTCATCGCTCACATAAGTAGGGAGATCGAGAACCTCCCGTTCTCCTCGGACATTTTCAATTACAGTGGATGGTGCCGGACGGTTTGGCCTAGTCGGGGCAGGATCCACAGCCTGGGCGGCCAACGATGTCGTCATGTTTATTCTCCTCGAGCTTATCCTAATGGGAATCAAAACGAAATGCTATATAAATCGCCGATAGGGCAGATAATTTGTATCTTTAGCAAAAAATATTCATGTTTCCACAAAAACACAAGTTATTTTCGGCGCGAAAAGGCAACAAAAAGTACGCGGACATTTTGAGCAAATGTCCGCTTCTTCCCTGAGACGGTTCTTCAATTAATTAGTGCGATAGTATAGACGATTATTGCCGGAAAAAGACGCGCTGTTGTCTTAGAGGCAGGAGCGTTCGGTTACACACGTTTCATCGGTTAGAGCTATACAGGAGGCAACCTGCGATTAGCTACGTCCCATGAGACGATCAATCTCGATCTGCAATTCATTCAAATCACTCATATCCAGGTAGACACTGGCGAAACGAATGTAGGCCACCTGATCGATGCTGGATAAATGATCTAAAACCATATTCCCAATCACACTGCTATGGACTTCATTTTTGCCAATCGCTTGGAGCGATTCAACGATCTGATCAACAATGTGCTCAATCGTATCACTACTAATCGGCCGCTTGGTAGCAGCAGTTTGGATCCCAGACAATAACTTCTGGCGATCAAATGGTTCACGACGATTGTCGCTTTTGATGACGAGTAGATTTGCCGCAACATGTTCATAGGTCGTAAACCGCTGGGAACAACTTTCACATTGACGACGGCGCCGGATCGCATCACCAGTGTCCCGGGTATCAATGACTTTGTGGCTTTCACCGTTGCAATGTGGACATCTCATAGCTAGGAATTATACAACTTTTCTTGTAACTTCAAAGATTGAATACTGTTCAAAACACACCACAAGCAGTCCATATCTAGTATCTATTTCGCAAAAACATACTATATATGGCCAAGTGGTTGAAGTATATCATATTTCCAAAGAGGGTGCAAGTAAGAAACGTGTGTTCTACAAGAGGAAATTATTGGAGAGCTTTATCAAAAATCACTCATTTTACATTGCTCATAGGTGTATAACCGAATTATGGTACTCATTTCAGTGGTTAATCTAACTTTACTGGTGAAATCAAATTATCAAAAGCGCAAAATTTTAAGTTAAGTACAACGTAAGGAAGCAGCAATAACTGGATCAATAAAGTAAACACCCATTGGCTGATGCAGGAGACATCAACCAATGGGCGTTTACTTTTATGGCAATACACAACCAAATAATTACAAAGACTCACGCGCCACGTTTAAATGATGGCGTAAGGCGGTGCCAAAATTTAAACTATCCACGAAGTTTTACGAAGAGAGACTGGGCGCGTGGATCATTATTTCTTCAGAATAGCCTAAATGATAGGAACTGCAAATCGCAACACGAGTGCGGTGGCCCTGGTTTACCCCTGTCGGCCATTGTTGCGCGCTCGGCGCAGAAAAGCGGGAATATCAAGATCATCACGATCAAAGGTGCGCACACTATTATAATCGCTGCTGGAACGCGATGGTTCCGGGCGGGGTGGTGCGCTGCGCTCGTGGCCACGCGAATCGGCTGGCCGTTGCGTAAAGCTGCTCTGTTCCTCTGCCCGAGGTTTATCAAAGCCGGTTGCAATGACCGTTAATTGCAATGCGTCCTTCATATCAGGATCGATCACAGCGCCAAAGATAATATTGGCTTCCGGGTGGGCATTGGCCCGCACGATTTCTGCCGCCTCGTTGACTTCAAAGAGGCTCAATTCCTCACCGCCCTTAATATTAAAGAGAATCGAGCGTGCACCATCGATCGACACATCGAGCAGCGCGCTGTGAATGGCTTGGTCGGCAGCTTCCTTGGCGCGATTTTCACCGCTGCCGCGCCCCACCGACATCAACGCCGCGCCACCATCGAGCATAATCGAGCGCACATCGGCAAAGTCCAGGTTAACCAGACCAGGGATGGTGATCAATTCACTGATCCCCTGAATGCCCTGGCGTAAAACATCATCAGCCGCACGGAAGGCTTGGTTGATCCCTAATTTTTTATCAACAACCTGCAACAATCGGTCATTGGGAATCACAATCAACGTATCGACTCCATCGCCAAGCTCCTGCAACGAGCTTTCCGCTGTTCGGCGGCGGTGGCTGCCTTCAAAGGTAAAGGGACGGGTAACCACCCCAATCGTCAATGCCCCAAGATCGCGAGCCACGCGCGCAATCACCGGTGCCGCGCCAGAACCGGTCCCGCCACCCATGCCGGCTGTCACAAAGACCATGTCTGCGCCTTTGAGCATTTCGGCGATCTCTTCGCGACTCTCTTCGGCAGCCCGTTGCCCAATCTCTGGATTGCCACCAGAGCCAAGCCCCTTGGTAAGCTTATCCCCAATCCGCAGCCGGATTGGCGCAGAGGAGAGCATCAGCGCCTGCGAATCGGTATTGACCGAAATAAATTCTACGCCATGGATCCCTTCGTCGATCATCCGGTTAACGGCATTCTGACCGCCACCGCCAACACCAACCACTTTGATCGTGGCGAAATTATCAACGAATTGGGGGTTATCTTTTTGTGCCATGGTCTGTCTCCTTACCTAAAATTGACCTAAAATAGGTACATCAAGTCGTAAAACGATTCGTTCTCAAAATCTCCGCTACAAATTCATTCTTCAATCTGTGACCTTCTGCAATTCCTTCCCTCTCGAATCCCCTGTTCCACCCCTTCTTTAATCCGGCAATAAATTCTTAAGCCAGCGAAACGTCGTATCGAGCCATTCACGTTGACCACTGTGCTCCAGATCATACCGCCGCCGCCACAAACGATCTTCACCTTGTAAGCCCCAGAGCAACAGGCCGATACTCGTCGCATAACTCGGCGTCATCATCTTGCGACTAAGCCCAGTCACCGGTAGATGGGGCGCAGGGGCACCGATACGCACCGGCATCTGCAGAATATCTCGTCCCAGTTCAGCCATACCGGGCAGTTGGCTAGCACCACCGGTCAGGACGACTCCTGCCGGCAACTTTTCAAAATAACTAGTTGCTTCTAACTTGTCACGGATAATTTCAAACATCTCAATTGCGCGCGACTCCAATACCTCACAAATAAAGCGGCGGCTAAAGCTGCGCTCGCTCTTTTCACCAAAGACGGCAGCCCACACCTGCTCATCATCCGCCACCCGCTCGGGCAAGACGGTCCCATAGCGGATCTTCAACTCTTCGGCGGTTTCGTAGGGCGCATGCAGACCAACCGCAATATCATTGCTCAGGTGGTTGCCCCCCAAATCGAGGATCTGCGTGTGGCAGAGCCCTTCATCGATGAAGATCGCCACATCCGTTGTACCCCCACCCATATCGACGACGGCAACACCCATGTGCCGCTCTTCGGCACGCAATACGGCTCGATCACTGGCCAACGGCTCCAAAACCAATTCATCGACATCAATGCCGTGCGCCATCACACATTGCAGCAGATTGTTAACCGCCGTCCCACTGCCGGTGACAATGTGAGCGTCAACCTCCAAGCGATAGGCATTCATCCCCAGCGGCTGCTGCACATTGCTTTGCCCATCCACCGTCCAATGGCGCGCAATGGCGTGGATCACCTCTTGATTTTGCGGCAACGCAACGGCGCGGGCACCTTCCAGCGCCCGCTGCATGTCATTGCCCGTCACCCCGGCGCGCCGATCAATCGGTGAAACCCCTTTGCTATTGAGCGTGGCAATGTGGCTGCCGGCAATGCCCACATAGGCACTGACCACCTGCTGCCCCATATCCCGTTCGCACTTTTCCACCGCTTCGGCAATCGCCGTGGCCGCCTCCTGCACATTGACGACAACACCACGCCGAATCCCCCGGCTTGTGGCCTGCCCTTCGCCTACGACGCGCAAGGCAGGGTTGCCCAGGCTATCGTGGGTAACTTCAGCGGTCAACGCACAAATTTTGGTAGTGCCGATGTCAATGGCGGAAATAACTTCTTGCACAGTGGCCTCTTTATAGGATTGGACTTACGCAGCTTGCTGGTTGAGTAGGCTGTAATTACCCTATCGAAACCGAGAGCTCTATAAGTCCGCTATTCGATCGATTAGCGAATCACGGGTTTATCAAAACGGATATCGACGACCGTTGCAACTTCCTGCTGCGCCCGCAGATCCTGCTGAATCGCAAGTAAGTTGCTATATTTCTGGTCTGCATTGTTGCCGTCGCCCCAGTAGACCCAAGTGTCGCTGCCCGGCATGTGAAAATTCAACCCATACCCACGATTAAAGTAAAGATTATCGATGGTGGATACCTGTTTTAAGAGCGCCAAAGCACTCTGCAACACGGCAGGGTCCATCTGCTGTCGCTGTGGATCATCCCAAGATGCTGCCTCACGGAGATGATCAATGATTTTGGGCAATTGGGCGTAGCGCTCATCTACCTTTGGTAATGCCGTGCCATCGGGCAATAGCCAGAAGTCGCCATCCTGGGTTATCCATAGGGCTATCGGCTCGGCTTCTTTAATCTCAATGCTTACCCAATGGGGCGGCGTTATTCGTACCTGAGCATCGTCAATCGTCGGTAGGGCCACCAATCGTTTACGGATCTGGGAGGCTGAAAGCCAGAAAACATTCCAGCCATCTACATCGGTGAGCGGATAAAGCGCTTCGGCCTTTTGATAGGTCAATCCAGAAAAGGTGACATATTCGCGATAGACATACCAATCCTCGTCATAATGCACCCAGCCAATTCCGCCAACGGCCCCCAATATCAACGCCAAGCTGAGCAGATGGCTGGGCTGCCAGCGCAGCGTCTCCAACCAACTCGATATACCATTGCCCTGGAATGAGAGCTGTGGAATATACGATGCAAGGGATTCAAAGCGACGCACACGCCGAGCCGATTGACGACGGCGACGCGCCTGTACCTGGGCACGCCGCTGCGCCAAGGATAGACGGCGCTCCGGCGGTAGGACCAGAGATGCAGCTGGTTTACTATTAGCCGATTTACGCGCACTCGGTTTACGAGCAGCCGTTGCTGTTGATCGATTTTTTACCCCGCCGCTGCGAGCACTTTTGGCTCTCGTTGAGCCACTCTTAGGCGAACCCGGGGCTGTCGTACCTCGCCTCATGCATACTCCTATTACGCCTGTGGTGCGAATAAAGACAAGACTAATGGCCAGATAGCGCTACTCATTGCGCGTTGTGCTGTTTTGCAATTTATCGTCATGCCGTTCTAAACCTAACGCCAATAGACGATCCACCAATGCTGGATAGCTCAAACCACTTGCCTCCCACAGCTTGGGATACATGCTGCTACGTGTAAAACCGGGCATCGTATTGATCTCATTGAGATAGAGCGTTTTGCGCTCATCATCCAACAGGAAATCCACGCGTGCCAAGCCAGCACAGTCCGCGATACGGAACGCGCTCAGCGCCATCGACTGCACTTCAGCTACGAGTGCGCCATCGAGCTCGGCTGGGATCAGCAACTTGCTCGACGCATCAAGATACTTTGCGGCATAATCATAAAATTCATGGCCCGGCACCACTTCACCCGCCACACTGACGATCGGCTCATCATTGCCCAACACGCTTACTTCAATCTCGCGCGCATGGGGCACGGCGACTTCAACTACTACCTTGCGGTCGTAGCGAGAGGCTAAATCGAGCCCTTGATAGAGTTCAGTGCGATCATGGGCCTTGCTCACCCCGACACTGCTACCCAGATTGGCCGGTTTGACAAAGAGCGGATAGACAAAGCGCCCTTCAATGCGCTTGACAATGGCGTCGGGCTGCTGTTGCCACTGCCGACGCATTACTACTTCATAGGCAGCTTGGCGTAGGCCAGCCTGGCCAAAGAGCTGTTTTGCCACAGCTTTGTCCATGGCAACGGCACTGGCAAGGACACCACTCCCCACATAGGGTAGACTCGCCATTTCGAGTAGCCCTTGCACGGTTCCATCCTCGCCGTACGTACCATGAAGGACAGGAAAGATAATATCGATCTCCGGCAATGGTGCCTGCTGGGTAGCCTGGGGCAACAGCGACCAGGTGTTATACGCGCTTGCCACATGACCGTTCTGATCATGAGCGTACGCCCCGTCGCGCTGTTGCCCACTGGCCACTGCGGGCTCACTGCCCAAGAGCGGGGTATGGTCAGATGAGGTAGGGTGTAGCGATGCGCCGGTTAGCTGGCGCATTGGATCGTGCTGGGTCAGCCAATGGCCCTGGGGCGTAATCCCCAAGGGCACAACGGTATGCCCCGCCTTCTCCAGCGCTTCCATTACATTGCGGGCGCTGGCAAGCGACACTTCGTGCTCACCGCTCCGTCCCCCAAAGAGGACACCCACGCGTAACGAGCGCCCCACCGATCCTTGTTGGCTCATGCCGCTCTGCTCCAGTTACCTACATTATTTATACTCATCAAGTTACCATTCCCCAACTAACTGTACTTCTTGTTCCAAGGCCACACCACAGATTGCGGCCACCCGCTCTTGAATATACGAAATCAGCTGTAGTACATCCTCGGCAGTCGCATGACCCACGCCACCGGGATTCACAATGAAGTTGGCATGTTGTGTACTTACTTCGACGCCGCCACACCGATAGCCTTTAAGCCCTGCTTCTTCAATCAATCGTCCAGCAAAATCGCTTGGTGGATTGACAAAGGTGCTACCCAGACTTGGTGAGACCGGCTGTGTGCGGCGGCGATGTTGCAAAAAGCGTTCTGCCCGCTCGCTAATTGCTTCGGTATTCCCCCGTTCCAGCCGGAAATTAGCACTGAGAACAACCGGTTTAAAGCCGGCAACCAGCGGTTTGAGCCGTTTCAAAGTGCTATCGCGGTAGGCATAAGTAAAGTCAGCGACCTTATACTCCTGCACATCTCCTGCCCCGTCGATCAACATGGCATATTCAAGCGAATCTTTAATTTCTCCACCATGCGCACCCGCATTGCCAACGACGCCCCCCCCCACCGTACCGGGGACACTCACCGCCCATTCCAAGCCTGTCAACCCGGCGCGCACGGCGGTACGTGCAACACCAGCCATTGCCGCACCACTTTCCGCCATCAGGTAGGGCCGATCGTCACGCGGGAAGACGCAACAGGGTGCCTCATCCACGCGCACCTGGCGGCAACGGTTCTCAATCACTAGCCCACGGATCCCGCGGTCGCTGATCAAAATATTGCTGCCACCGCCCAACAGAAAATAGGGCAATTCGATGGAGTGCGCCCAGCGCACCAATTTCAGCAGCTGATCGGTCGTGGTGACTGTTACGAAAAAATCCGCCTCACCGCCAACTTTCATCGTGGTGAGCGGCGCCAACAGGACATTGCGCCGAATGGTCAGCCCCAGCTTCTCCGGCACAGAGCAATCGAATCGCATCGTCTCTGCCGCGTGCGCTTCCATCGCTTCACGAACAACACTCATCTTATGCTCCCAATCGTTCGAGCAAGGCACGGCCAATGCGATAACTATCCCCTGCCCCCATCACCACCACCAAATCACCCGCTTGGCTCTCTTCGACGAGATGGGTCACCACATCATCAAGCTGCCCAATGTGATAAATTGCCGGATGGGAGCTTGCCACCACGACCTGGCCAGCATGAACCGTGCCATCATCAATCTCTCGTGCGGCATAAATATCCGTGATAATCACCCGATCGGCATCACTAAAACTCTCCGCTAGCAGTTGTAGCAAATTTTTTGTGCGGCTAAAGGTATGGGGCTGCACAACTGCCCAAATGCGCCGCTCCGGGTATCGACTGCGTGCAGCGGCCAATGTCGCCCGAATTTTGGTGGGGTTGTGCGCATAATCGTCGATCACTATCACATTAGCCATTTCACCCAAAAGCTCAAAGCGCCGCGTAGCCCCAACAAATTGTTGTAGACTCTCGACTGCTTGCTCGATCGAAGCATCGCAATAGCAGGCGATTGCCAAGGCGGCCAGTGCATTGCGCATATTGTGCAATCCTGGCACCTGTAGACAGAGTTGGCCTTTTGGTGCATTCCACCAGTAAAGATCGGAACAGAGTAGACCATTGGCCATCAACATCGGATTGATGGCCGCCATATCAGCAGCTAAGGTTAGCCCATAGGTGATCCAGCGCCGGTCATCTATAGGACGCTCCAGCCGTAGCTGCTCCGCCCCACTATCATCGGCACAAGAGACAATCAGCCCCTGTGGGTCGACCTTTTCAACAAACTGTGCAAACGCCGCGTGAAAACTGGCGGGCGTTGGATAACAATCTGGATGATCCCATTCTACGTTGGTGATGATGGCGGCGGTTGGGCTTAGCCCCAGAAACATATGGTCATATTCGTCAGCTTCGAGGACGAAGTACGGAGAGCTGCCAGCCGACGCATTGCCATATCCAGATAATTCTGCACCGATTATGTAGCCGATGTCAATCCCAGCTTCCTTCAAAACCCGAACAACCATCGATGTTGTGGTACTTTTGCCGTGAGTGCCGGCCACGGCGATCAATTTGCGGTTGGTCAAGAGCACCGGCAAGAAGTCATCACGCTTGACAACCGGGATACCAACCTGCTGGTACGCCAGCAATTCAGCATTCGTGGCGGGAATGGCGCTGCTAATCAGCACCACATCGGGCTGGCGCGTTGGGGCTTGCTCAGTCAATGTCGCTAAATTTTCGGCCCGTTGCCCCTCCAATACCAAGGCACCATTTGCTGTCAACCGCGCTGTATTGGCACTCAATTGGCGATCGCTGCCGCTCACAGCGAACCCCATTTCTAGCAGCACATTGGCAATCGCGCTCAGCCCTGCTCCACCGATGCCCATTAAATGAAGAGAGAGGGACGGATCGCGTTCGATTAAGCGCTGTTGCCAGCTTGGTGTGCTTTGCATGATTGCAGGTTGCATCGGTTGAAGCTCGCTCATGTTCGGCTGTCGCCTACCCTTTCACACGCCAAATTAATAATACGGCGACCGGAATCATCCAATAGACCGGCGACTCAAAAAGATTTTGTGGCAACAGCGCAACTAAGGCCTGGCCACGCGTCGTCAATGGTAACTGCACCAAGCCCACCGATTGTAGCGGATACTGAAAGAGATCCTGGTAGTACCAAAGTGTTCCCGCCACCAGATAGCCATTGAGCAACCCAACGGCCAGGCTAATCAACGTACCCTGCGAAGCCGATGAAGGCCGACCGGGAAAATCAAGCGTAATCCCTGCATAGCTGGCAAAGACAACCGCAATAAAGATGACCTCAAAGATCATGCTGAGCAAGAGGCTGGCCGCTTGGGCATCACCATTGAGTAATCCATCACGCACCGTTGCCGACAAGTTGAGGACCCGCCCCTCAATAAAGCTCAAGACAAAGATCGAAGCGAGAATAATGATCGTCGTGCCCAGTTCTTTGGGATAGCCCCGTGCAAAGCCAATCAATGTAATAAAAATGGCAACAATGCCAAAGATAACTTCAACCGGTCCCATAAAGGTGGACTATGCTTTCTTCGTTCCACCGCGCAGCGTACTGGCCGCCAACAGGAGAAAGAGCGTTAATAGAATCAACAGAATCAACGATTGCTGCGAAGGATCGAATATACCCCACAGCCCGCCAACACTGTCGCGCATGAGATCAAAGCCACCACTCAACACACCCCAAAAGCCCGAGATGCTACCGGCAGCGCCGTCGCCGGCGGCAGTGGCAACATCGACCGGCTGCAATAAGGTTACCAACCTTGGCAACAGAATCGTGGCATAGAGCAGGCCGTTGAGCACGCCCAGAATCACCGCCCAACCGTCCCCTTTGCTCTTTTTGCCCAGAAATTTACGGCTGCTAATGATATAAGCTAGAAAGAGCAGAAAGGCCCATAATAAAAACAGAAAGCCGCCACGCGATTCAGCGGTCACCCAAGGTGCAGCACTGCTAATGGCACCAAAGGCCTGGTCTGGGTTTTCGCCCAAGCCCCCAGCGCGGACAAATGCGACGCCCTTACTGCCCAGGTTGACAATCCGCACAAAGATATCGCCACGCTCTTGTAGGGCCAACCACGTCGTCAACGCCACGCCAAAGACGATTCCTTCACTAAGCGTACCGCGCAGATAGCCAATCCAGCCGAAAAAGGCGATATACAGTAAAAATGTAATCAGAACTTCGAGCTGTCCTGTCATGGCTTCTGGGCTACTCTTTTCAACGCTACGACCGCTTCTCGGACAATGCCGCCAAGACGCTGGCGATCTGCTGCGCCGCATCGGGTTTGGCCAACCCGGCCAGTGCCACCTCCATCGCCTGCCGCTTCACCGAGTTCTGTATGAGATCGAGCAGAACTGGCGTCAGTTGCTGCGCCAATAGGGCATCTTTGACCATGATCGCGCCGCCATGCTGCACCAGATACTCAGCATTTTGCAGCTGGTTCACCCCTGGATGAGGCACCAGCACCGCCGGCAGATGGGCCACAGGGAATTCACCCAACGTGCTAGCACCGGCCCGAGCAACAGTCAGATCGGCAGCGGCCAGGGCAAGCGCCATCTCTTCATGCAGATAGGCCACCGGATAATAGTGGGACCACAGCTCCGCGATCACCGGTGGTTGTGCCACTCGTCCCTGCCACGCTGCCCAATCCCGATTGCCAACGACATGCAAAATAGTGGCGTGGGGTAATAAGGCTGGCAGAGCATTCCAAGTCGCATTGTTAATATTGAGTGAGCCTTGGCTCCCCCCCCACACCAAAAGCAACGGCAACTGTCGCGCACCGGCGGCGACATCGGTCCCCAAGGGATGGCCCAATGCGTCGGCCAACCGCGAACGAGCCACGGTGCGCCGCGCTTGATGCTCAACGGCCGGCAAGTTCCCACCAACCGTTTCGACCAATTCAGCGCGTACCGGATAGCCCGTGACCACACTTTTGCCCTGTGGATAAAGGCCCCCAAAATAATCGGCGACTTCTGGAAAGGTTACCGCCACGCGCTGTGCCAGATAGCTAAGTGCCCGAATCGCCCAACCAGGCACCATATCGGGTAGATAGATCATCACCGGAATGCCACGCAAACGACAAGCCGCCACCACTGGTGCACAGACATAGCCACCGGTGGCCAGGCAGACATCGGGCTGAAAGCTACGCACGATCGCAAGACTTTCTCGAAAGCCCGTCACCATTTTGCTAGCGTTTCGGACAACAGTCAAAGGATTCTTGCCACGCAATTGCCCCGTTGCAATCCCTTGATAGGTGATACCAGCATGGGTCACCAATTCTCGTTCCATGCCATCACTTGCCCCCACCCAAAGCAACTCGGCGATTCCTATCCCTCTGCGACTATGGACGGCTGCGCTGTCGGCTTGTTGTACGGCGATTGCCGACTGACTGGGAAGTGCTTCGGGTTGTCTCCCGTGGCGCAATTCGTGTTCGGCTACCACTCTGGCTGCTGCTGGTTCGGCGACTAGTTGTTCGATGACTGACAGCGCTGGATAGACGTGTCCCCCGGTTCCGCCACCCGAAATCAAAACGCGCATACATCTTGCTCCCCAAAGCTGCGGACCTTGTTCCTTCTCCCGCATGACGGCTAATATTCAATAAGATCCCCACCGCGCCCAAGGCCGTAACCAGTGAACTACCACCGTAGCTGATAAAGGGCAACGTCACCCCAGTCGGTGGTGCTGCGGCCACAATCACCGCCATGTTGAGCAATGCCTGCAACGTTAGTGATGCGGTAATGCCTGTCGCCAGCAACATGCCAAAATTATCTGGCGCACGCAACGCCGTCCGTAGACCAAAGTACGCCAACATCGCAAAGAGAAAGATTACCAGCAGCGCCCCCAGCAACCCCATCTCTTCGCCAATGACAGCAAAGATGTTGTCACTCCAACTGACAGGCAGGTAACCAGGCAACTTGGCGGCACCGTTGCCTATACCACGGCCCCATAGTCCACCACGCACGAGCGCTTCTACCGATTGTTGCACCTGATACTCATTGCTGTGCATGGGATTCCACAGCGATTCCAAATACCGTTGGACACGACCGTTGGCATAAGCGCTATATTTAATCACCAACCAAAAGGTTGCGGCTGCCCCAGCGGCAATCACCAGAAGCTGCTTCATTTCGGCACCAGCAATAAAAAACATAATCGAAGCCGTCGCCACAATCAGGATCGCAGTGCTGATATTCGGTTGCGCCACAATCAAAACCGCGACCGCGCCCATGAGCACGCTAAAGGGCAAGAGCCCCACCCGCACATCGCGAATGCGTTCGCCTTTGCTGGCCAGCCAAGCACTAATGTACATGACAATGATGATCTTTGCCGGTTCACTGGGCTGTACGCTGCCATTAAAAAATGTACGGATGGCCCCAATGCGTTCACTGCCAAAGATCACCACAGTCATCAGCGCCAAGAGCGC
Organism: Caldilineaceae bacterium; assembly: GCA_034432375.1. Classification (GTDB taxonomy): domain Bacteria; phylum Chloroflexota; class Anaerolineae; order Caldilineales; family Caldilineaceae; genus JAHBVH01. The sequence continues at coordinate 33,227 of DAOUCA010000142.1, forward strand.
CACTGCCATTAAGACCACACTCCATCGCTCCCACGTGCGATAGGGCACGCGCGCCGCAAAGACCATCGTAACCACGCCAACAGCAGACCAGGCTAGCTGGCGCACGATGTAATAAAAGGGATTATCATTCCCATAGAGACCTTGGGCAAAGCTAGAGCTAAAGACCATCACTAGTCCAAGCCCAAGCAGCAGCATAACAATCGTCAACAATCCCCAGTCGTAATAGCTGGTAGTCGACCCTTCTTGCCGTTTTATCATGGTTGCCATGGCTGCTTCTCTATCCTGTGTCACTGGTCAACTGTCACTGGTCAACTGTCACTGGTCAACTGTCATTCGCCATCGGAATTCATCATTGGTCATTGTTCATTTGTAACCAGTGACAACGAACCAGTGACAACGAACCAGTGACAACGAACCAATGACTACCGACTACTTTATGGTCATAGTACGTTCTGCCAACCACCGGGCAACGAGTGCACGAAAATGTTCGCCGCGCACCTCAAAATCGCGGTACGCATCGTAACTGGTACCACCAGGGGAAAGCAAGACAACGGTCGGCAACGGATCGGGCTGTTCAGTATTGCCCGTGCGCCCCCCAGACAGTGCCCCCGATGAGGTGCCGGCGACACGACCAGCTAACGCTACGGCTTCATCGAGCCGTTGCACAAGCGCCGAATTTGGAGCCCGATGTTTGGTAAATTGGGCACGTTCCTGCACCTTGTCCATAATCATCGATCCCGCATGGCCAAAGCCAATTAGATAATCGACTCGCCCAATCACTTCATCCGCAAAGATCTCCCAAGGCAAATTCTTATCTTTACCGCCGGCTAATAGGATGAGCGTTTGGGCATGGGGCTGGAAGCAGCGCAACGCCGCAACAGCCCGCTCCGGTGAGGTTGCAATACTATCATTGATCCAGGTGACACCCTCCTGTTCACTGACAACCTCTAACCGGTGGGGTACACCGGCAAAGCGAATGGCAACTTCGCGCATCGCGGCAACAGTCGCACCGGCAGCACCGCTGATGGCGGCAGCGGCCAACAGATTGCTGACATTGTGCTCGCCCCGCAATTTGATCTCGGAGCGCTGACAGATCGGTTGACCATTGTAGAGCAAGGTTTCCCCATCGAGCCATGCCCCGTAAGGCAATTGGCGTTGGCGGCTAAAGGGAATCAACCGGTGCATCGGCTCCTGCAAGGGCAATTGCACCGACGCAATGACATGATTCATTTGCCACTGTTCAGGCAAAGCATCTATCGAACTCTCCCAAACACCATTGCCCAGACGACTCGTCACCGGGTCATCGGCGCTGAGCACAACCTGCCCATCCATGCGCAGATGGCGCAACAGATTAAATTTCGCCAGCGCATACGCTGCCATATCGGCGTGCCGATCCAAATGATTAGGTGTCACGTTGAGGATCGCGGCTACATCGGGGCCAAGGTCATCAAGCGTTCCCAACGCCAGTCGTGGATCAAAGAGCTCCAACTGAAAGCTACTCAGTTCCAGTACAATGCAATCACCTGGCGCAATAGTGGAAAGGCGATCAATTAGCGGTGTACCAATGTTGCCGCCGACATGGACAACTTTACCGCTAACCGCCAACATTTGACCGACCAGCGTTGTCGTTGTCGTTTTGCCGCTGCTACCGGTCAACGCAATCACAGGGCCAAAATTCTCCGCTCGCACGAGTTGCATGGTCAGCAGGCTATCATTGCTCAGTGGAATACCCAAAGCAATTGCCCGCTGCACAATTTCCAATTGGGGCGGCACCCCGCCGCTAAGACAAAGCAGGTGGCAGCCATCGAGAAGCGTGAGGGGATGATCCCCCAGAACCAATTCAACCGGCAGATCACCTAGTCTTGCCAGTTCGGCCTCTAACTTATCGGCTGTCGCCACATCGCTGATAATTGTTTGCGCACCGGCAGCGACAAAATAGCGGGCCAACGCCATCCCCTGGCGGGCCAACCCCAAAATGACAACCTTTTTATTGGTAAAGTCAAAGAGCTTTGAGGTATCTTTCGCTGCAGCCATCGGTTCTATCTCACAGTCTGCAAATTGTAGTGTCTGATTCATCGGGAGATTCCTGCCCAACTTTGATGGTAGCGGCTATGACAGAGCCAGGTATTATGACGATGAGAAGTGATCCCTAAATCAAAGCCAACGCCACACCTAACATCCCACTTAATACGCTAACCAGCCAGAAGCGCTCTTTCACCTGCATTTCGCTCCAGCCTAGCAGTTCAAAGTGATAGTGCAGTGGTGCCATCTTAAAGACCCGTTTCCCCTCGCCGGTACGGATCCGTGTCCATTTGAAGTAGTAGCGTTGAATGACCACACTGCCGGCTTCAGCCACAAAAATCGAACCAATTACGGGCAATAAAAGCCACTGCCCAGTCATAATACCGACTAAGCCTAGGGTAGCACCTAGCGCCAAGCTCCCAATATCCCCCATAAACATCTGCGCCGGATGGGCATTGTACCAGAGAAAAGCCATCAAAGCGCCGACCATGGTAAAACAAAAGGCCATCAGGTAGGTCTGGTTTTGCAAATAGGCAATGATGCCATAACTGGCAAAGGCGATGCTGCTAATACTACCCGCCAAACTATCCAACCCATCGGTAAAATTCACGGCGTTGCTGGCACCCACCAAGATAAAGATAATAATCGGGATCATGACAGGGCCAATGCGGAAAAAACCATTATCCGGCCCCTGCAAGCCTGGAATGCCCACATAATCCCATTTGGGCGGACCATAGTAGAGCACGAGCGCAATAAGCGTCGAAAATAATAGCTGAAAACTGCTCTTCATCCGTTCGCTCATGCCTTCACCGCGCCCGCGAAGCCCCTTGATGCCCTGCCAATCATCAATAGCACCAAGTAAAGCATGGGAGGCAACACAGAAAAAGAGGATCAATGTACTCTGCCCAATTGCGTTGAGACCAACCAGATTGGCAACATTGAGCACACCGGTGATTAAGAGAACCGGCACTACGATCAAAATACCACCCATTGTTGGGGTACCGGTTTTAACCTGACGGCTCCCCGGTTCTTCAACGCGGATCTGCTTGCCAATACCCCACCGTTTGAGCAGCGCAATGAGAGGTTTGCCCCAGAAGACAGCAATAAAAAAGCTCACGGTACCCAAGGTTAACGCGTAGGCCATGGAAGACTCCATAAAATCTTCAAGCAGCTTTGACAGTAAGAGGCAGACGACGAGTAGCGCCAATAGGCGGAAGGCGTGCGGCAAAAAGCGCTTTGGCACTTCCCCATTTCCACTCTCTTCCTGCTGTCGAGCCGCTGCTGCCAGTGGCAGAGGAACACTCATAATGGTTGCCTTTCTCCAGAACAAACTTTTGCTAGCTATACTGCGGTTGAAAGGGGAACCGGAGTTTCTACCCCAGCAAAACTCCGGTTCCCATTCAGAGCTGAGTATAATAGACGAATCATTTAAAAGTCATCCACAGTAGAGTTACTTTTACACGAGAGATGCTGAATGACTTTTAAGGATTTTATCTACAAGATCGGTAGCACCAGCTACAAAATAATCTCTGCGACAATCGTATCCATCCCCACCGCACGGCTACCCTTAACGAGAACCAGATCATCGGGAACGACCTCTTGTTGTAAATGGGCGACTGCCGCTTCATGCGTTGGAAAACATTGGACAGTTGTTTGATGAAGGCCGGCAGTGATCGCCTCTTCACCAATTGTACGCCCAAGCTCGCCGACAGTAACCAACAGATCGACGACATCAGCGGCGCGCCGCCCCACTAGCTTATGTCCTTCATCTGTAAAATGACCCAGTTCTAACATATCCCCCAAAACAGCTACCCGCCGCCCGTGGTGTTTCGGCTCCAGATCTGCCAACAGGTTTAGTGCAGCAATGGTACTGGCAGGGCTGGCATTGTAGGTATCATCAATCACCGTAGAGCCATTGATCCCCGGCACGACCACCAAACGGATCTGACCAGGAACCGATTGCAAGCCGGTGAGGATCTCTTCCCAGCTAAAGCCTTCAACGAGGCCAAGGGCGGCACCACGGAGCGCCGTATGCACGCTATGACGCCCCAGCAGCGGCACCCGTACGTGGACAGAGTCGATCGCATCTGTGCCAGGGCGGCGATAGTGAAAACGAAAGCGCAGACCTTCTAAACCAGCACCTTCGATCTCATCGGCCCAAAGATCAGCCGCTGACGTGAGACCATAGCGAAAGATACGCGCTTGGGTGCGCTCGGCCATAGGTCTTACCCGCTCGTCATCCCAGTTAAGAATCGCAACACCCCCATCGGCAGCAGTGGGCAACGCCTCAACCAATTCGCTCTTGGCCTGCGCAATGCGCTCCATCGTGCCCAAACGCTCTAAATGGCTGGGGCCGACGTTGGTGATAATCCCAATATGTGGGCGAGCTAGCGTACAGAGCGTGCGAATTTCACCGAGGTCATACATACCCATTTCGAGCACGGCCCGTTCATGTTGCCAACTCAACCCGAGCAGGGTAAAGGGCAACCCCTGTTCACTATTCAGGCTACCAGGGTTATTGAGTGTCTGGTAGCGCTGCTGCACCATAGCGGCAGCCACCTCTTTTGTGCTTGTCTTGCCGACACTGCCCGTCACGCCAATCACGCGCAACTTGGGATGACCCCGGTGCAGCCGCTGAAAGGCCCCCACTTTTTGCAACGCTTCGGTTGTGTTATCCACAAGATAGGCCAGAGGCACCTGTGGTTGATAGTGCGTCGGCAAGGAGGCGATGGTTTCCCAACGACCCGTTGTACAATCAATTAGGATCGCACCTTGCGTCTGTGCTTTGGCGCGCCCAGCTTCCTCACAAATAACCGCCTGTGCACCCCGTCGTAGCGCGTCATCGATAAAAAAATGACCATCCGTGTGGCGACCGGCAAAGGCAACAAAAAGATCACCCGGTACAGTGTCTCGGTTGTCCAGAACAGCATGGCCGATGGGGGTGGCGGGCAGGGCCAACGGTGGTGTCTGTCCGGTAAGCGCCTGCCAAAGCGTATGTTGGGTGATTTCGGTTGCAATTACTGGTCGCATAAATATACATTATACTATTCGTGAATTGGTCATTTGTCATACGTCATCGGACATTCGTCTCTACCATGCAGGATGAAGATTCCATCGCCAGAGAATGGCCCATGTTGTGGTCAACCTACTGGCCGGGTATGGCATCCTCGGCATCTGGCTGCATCGCGACTTGCTCGCGAATATTATCTGGCGCAATATTTAGATGCTCAAAAAGCCGCCGGGAAACTTGGGCATAGACGGGGGCCGCAGTATAGCCGGCCCATTGGCTTATCGTCGGATCAGGGCGATCTAACTTGACGAGCAGCACAAATGCCGGATCATAAGCGGGCGCAAAGCCAATGAAACTTACGATCGTCTGATCCTCCAAGTAGCCATCCGGGCCAGGGATCTGTGCAGTTCCACTTTTGCCGGCAATCGCATAGCCCGGCACGCGCGCCGACTTGTTGCCGATATCAACGGTGGCAATCATCATCTCTGTCAGATCGGCGGCTGTTTCCGGTGTAATCACCGACTGAATCACGGTTGGTCTTGTATAGAGAACTTTCTCATCCTGAATACGCGCCTGCACAATATAGGGGCGCATCAACGTTCCCCCGTTGGCAATGGCACAGACAGCATTCGCCATTTGCAACGGTGTAACCGCCAGCCCTTGCCCAAAGCTATTTGTTCCCAGATCCGATTCACTCCACAATTCATCACCTGGCTTTTTGAGTAACCCCGAGATCTCATCGGCCAAGTCAACGCCGGTGCGTTCGCCAAAGCCAAAGCGGCGCACATAGCGATAGAAGTTCTTCGCACCGACCAAGGAAGCCACTTGGGCCGTCACGACATTGAGCGAACGCTCTAGCGCCTCGGTAACGGTCACTCTGCCCCCAGCAGTACGACTGCTGTTGTAGATTGTGCGTTGGCCGACCACGATGTAGCCAGTATCCGTAAAGGCCGTTGTCGGTGTAATCATCTGTGTATCAAGACCAGCAGCCATCGTCACTACTTTGAAGATCGAGCCTGGTTCGTAGAGCGCGCTTACCGAAGGATTGAGGAAGCGACCAAAATCGACCGTATCACTCTCACGGCTATTCGGATTATAAGTGGGCCAATTAGCCATGCCCAGAATCGCCGCGGTGTGTGGCTCCATCACAATGATTGTGCCGCTCTGTGCACGATATTTGGCAATCGCCTGTGCAAGCTCATCCTCAATAATATATTGGATGGAACGATCAATAGTCAGGACCAAGTCCTTGCCAGCGACTGAGGGCAGGAAACGGCGTACATCAGGGGAAAGGCTATCGAGCGTCTGCTCACTCTGTTCCAACAGCCCAACGCCTTCAGCACGTAAGAAGGTATCGTAATACTCTTCGAGCCCATATAAGCCGAAATGTTCTGCTTGTACAAAGCCAACTATATGACTGGCGAGCGCGCCTTGTGGATAGAAGCGCTGCGGGATTGGCCGCACCGTAACATATTGTAAGGGGGTCGTGGGATCGTTGGCCTCAGCGGCTTCAATGTAATCGATCAACTGTTGGCCGGCGGTTAAATCGATCTGTTTTGCTAGCTCAGCATATTGGCGATCGCTATTCTCCAGCAATATGTTCCAGCTCTTGTCAGCCGGCAGACCAAGCAATGTGGCCAACGCATCGCTGACAGTTTTTCGCGCTTCAGCACTTTTAATCTCATTGGGGGTAGCAATGACTTGATAATAAAAGCGATCCGCTGCCAAAAGTTCGCCATCGCGATCAACAATCGTGCCGCGTGGTGACTGTGTCAGTTGCCGATTATTGTCAAAGAGTAGAGCATCTTGACTAAATAATTGGTAGACGAGGAGCCGCATCAATACGAGGGTAGTAAGCAGCACAAAGAAAAATGCCAATATCCAAAACCGCCATCGACGGCGATCCTTGGTTTCGGACTCTATCCCGAGGGATTCGTCTTCCTTGGCTGCTGGTGCCACGGCTACCAGGCGACCAGTCGAGGATGAAAGTTGCTGCATTGTATCCTTCACGATGTCAACGCTTACTGATGTCAACGCTTACTGATGTCAACGCTTACTGATGTCGAAGTTTAATTCTGTGCTGCCGGATCAACCGCTTGACTGCCGATGGGCAGGGATGAATTTTTCGATAACTCCGCATCGCTTGCCGATACACTGGTCGCCGGCTCGGTTGGCGGTAAGATATAACGAAGTTCATATGCCGATTCGTAGCCCATCGCACGTGCGCGGTCCATTCCTTCATCCAGGGAAGAGGAAGTAGCAATTTCTTCAATCAAGGTAGTCGTTTCTTGTTCAATCGAGCGATTGAGCACTTTTAACTCATTCAATCGTAGTTCATTCTCATGAATTGCAGTTGAGAGCAGTAAATGACAAGCAAGTGCACCGCACGCCAATATGAGCATGAGCAGAAAGACAATGAACGCTTGAGGGGTATCCGGCAAGCTGAGCGTTCGCATGATCACCCGCAAACGTTCAGAGGCGAGCGTATGCTCCAAAGATCCCCCTAATTCGGCAGGGGCAGGCGAAGTCATTGAGGATGGAATAGCTCGATTTTGTAGCATGGTAATGTCATCTAGTGGTTTAGCCGCCTAACTTCCGCGGCACGAATCGGGTTTGATTGGGCAAACACAAATTTTTATTTCATAGGAAACAAAGCATGGCTGTAGAAGTGCCAGTCTCCCCGAGGAAAGAGCTAGTAAAGGTCACAATTTCTCGGCAATACGCAACTTCGCAGAGCGGCTGCGTGGATTTTCTTCGAGTTCCGCAGCGGTTGCCGTCAACGGCTTGCGTGTATGAATCTGTAGCCGCGCGGTACGCTCATAGCCGCCCTGTGGCAACATTGGGTCAGTGACAAAGGTACGCGCCTCTTGCTGCATCCACTGTTTGACAATCCGGTCTTCCAAACTGTGAAAGCTTATGATGGCCAATCGTCCACCCACTGCCAACAGCTCTAAGCATTGGGGCAAGGTTCGTTCGAGTTCGTCTAGTTCCTGATTTACCGCTATCCGCAACGCCTGAAAGGTACGGGTTGCTGGATGAATCCGATGACCACGCCGCCCACCCACGGCACGTTCCACCGCAGCGGCGAACTCCGTTGTCATCGTAAACGGACGATGTTGCACAATATAACGAGCAATTTTGCGGCTGAGACGCTCTTCCCCATAGCGATAGATCAAGTCGGCCAGTTCTTGTTCCGACCATTGATTGACGAGATCGGCAGCGCTCATCCCGGTTTCAGGATCAAAGCGCATATCCAGCGGGCCATCCTGCCCAAAGGAGAAGCCACGATCGGCCGTTTCCAATTGAAAGCTACTAACCCCAAGATCCAATAAAATTGCGTCGACAGCGGCAAACCCGTTTCTGGTTGCAATTTCCGCAATCTCACCAAAATTGCCCTGTGCGATTATCAAACGACCTGTTTCCCATTGATGCGCAAAGCGGATCTGGTTACGCCGAATGGCTGCCGGATCTGCATCGATACCAAGCAGTTGCCCTTTTGGTGCGGAACGCTCGAGTAGTACTTCGGCATGGCCACCACCGCCGAGCGTGCCATCAATCAGGCGCGCTCCTGGTCTAACCGCAAGTCCATCTACAACTTCGTTGAGCAGCACAGGGACGTGCCGGCTATTAGGTGGATCTGGGAGAGCCGAAATGGGAATGGACATGAATCAATACGTTCTACAAAATTTTACCTGGAACCATACAGCAGATTAGCAATGACAGATAGCTACCATTTGCAGTTTGGAACAGTTAAAGTGCGAACTGTTTATTAAGAAACTAGTAGCTTTTGATAAGCTAAATTAATGCTTTTTATAGCTTTCTATAAATTTTTTTTCTATGTTTTTCAGAAGAAATAAAGGCTTATTTTATGCTAGCTAACAAGTAAATAGAGGGATTTAGTCGACCATATAGTCAACTAATCAACAATATTTCAAGCAGAGTATAGAGCTTCTTATTAACTTTATAAAAAGTGATTAAGTGAAAAATCTGCGCTGTTTAACGACAGATCAAGTGAATTATAAAGCAGATTGTTTAGCTAAATCAGGAAAGCCTTTTTACTATATCATGGCTTAATTTAGATTCATTCCTAGCTAATATATTGCCTATATATTCAGTGCAACAAAGAATTCCTGGTCGAACTCACCGCTATCTAAAGGCTGTAAGACCTTTTCTTGCCAAAGAGCCGGTTGCCACAGTTCAACAAAGGTATTTACACCAGCTACGACGACGTCAGCTTCGATCTGTGCAAGTTCACGCAAGCGTTGGCTTACCAAAATACGACCCTGCTTATCTGGGGTTAAATCTTCAGCTGCGCTAAAAAAAGCGCGGCGCAATTGGGCAGAACGGGGATCTGCCAGTGGCAGCGAACTCACCTTTGCCGCAATCTGCTCCCATTCAGCCATTGGGAAGAGCAACAGACAGCGATCCATGGGGCTACGTGTCACCACTAGTCCTGCGTCCAACCGCTCACGAAACTTTGCAGGAATCGTCAGCCGACCTTTTGTATCTAGCGTGTGTGAAAATTCGCCCAGAAACATTGTAACAAGTTCGATTCTTGCAAAAGCGGCTCAATTCGACGACTACGTGGAAATACATGAGACTTCATTAGTGGTAGGAAACTTTATTGAATAAGAAAGGTAATAGCAATGGTCTGTCAATGACTACTGCTTCCCCCGTAACTACTGCTTCCCTCATAACATACGACAGTTTGCGCCGTTTCGTTCCCTTTTACCCCACATCATACCACTTTCTACCACATTATAGCGATTATTGTTCTGTTTGTCTAGTACGAATCGCTATACGATTGGGATATTTGGGATAAAAAGCTTACAAAAATGCTTGCAAATTACGAATATAGCAAGTTCTCTTTGTTTTTAAGCATAATTGCGTAGAAAACTCCTAGCAATGCCCATGAGAGGATTTCGGTGAAAGAGAATACGTTTTTCTGCTACCCAATTTGACAGAACAATTCAGGCGTGATATTCTTTTTAAGTTCACCAAAAAACGGTTGATTGCTTACAGATTTGCATTTAGATTTTCTTTATAATAAATGGGAATCAGAAGTAATTTTCAGAGCGAAATGTGCCAATGATTTCGCAATGTTCCCAACAACTAGCGTAAGCCGACACATATCTGCCAAGTAGAATTTTTTGATTTTTGGGATATCATTGCGATAGTATCGGCGGCAAATGTTTTGTGTGAAGTAGGAATGAAGAAGCTATCCCAAATTTTGATTTAGCCCAAGCGAGAAGCGAAAATTTTGGAATAGTACTAAATGAGCAAGGAGTCAAATCAGATTGCGTACGAGATAGTTGGCTTTTTAACCAGCATGGACAACTATCCGAACCCAATCTGATTTTTATTTGCGATAGTTTCAAAACAGTTGATCGTAGACACCGCTTGATAGAGTAACTTTGAAGGCACCCAGTAGTGTGAGGAGCAGAGGCAATGTAGCCAAAGCTACCGCTCATCACACCGGTGTCTTGTTGTCGTTTTCAGGCTATTTTAAAGATAGAAAAGAAATACAAGAGCTTCTATCTTTAAATCGGGCAAAATAAATTTTGATTAGTGTGAGGAGCGAAGGCTAGATGATTTCGACCAGCAACGGTACATTGACTGCCAAGAGGGGCTATCGGACAGCACGTAAGTCCTATGCTCGTACGCCCACCATCCTCGAACTACCCCGCCTCACTGAGGTACAACTCCATAGCTTTGATTGGTTTAAAACCGAAGGGCTGCGGGAGTTGTTAGATGAAATCTCACCAATTGTCAGCTTCAATAAAAATTTGGAGTTGCACTTTGGCGATTTCTACTTCGGCGAGCCGAAATACCCCGAGGATGAATGCCGGGAGCGTGATATTACCTTCTCGGCTCCGCTTTGGGTCAAGGTGAAGCTTGTAAATCGCGACACCGGTGAAATTAGCGAACAAGAAGTCTTTATGGGCGACTTTCCGCTAATGACCGATTCCGCTACTTTTGTTATCAATGGTAGCGAACGTGTTGTCGTGAGTCAGTTGATCCGCTCCCCTGGGGTCTATTTTACAGTGGAAGAAGACCGCAGCACGGGGCGTGAATTAGCTGGTGCTAAATTGATCCCCAGTCGCGGGGCATGGCTGGAATTTGAAACCAGCCGCCGCGATGTGGTAAGTGTCAAGGTAGACCGCAAACGTAAATTGCCGGTGACCATTCTTTTGCGTGCGATTGGCTACGGAACCGATGAGAGTATTCGCGAGCTCTTTGCTGATATCGACACCGATGTCGATCATCCTTTTATTGAGGCAACGCTCGAACGCGATACAACAGCGAACCCAACCGACCACAACGAAAAAGGGGTCGACGACGCTTTACTTGAGTTTTACAAGAAGTTGCGTCCCGGCGATCCACCGACGCTCGACAATGCCAAGAGTTTTGTGCAAAATCTCTTCTTTGTTTCGCGCCGTTATGATATGGGGAAGGTTGGCCGCTATAAGGTCAACCGCCGTCTACATGTGGACACGCCATTAGAGAATCGCATTTTGACCAACGAAGACTTGGTTGCGGTGATTCGTCGCATTATCTTGATCAACAATGGCGAAGGGCGTCCGGATGATATTGATCATCTAGGGAATCGCCGCATCAAGACCGTGGGCGAGCTGATCCAAAATCAACTCCGCATCGGTCTGTTGCGCATGGAACGCGTCGTTCGCGAACGCATGTCCATTCGCGACCCTGACCAGATTACGCCGCTCAGCTTGATTAATATCCGCCCCGTTGTCGCGGCAACCCGCGAATTTTTTGGCGGTAGTCAGTTGAGCCAATTTATGGACCAGACCAACCCACTCGCCGAACTGACCCATAAACGTCGTTTGAGTGCCTTGGGGCCTGGTGGGTTACGGCGTGAACGTGCCGGTTTTGATGTGCGCGATGTCCACTTTAGCCACTATGGGCGTATTTGCCCAATCGAAACGCCAGAAGGGCCAAACATTGGTCTTATCGGTTGTATGGCAAGCTATGCTCGGGTCAATGAATTCGGCTTTGTCGAAACGCCCTATCGCCGCGTCTACAATGAAGTCGAGCCCACCGCAGAAAAGTTGCAGGGCCACACACTCAATGCCGATGTCGTCGACCCGGCCAATGATGATGTAATCGCAACCAAAGGTACGGTCGTTGATGGTGAGTTGATTGAAAAATTCAGCAAAATTGCGGGGCTGAAGAGTGTCCGGGTCAAACCCTTTGCCGGACGCGAAGTCATCTACTTGACGGCGGACGAAGATGAAGAAGCTTCGATTGCGCAAGCGTCCTCGGCCCTCAACGCGCTTGGTGAATTTCAGAACTCACGTCCCTCGGCACGTCATGCGGAGGCCTTCCTCTTTGAGCAGGCGGAGCGCATTCGGTATATGGATGTGTCGCCGAAGCAGATTGTCGGTGTCTCCGCGGCATTGATTCCTTTCTTGGAGCACGATGACGCCAATCGCGCGCTTATGGGTTCTAACATGCAACGCCAGGCTGTGCCATTGGTCAAGCCAGATGCGCCGATTGTCGGCACCGGCATGGAATATCAAGCGGCCATTGACTCGGGCCAGGTTGTTACGGCCCGCAACCCCGGTGAAGTTGTCAGTGTCACCGGGAACGAAGTTGCCGTGCAGGAAGCAGATGGCTCGCGACGGATTTATCACTTGCGCAAGTACAACCGCAGCAATCAAAGTACCTGCATCGATCAACGCCCTACAGTCTTCAAGGGTGATTATGTTGACAAAGGTGCCGTTTTGGCCGATAGCTCCAGCACCCAAGGGGGCGAACTGGCGTTGGGTCAAAATGTCGTCGTGGCCTATATGAGCTGGGAAGGTGGCAACTTCGAAGATGCTATTCTTGTCAGCGAGCGCTTGGTTCAAGATGACAAATATACGTCGATCCATATTGAAAAGTATGAGACTGATGCGCGCGAAACAAAGCTAGGGCCAGAAGAGATCACACGGGATATTCCCAATGTTGGTGAAGATGCGCTGAAGGATCTCGATGAAGATGGGATTATCCGCATCGGGGCCGAGGTGGTGCCGGGTGATATTCTCGTCGGCAAGATTACACCCAAAGGTGAAACAGAGCTGACCCCAGAAGAAAAGCTGTTGCGCGCCATCTTTGGCGAAAAGGCCCGCGAAGTCAAGGACAGTTCCTTGCGCTTGCCCCATGGTGAGCGTGGGAAGGTCGTTGATGTCAAGGTCTTTGATCGGGATGAACATCGTGATATGGCTGCTGGTGTCGAGAAGATTGTCACCGTCAGTATTGCCCAACGCCGGCGGTTGACCGAAGGGGACAAGATGGCTGGCCGTCATGGCAATAAGGGTGTGATCTCTAAAGTTGTGCCAGTGGAAGATATGCCCTTCTTAGAGGATGGTACACCCGTTGATATTATCTTGAATCCGCTGGGTGTTCCTGGCCGTATGAATATCGGTCAGATTCTAGAGGCACATCTTGGCTGGGCCGCGTTACGCCTGGGCTTTATGGCGGAGACGCCCGTCTTTGATGGTGCTAGAGAAAATGAGATCGAAGCAGAACTCGCACGGGCATGGCTAATCGATTGGGCATGGCGCGTTGCAACCGAGCGTGCATGGGAAATGATCAATGCAGCGGGAGTCGATGCCGACGAATTGGTCGATGATACCGATGCCCGACGCATTTATCTGCTAGAATGGTTGGAACCGCAAGGGTTTGATCCAGAACGGATTTATGAGGATGAAACCTATGCGCGCCACGCTTGTCTGCAAGCCTGGTTAAAGGAATCGGGCTACGATCCGATCCAAATCATGCCGCCGACCTATGAGTCTCATCGGGCCACAACGGAATCGAATGACATGACGCGCTATGCAGCGTTGCGTGAGTGGATCCGCTATCATAAGGGTGACCCAGGTGATCTGCAGGGTGAAGCCCTGGAGCAGGCCGCCCAGGAGTTGAGTAATGAGAGCGGCTGGCCCTTGCCAACAACCGGCAAGCAGCGCCTCTACGACGGCAAGAGTGGTGAGCCTTATGACTCACCTGTCACTATTGGTGTGGTGCAGATGCTGAAATTACATCACTTAGTCGAAGATAAGGTCCATGCGCGTAGTACGGGCCCCTACAGCCTGGTTACCCAACAGCCGTTGGGTGGCAAGGCACAGTTTGGCGGTCAGCGCTTTGGTGAAATGGAAGTGTGGGCGCTAGAAGCCTATGGTGCCGCACACATTCTACAGGAGATGCTCACCGTTAAGTCTGATGATGTGAGTGGCCGTGTCAAGACCTATGAGGCAATCGTTAAGGGTGAAGAGATTCAGAGCCCTGGCGTGCCGGAAAGCTTCCGTGTGTTGGTGAAAGAGTTGCAAAGCTTGGGGCTCTCCGTTGAAGTGATCAATGAAAAGAATGAAGTCATCCAATTTGGCAAGGACGATACAGACGACCGCCTGCCGAAGCTTGGCTTCAGCCTCAATATTCCTAGCCCAATGGGTCGAAGCGCCGAATAATAGTAGGAAGTAAGAAGTAAGAGGTAAGAAGCGGGAAGAGTATCTTCCTGCTTCCTATTCCTTACTTCCTACTCCCTTGTCCAGCTTGACGAGGAGACAATCTATACTATGGAAGTGAAAAATTTTGATGCGATCCGCATCTCCCTAGCCTCTCCGGAACAGATTAAAGAGTGGAGTTATGGAGAGGTCACCAAACCAGAAACGATTAATTACCGCACGCTGCGCCCCGAGCGCGATGGCCTTTTTTGTGAACGCATCTTTGGCCCGATGAAAGATTGGGAATGCGCTTGTGGCAAATATAAGCGCGTTCGCTATAAAGGGATTGTCTGTGACAAGTGTGGCGTCGAAGTGGCACCGAGCCGTGTACGGCGCGAACGCATGGGCCACATTGAGTTAGCATCACCGGTCAGCCATATTTGGTATGTCAAAGGGGTGCCAAGTCGTTTGGGGTTATTGTTAAACATTAGCCCCCGTCATTTGGAACGCGTCCTTTATTTTGCGCAATATATCGTTACAAATGTCAACGAAGATGCCCGCAGCCGTGCCATTCAACGGCACGAGCGTGAACTGACCATGCGCCTGAACCGTGCCGAAGGGGATAACACGGAGAAGATCAGCGATCTCGAAGCACAACTCGAAGCACGCTTTAGCGAGTTGGATGGGGAAGAAGAGAAAGAGCTGAGCACGCTTGACGAGCGCATCAACGAGTCAACATCGAGTGCCATCGCCGAAGCCCAAGGCCTGCAAACCTGGATCCAGAATCGTGTCGGCCAAAAGGCAAGCGAGAACAAACTGTTTTCTTGGTCCGATCAGCCGCTGATTCAGCAGGGTGAAGTCATTTCAACCGAGCACGATCTCTTCATCAATGAATTGGTGCAGGATAAGCTGAACGATCTGCAACGCGAATCAGACGATGAGAAACAGTATATCCGCGATAAATATGTGGCCTTCCGGGAACATACGCGCAGTGAATTGGGCACACAGATCGATGAGATGCGCGGCGAAGTTGAACGCCGCCACGAGCAGATTCAGTCACAGATGGATCGCGATCTGGAAGATCTGAAATCATTGGAAGAAAAGCAGTTGCTCACGGAAAATCGCTACCGTGAACTAGCCGACCGCTGGGGGAATGTCTTTACAGCCGGCATGGGTGCCGAAGCGGTGCGTGATATTGTCGCCAAAATTGATTTGGAAAGAATGACAAAGGAGCTGCGCAAAGAGATTCGGACAACGCGCAGCAAACAACGTCGCAAGAAAGCCGCCAAGCGATTGCGCGTGGTCGAAAACTTCCGCAAAAGCAGTAACCGCCCCGAGTGGATGGTCCTGACTTCACTGCCGGTCATTCCACCCGATCTGCGGCCAATGGTACAACTCGATGGTGGTCGGTTTGCTACCAGCGATCTCAATGATCTCTATCGCCGTGTGATCAACCGCAACAATCGTCTCCATCGGCTAATGGAGCTTGGCGCGCCGGATGTCATTGTGCGCAACGAAAAACGCATGTTGCAGGAAGCGGTCGACAGCCTGATTGATAATGGCCGCCGTGGTCGTGCCGTCAGCCGTAGCGGTAAGCGCAAACTCAAGAGCTTGAGCGATATGCTCAAGGGCAAGCAGGGGCGCTTCCGCCGCAACTTGCTCGGTAAGCGTGTTGACTACTCCGGTCGTTCGGTGATCGTGATTGGGCCAACGCTCAAGTTGCACCAATGTGGGCTGCCCAAGAAGATGGCGCTGGAGCTCTTTAAGCCCTTTGTCATGCGCCGCCTTGTCGAATTTAACTATGCCCATAACATCAAGAGCGCCAAACGGATGGTCGATCGCCAGAGCGCTGAGGTGTGGGATGTCTTGGAAGATATTTGCAAAGAACGCCCGGTGTTGCTCAACCGTGCGCCAACCTTGCATCGCTTGGGGATTCAAGCCTTTGAAGTGATCCTGATCGAAGGCAGTGCGATTAATCTGCATCCGCTCACCTGTGCGGCCTTTAACGCCGACTTTGATGGTGACCAGATGGCGGTCCACGTGCCGTTGAGTGCACCGGCCGTCAAAGAAGCGCGCGAGTTGATGCTGGCAACACAAAACTTGCTCAAGCCCAGCAGTGGTGATCCCATTGTCGGCCCGTCCAAAGATATGGTCATGGGCGTCTATTATCTGACCGTGGAAGAGCCGGTAAAAGAGGGCTATCGCCCACCGCTTTTTGCCAGCATGGAAGAGGCAGAGTATGCCTATGATATGAAGGCGATCAAGTTGCGCCAGCCGATTCTGGCCCGCTTTTCAAGCAAGTTTGATCAAATGCGGATTGAAGAGATGGAGCTCAGTGAGCGGGTTATCGAAGCCTTACATAACTTTGGCATCGGAACCGTTGGCGAGATCATGGATCAGTACTGCCGTGGCGAAAGCAAAATGGTTGATGCCATTCCCGCCTTTGGCCACGCTGCACTCGATGAGGTGCGCGAAGGGTTGCGCGTCTTAGGGCTCCTTGGCGCTAGTTGGCCGGCCGATCGGCTGATGCGTACCACCGTTGGCCGGATTATCTTTAACCGCTCTTTGCCACAAGGCATCTGGTTTATCAACGAATTGCTTGATCGCAAAGGGGTCGATTCGATTGTCGGTCGCTGTTACAAGCACATGGGGCGTCAGCAAACAGCAGAAACCGTCGACAATATCAAAGATGTCGGCTTCCGCTATGCCACCCGCTCCGGGATTACAATTGCAGTCAGTGACATTCGTGTTCCCGAAGAAAAGGCGGCCATTATGGACCGCACTTCCGCTGAGGAAGAGCGCTCTGAGCAGCAATACCGCCGTGGTCTGATTACGTCAGAAGAGCTTTATAACAAGCGTGTTGAGTTGTGGACGCGTGCCACAGAAGAGGTGACAAAAGCAGTTACCGAACTGCTGAGCCCAATTGAAGGATTGGGTGCCATGGCTCGCTCCGGCGCAACCAAGGGCGGTATCAACCCGATTCGCCAGTTGGCTGGGATGCGCGGTCTGATGGCTGACCCGAATGGCCGCATTATTCCGCTGCCGATTCGCTCAAACTTCCGTGAAGGGCTAACCGCACTCGAATACTTCTTGAGCACTCACGGTGCTCGTAAGGGGTTGGCTGATACTGCATTGCGTACAGCCGATGCTGGGTATTTAACTCGACGGTTGGTCGATGTGGCACAGGATGTCATCATTACGATGGATGATTGTGGCACACCGACGGGTATTTGGATCGACACGCAAGAATCGAATGCCTTGGGTGAAGTCTTCCACGAACGCATTGTGGGCCGTTACCTGGCTGCCCCGCTGAGCGATCCGGAGACGGGCGAAATCGTGTTGGAACGCGATGCTTTGCTCAACGAAGCGGCACTCTCGGCGATCCAACGGCACAAGATTACTCGCGCGTTTGTCCGCAGCCCACTGACCTGCGAAGCGCGCTTTGGGATCTGCGAACGCTGCTATGGCGAAGATCTCGCGCGCGGTGGCAAGGTGCAGATGGGCGAAGCGGTTGGGATTATCGCTGCCCAGTCAATTGGTGAACCGGGTACCCAACTCACGCTGCGCACCTTCCATACTGGTGGTGTGGCTGGTGCCGACGATATTACACAGGGTCTGCCCCGTGTTGAAGAGCTTTTTGAGGCGCGTAACCCCAAGGGCGAAGCGGTAATCAGCGAAATCGACGGTTCCGTTGATATTATCTGGGAAGGCGAAGTTCGCTTCTTGCGAGTTAGCCGTACCGATCTCAAGCGCAATGTGGTGCAAATTCCCGCCGGCTACGAGATCCTCGTCTCCGATGGGGACCGGGTCCAGGAAGATACGGCCATTGCCCGTCTCGATGGCCTGACCGAAGAGGAGATGCGCGAGATTTTTGCCGGGATGGATGGCGAAGTCTTTATTGAAAAGAGTGGGGATGGTAGCGCTGCCACCATTCGCCGTGAAGACACAGATGTGTGGGAAGTGGAAATTCCGGCCAATGCCCGTTTGCGTGTCGAAAAGGGGCAGATGGTGCAAGCTGGTACGCAGATGACCGAAGGGGCCAAAAACCCCAAAGACATCTTGCGCATTCAGGGCCGAGAAGCATGTCAGCTCTATCTGTTGGGCGAAGTGCAGCGGGTTTACCGCAGCCAGGGTGTAGGCATTCATGACAAGCACATCGAGATCATCTTGCGCCAGTTGTTGCGGCGGGTTATGATCCGGGCGACGGGTGATAGTGAGTTGCTGCCCGGTGAGTTGATCGACCGCTTTAAGCTCGATGATATCAACAATACGATCATCGCTCGTGGTGGCAAGCCATCCCGTGCCGAGCCGGTTGTCTTGGGTCTGACCAAGGCAGCGCTCAATACGGAGAGCTTCTTGGCGGCGGCCAGCTTCCAAGAGACGACTCGTGTACTCACCGAAGCGGCGATCCGTGGCCAACGCGATGACCTCCGTGGCCTGAAGGAAAATGTGATTATCGGCAAGCTGATCCCGGTCGGGACGGGCTTCCATACCCGCAGCCACACGATCATCGAAGAGAACGAAGCGATGTTCTACGATGCCGAGGAGCTGGAGATGGAGGGCGATGAGGACGAATTGGATATCGGCGATCTGGACTTTGGCGATCTCGATTCTAACGAACTCCTGGCCGGTGTCGCCGAGTTGGGCATGGAGCCACTCGGTGCCAATGTCAGCGCCTCAGATGACGACGACGATGAATTTGACTTTGACCTGGAGTCGCTCGATGAGGACGAAGGCGAAGAAGTTGATGTTGAGATGGATTAGTTTGTAAGGTCAGTTTTTGAAGTAATGAAAAGGAGCGGCAAGGGTAACCCTTGCCGCTCCTTTTCATTACTTCAAAACCATCCCTACACTTACCACACGCGTGTCTTCGACAGTTGCACATATTCCCGATAAAGCTGGAAGCCAAATTTGCCATAAAAATCGACAATCGTCGTCCAGTCGATGACGCAGCCGTTGACGCCGTTGTTGTGCAGCCGACGCAACCCCGCATCGAGCAGCGCGGCCCCGTAGCCACGGCCCCGGCAATCCTCGCTCACGCCAACCGAGCCGAGTTGCCCCCAAGGCCGGGGCAGAGAATAGGGATAGTAGCGTTCGATCGGCTGTTGTGAATCCTCAAAGGTGAGGCAACAGAAACCGTCAACGCCCCGTTCGGTCCAGAGCAGCATGTAATCACTGATCCGGTAGTTGGGGGTGCGACAGAACTCTTGGAAGTTGAAGCGCCACTTGGCAGGAAATTCGCGGGCCAGAAAGGTATCGAGCGCGGCTTCGTCACCCGGCTGTGCCGGCCGCACGACGCCAGGGATCTCACGCACCGTCTCCGGCGTCTGGTAGCCGGCAAGATTGGCGGCCACATCCCAGACAATCTGGTCGTTGCCATAGCCATGTTGCTGGAAAAAACCGGTTGTCCCCAGAACAGTGGGTACGCCAGGAACAAAGATTCGTTGATTGGCCCCGATCTGGAGCTTCTCACACTTTTGGTCCAGCAACCACCGTTCGGCCCACGTCAAGAGGGCGCGCCCAATCCCTTGGCGTTGATGTGCCGGGTGAACAACCACGAGATCAATCCAACCGGTCGGTTGTGCCAGGACATAAGGACGGCCAGGTAGGGCGCTGGTCAGGATCACGCCAACCAAATTGTCATTGACAAGTGCAAATTTGCCCGCTTGCTCGCCACCGGTAACGGCGCTGGCATTGTGGCGGACAAAGCGGCTAGAGATTGGCAGATCTTCTGGGCAAGCGATATTCCACAGTTCAGCAACCGTATCGATGTGCACGGGAGCAGTGTGATCAAACTCAAGGAACGTTAACTCATGGCTCATCGGTAGACTCACTTTTTTGCGCATTGGCAGCTTGAAAAAAACAGCGTATACTTTCAGCAACCCCGCGCGCGACGGTATCGGGTTGTTGCACCAATAAGGCTTGATCACCGCCGATAAAGCCCATTTCAAGAATAAAGGCGGGGGTCGTAGGCGCAATCTCACGAAACGCGTGATAATCGGTCATATCATGGGTAATCGTATCGGCATGAAGCGCGAGGCCGGTGATGGGTGCGTACTGCTGGGCGAAACAGCTATCCAAGTTGCTCGTTACCGGCAACACTTCGGCCCTGGTGGCGTAGGCGATCTTATAACCACTCGTGTCAATACAGCTATCGGCGTGCAAACTGACCATGAGGTCGGCGACTAGCCCTTGCAACCGCGGGTCGAATTCATCGACAACGGTCACTGTAGCCCAGCCGCGACGGAGATGGATGGCAAGACGCTCAGCAATCATGGCGTTGACGACTTGCTCGGTGATCGTCGGGTTGCCGGCGGCATCCAAACAAACAGCCCCCGAATCCGACCCGGCATGGCCACTGATAATGGTGATCTGGCGATTGAACAAGGTTCCCAATGCGCCAGCTGGGACAAATTGCCGCCAATCAGGCAAGTCAAGCCCCGAGCGCTGCCAGGAGATTATCACAATTCCCAGTAAAGAAATGAAACTTATGGTTGCCAAAAAGCGTTGGATCTTCTGTAATGTCTGGTGGCGCACAGCCGCTCATTTCGTTCCACAAATACCGATGCCGATATCTTATCATAAAGCCATTATTTAGGCCTGTTTGTCTGTAGAGTAAAATTGACAAAGCAGGCTGGGCAAGCTACTATTCGCATTAGGGGTTTATCGATTCGTTACGTGCAAGATGGCTTTTCCAGGATTGAAATCAACAGGGTTGAAATCAAATCTAGCGAGTATTAAGTGCTCTTGTACCTTGGTTCACAGATGTTCTGCAATACATGTTCAATCTGACCAGCAGTACGCCAAAGACTTGGCAAACCGTATCACGTCAAGCTGATCGCGTTAACGGTGAACAGAATGTTCACACCCATACCGCAAATACCGCCCACGCCGTGCGAGACTTGGGTGGGATTTTACGCGAGCGCCGTGAGGCTATGGGCGCTTCACTTGCGGAAGTGGAGACGGCGACGCGCATTCGACAGAAGTATCTGGCTGCATTCGAGTCTGACGACTGGCATTTATTGCCGGGTGAGATCGTTGGGCGCGGCTTTCTCCGCAACTATGCGACCTATTTGGGCTTGGATTCTACCGAATTGGTCGAACGGCGTCGCGCCATTGCTGATGCCGGAATGAGCGCAACCTTGGCCGGTACCAGTGCGGGTTCGCCACTACCGCCGGAGCGCAATGTTGACTATCGCCCCAAAGATGTAGCCCTTAAGGATGAACAGGAAGCTATCCAATCCCGTGAGCTGCGCACCGGTCCTTTCTTCCGCACGTTGGGAGTTATAGCAGTAGTACTGTTTGGCTGGTGGCTCGCTAGCAGCTATGGCACACAGCTCGCCAGCGGCTTTACCTCGACGATGAATTCAGTCCAAACGCGCGTTGCCCCAGGGGAAGCGGCAGTTGTGGCAACTGCCACTATTGGCTCTCTTCCAATCACCGGCAATGCTGAGCTGCCGGGTGCTACTGTTGATAATTCCGTTGCAACTTTACAAAGTGATAGCAGCACAACCAACCCGCTGATTGCCCCAGCCAATAACAACAACATACCACCGACCAATGCAAATAACGCCGACGAAGTACCGGCGGTCGCTTCGGTTGATCCAACTGTCACACCAACGCAAGAAGCGCCACGGACCATCTTGATTCCAACCAATACACCAGCCGAAGTTGAGGCTGTGACGGTACCAGAAAGCAGTGTTGTAGCGGCAGCTCCTGCGGAAGCGGGACCTGTCGTAGAGCCGCCGGTGGTACTGCCCACCGATACACCTACACCCACAACTGTACCAACAGAGACCCCAACAGAAGAGCCACCAACACCAGCCGCGCCCGCTGTAGTAGCACCCGCTTGCCTAGATCCACGAAGCGTATTGACGAGCCCGGGGGTCAATCAAACGCTAAGCGGTGTTGTCCCGATGATAGGGAGTGCCACTCATGAAGCATTTCAGTATTACAAGCTTGAATATGCCTTTGGGGCCAACGCAACCGATGGCTTTGTCTATTTTGATGGGGCCAACAGCCAGGTAGAGGGTGGCACACTCGGCACCTTTAACAGTGCATCCTTGCCCAACGGTGCGTACACGTTACAGCTAACCGTTGTTGACCTGAGCGCCAACTATCCGCCTCCCTGTCAGGTGACAGTGAATATCGCCAACTAGCGCTCGAACAACTGATTCATATCAAAAAAGCGGAATGGCCATGGCCATTCCGCTTTTTTGATATTGTCATTACATCCATTAAGCCAGACCAGCCGATGTTGGGTTACACCCAAGCTGAATATCCTCATGACGTTGCTCGATAAAGGGGAGCATATCAGGATGCGTCAGTACATAGAAGCGATCTTCACGCACGGCAGCAAGCACTTGGGTAGCGACCACATCGGGGGCCAGACCGTGCGCAATGGCTTTGGCAATGCCGCTACCGCCAAACGTTGTTAGCTGATCCGAAGCGGTACTGCCAGGGCGATTGCGTTCCGATTCACCAATCCGTGTCTTGACCCAACCAGGACAGAGTACCGAGACACCAATCTGACTGCCCGCGGCTTGCAACTCCAGGTAGAGCGTCTCCGAAAGAGTAACAACGCCATGTTTGGTCACATTATAGACTCCCAACCCCGGGGTGCTAATCAACCCAGCTACCGAGGCCGTATTGACGATGTGGCAGGGTTCCGCCTGCTGCAACATCAGCGGTACAAAGGTGCGGATACCATGAATAACGCCCCATAGATTCACACCAAGGACCCACGCCCAATCGGCCACCGAGGCTTCCCAGATTGGCCCGCCGACGGCAACACCGGCATTGTTACAGAGCAGATGGACGGCACCAAACTGTTTCATTGTCTTCTCGGCCAAGTTGGTGACACTCTCTGCATTTGCCGCATCAGTTGGCACGGCGAGCACCGTCGCGCCAGTAGATCGCAAGGCATCTTCCGTCTCTGCCAGCGCCGCCACCTCGACATCGGCCAACACCACCTTCATCTTCTCGCGTGCGAACCCCTCCGCCAGCGCGCGGCCAATCCCGCTAGCTGCGCCGGTGATGACGGCGACTTTGTTGGTGAATTCGTTCATCATTTACTCCAGCGCATGGTATTGAAATACCATGCTGATATGTAAAACCCGTTAAACCGGGTTAGTTTATTACACCTACCACCTGCCGCTTGCTACTTGCTACCTGTCACCTGCTACCCAATGCCCTGATTCAGCAGATCCAACATCGTCACCATCTGTCCGTTGGCAAAGGCACGGCTGAGGCCGAGCCAGCCACTATCATTGACCATGCGCGGCACGTGGTCATCGATCAGAAAGCCTTTGAAGTTAAGATCCTTGAGCGTCTTCATGACTTGGAACATGTTGAGATTGCCCTCGCCGATAAAGGCTTCACGGAACTTGGGCACGTTGCCGAGCACATCGCGGAAGTGCACATAGAAGATCTTCTCCCGTTCAGCAAAGTATTGGAGACCGCTCAGACATTCATCGGGGCTCATCTCAGACCAGGAGCCGACACAGAAGTCGAGACCGTGGTTGGGGCTGTCGCCGATTTCCATGGCCCGTTTGAAGGCGTCAAGGCTGCGCATAATGCGCGCCACCCCACCGAGTGCGGGCACCGGTGGATCGTCGGGATGGAGTGCCAGTTTGACGCCCGCCTCCTCGGCCACGGGCAAGATCGCCTTAATGTAATATTCATAGTTGGCCCAGAGTTCATCATCGCTATAGGTCCGGTCAAAGGAGAGCGGTGCGTCTTTGACAAGCGCGTAGTCGAACGCGGTGGTCTGCGCGCCCCCGCGTGCCGGTGCTGTGCTCGAGGTGCGCCAGACGCCCGTGACGACAAAGTGGTAGCCAAAGATCGGAATACCGGCCAGCCCCATGTGACGGATCGTCGCCTGCATATGCTCGATCTGCTCGTCGCGGCCCGGCTGGCCAAGCATCACCTTGTCATAAAATTTGATCGGTGTGTTCTCAATCGCGTTGAGGCGCAAGCCGGCGTCTTCACAGGCGGTGCGCAGCTTGAGCAGATCCATATACTCCCAGCGACTTTCGCCAGGCAGATGGGGCGAGCCGTGAAACATATTGAATTGAATGTCGGTAATCCCTGATTGGTGGCAAAACTGAATAATCTCTGGGGTCAGTTGGTTCATCTGCCCCAGCGCAATACGCATGGGAAGCTCGTTGGTCATTGGTTGTTGGTCCTTTGTGATTGGTCAGTTGGATAAATGGGAGCGCAGAGGAATTGTACCTTGTTGTGAGAGTGGCCGCAAGGGTAATCTGTAGGGCCACGCTGCACCGTGGCCCTACAGATTACGCATAGAGCGCGTCGCACGCAACGCCAACCCCATCCTGCTGCGCCGAACGATAGGCGGCGTCGAGCAACTCGACCACCTGCCAGCCAACGGTGCCGGGGCATTCGTTTTGTTGCTGGCCCAGGATCAGATCGATTAGATTATGGGCCGGCGCAGAGCTACGATAATCCGCCTCACCGACAGCCGGTTCGACCACTTCAGGTTTCTGGTCACGGCGATAGATGGTGCAAGTACCGCTGGTGACATCGATATCAATCGAGCCATGCTCGCAATAGATTTGCAGATCCTGTTTGCGCCCATTGCCGCCGCCCAAATTGCCCGTGCCGCCAATCGAGCCAAGGGCCCCATTGACAAACTCTACAGCAAAGGCATTGACGAGATCAACGGCGAGCCCGTGCTTCTGCATCAAGGCATGGACGCGGCGGATCGGCAGCCCGGTGATGAAAAAGAGCAGGCCGAGCGGATGGGTCATCTGCAGATGGCCCATGCCGCCGCCCGAGAGCAGCGGATCGCTGTAAACCTTGCCGGGGCCGTGAACAACACCAGCGACATCATGTTCGCCGCGCAGCAGCTCAAAGATATGTGAACTAAAGACGGCGCTGACATATTGCACGGCCCCCAGTTCACCCGATTGAATGACCTTTCGGCTGCGGGTCGCATAGGGCGTATAGTTGTAGGGATAGCCGACGAGAATCTCACGCCCTTGTTGTGAGGCCAGATCAAGCAAGGCCTTGGCTTCGGCGGCGTAGAGCGTAAAGGGCTTTTCGACAAGAATGTGCAGACCCTGTTCCAAACAAGCCCTAGCGACGGCAAAGTGGCTGGCGTGGTTGGTCACAATGATCGCACCGTCGAGCGGCTCTTGATCCAGCATCGTCTGCAGATCGGCGTAGGTCGTTGCGATTTGATAAGCGGCAGCCGCAGCGGCAAGCTTGGCCTCGTCCCGATCACAGAGCGCGGCGAGACTAGCGCTGGGATGCTCCTGAACGGCGGGAATTTGGGCCGTGGTCGCCCACCAGCCGGCGCCAATCACTGCAATACGAGCTAGGGTTGGGTGTGCCATCGGGGGTTACCAGCGTTCCAGACCGATGAGTTTTTTGCCCAGTTCCGTCAACTCGGCAGTTTGATTGCGGGTCTCCTCCCACTTGCGTGGCTCGCTGGGAAAACCGCCGTGGGGCGTGCGATTCTTCCATGCGGCAATGCGCGATTGACGCGCTTCCTCGTCATCCTCCCGTGCGGGGAACATGCTGATATACTGGGCCAAACGGGGCTGGTCGGTGCGGTTACGGCCATTGCCATGCAACAAGCCAGTGTGCCAGATAATCAGATCACCGGCTTTCCCTTCAATCGCTTTGACGGTGAGGCCGTCAATATTGGGAAGACGCAGGTTTGCACCTGGCTCCTGGCGCGCCACAATCTCCGGCACTTGCCGATGCGAACCAGGCACACATTGAAAGCCCCCTTGTGCTTCCTCGGTGTCGGTCAGGCAGAGAACGCCTTGCACGCGTAGCCCAATCGGCCAGGTTACCGGATCAAAGTCCCAATGGATAAAGCCTTGATAGTCCCAATCGGCGCGCGCCGGCGGATTCATGTTGGCGCGGTCGAGGGTAACCCACAATTTTTCGTCGCCAAAGATTTCACTAAATGCTTGATGGATGCGTTGATCTTGGCGATTGTCCCAGAGTGCCTGGTGTTGATAGAATTGCACCATGCCCGCTTTGCTCAGCCAGGGCGGGGCACTATACCAACTTTCCGGATCATTGCGATCCATCTCCAAAAATTCCCAGACCGTATCGACCACGGCATCGAGTTGCTCCTGTGGAACACCGGTGGGTATCACAACATAGCCATTCTCTTCCCAAAACGCGTGATCGGCGGCGCTTAACATGCTCATTGTATTTCTCCTCAGTAATCGATTCGATTGATTCACAGATTATCGGATATATGGTTCTCTGTGCGCTCTGTACCTCTGTGGCCCAAACAAGCTTACCCAGCCAATCATAATCAAATTATAGGGATCCGTAAAATCAGTTTTTCGCTCGCCCCATCCCCTTGTATACTGTAGGGTAATTCCCACCGGCTCAACAACAGAACCATATACAACGACTGAGGAGAGACCCATGACCACAAGATCCTATACGCCCGTCCATGTTTCCCAAGAAATTTTGGATCGCTTCAAAAAGCTCCCCGTGGCCACTATCTGGAACCACGTCATGAAGGATGCCGGTGTGCCACTGCCCTTTATGGAAGGCGTGCGTTCTTTTACACCTGGTCAACGGCTCGCAGCGCGGGCGCGCACGCTGCGCTTTTTACCCGTCCGCCCCGATCTGATGGCGGAGACCCATCAGGGGGAAAATTCGCCGGAATATCGCGCGATGGCGCGCTGTGGCCCTGGTGATGTGCTGGTAGCCGATATTATGGGACACACCCGTTCGTGCATCTTTGGCGATGTCAAGGCGCTCCATCTGGTGATCCAAAAGGCCGATGGTCTCGTCACCGACGGCGCGATCCGTGATTTGGGCGTGCTCGAAGCTGAAGAATACGGCCTCATTATCTATGCGAAGGACCGCACGCCGTATGGCTCTGGACCGTGGGCCGATCCATCGGAAGAGAATGTCGACATTCAATGTGGTGGCGCGCTCGTGCGCCCTGGCGATGTACTCGTCGGCGATGACGATGGCGTGGTCGTCGTGCCCTCTTGGTTTGCTGAGGAGTGTGTGCAACTGGTTGAGGATCACGAGGCGGTCGAGGCGTATATCAAGAAGAAGATCCTGGCCGAAGGGTGTGCGCCGGGCAAATACTACCCGCCGTCACCGGCGATGTATGAGGAGTGGCGGGCACAGCGCGGGCAGTAGGCTGCGACGAAAGCGTCTTATCAAGGGGACAGGTAACCAGTTACAGTCGCTGGTTCCTTGTCCACTCTCCCACCAGATATTGCTATCTTCTGGTTACCCAGCACGCAGCGCGTGGATCGCGGCCAATTGCACACGGTGCTCGGCAAAGTTGCGATGCAGCGACTGGATCATAGTGCGAAAGATGGGACCGACCACCACATGGAGCCCCAACGGCGGTGGTGCGACCTGTTGTGTGGCTGGTTGCGCGCGTTGGCTGATGCTCCGTTCGAGAAAGGCCAGCCCTGCGTCGGTCTTATCGTGAACGGTGAGTTGTGCAAAGCCAGCTTGGGTCAGGTACAAGAGCGCTTCATCAATGGTAGCGAGAAAGCTGCTTTCCGCTGTTTTCGCCCACGGTACGGGAAAGTGGATCGCTTGATCGGTCGCGCTAAAAACATCGTAGATCAGAAAAGCGGCACCTGGCTTGAGCACGCGCTGGACCGCGCGGTAAAACGCCTCTTTATCGGCAATATTCATACCGACATGAATCGTCCACGCGGCGTCGAAGCTCGCGTCGGCGAGTGCGGCGAGATCGGTCACATCACCAGGTTGCAGGTGGACTAGATCGGAGAGTCCACACCACGCCGTCAGTGCTGTGCCCGCCGCGCAATAGTCTGCACTCAGATCCACTCCAGTGACAGCACAGCCGGTCGCCCGTGCCAGACGGCGCGCCGGCCCACCCAGCCCGGACCCGAGGTCGAGCACCTGCATACCCGGGGTGGGTGCAAGCAGTTGAATCAACTCTGCGGTCGCGGCGGCCCCACGTACATGAAATTCGTCAACCGGTGCCAAATCGTCGATGGTGAGCGTCGTGGTGCTCTTGCCCAATTTTGCTAAACCATTTTCAATGCGGTCAATGAGGCCGGGTGACGCGTAATGATGTTCGACTGTCGGTGTACTCATAATTATCTCCTGGTAGCGATTTAAGATCGTTCGATCTTTTTTAGAGGTAAAAAAACAGGATGAACCTTTGCTTAATCGAAGCCTTGCAATGCCGCCTGCACTCCTTGGGCGAGCGGCGCAAGGGGTACGTGGGCGCGCACGAGAATGGCAGAGCCAACAAATAAGGTGACCAACAGCGCGGCCGTTGCGTTTACATCGAGAGAGTTGCGCACTTCGCCGGTACGTTGCGCCCGTTGTAACGCCTGCTGAAAGAGATGTTGCATGTGGTTGAGCCGACTGTTAACCGCCTGCTGAATCACCCCCGGTTGGTCGCCAAACTCAGTGGCCGTGTTGCACATAAAACAGCCATCGAGCCAATGACCGGCTTGAACCGCGCTGAGCAACTCAGTAAAGAATCGCTCAACAGCAGCGCGGCTCGCCGCAGGCTCCTCAAGTTCGGTCAGCAATCCTGCAAGAACGGTATCGAAGTAGCGTTGGAGTGCCGCTTGAAAGAGCTGTTCCTTGCCACCGAATGCGCTGTAAAGCCCCGCATGAGCGACACCTGTGTAGGCAACAATATCGCGCATCGAAGCAGCATGGTAGCCTCTGTGCCAGAAGAAGTGCATTGCCTTCTCCAATGCCAACTCAGGATTGAATTCGCGTGTGCGTGCCATTATACTATCTTCTGTTACCAGCTGAAACAATCAAGATCAAATGATCTTGATTGTAATGATTGGCGTTCTGCCAGCAAGTAAGCCCAATTCCTTTGCTATGATTTCAGGTGAATGCATGAGCATGTCCACAGAAGCATAGGCAGTTGACAAATAAAACTCAGATGAGAATGCAGCAATTCAACTCATAAGATTCGACGCAGTTTTAGACAAACCGTACAGTGCCAATCGAAAATATTAATGATATAATTGGTAAAAATTCGCCCATAAAGACTCTACCCCGATGCATGTTTAGATCCTAAAACCCCCTAAACCAACAGAATGAAAACAACTCTTTATGTCCAATGATCTTTTAGCCAACAATGAAGTAGCGACAAACTTGGATCTCTTCTCCGCTTGGGTGGAAGCGCAGATGGCCTACCGCGGCCAGCCCGGCCTCTCGGTTGGTGTGATCTATGACCAAGAACTAATCTGGAGTGGCGGCTTTGGCTATGCCGATGTCGCCGTCAAGCGCCCAGCCGACGCCAATACCCTCTATCGCATCGCCTCGATCACCAAGCTCTTTACCAGCACGGCGATCATGCAGCTGCGCGATGAACGTTTGTTGCAGTTGGATGATCCCGTGCAGCAACATCTGCCTTGGTTTACCATTCAAAATCCGCACGAAGATACACCTGTCGTGACCATTCGCCATCTGCTGACCCACGCCGCGGGCCTGCCACGCGAAGCCGCCTTCCCCTATTGGAGCACCAATGAATTTCCCAGCCGGGCCGCATTGCAAGCAGCGTTGCCCGGCCAGGAATTGGCGATTCCCCCAGAGTCGGATTGGAAGTACTCGAACCTGGGGTTGACGCTGGCGGGCGAGATTGTGGCCGCCGTGAGTAAGATGCCGTACACGAGCTATATCCAAGAAGCTATCTTAACGCCGCTCGGCATGGCAAACACCTTTGTCGAGACGGTGCCAGCCGATCACCCGTTGCTGGCAACCGGCTATGGGCGCCGCCTGCCCAATGGTACCCGCGCCCTAGGACCATACACCGATTGTGCCGCCATCTCTCCGGCGGCGAATATGGCCTCCAATGTGGAAGATTTGGCGAAGTTTGCCATGTTACAGTTCCGCGGTGGGCCGCGCGCCGATGCCCAAATTCTCGCCGGTTCATCGCTGCGCGAAATGCACCGTGTGCAGTGGCTGAATGAAGATTGGTCGGCGGGGCGGGGGATTGGCTTCTACGTCTGGCGCTTTAACAACCAAACCCTGGTGGGGCACGGCGGCGCGCTACAAGGCTATCGCACCGATTTGCAGGTGGCCCCGGCAGAGAAAGTCGGCGTCATCGTGCTGACCAATGCCGATGATGGTCAGCCCCTATCTTATATGCAGAAGGCCTTCCAGTGGATTGTCCCGGCAGTGATCAAAGCAGCCAAGCCGGAAGCGGCTACGCAGGAAGCGCTAGCGGGATGGCAACGGTACACAGGTCGCTATCGTAGCGCCTGGGGTGATCTTCAGGTGTTGATCTACAAAGAGGAGCTCGTGATGATTAGCCCATCCGATGCCGATCCGCTGCCGGGCATGACCAAACTCAAGCCAGTGGCAGAGCATACTTTCCGCATGGAGACCAAAGAACATTTTGGCTCAACCGGGGAGTTGGCTGTTTTTGAACTGGATGATACGGGGAAAGTCATCCGGCTCCATGCGGGCAACACCTATACGACTCCGCTTGCCGAATGGTAGTTGTTAAACTTGGTAACCGAAATTCTTTGTAAACAGCGCAAGTTTTTCTTTGTCCACACGGATTGATAGAAACACGGATACATGGTGGGTCTGTGCGACTGAGTAGCGGAAAGAGCCGCTTTGGGTTTGTACCATATAGCTGCACAGAGCTCCTAAATTGTTTTACGCTCATCAGCCGAAAGTGTGAAAACACAATAATTTCTGAGCAGTGAAATCATCGGTTTTCAAACTTTTCACAGATGAGCCATTGTTTTGAAAAATCCGTGTTTCTCTAATCCGTGTCCACAAATATTCTTGGTTAAAGGCGAAGCTCGCAGTATAGCACGTTCTTTTTCAAATTTTTATCGATACTTGTACAAGGAGAACTGTATGTTGATAAAACGCACCTGGTTGTTGGCAGCACTACTGCTGCTCTTGCTCGTGGCCTGTACGCCCGCAGCGCCGGCTGCACCGGCGACGGGCGAAGAGAGTGCACCGGCCGCCGCCGGCGAGCCACAGACTGGCGGCTGGATCATGGCCGCCAATATTGAAGACCCCGATTCGCTAGATCCACACAAAACGATCATGGCCACGGCATCAACGATTCAGCACTGGATCTATGATACGCTCTTTTACATTGGTGAAGATGGGCTACCCAAAGGGCTTTTGGCCGAATCGTGGACTGTTAGCGACGACAGCAAGACATTGACGGTTTTGCTACGCGAGGGGCGCAAATTTCACGATGGCACACCGGTCGACGCCGCCGCGGTCGAATTCACCTTCAACCGTATGCTCGATCCCGCCACCGCCTCACCGGCCAAAGATCAGGCCGGACCGCTTGTCTCGGTGAAGGCGATTGATGAAAAGACCGTTGCCTTTGAGTTTTCGGAACCCTACGCCCCCTTCTACTTTGCTGCCAGCACCTCCTACTTTGGCATTCTCTCGCCGACCGCTGTCGAGAAGTTGGGCGATGACTTTGCTCGCCAGCCAGTGGGCAGTGGTCCTTTTATGTTTAAAGAATGGAAAGCGGGCCAGGAGATCACGCTGGTACGCAACCCGGATTATGTCAATGTACGCGAGGACCGGGAAAACAAAGGTGCACCCTACGTCGATGGTATTATCTTTAAAAATATTCCCGAAGTTGGCACCCGCATCGCGGCGCTGGAGACGGGCGAACTGAACATCCTAGGGCTCTCCCGCGAATCTGTGCCACGCTTTCAGGATGATCCAGAATACACCGTCTTTTCTGCCGAAGAGACGGCAAGTATTAACTTTGTTGAGTTCAATTACAAACGTGCGCCCTTTGATGACCCACAGTTCCGCCGTGCCTTTGGGTTGGCGATTGACAAAGAGGCGATACAAATCGGGGCCTTCGGCGGTTTTGGCAGCCTCAATTACAACCCATACCCCAATGGTAATCCTGGCTATGACCCGGCGATTGGCGAAAAATATGGCATGCACTACGATCCCGAAGCGGCAAAGAGCATGCTCGATGAACTTGGCTGGCGCGACGAGGATGGTGACGGCACTCGCGAAGCCCATGGCGTAACCAGCATCGAAGATGGTGCACCGGCGGCGTGGACCTGCTGGACCTATCCTTTTGAGATCAATCAGCGCGAGTGTGAGATTATCCAAGCCAACATGGCGGATATTGGCGTCAAGATCGAAGTCAAGCTGACCGACTTTGGTACAATGTCGGCAGAGATGCCCAAGGGCGACTTTGACTTTGACGTCATGCGCTGGACTTGGAACGAGCCGGTGATCCTCTCGCTGCTCTTCAAATGCCCCGGCTGGAAAGAGCTCTTCTGTGATGAAACGCTCGACACCATGTTGGTCGCCGCCGAAACAGATATGGATCCCGTGACCCGCATCGACAAGGTCAAAGAGATCCAGCAGTATGTGCTGGAACAGGCGATTATCATTCCCTTCGTCACCGACTGGTACATCACCGCCTCAGCCAATACGGTCCACGGCCTGCGCTACGACGCGACCTTTGGGCTGACTTATGAGGATGTCTGGTTGAGTCAGTAGGCGCAAGATTTGACAGGATGAAGGGATGACAAGATGGTCTACCTTACGCAATGGGCACCCAAAGGGTTCCCGAACCCCTTGCTATACTGCGTTCAGAATGAGAACCGGAGTTTTGCGGATCAACGGGATCGCGTGCGTCGCACTGACCGCTAGATTCTTCCGTCAGTGCGACGCACGCGGGCCGAAACTAGGGGTTTCATTCTGATTTGAGTATAACCGCGAGAAGTCGCCTCAGCGACTGAGAGAATTTGCCAGCACCTGCGGGCGCTTCTCGTTGTTTAATACCTTCGCCAAACCTTGTTTTGGCGGAAATTTCCAGATGTCATTCCTGCGCAGGCAGGAATCTACTCGTGTAACATGAAGATGGATTCCTGCCTGCGCAGGAATGACGGCTCTAATTTCT
>DAOUCA010000143.1:0-93979 GCA_034432375.1 Caldilineaceae bacterium
CCGGCGAAGGCCGGAATCCATCTTCTGTCGAATGGACCCCTGCCAGAGTTTACCCTCACGGAGGTGGGGGCAGGGGTGACCCATTCGCCACCTTGTTCTTTTGCGAAAAGTCCGCTTCTCAAACTGATTTCAGTATAGTGAAGGCTATTCCATAGAAATAAACGAGTCAAATAATAGTCAAGACAAATATTGCAAGTCGGTTGTAAGTTTGTCTTAGGGAAAATGCTGTTACAATAGACGCATTGATGTATGCCGGAAGATGAAAATGCCGGAAGATGAAAATGCCGGAAGATGAAAATGCCGTTGTTGACATAAGCGGCGCTATCATGTCGACAACCCGCTGAGTGAATATTGCCAGCGGGTCTTTGGTATTTTCATACCACGCACATTGGTGAGCACAAAAATAAGAATCCTTGTCAATCGAGAGTAATTGACAATAATCCAATAAAGCAAGAAAGCAAACTAACATGGCTGATCTGACTCAAACTTCGCCCTGTGTAATCTGCCAG
The DNA here is from genome assembly GCA_034432375.1 of Caldilineaceae bacterium. Lineage (GTDB taxonomy): Bacteria > Chloroflexota > Anaerolineae > Caldilineales > Caldilineaceae > JAHBVH01. Next base: position 510 of record DAOUCA010000143.1, read on the forward strand.
AGTAGAGAGACCGCGATCTTTGTCACGGTGCCCCAAGTGCCGGTGCTCTGCAATATACTTTGGCCGACCAAAGCCGAAGCAACCAGTGTGCGGCGGGTTGATATCCACCTCGCCTTCTGCCATTCCTGTGGTCACATCTTTAATCCACATTTTGATCCCGCGCTCATGGACTATTCACAGGTCTACGAGAATTCTCTTCACTTCTCTCCCCGGTTTCAACAATTTGCCGAAACTTTGGCTGCCGAGTTGGTCAATCGGCACGATCTCCACGACAAAAACATTCTCGAAATTAGCTGCGGCAAAGGCGACTTTTTAACCTTACTCTGCCAATTGGGCAATAACCAGGGCTACGGCTTTGATCCCAGCTATGTCGGCGATGCGGTCGTTGAGGCAGGTGGTGGCCGTGTCACCTTTATCAAGGATTTCTATTCGGAGGAGTATCAAAGCTACCCGGCGGATTTTCTTTGCTGCCGCCATACATTGGAACACATAGAGCAGCCACCGACGTTTCTGCAGATGATACGCAATACCATTGGCAATCGCCAGCTATCTGTCTACTTTGAAGTGCCCAATGCGCTCTTTACGTTACGCGATCTGGCGATTTGGGACATTATCTATGAACATTGCGGCTACTTTAGCCAGGATTCGTTGCAGCGGCTCTTTACCCTGAATGGTTTTTCGGTTCTCGATGTGCAGCCGACCTATGAAGGGCAATTCCTGTATATTGAAGCTACACCTATAGCAACAACGGATGTTGCCCACCTCTCAGAAAAACCAACAACATTGGCAACCGACATTCGTGATTTTGCAGAGCGCTATGCTGCCAAGATTCATGCGGAAGCGGATCGATTGGCACAGATCAAGGCGGCTGGGCAGAAAGCGGTGATCTGGGGCGCCGGCTCCAAAGGGATTACCTACTTAAATATGTTACAGACCGCAGGCACCATTGAGTATGCCGTTGATCTCAATGTACGCAAGCAGGGGATGTATATCACCGGTACTGGGCAGCAGATTGTTGCGCCAGCATTCTTGCAGGAATACCAACCCGATGTCGTGATTGTCATGAACCCAATCTATCTCGATGAAATTCGGCAAATGTTAGAGAGCCTTGGTGTCAACGCCGAACTCGTTGGCGCATGATCCTTTGGCACAAGTATACAACCTGTTATAGGCGGCAATGCCCGCTCTTTCAACGACACCTTTCTGAGGAGGGTGTCGTTGAAAGAGCGGGCATTGCCGTGTGAAATCATCGTCGCTGCCCCGCAATTGCGCAGGGGCATAACCCGAGGAGAATTTATGGCTATTGAATTTGGTACCGATGGCTGGCGTGCTGTCATCAGCGAGGACTTTACCTTTGAGAATGTCCGCAAAGTTGCTCAGGCGATTGCGGATGAAGCCTTGCGCCGCCACCAAACTGAGGAATTAGAAAATAGTCCCACCATGGTGGTGGGCTTTGACACGCGTTTTCTCTCTGATCGCTATGCAATTGCCGTCGCCGAGGTGTTGGCAGCCAACTCGATCAAGGTGTGGCTAGCCCAAGGCGATGCCCCCACACCGATGGTCAGCTTTGCGATTGTGGCCAAGGGGGCTGACGGTGGTGTGATGATCACAGCAAGCCACAATCCACCCCGCTATAATGGGATCAAGCTCAAAGCGGGCAACGGTGGTTCGGCTAGCCCAGAAGAGGCAAAAGCCGTCGAGGCACGTATCAAAGCCAATGATGCGGGCGCTCTACAGCCCCAGCGCTTGGAATTAGAGGAAGGATTAGCCCGTGGGTTGATTCAGCGCTTCAATCCATTTCCTGCCTATGAAGAGCATCTACGCCGTTTGATCAAATTTGATGTGATCCGTCAGGCTAATGTGCGAGTGGTCGTTGATGCGATGTATGGGGCTGGCCGCGTCTACCTGCGCCGTCTGCTCGAAGATGCCGGCTGCACCGTCACCGAATTGCGTAGCGAAATGAATCCAGGCTTCAACGGTATCCATCCAGAGCCAATTGAGCGCCATCTCAAACCGCTGTTGTTGGAAATGGGCTCCGGCCGTTATCAGATTGGCTTGGCCACCGATGGCGATGCCGATCGAATTGGGGCAGTCGATCCCAGTGGGCGGTTTATCGATCCCCATGCGATTATGGCATTGCTGGTCGAGTATTTGGTCCACGAACGAGGCTTGAGGGGGAGCATTGTTAAAACGGTGAGCACCACGCAGATGCTCAATCGACTGGCATTGCGCTATAGTCTCGATCTGCATGAGACGCCGGTTGGCTTCAATCATATCAGCGCCTTTATGATGCGTGAACCGGTGTTGCTAGGGGGCGAAGAGAGCGGTGGTATCAGCATTCTTGGTCACATTCCTGAAGGGGATGGGCTGCTGATGGGGATGTTATTGGTAGAAATGGTGGCAAGCCGAGGCAAGACATTGACGACGCTGCTCAATGAGTTGATGGCGGCACCAGATATTGGCCCCTTCTTCTATGCCCGTTTGGACCAGAGTGTGCGTCCCTTTAACAAGAAGACGCTCGTTTCTGGCCTGATGGGGGCATTGCCGCTGCAATTGGCGAGCCACGCGCTGGCCCATGTTAGCGATCGCGACGGTGTGAAGTATATTCTCAGCGATGATAGTTGGTTGCTGATCCGCCCCAGCGGTACAGAGCCGGTGTTGCGGATCTATGCCGAAGGGCGGACCGAAGCACAAGTAAAGACCTTATTGACCGAAGGGGCAGATCTGGCACAGCAACAGATCGCAGCCCTCGCTACTGAATAACCGACTTAGGCGTCGGCAGCATACGGGTTACCTTGATCGCTTCACGGTTGAGAAGCTCACCGACGCGGGGAGAAATATCGTTTTTCCAGGTGTCGGTTTCATAAACGGCCTTGTAGAGTTGCTCGCGCTCGGCTTCATCAACAAAGCGGCGGATCCAAATATAGGTATGGTCATCTTGTTCGACAACAAACGAGCCAACAACCACCATGCCTTTCGCTGTTTGGAAGGGGATAATCTCCTCTTCCATTAGTTTAACCCATTCGTCGCGTTTGCCGGGTTTACATTCGTAGGTGCGTAATTCAAAGAGCATCGTTTGGTTCCTTTGATAAGTGATGTAAATGACGGTTCCTTTGCAATAAGTTCGACACTGCCCATTGTACTCGATTCCCACTAGAGCGCAAACATAAAAAACGGAGAACCTGATCAGGTTCTCCGTTTTTTGTGTTTAGGGATTAGCAGGTTGCGCGACCTGCTCTTTTGTATCGAAACCAGGACAGTATATCAATCCGTAAATAGTCGGTTGAGTAGAAGTTTCCAATCCCATTCCTACTGCCGAGCTACCACTGCCCAGTAATGCCTACTGAATAATCAGTAAACTGTAACGCTCGGCGGCTGAGCTTGTCGAAGCCAGAGAGGTTACGGCCTACTGATTATTTGTTAATGATCGGCAAGAAGAGGACGCTATCCGGCCCTGCGTCTGTACTACAGTTGGCACTGACATCAATTGTCTTGCTGCCAATCACTACATTGCCAAAGGTATCTGTGATTTCGACGCGCACCGTATGCGTGTTTGGTTCGCCACAGAGATAGGTATGACTCGCCTGTGGGGTTACCGACATAATGTAGGAACTACCATCTCCAAAATCCCACCGATATTGGGCCGGTGCAGGGCTGACAGCACTTACGCTGCTAGCTTGAATGCCGTATGCGGCTGTAGCATCAAAGAGATAGGTTGTACTGCTAACCAATGCCGTATCACTGATGGCGACAGTCGTGGCCGGCTGTGACCAAGCCCAACCCAGGAAGGTCCCCAATAGCTCGCTGCGCGTGGTTGGTGTAAAGTCCAACGTAGCGCTGAAGTCGTTGCTCATCCCCTCAAGCCCAAAGGTAGCATAAACGCTGCGCCCACTATAAATCGTGCCAGGACTTTCTAGCGAAGGCTGTTGGCGATAGCCCATTGCCACCGTGCCATCATAGAGATTGTAGGGTCCTTGATATTTGAGTAGAGGCGTGCTATGCAGCGCATCCATACCCGTTGGATCCTGATTCCCTTCATGGAAGCGATTATCGATCTCATCAACAAAGCGTTGGTTACCCAGGAAGTTCGGCTCGATCTGCGCGCGGATTGCACCACTTGGATTGACCGTGGTATGCACATTGATGTAGGTACCATCAGCGAGCATCTGCCCTACTTGGGTGATGGTCAAACTTGGTGTTACCACGCCGGCGACCGTCAGACTATCGGTCACAAAGATCGGCAAGGTAATCCCAGCGGTTGCCGCCAGGTTGACAATCACCGGGCCGTTGACACCGACATCGCCAACATGAATGTGCATGCCAGTGACCGTTATCGGGTTCGTCGAGGAGGGGGTGACCGTCACCTCAAACTCGGTGTAGTTGCGGTCGATATCATGGAAGAGCGTGAAGCTGCCAGTGGTCAGCGTATTGACCGGCGGTACTTCTTGCGTACCAGAAAGCACGCCTGAAGCAACAAAGGCACGTGGCTTTGTCAGATCGACCGTAATGCCATTCAGCAGAGCAGGTGCATCTTCGGTTTCAACAATATAGTCATCGGGTGGGATCCCATCCGAAACGCTGTCCTGAACCCAGAGGGCACCTAGCCGATAGCTGTAGAGGAAGTGGGCATTGGGTGAATCAGGGTCGTCGGCCCCCAACACCGAGGACAGATCTTGTCCCATAGCAATCACCGTTCCACCTTGGTTCAGATATTCAACCAGGCGGTCTTGATCCTGCGTGGTCAACCCGGTTGATACTGCAAAAGAACCATTGCTATAGTAGTTATCGCCAGTAAAGTAGATAATCGCCTGGTAGCCGGCTAAGGTTGCCGCGTCAGGGATCGTTACGGATGAACCTGCACCATCAGCGGTGCTAATGACGCTATAGCTATAGCCAAGATCATCAAGGGTGCTGGTGTAATACCAGAGATAGTCATGGAGACCAACTTCGTCACTAAAGTCATTGTCAATGATGAGCACATTGGCTAGAGGTAGAGCTGGGGTGACGCGTGCCCAAGCAGCCATGTGGGCATCATAGGTTGCGCCATCCATAATCAGATAGCCTTGGTGGTCGCCGATGCCTGAGCCGGTAGCAGAGTTGAAGGTGACTTGGATCGTCTTAGCTTCGCCAGGAACCAAGGTAATAGATGCAGGGCTGACCGTATAGCCAGGTAAGGAGGTCGTTTGGGTAAAGCCATCACCGGTGTAGAGTGTGCTTAGGTTGTACGTTTCAGCACTGCTGCCAACGCTAGTCACAGTCACGCTGATGGTCTTCTGCGTCCCGCTCATGATGTAGCCAAAGCTCAGGCTCGGCGGGTCGAGAATGACGCCTGGATTGCTGGCGTTGGTTAGATCAAGCCGCCCCGCGCCCATGTCGAGCGGTTGGGCTGGCGTTTCGCCGTCGTCAAGATAGATGTCCATATATTTAGAGGTGGACATCAACGCGGACTTAATCCAAGCCGGTGACCAATTAGGATGGGCCTGTTTCACCAGGGCTGCTGCGCCTGCTACGTGAGGCGCAGCCATTGAAGTGCCTGACACTTGCCCGTAGCCAAGATGACGTGCTTCGCCAGTTACCCCTTCCGTATAGCCTTGGGCCAAGATATTGACACCAGGAGCGGCAATGTCTGGTTTCAGTGTGCCCCCCACACCCGGGCCACGGCTGCTAAAGCCGATGATCTGATCGGGCGTGTTACCCTGTTGGAAGGCAACGGTGCTGAGTTGAAGCAAAGTGGCTGCGCCGTGCGTTTGCACCCAAGTGACCAGTGCATCACCAGCATCTTTGGTAATCCGAATCGAAGAGATCGTGATCTCACCAGGATCACAGTGCGAACCACAGGACATGCCTTGTACTGTGTTTGAGCTATTATCGTAAATAACTACAAAGGTGGCACCCGCTTGTTGTGCGTTAAAGACTTTATCGGAAAAATTGCAAGTGCCACGGCTAATCAACGCCGCCGTACCTGTAAACGCATTGGCCGGGAAAGATGTACAGCCAATAATGTTGCCAGCATCCACAGCGCCGGCCCAGGTGACACTATAGGTCGACAGTTGACCAAGGGGCAGGGTAGGACCAAACTCTGCTGTACCAAAGGGTAATTGTTGAAGATTAGGATCAGTTGGTTCTGGCTTAATGACATTCAAGACACCAGACGCCAAGGCACCACCGGATGTACTGGCGGCAACATTGATATAATCGGCAGAGGGATGATCGCTCGTGCCCGAGCCTGGGCCAGCATTACCGTTGGACATAGAGACAAAAACACCAGCGTTTACAGCATTAATCAGCGCTTGATCAAGTGGATCAAAGGCACCACCAGTACTACCAGGGCCACCGCCCCACGAATTGTTCACGACATCGGCGCCATCACGAACAATATCTTCCAACGCCGCAATGCCTTCGGTTGTGTAGAAGGAACCATCGTGGGTTACACTGTCATAGAAGACGCGATAACTCATTACATAGGCTTTGGGGGCAACACCACTCATCCGACCTACATTGAAGCCGAGGAAGGTCGCGGTGACCACATCGCCGGCTGCAGTTGAAGAGGTATGCATCCCATGAGATGTGCCATTCTCGCCTGGCCATGGGTTCTCATCGCCGGGTGCTGGGGGATCCCAAGGGCGGAAGTAGGCACGTGAGGCGATAATCTTACCATTGTTATTGGCAGTCAGCCCCAAACCGTTGGGGCCATAGCCGGGGGGATAGTTGTAGCCTGTGCCATCCATCATGGGGGCAGCATGGTGGACACCGCCATCCATTGAGGCCACTTTGACACCAGAGCCAGCGCCTGCTTGCCCACCCAGTTGATCCCAAAGCACGGGCGCGTTGATCAATTGAGTGCTGGTGTAAAGTTGCGTAAAGTGGGGCTGATCCAAATAGACGTTTTTCACGCCAGCCAATTTGGCCAATTGGATTAGCGTTTGGTCGCGATCATTAGGCCCGACATCAATGGAAAGGCCATTGAAGACAACCTGGTAGGTAGCTTCTTCAGCGATTCCCATTTCGTTGACAAACCTTGCCACTGTCGTGCCAGCCACAGCCGACTGCATGGTGCTGACAAAGGCAGCTTGTTCCGCTTGTAGTTGGCTGATATAGGCTTGGGCCGTTTGGGCATTGGCATCAAGCTTGCCATCGGCTGTGGCGGCGTTGACAGTGCTGCGAAATGCCGCGGCAAGTGGCGGCGATTCGAGCTCTACAATCAGGCGATTCGAATGATTAACAACGGGTTGGTCACCAGCCTCAACTGTATCTTCAACTGTGGCTGGCTTGGCATAGACTGTGAAAGTCAACATTGCAGAGAGCAATGTGAATGCCACAAGTAATACCAGTATACGAGCGTACTTGGTACTCGCCATTTGAGCATTCTCCTTGAGTTATGAGTAGCTGTCGTTGGGAAATTAAAGGTTCGCTAATCAGACAAAATAACGTTTTTCCTGCCAGATAAAACTGTGTTTATGACTGTTTGCGATGGATTAGTTATGTTTACAACGTGTTGGTTAAGATGATAGGGGATTCGTGATGACGCTATCAGAACATCTATTGTGACTGTTTCTCCTATTGCCTGTTAGTATAATCTAGGTGTCGGTACAGACCCAAATCCAATAATTATCTATTTGGGAGCGTATGCCGAGACAGAGCAGTCCAGTTCGGAATGAGTAAATACCCTTTCAGGGAACATGAATACAATTGGCGTAGTTACATAAAATACATTCGCCAAACCTTGTTTTGGCGAGAATTCCCAGATGTCATTCCTGCGCAGGCAGGAATCCATCTTCATGTTACATGGGTAGATTCCTGCCTGCGCAGGAATGCCGGCTCTAATTTCTGAATGGGCGAAGGTATTGTACTTATGGTGATAAATCTGGCCAGTAAACCGACAAATCAAATAGCCGCTGACGCGGCTTTTCAATGTCAGCAGCGAGTTTCAATTCTGCTGCAAAAAAATGAAGTATCAGTGAGACGAGGGTCTTACTTTGGCCGTTGGGTACTAGGCACCTAGATCCCGCAGTATGATCGCAGCACAATTGGCAATAGTGCGTAGCACAATCATATCACCTTCCTCGAAGCGACGATTGGTACGATTTGTGATAATTTGAATGGCACCTTGGGTACGTTCGTTGCGTAGAATCGGCACAACCAACGCATGGCCCGAATCGTTGTAGTAAAAGCGCTCAAGGCTACCATCACTATCGTCTGGATCATAGAAAATCGGTTGGCCCGCCTGCATGGCCCAATCAATAATGCGCAACGATTGGGGTGGTATTACCGTACTCCCATCAATGGTCCGATGCCACAGTTGCTCATTGAAGATAATCGAAACACTGACGCGCCCCATTGCTTCAAAGATGCCTTCCACAAGCACATCAACCAACTTATCATAGTTGTGTGCGGTGGCAATCGATTTTGTAAAGAGTTGAAGCGTGAGCAACTGTCCCGATCGTTCATTGAGTTCATGGTGCATTTGCGCCAATTGCAGCACGCGCGCCGTCTGTTGAGCAATGGTCAGATAATCAGCGCACAGTACCTCATCGGCAAATGCATTCACTGCTTGGCTACCCAGAAGGATCGCTCCTTGTATCCGCTTGTCGGCGCGCAAAGGAAGGATCATCAACGATCCATTCCGTGGGAGCCAGGGGAACTCTTCGACGAGGGGCAGATTTTCGCGGGCAATGTCTTTGATTATCAAATAATCAGCCTCATCTGGGTTTAAACGAGGCAAGAGAGCACGTGCTAAAACGCCCCACAGAGGGAAAGGGCAGATGTTGTTGATATATTGCCAGGCATCGGTGATGCCGCTCATCGATTGGTAGTAATAAGGTCCAAGTTCAGTCTCGCCAAGAATGACGACGGCAAAGCGCAACGACATTTTCTGCCAGACAGCATCCATTGCGGTAAGCAATACGCGCTCAGTACCAATCGACTCGCCATATTGATTGGCAATTGCGTAGAGAATATCAATCTGACGAATGCGCTGCTGCAACTGCCGTGAGGATTGACGTAATAAATTCCTGCGATTTTCTATTGTTTGTTGTATAGTCGCAAGAATTTGCTCTATCTTTGCCACAGACAGAGCTTCAGTATCCGCACAATCGTTTTGCGTTTTTTCGCGATCAGTTGCGGCCAATACACCTGCGATCGTATCTGTTACTGTATCCAGTGCGTCGATCTGATCCAAGACATCTTTGATCAATCGATTCACATGTTGATCAGTCATTTGTACCGCGTTGACATTATCTGCAGCCATAGGAATTAAGATCATTGATTTGTGGGACTTCACAGTACGCAACGAATGATGTACAATATCGTCTTAAGGTAATAGTAAATTCACTATTGCTCTATCGTCAAAAATCACACCCTCTTAAATGAGCTTTGAGTAAATACTTACTATGGACTCTTTAACTACTTCTTCGGAATCATTTCGAATCTTATTGGTCGATGACGAACCAGGCACTGTACAGTTGGTACGCAAGATTTTACAGGCAGACGGACATGAAGTCTTTGAAGCTGGAGATGGTCAACAAGCGATTGAAATGTTCAATGCAACCAACCCCGATCTGGTTTTACTGGATGTTGTCATCCCTAAGATCGATGGGCTTGGTGTTTTGCAGGAGATACGACGTCGCGATCGGCTAACTGGTGTGATTATGGTCAGCGCACTAACCTCAGAACAATTGGCCGTCAAATCCATGTTAAGCGGTGCAGATGATTATATTAGTAAGCCCTTCAAACTAAAAACAATTCGTATGCACATACGGCAAGTGATGGACAAAGTTCATCTACGACGTCACAACGCACTGCTACAGGAACAGCTAATTGCAGCCAATGAGAAATTGCGACACTACATGGCTGATCCACTGATTGAAAGCTTAATGGCCAGCACATCCTTACCAATTTTGGGGGGAGAACGGCAACTTGTGACTGTACTTTTTATGGACTTCTGCAACTCTACCCCATTGGCACAGCATACACCGCCGGATGAATTGCTGCATACATTAAATGAATACTTTGCGCTCTTGGGGGACGCAGTTTTGGCCCATGGTGGTTATATGGACAAGATTATGGGCGACGGCTTTATGGCGCTCTTTAATGTGCCTAGTCCTCAACCTGACCATGCAACTCATGCAGTGCGCACTGCGATTGACATGTGCAAACATCTGATAACGAAAAACCAAACCAACAAACTCCCCATGAATATCCGGGTAGGAATTCACACCGGAGAAGCAGTTGTAGGTAATATTGGTATGCCACGCCTGCTAAACTATACAGCCATTGGCGAGACTGTAAACCTTGCCAAACGGTTAGAAGAGTATAGCGATCCGGGTGATATTTTACTTAGTGACGCCACCTACAAAGCCCTGAAGTTAGAGATGTTACAAGAAGATGCCGCACGCGTAAAAGCACTCGGTTCTCGTTTATTTAAAGGGTTTGACAGCAGCGTTGATGTCTATTGCATTCAAGGGGTCAATACAGCCGCTGAACCGGAACGACTGCGGGGAATGTGGCGGCTGGACGCTTTAAACGCACGCTAATGGCCTGGAGAATTTGTGGATCAAGCACCATGGTGCGATGAAATGGCGAAGCGATCGGGACAATTTCACCAATAGGAAGCCACGAGCTTATCGCCGGCAAAATCGTTAGATCGAATGGTGACCACAATGACGAAAAAGCAATGATCTGAAGCGCGCTGAGATCGCTGTTTAACATTTGCAAAAATTGGCTGCCGGGTCGCATTTGTAAACAGGCTGGGGAGTTAAAAAGGTAGGCGCTCCAGGTTCCTCGGTGCGGGCTGGCAATGGTAAGCAGTCGCTCCACTCGCTCCTTCTGGGCCAAGTACTGCAAGTAGTAACGGCAGATCAGTCCACCCATACTGAAGCCAACTAAGTTAAAAGATTGGCTGGGTGGAATCGTTTGTTCAATTTGTATCGCAAGTATTTTTGCCAATTCATCAACGCCAAGGCGCCCATCACTAGGCTGAGGCGACAGGGTAATTGCAGGACCCACAGTACGGAGTAAGTAACGCTCCATCCCGCGCATACACGCCACATCATCACCGAACCCCGGTACTAAAATCGTTGGAACCGTCGAATGTCTAGCTGACGAATCGCAAGAACCACCAGCAAAAAGATCTATAAGTGCCATTTGACATATCCAACAAATCTAAAAGTACCAGAAACTCTAAAAGCATCAGAAGCCAGCGGTTACATTGGCTGTTTTAGCCATTTCGAGCCAAAGAAGCCATCTACGCAGTCCGCAACCTGCGAAACTCCTAAAGTTAATCAGTTCGCTTGTTTTACAGAGAACTCTCGTATCATACATCGAAATAGCTCCTCGCGCCAATCAAAAAGACCCACCTGTTGACACTGCCTAGAGGCAAAGTCGCAAGGTGAGTCAGTGCATACTACATGAAATTTGATTGTGCAATCACGCTTCATGGGTTGGATCGGTTAACCGAATTGTCACTAGAACGGCAGTTCGCTCTTTTCGCCTACTCCTTCCATACCATTATCTGTGACTTCATTCAAAGCCTCTGCGACAACACCATTGCTACGGCTATCCAAAAATCGAAATTGGTTGGCCGTCACCTCAATCGTCGCCTGAAGATTACCATCACGGTCGGTCCAGGGGCGCGCTTGCTCGATTTCACCGATCACCATAACTTTCGCACCTTTGGTAAGGTATTGGCTGGCCACTTCGGCTTGGCGACGCCAGATGTTAATACGAAACCAGGTTGTCTTTTCTTGGACTTCCCCTTCGCCTGTAGTACGGCGTTTGGAGACCGCTAGACTAAAATTTGTTACGGGCACACCAGTTGAGGTATAACGCATTTCGGGATCTCCACCCAAATTGCCGACGAGGATTAGTTGCTGAAACATAGGTTTGAGTCCTTTGCATTTTGCTTTCGCCCGTCATGTTTGTTCTTTTTATCCAACGGAGCGCGTGTGATGAGTTCTTGATGATCTCTCCCTAATTCGCCGTTAGGAGATAGTAAGCAATTATTCATAAAAACAGCCAATCAAGCATCGGTCAAATGATGTTGAATACCTCATCCAATAGCTGAAAAATTATTATATTTTTGAAATCACTTCTGTTGAGCCCAAAACGGCAAAGTGTGCCAGTATTGAGCATCTAGCTGTTCCCTGTTATAATCACTTTCATTGGGTCACCTTGCACTTGCTAAACCATAGATGGTTCACGTGCTTGTCGATCCTACAAAAGCTCTAATGTGGGTTCAAATCCCACCTAGTCGGCCACTCACAGGCCGATCAGTAGAACGAAGGAGAAGGAGTGAACTAATGTTAAAAAGCCCGAAACAGATTACACGCGCCCTAGATCGCGTGCTGCACAAGGTCGAAAAACCAGCGCGCTATACGGGCGGTGAACTCAATAGCATTGTTAAAGCTTGGGATACTGCAACAATTCAGACGAAAATCGGCCTTGCCTTTCCCGACATCTATGAACTAGGTGGCTCCAACCTCGGCTTAATGGTGCTCTACGATTTGATTAACCAGCGGGAAAGTCTGCTTGCCGAGCGCATCTACTGCCCCTGGCCCGATTTTGAAGCGATCATGCGCCGCGACGACATTCCGCTCTTCAGTTTAGAGACGCGTCACGCCGCCAGCGCCTTTGACATCATCGGCTTTAGCCTGCCCTACGAACAGCTCTATACCAATGTACTGACCATGCTCGATCTCGCCGGCATCCCGTTGCGCGCGGCCGAGCGTAGCGCAGAGCACCCGCTGATCATTGCCGGTGGCTCTGGCTGTTACAACCCCGAACCGATGAGCGCGTTCTTCGACGCCATGATCATTGGCGAAGGCGAAGAGGTGATCTTCGATGTCATCGCCGCCTACGAAGAGTGGCGCAACGCGCAACACGCAACACGCTATACTCTCTGGGAAAAACTTGTCCGCATCCCCGGCGTCTATGTGCCCGCCTTCTACACAGTTAGCTACGCCGCCGATGACACGATTGCCGCGACTACGCCCATCCATCCCGACGCGCCGGCGGAAGTGCTCAAGCGCGTTGTCACCGTGATGCCACCGCCGGTAACCAAATTTATTGTGCCCAACATTGACGTGGTCCACAACCGCGCTGCGATCGAGATCATGCGCGGCTGCACCCGCGGCTGTCGCTTCTGCCAGGCTGGCATGATCTTCCGCCCCGTGCGCGAACGCACACCCGACGAAGTGCTTGCCGCCGTTGACGAGATGATCGAACACTGTGGCTTTGAAGAGGTCAGCTTCCTCAGCCTCAGCAGCAGTGATTACACCCACGTCGAAGAGTTGGTGCGCCGTACAATGGAAAAACATGGGGCCAAAAAGTTGAGCATCGGCCTGCCCAGCCTGCGCATCGAAAGTTTTAGCGTTGATCTGATGGATCTGCTCGAAAAAGGCCGCCGCCGCTCCGGCTTTACCTTTGCCCCCGAAGCCGCCACCGACCGTATGCGCGATGTGATCAACAAGCCAATTGCCTCGAAAGAGTTGCTCGAAACCGCCGAGGAAGTCTACAAACGGGGCTGGACCACGATCAAGATGTACTTTATGATCGGCCACCCTACCCAAACCCTGGCCGATGTACAGGCGATTGCCGATCTCTCCAAAGAGGTGCTCAAGGTTGGTCGACGCGTGCAGAAGAAGGCCAATGTGCGGATCGGCGTCAGCACGCTGGTGCCCAAGCCGCACACGCCCTTCCAGTGGGCACCGATGGAGGATGAGTCAGTCATTCGAGAACAGATCGATCTGCTGCAACAGGAATTGCGCGGGCCAGGCATGCAATTCTCTTGGAACAACCCGGAAGAGACCCTGGTCGAAGCGTTTCTCACCCGTGGCGACCGTCGCTTGTCGGATGTGATCCAACGGGCGTGGGAATTGGGAGCTAAGCTCGAAGGGTGGGGTGAATATTTTAACTTCCCGGCATGGCAACAGGCCTTCGTTGCGTGTGGGCTGGATATGGATTGGTACGCCCGACGCGAGCGCAAGACCGATGAAGTATTGCCTTGGGATCACATCTCTGCTGGACTAAAAAAGCAATTTCTGGTGCAGGAATATATCCACACCTACCAGGGTGGTGTCGTTGACGACTGTCGCGAGCACTGCTTTAGTTGCGGCATTCTTGGCTACTTTAAAGAACAGCGCCGCGAGGCGGATGACAAAGCGTGGTGTTGCCCGCCACTAGGCAATGGCAAAGTGCGCCAGCCGGTTGATATCGTGCCGGTGCCCCTCTACTTTAGTGACGAGATGTCGCCGGATAAGACTGGTCAATTTGCCGAACGGGTACCCCAACGTCGCTTTGGCACCGTAAGCAAGCGCGTTGAGGGCATAGAGGAGATCGAGTTGGTGGCGGGAGATGATTAGGCGATGCCAGTACACGTAACTAAAGTTGATTACGTAGAGAAGTACGAGCTTTATCTGACATTCAACAATGGGTTCCAAAGAGTGGTTGATCTGCAAGATGAGCTAGACGGTGAAATCTTTGAGCCACTTACAGATATTGCATTCTTTCAGCAGGCCTAGCTCAATGATGAAACTGGGACCATTGAGTGGCCCAATGGTTCTGATTTTGCGCCTGAGTTTCTGTTTGAAATTGGTAAAGACATAACACTTGACGCGCGCCAGTATAGAGTCGGTACGTTGCAGACTACGGTGGCTTATCAGAGGTAAGAATCAATGACCACTCAAACAAGCAAGATTCTACAAAAAGTATCTCAGGAACTCCATCTTGCCGAAGATGAGTTGATGATTGAGGGCATGAAAGCGATCTTGGAGCGAAAGCTGCTAGAACTCAATATGCAAATCGTTGACATCACCACTCGTTATAAAGTGACTTCGGTTATGGAAATGGAACACAGATATCGTTCAACACGCGTTTCCGCCAGGTAATAATGACCTACGGATCGTGTTGATTGACACTATACTGCGTTTAGAATGAGAACCGGAGTTTTGCGGACCAACGGGATCGCGTGCGTCGCACTGACCGCCAACTGCTTCCAGTCCGCTAGATGCTTCCGTCAGTGCGACGCACGCTGGCCGAAACTAGGGGTTTCATTCTGATTTGAGTATACCAACCGATCTTGAACAATCAAAGTACGCTTTCACTATAATCTTTCACCACAATCTTTCACCACAATCTTTCACTATAATCTTTCACCACAATCTTTCACCACAATAAAGGATCCCCCCAATGCACTATCACCGACGAATCTATCTGTTTACAATTTTTATGCTACTTGCCTTTTTCTTCTACGCGGCTGACAGCTATGCCCAAGCCACCGGTCAAATTCTCGGCCAGGTAACAGCAGTGGATGGACAAGCGCTATCGGATATCAATATTATCGTTCACCAACAGATACCCGAGAACCCCACTGCTTGGAATCAAGTTGACTATGCAACAACGAATGCAAATGGCGAGTACACCATCTCTGCGTTGCCCGCAGGTATCTACCGCCTTTTCTTCTATACCGTAACTGAACAATATTATTCTGAATACTATAACAATGCCGAGGAGTTGGGCACAGCCACCGATATTACGGTTGGTGCCGGCGCAACGGTGAGTGGTATTAATATTGCCTTGACGCCCGCAGCCATGATTAAAGGGGTTGTGACTGATCATAATGGCGCGCCACTTGCCGATATTCGCGCCAATGTCATGCGTGAAAATCAAGACCTTGTCTTTCGTTCGCAAAAAACTGCGTTAGATGGCTCTTATGAAATCAGCGGCCTTTACACCGGTACCTATCAAATTTACTTTGATGATCCGACCCATGCAACATATGCACCCGAGTACTATAATAATGTACAAAATCGCGAAGATGCTACTCTGCTCAACATAACCGCCGGCCAAATGATTACCGGCATTGATGCGCAACTCGATTCGCTGAGCACCATTACAGGTACGGTCACCGATCTCTCTGGTACGCCCCTCGCTAATATTACCATCAATGGGGACCGTCAACGGCTTGAGCAAGATGGCCTCCATTGGGATCGCGAATTTTCGGCCATAAGTGGTGGCGATGGCTACTACACGCTCTCTGGCTTACCGGCAGGTATCTATCGTATTCGCTTTGCCGATACATCCCCTATCTATCCTTGGACAACAACTACCTATGCAACGGAATACTACGGCGATCTCTATGACCCAGCGGCTGCTACGCTATTGACTATTACGAATAGTGCTATCGTTCCCAACATCAATGCACAGCTTGATTTGCGTGGTGCCGTGAGCGGTCGAATTACAGATGCACAGGGACGGGGGGTTAGCGGTGTTGTTCGTGCTGCCTATGATAATGAGCTTGAGCCCAACCGTGGTTATTGGGTAGATGTTCTGCACTCTGCAATGGCTGATAACAACGGCAATTACACCTTCTGTTGTCTAGATCCAGTTCCCCATCGCATCTTTTTCGACACGCAAGGATCTTTTACTTACATATCTGAATATTATCCTAACGCCCACGACGCCGCCAATGCGATGCCGGTTCCCGTTACCGCAGATAGCACAACCCCAACTATTGACGCACAATTGGAAAGCTATTCAGTTATCAGTGGGCGGGTTGCTGATCGCCAAGGTGCAGGGTTATCTAATATATTGGCGACGCTCTATCAAGCTTCCACAACCAATCTAGACGAATGGTCGGTGGTTACGTCAACTCAGCCTGACATCATGTTTGGTCAGTATGGGTTTGGACAATTGATGCCGGGGCAGTACCGGTTGGGCTTTACGGATCTTGATACACCGGCCCGCTATGCCGACCTCTTTTATCCCAATGCTACCACGCTAGAAACAGCCACGACCATCAGCCTGACTTATAACATGACCACAACCGCTGATGTGGTTTTAGCTTCCATCACAAGTATTACCGGCACGCTAACCGATGCGTTTGGTGACCCGCTGGCGGATATATGGGTCGCCGCCCTTGACGCGTCAAACCCAGCAGCGATTGGTACCTTGCCGGTAAGTGGCGGGCGTAGTGACGCGAACGGTCATTATAGTTTGGAAGGGCTGACTGGGGGTGATTACATTGTAGCCTTTAGCGATGGCTGGCTGCCGGTGGCGGTAGAGAATCCCAACGAATTTATGGTCGAGTATTATGACAATGCTCCGGATGTGGCGACCGCGACAATTCTTTCAGTGCCGACCGGTACCCATCGCCAAAATGTTAACGCTCAGCTCAACCCTCGCCCGCGTATTCAGGGTCTGGTCACCGATAAGCAAGGGAACTCACTAGATGGCATTCCTGTCGAATTTCAACGCTTTGTCGCAGAAAGTCAAAGTTGGCAAGTGGAAAGTACGGTTAACACGGGAAACGGTCTCTATCGCAGCGAATTGCTGCCGCTTGGTCATTATCGGGTTCGCTTTGCCGGTAACAATCCGACGTACAAGGCTGAATATTATAACGCCACCTACTACCCGGATCTCGCGACGACGCTAACAATGACGACTGGCAAAGCCTACGCTGGGATCAATGCCGCGCTGGCACCGGCCACCTTCAATGCACAACCTTGGGCACAACCCGACGCGATCACCGTGCCGGCCGGTCAAATCACCGCCACCAGCGGCAAATTTCCCAGCCTCCTGGCGAACGATCAAGATGCCGAAGGAGCTGTTCTCACCGCCCACGTCGCTACGCTACCCACGCATGGAACGTTGTCCCTCAATACTGATGGTCATTTTACTTACCGCCACAATGGTGACAGCGCCACGCACGACCTCTTCACTTACCGTGCTGACGATGGTCTAACCCAATCGGAGCCGGCTACTGTGACAATTACGATTTCACCAACTGCCTTAGAGCTCTCATCCTTTGTCTTTAGCAAGACCGTGAGTATTGAAGGGATCACACCAAGTTGTACACCGATGAACCAGATCAAAGTACCGTTGGAGACGACAATTGTCTACTGCTACACCGTACGCAACACTGGGTCGATCACCCTCACCACCCATTCGTTGGCCGACAGTCATCTTGGTCAATTATTGAATAACGTCACCTATCGTCTGGCCCCTGGCGCACAATACACCACAACTTTCACGCAGACGTTGACCGTCAACACTACCAATGTGGCCACTTGGACTGCAACCGCGGCTGCTGTCCAAGGGCTGCTTAGTGTTCCGGCTACAACGACAGCCCAAGAGAGAGCAACGGTTATCATCTCTGGCCCCGATGATGATCAAGATGGCGATACGATCCCTGATAATCTAGAGCGCGCCGACGATCTGGATGGTGACAACATCCCAAACTTCCTCGATACTGATGCCGATGGTGATGGCTGGCTTGATCAGGTGGAAGTCGGGACCGATCCACGTCATCCAGCAGATAGTAATAATGACGGTATCCCTGACTATCTCGATCGAGAAACTCAGTCTTCAGCTGTGCGCAGCCTTTATTTACCGGTGATTCATAAGTAAAGTGATGTCTAGCGACATACCACTTTGGTCAGTGCGCAATGGGTAGCAATGTCTTCCGGGAAGGGGTCAAGCGCGACTAGCTTACCGAACCTGCGCCTGACCCCTTCCCGGAAGACCCGTGACACCACCTTCTCGCAAAGTGATATGTCGCTAGAAGTGATGTCAGTTCACCCCGCCATCGCCCGCTGCCGCACCAGTTGCGGAATCAACGGCAGCGTGAAGAGCGTCAGCGCAGCCGCTGTGTAAAAAAGGGCGGCCAATCCCCAGCCGTCGAGCACGGCACCGAGGACCCAAGCCCCAACGCCAATGCCCAGATCAAAGCCGAAATAAAAACAGGCCACGGCCCAGCCTGGTCGCCCTGGCAGGACGGTGACGTGGTGGGCAATCAGCATGGGATGAAAGAAACCGCCACCAGTGGCAATCAACGCGGCGGCGACAATCAACAGGGGAAGCGTGTAACCCGTTGCGGCTACCATCAAGCCCAGTGCCATGAGCAGCGCGGCAATCGCCAAGACGCGGCCAAAGCCAATGCGGCCAAGATAGCGGCCAAAGAGCAGCCGTGTGATAATGATGCTAATGCCATAGGTGGCGTAGATGGGGGCGGCCGCAATCGCCCGCCGCTCGAGCAGAAGAGCAAAGAATTGGAAATAGGCCCCAAAGCCAGCCCCAAAGAGCGCGGCCGCGCCCATTGAAAGCCAGATGTGACGGGGGAATTGCCAGAATTGGGCCAGCGCAAAGGAGCGGGCGGGTGGTGTATTTTCGGACGCGGGTGCGATGCGTAACAGGCGCGTCAACAAACCCGCCGTCGCGGCAATCGTTCCCGCCGCCCAGAAGAGGGGCAATAAGCCGGTCGTTGGCAGCAGCAGATCGGTAGCCCCAGGCGTCATCGTCATGGCAAAATTGGCCGCCAGCCCAAAGTAGGCGATCTTGGTGCTGCGCTCGGCTGGGGTCGCCAACAGGCCGACGAGGGCATTACCGGCGGTGGTGAAGATCACATAGCCCAGCGCCTGCAAAACGCGCAACGCAAAGAGCAGCGCTATGCTCTGCGTAAAGATCACACCGATGGCACCGGCCATCAGGGACGAAGCCCCAAAGAGCAACATTGGTTTATAGCCAAAGCGGTCGGTCAGCACGCCGGAGATGGGACGGGTGATCAACGCAGCAATGCTGGTGGCCCCCAACACAAAGCCAATTTGCCAATCCGCCAGCCCAATCCCGGTGAGGTACCGAGGCAGCGGCACGATCAGCGCATAATAGGCGACAAAGAAAAAAAAGGTAGCCAGCCAGGTGATGCGATAGTCGCGTTGGTTGTTGTTTGCTGTCTGTACGGTAGAAGAGAGCTTTACGGTTGCCGATGTCATAGAGTCTCCCGGTGGCAAGGATAAGGTGGCAAGGTCGCAAGTAGCCGGTGGCAGTTACTCAGTTGTCGCTTCTGTCGGCAATGTGGTCGCACCATCGCCCAGGGGGCGTTGCATCATCACGCTGTCGAGCCAGCGTCCAAATTTGAAGCCAAGATTGGGTAGCAAGGCGACGTGGCTGAAGCCAAGGTGGGCGTGTAGTGCAATTGAGCCATGATTTTCACTGTCGCCGATCACCGCCACCATCTGTCGATAGCCTTTATCGGTACAAGCGTCAATCACCGTATGCAGCAGTTGACGGGCAATCCCGCGCCGCTGATAAGCCGGATCGATATAGATCGAATCTTCTACGGTAAAGCGATAGCCGGGGCGCGGGCGGTAGCTGCCGGCATAGCTGTAGCCGACGAGGATATCATCCAAGGTGGCGACAAAGTAGGGATAGCCTTGTGCCAAAATCGTCTGCATACGTCGTGCAAGCTCTTCATCGTCGGGCGGCGTCAATTCCCAAGAGGCGGTCCACGTCCGCACGCTTTCGCTATAAATGCGGTTGATCGCCGGCACATCAGCCAACGTGACAGCGCGAATAGAGAGCGTACTCATTAGCAGTTTTCTCCTTTGTATTGCGTATTGCGTGTACCGTTATAGATCCCCGATTCACGCAATGATTAATCGGTTTACCAGATTCCGCCATGCTACTTTCTGCTTTTGGGTCACCGCCATCGATGATACAATACGGTGAGAATATGCCGTTTGTGCTGTTTATGCAAGTGGGCTTGATGAATATTATCTATTGAATTTTTGGATAGAGAATGAATCGAGAATGGAGCAAGAAGACGTGTGGATCTACAGCAATTAAGCGCGTTTGACCGCATTGTGCGCGAGGGTAGCTTTAGCCGTGCCGCGCTTGCGCTCAATATTGCGCAACCAACCATCAGCGCGCGCATTCGCACGTTGGAAGAAGAGGTGGGTGGGCCACTATTGACCCGCTCCAACCAGGGCATCCAACTGACTGCGCTCGGGGTCAGTTTTCTACCGTATGCGCGGCGGGCCATGGGCGCGATGATGGAAGGAACAGCTGCCGTTCAAGAGGCACAAGCCGGCCAACGGGGACGCGTGACGATCGGTGTGTTGGGATCGCTGGCTCGCTGTCTATTGGCACCAGCGCTTGTAAAATTTCAGGCGCAACATCCCACCGTTGAGTGCTATGTGCGGGCCAACGATCATTGGCAGTTAATCGAGTTACTCTATGATGGCGTTGTCGAATTGGCGATTATCACTTGGCCCTGTATTCAACCGTTAACAACCGACCTCAAAGCGCTGCTGCACTTTCGCGAAAGCGCACCGCTAATTGTGCCGCGCCACCATCCGTTTGCTACGCGCCGAACTGTTACTCAGGCTGAAATTGTTGCGGATGATGTACGGTTTTTGCCGTTACGTTGGTGGCAGATTACACCACCGGCAGTGGCAACCCTGGCCGCGCGGGCGCGTTTTACGGTTACTGTGCCAAGTGAGGTGGCCACGTATCTGGTTGCCAAAGGAGATGCGATGGGCTTCTTTACCGAAGGCTATATCGCGCGCGAGCTTGCCGACGAGCAGGTGGTCGCCGTGCCCGTTGCGGATCTGCCCCCCCTCTATCGAGATAGCGCGCTCGTGCAACTGGAACGGCAAAGTTCGCTGTCGCCAGCGGCAGCGGCTATGGTACGCTACATTCAAGAGCGCGCTCTACAATTGGGCATCTTACGAAGTATCGACGCTTGAAAAGGAACAATGATGGATCAACCATCGCGCGATAAAGCAGAACTCATGAACAACTTTCACGCGAGTCATGCCAAACTCGTGACCAGGCTTGCCACCACGCTATTTGAAGAATTACTACAGCCACGTTATATCAATGATCCCGAGGCACCTTCTCCATTGCTGTGGATTGGTGGGGACACTTTTGAGCACTACCAAGAACATCGGACGATTTTGGAAGCGGTTGGCAACGCGTGAGCGCTATCGAGACCATCGATCTGCCAATCGGCCAACCCTATACTTTTGCTGCCAGTGTCTGCGATCATGGGTGGCCCAGGCTCGCTCCGTTTCGCTGGGATGATGGTACACAAACTCTGGAGCGCATCGAGCAACTGCCCCAAGGGGAAGTTATCTTGCTACAGATCCATACCACCGTATCACCGGATCAAGTGATGCTACACATTGATATCACGAGCGCGCAGAAATTGACCGAACGCGAACGCGCCCAAGTGGTGCAAAGCGTGCGGTGGATGCTCAAATTGGACCGCGATTACCAACCGTTCTATCAGTTGGCTGCACAGCATGAGCACATCGGCCGGGTCGTGAGCCAAGGGCGGGGACGATTGTTGCGCTCCCCAACGCTTTGGGAAGATGTGGTCAAAACCATTGCAACCACCAATGTCTCCTGGCGCAACACGGTAGCGATGATCGAGCGGCTTGTGAGTACGCTCGGCACGCCTTTCCCACTAGAGCCCAAGCGGCGTGCCTTTCCCACACCCCATCAGGTTGCCGACGCCGATCCAGCGCTCTTTGCCGAAACGATCCGTATGGGCTATCGCAACGCGTATGTGCAACAGTTGGCACACGAAATTATCGACGGCAAGCGCAATCTGGAAGCGCTCCAAGAGAGTACACTTTCAACAATTGAACTCAAAAAGAGGCTCAAATCGATCAAGGGCATTGGAGATTACGCCGCGCACACCCTGCTGATGCTGCTCGGCCATTATGGCGAACTCCCCATCGACAGTGAATATCGCAGCTTTGTGACGCGGCAATATTTTGGCGATCTCACCAATACGCAAGCACCAACAGACAAACAGTTGGCAGCCATTTATGATGATTGGGCCGAATGGAAATATCTCGCCTACTGGTTTGATCACTACGATTAAGCTTGCGGTTTGCTTACATCCGCTATTTGACCCACTCAGTTGTTTGTCAATTGACCTAATTCTCGTTATAGTATACGCGCTAACAGATTAAATCCTTAAAAGTCATACAGCTTCTCTCGGGTAAAAGCCAGCGTAATCTGTATAACTTTTAAATGATTCGTCTATAAGCTTCAACAGAAGACGAAAGAAGGATTATGAACAGAGCGCAAGAAATTGCAGAGCAATTGCAAGCGGCCTATGAAAGTCTCTGCCGTACCTTTGGTCTGTTGGAACTGCATGAGGTTGAGCAGGGACCGATGGCCGATGGTTGGATGCCCAAAGCGTTGATGGCACATATCGCCTTTTGGGATGCCTATCAGACGGCCCGCATGAAGGCTGCACACCAAGGTGAGTCGGCTGTTCAAGGCTTTATGCGCCCGCCGACGGATAATGACGAGCGGGCGCAAAGTGATAACGCGCGCCCCTGGGCCCTGATCTTGGCGGAAGCCGATGCGGCGCGGCAACAGATGATTGACTTTGCGCGTACCCTTGATGACACGGCGTTGATGACAGCGTATCCTGAAGGTGAGCGTCCCTTAGTTCTGGCCACGCTTTTGGAACATATGGTGCGTCACACCCGTCTACATGCCCAAGAACTACAGCGCCATTGTGGGTCGATGCAACGCTGGTCACGCGCTGAATTGCGTGCTTTTCTCATCCGGCAGCATAGCAATTTAATGGATGGCGTCAGTGGGCTTACCGAAGCGACCATTCTCACAACAGAAGTCTGTGGCGAGTGGTCTATTCGTGATCTGTTGGTTCATATCTTGAGTTGGAACGAGTACGAATATACCGTGCTCAAACAGTGGCCCGATGCTGCGCATGAATCGTTGACGCCTTGGCTGGATGGCAATGGCGTTGATGATATCAACGCCAATCTGCTTGCTGGGCGGGCTACGCTGAATATGATTGATATTTGTGATGGGTTGATGACCTATCATCGGCGTGTGTTGCGCTATTTTGATAAGTGCAGCGATGCACAACTGGCTGGCTCAGGTGATTATGGCTGGGGTGAAGAAGGTACGCTCTCGAACTTTTTCTATGGCTTTGCCCTTCACGAAGCAGAACATGCCGAAGCGCTCTGGCGGTATCGTGCCGATTGCGAATAGATTTTTATTTCCGAACAGGTTTACTATTCTATGAATCCATTTTTACAAAAATTGCAGGAAGGCCCCCTGCTCTGCGATGGGGGCATGGGGACTATGCTCTATGCCAAAGGTGCCAGCAGTGAACAGTGTCTGGAACAGTTGGTGGTCACTCGCCCCGGTTGGGTGACGGCGATCCACCAGGCCTATGCATCGGCCGGGGCCGATGTCATCAAAAGCCATACCTTTGGAGCCAACCGTATTCGATTGGCCGCCTATGGGTTGGCCGACCATGTACGCGAGTTCAATTTTAAGGCTGTCCGCCTGGTGCGCGATGTCCGCGAAGTGGCTGGGCGCGCGATCTTTATTGCCGGTGATATTGGTCCTCTTGGCAAGCGGCTCCAGCCACTAGGCTCGCTGACCAATCAGGAAGCCTATGAGGCCTTCCGCGAACAGATCTCCGTGCTATGGGAAGCGGGGGCCGACTTCCTGCTCTTTGAGACCTTCACCGATTTGGAAGAGTTAAAAGTCGCCGTACAGGCTGCGCGCGATCTCTGTGATCTGCCGATTGTCGCCTCAATGTCCTATGCACAAGATGGGTTGACCGGTGCCGGACTCTCCCCGCAGATCGTCACTGAACGCTTGTTGGCGATGGGCGCTGATCTGGTTGGGGTGAATTGTGGGGTTGGACCGGTGCAGACCTTAAATACCTTACGCAACATGATGAAAGCCGCGCCGGAAGCGCGCTTTAGCGTCATGCCCAATGCTGGTTTCCCGGAGCGCGTGGAAGGGCGCTTCTACTATCCCTCTAGCCCTGAATATTTTGCGCACCATGTACCGCTCTTTCTAGACCAGAATGCCCGCCTGCTTGGTGGCTGTTGTGGGACAACGCCCATGCACATCCACGCCATGCGCGAGGCGCTCGACGGCCACCTCAAGCGCAATGGCACCGACAAACCAACCCGGATCGAAGCGGTTGCGCTGAGCGAGGAGATCGCCGATCTCACAGCCGGTTATGGGCTGGATGAAGAGGAGCACGCTACCCAGCTATTGCAAAAACTGCGCGATGGCAAGTTTGTGATTAGTGTGGAGGTCGATCCGCCGCGCGCCTTTGTTGCACAAAAGCAGATCGAGGGTGCGATCCATGCTAAGGCGATGGGGGCCGACGCGGTCAACGTGGCGGATAGCCCAATGGCGCGCGTGCGCATGGGCGCGATGGCGCTCTGTATCCAGATCCAACAGCAGGCCGAGATTGAGACGATTGTCCACTTTACCACCCGCGATCGCTCGCTGATGGGCTTGCAGGCCGATCTGATTGGTGCCCATGCCCTCGGTGTACGCAATATTCTCGCCCTCACCGGTGATCCGCCAAGTTTGGGCGATACACAGCAGAGCACGCCGGTCTTTGATGTGGATAGTATAGGGCTGGTGCGGATTATCAATAAATTCAATGAAGGGTTTGATGCCTCTGGCCGCGAGATGGGCCGCAAAGGTAGCTTCACCATCGCGGTCGCCTGTGATCCGACGCGGCCGAATCTCAGTGAAGAGGTCGACCGTTTCTATCAGAAGGTAAGTGGTGGTGCCCACTTCACCATGACCCAGCCGATCTACGATTCGGCCCTGTGGCGCAATTTTCTGGCGATCTATGAAGAGCGCTATGGTGACTTCCCGGTGCCGGTCTTGATTGGCATCTTGCCTTTGCAGAGTCACCGACACGCTAGCTTTCTGCACAATGAGGTACCAGGGATTACCTTGAGCGAGGATGCCCTGGAACGAATGCGCAAGGCGGGGGCCAACGGACGGCAGGAAGGGGTAAAGATGGCGCAAGAACTTCTGCTAGAGCTAAAAGAGATCCCTCATGTGCAAGGGGTCTATCTCATGCCAAGCTTTGGCCGCTATGAGTTAGCCTGCCAGGTATTAGATGTGCTGACGCCCGAGGAGCGTGGGTTGCGGGTCGCAACCCCTTAACTTGGTTATGCGTAAAATCATTGGGTGAATAAAAGAAGGGGTGGTATCCACACAGATACCACCCCTTCTTTTATTTACCCGAACAACCCATCATCCTAGCGCCGGACCGTGGGCACATAGAGCCCATAAATTTTATCGCGACTGGCCTGAGCCTTTGTCAACGGATCACCCAAAAGGAGGAAGGTCTTTGCTGTATCTTGACAGCAGGTATCTTCGGTTAAGAGCTTGGTGTACCCAGTTTCGATCAATTCTCCAAGATGCAGCGTGTTTGCCGGTGCGCTCCACAACTTCTCAAAGAAGCCGCGCTGGAGAAAATCATGGCCGTACGCAACGCTGAGGCCAGCCGGCCCCCAAACGGCAACCGCCCCACCAGTGGGGTTCAAGAGCAAGCGCTCATCCAGCACTGTCCCCGATACAGCTGGTTTTTGAAATTGGCTGGTAAGGCAGGTCATAGAGAGGTTGATGAAATAGCTATCTTTGTTGGTCAAGCCATCGGCATCATAGAGCCCAAAGAGATAATCTGGATTGGCCGCAGCGCTCTCATCAGTTACAGCCCACTGCCACTGATGGCTATGACCATTGTAAACCACGACACCAGCCCCGGCACTTAACTCGCTCAGCACATTCTTAAATGCCTGGGTCGCATTGCTAATCCGCCACGGCTGCTGCCCAGTTGGATCAGCTACCTGGGGATAGGGATCATAGTAAACCCGCTCATTATCAATGGTCGCTGGTGAGAGCATGGCAATATTGTCCGAATGTTTTGCAAAGTCACCGGCTAGATCAACTACTTTTTCACCGGTATCCGTAATCGAGCGAATATAATTATCGGCAATAAAGACGACCCGGTTTTGCCACAAATGTACCCCACTCATCTTCTCATAGCTAATCATCTTCTTGGCCACATCGGTCAATTCGCCAGGGCTCTTTACCGGTAGCCGCCCGATCCACATATCAATGCTAAAGAACTGGCCAGCCGGGTCATCACCGGTGAGCGGATCATCGCCATCGAGTTGCACATAACAATTTTCACAGGCCGCTTCACCTAGCCAGGGATCCACATCGGCCAGATAAGGAGGGATAAAATTGGTGTTGTCCTTCTCTTCATAGTTATGCGGATCCCACGTCCCATCCCCCACCAGGACGACGGAAATCGGGGTGGGCGACCACGAAGCATGGGCATAGCGCAAGAAGGTCCGAATGGCAGTCGCCGAAAGATGGCCATAACTCCAGCCATCATAAATATCCTGCACATCGATACTCGCTACCGTGTAGCCCTGCTCACGACGCAGTTGCAACAGGGGCTCAAGCGCATCCATAAAGCCAGCCGGCGCAATATAGATTGCATTGGCCCCCGTTGTACCAAAGTGCACCGGCGCGTGAGGCAGAACAGCAGGCGTCTGCAAGGTGCCTGGGCCAGCCACCAGATATTGGTGCGGGGTAGGACCATCCTCAAACGCGTCCACCGTTGAGCCGATTAGCAACACTGGGTTGGCGGCATTGGTGACATCATAGAAGCGATAGTTGGCCGGTAGCCCACTCCAGGTATAGCGCCATGTGCCTGCTACACCGGTGAAATGGGCACCCGTTTGTTGCAATGCCAATTGAACGGGTTCTTCCCAAAACACTTTATCCAACCAAACCGTCGGGTCACTCTGTGCATTGGCCGCAACAACACTGAGCAAGCCGATGCCCAAGGTATTGCTGTTGACGGTCGAGGTAAATGACGGTTGCCAATTGGGGGCGAAGGTGCCACCCGCCATTGAATTCCAGGTAAGATCAGTTGGCGTGCTATTGATCAGCACTCGCACTGTATGCTGCCCGCGCAGATTGGTCGTGCCGGCAATCGTATAAGTGGTGGTGCCGTCGATGCGCGGTAGGTGGGGGGTGACATCCACGGCAACGGTTTCCAATGCGGCATTATTGTTTTGGCTTAGGATAAGCTTTTGATGAAACCAATAATCTTGATCAGCACCGGCACTGCGCGAATCGTAAATCTTGGGCGATTCCCAAACACCCTGCGCCAGGGCACTGTTGCGCATCGGTGCCGCCGCCGGCGCGACAGAACGGCTGGCCATGCGCACGCCGGCGCTGTTGCCAATGGTTAACCAATAGATCGAAGTTGTATTCCAGCGGTCACCAATCGTTGGTACGTAAAAGCGCACTATCGAGTCAGCAGTAAGCCGCCCATTGCTGACCCCCTCAATTTCCAATGCGATCTCTGCCCCATTGTAGTGGAGTTGCAATAGCGCAGGGTTGATGGTCGCTAGGCTAAAGCCGGCGGCGGCTAATTGCGCACCAGTCACTGTTTGGATGCCAATGGCAGAGACCTGAAACTTAATCGCCTGTTGCGCGGCGTCTGGATTGGTTGGTTGAAGCGCAACTGGGGATGTGCGCGATGGTGACTGCAGCGCGGCGCTGGTAACGTCGGTGGGCGTTTCAGCCCATAGCAGCGCATGGTTGATCGTCGCCGAGAGAGCGGTTGCCATTTTTACCTGATCGCCCTCTTGATAGATAGGGCTAAGGGCGTAGATTGCCACCATTTGGCCGTGTAGCGTGCCCTGGCGCAGTAAGAAGAGTGGCGCTGTTGGCAGCGCCACCGTTTCAGGGGCAAGGGGGAGATCGACTGCAGTTTCCCCGTCAATCACGGCTGGTTGGAGCGGTGCCGCTGGCTGGATTTCGCCACGCCAGGGTTCACTCGTTAAGGAATTGAGTACCAATGAATCCCCGCTGCCAGCGACCATCGTGGTGGCAGCTGCGGGTAATGCAACTGTGAAGAGTTGCAATGGTAACTCATACCCTTGATAGCGTTTAGTGGGCAGTTGCGCAATTGCCGCTGCCGCCGAGACCGTAGCGTTTGGCCAAGTGATAGAAAGGGAATCAGTTGTAGAAGTAAGCTGGAGAGGGGAGCTGGGTAGTAAAGGAGTTTGGAGGGAGCGGCTTTGTAAAGAAGAGCTTTGCTCACTATCAACCTGAGTAGTAAAGTCGGAGACAGGGGGGTCGAATCGTGCCGTTGTCGATTGTGCGTAACTGACCGTCGGCAACATAGTCAAAAGTAGTATGCAGCTAATTAGTAGCCTGTACCACCAAGGGTAAATTTTACCCATCATCGTTTCCTCCAAAAACCATAGCAACGTACGGGCCCGTCCACTGTATATTACGACGTATGGGCAGGGACAAAGTTGTTTGTAATTTGCTTACACTTTTCGACAGTAATCTAACCTATCTTTTATGGATACACTGCTCTCTCAATGCTAAAGCGTCACTTGAGAGAAAGCTATCCTTAATAATGCTGAAATTGCTGTTACCAATTGCTCTTCAATCGGTGGTGTGTCTTTACCCAAAACAAAATCAGGCAGTGTTACGGCATGATCATGCCGTAACACTGCCTGAAGGGTATCGAATCATTTAAACAAACGCTGCAACTGCGCTTACAACATTATTTATCTGGCTGCGTAATCTTTCGAAATCCCTAGCTATTTGTACTCGTGTGGGGATTTCTAAGATTTACGCTCATATGGCCATTAGGCTGAAACAGCCCGTATGGACATGATATATCATGTCCATACGGGCTGTGAGTTAGCCACATGAGCGAAAAATTAATCTTCGCTGCACTAGATTAGGATACAGTTGCAGAACAATAGTGACTACTCTTCATCCTTTTTGCGCCGTGAAGCAACCGCTGCGGAAAGTGCCGCCAAGCCTGTCCCAAAGAGGATGACAGTGACGGGCTCTGGAATCGGCACTGGACCAGAAGGCGTGGGTGTTGGGATTGGCGTTACGGTCGCATCCGGAGGTAGCGTCACAATTGTCGTCGGTGTAAGGGTTGGGATCGGTGTGACGGTGGGAGAAACCGGTGTATTGGTCGGTGTGGCTGTCGGCGTATCCGTCGGTGGTACACCGGTGTTCGTCGGTGTTGGTGACGGTGGTTCCGTGGGCGTTTCCGTAATATCAGCTGGCGCATCTTGTGCCGAAGCTACATTGGCCGCGCCCCAGCCGGGCAGGGCAAACATGACTAAGAGGAATAAAATTGTTACAAAAACAACAAATCGACTCATGGCGGTTTTATTCATTGCTAGATTTCTCCCTAGAGATAACAGGTATAAATGAAAGGAGGAAGTGTAATGAGATTATACAAGCGGTACTACTACTTATGGTTTACGGCATCATAACATAGGATAATAGAAATGAAAAGTAATAAATTTAAGAATGTATTCTTTATATGTATCAGGAATTTAGATTTGGCGCTCTCAGTAAGGTTGTCAGTTACGTCGTCTACGCAATTCGTTGTCAACAAAACCGTAAACTGATGATGGGGGTGCATCGTTCAATTGTATACCATTCGGTAAGCGGCAGTAGACTGGCAATCGGGCAACAATCGGGCAGCAGACAATTTCGCGTGGGGCTGTCAGGGAACAGACAGCAAATAAACGTCTGCCTGAGAGGATTTCCGCTTTTTGTCCAATTGACATGGCAAATTTGTCTATCTATACTCTTCCTGATACATATCGACCAGTCATTAGTCAGGAGGTCTTGAATGCCGGAAGTCCAACCGGATCCGAAGGCAGGCACTTCCACCGCTCCCATCATCGCACCCCATGCCCCGCCCCACTTTTTTGCACGTTCCGCTCAAAGTTATATTGCCGAAAATCAAGTAGAAGCATTGGCCGCCGCCTGTGGTGAACCATTTGTTGAAAATGGCGCTGTCGCCATGCCAGCTAGCCGTGAGAGTGCTAGCACAGCCATTCGCAATCGAACACGTCGTAATCTTTTCATCAGCGCAGGCATTGCAACCGCTGCCGCAACACTTTCGACGTTTTCACCCTCATCACCGGCAAAGGCGCAGGAGCCGCAACCGCGTCCCCCCTCAATGCAGCAATTGCGGTTATCCAGCAACACTGGTCTACCAGCTATCCCCACGTTACCGGTGATTGTGTTGAATCGCATGGCCTATGGGCCACGGCCAGATGATATCGCCGCCTTCAATGCATTGGCCTCTTCAGAGGAAGCTCGTCTGACAGCCTATGTGGATCAGCAGCTAAATCCTGCATCAATTGATGACAGTGCTTGCGACGCAATCATCAACACGCAGGGCTTTACAACACTGAATAAGTCGCTGACCCAACTATGGGCGGACCATGTCAAAGCGGAAAATAATCCGTGGGAGAATCGCATGCGTCCTGCCACTGAAATTGAACAGGTGACCTTTCTAAAAGCAGTCTACAGCAAGCGCCAACTAGAGCAAGTCTTAGCCGAACATTGGTTCAACCACTTTAATATTTATGGCTGGGATTCGTGGACTGGACCGGTGATGGTGCACTATGACCGCGATGTCATCCGCGCCAATATGTTGGGGAACTTTCGCACAATGCTCGAAGCCGTCGCCAAGAGCCCGGCAATGCTCTACTATTTGGATAATCAGTCGAATTCGGGTGGCAACCCCAACGAGAATTATGCCCGCGAACTCTTTGAATTGCATGCCCTGGGGGCCGAAAATTACTTGGGCGTAGTGCCCCTTACGATCAATCCGGATGGTAGCTATACCCATCCAGCTCCCAAAGATGGGGCTGGGCAGCCACTGCTCTATGTCGATGCCGATGTCTACGGAGCTACCACCTGTTTTACCGGCTGGCGCATCGATACGCAAACCGGCACTTTTGTCTTTGACGATGATGCGCACTTTCCCTATGCAAAGATCGTCTTCGGTCGTCTCATTCCCGAAGCCCAAGGGGCGAAGGATGGCAGCGATGTACTCGATTTGGTCGCCAAACATCCCGGGACGGCGCGTTATATCTGCCGCAAATTGTGTCGCCGGCTGATCAGTGACGATCCGCCAGAGAGCATTGTTCAAGCGGCGGCTGATGTCTTCTTGGCTAATGTCAATGCTGCGGACCAACTGAAAAAGGTCACACGCACCATTCTGCTCTCCACAGAATTCCGAACGACCTGGGGGCAGAAGATCAAACGTCCCTTTGAATTCACCGTCAGCACACTGCGCGCGGCAGAAGCCAATTTTACACCGAAGAGCGATTTTCTCTATACCTATGATGCCCTCGGCCAGCCCCTTCTTTCCTGGGGACCACCTAACGGCTACCCCGATGATAAGGAGTCCTGGAGCAGTACTATGCCCATGTTGCAACGCTGGCGGCTGATTCACTTTCTGGTCGATTGGAAGGTCGGTGGTGAGGGCAGCGACAAAGATGATCGCCGGCTGCGCTTTACCACACCAGCTTCGATCAAAACGCCGAACGCGGTGGTGAGTTATTGGGCCAACCGGCTCTTGGGCTACGCGTTACCAACAGAACAGCACCAGGCAATCGTTGAATTTTTCGCTGCCGGACGCAATGCCGATCTCGATCTACCCGAGTCACAGCTCACCGAGCGTCTGCCCTACATGATCGCATTGATTTTCATGGCCCCTTCTTTTCAATGGCGGTAAGTGGCGGTAAGTGGCAGTAGTGATAGAGCGGTACTAGTTGATAAACATATTCAAAGGAACCTTGTATGTCTGAAATTTCACGACGGGGCTTTATGGTTGGCTGTTCGGCAGCCATTGCGGCCATGGCCGGGGGCCGCCTGAGCTATGTTGCCTTTGGCAACCAAGAGCAAGAACCCAATCAAGAGATTCTGGTGGTGGTCTTTTTGCGTGGCGGCATGGATGGCTTGAGCGCCGTGATGCCGTTGGCGGGCAATGACCGTGGCTACTATGAAAATAATCGGGCCGATATCGCCATCCCCACTGGCGGTGCCAACGCAGCGCTGCCATTGAGCGACTTCTTTGGCTTGCACCCTGCCGGCGCGCCCCTACACGAGCTTTATCAAGATAAAAAGGTGGCTGTGATCCACGCCGCTGGCCTCATGAGCGATACGCGTAGCCACTTTGATGCCATGAAATATATGGAATTGGGGACTCCTGGCAGTAAATCTGCCACCAACGGCTGGCTAACGCGCCACTTGGAGACAGCCGGCAATCTTGCCAGCGACGCTGTGATGCCGGCACTCTCGGTGGGTAGCCTCAGCCCGACCTCATTGGCCGGTAGCACCGAAGCGATTGGGATGACGAGCCCCACCAGCTTCTCGTTCGGCGGCAATTGGCGTTACAACACAAGCCAACGCCAAGTGTTGCGTTCGATGTATCAGGGCTCAAGTTGGCTCCACAGCGCCGGTATTCAGACGCTCGATGCCATCGATGTCGTGGAATATGGCAACCCAGAGAACTATACACCAGAAAATGGCGCGGCCTATCCCAATAACAGCTTCGGTCGCAATCTGCAGACGGTGGCACAGATGATTAAATTGCAGCTGGGGCTTAAAGTGGCCACCGTGGATCTTGGTGGCTGGGATACGCATGAATCACAGGGGAATAGTGGCACCGGCTATTTTGCCGGCCAATTTGGCACGGTGGCGAGTGGTCTCGCCGCGCTCATGGCCGATTTGAGCAATTCCAACGGCACCGATCATACAAAGCGGCTGACCGTGGTGGTGATGAGTGAATTTGGCCGTACCTTTAAGCAAAATGCCAGTCGCGGCACCGATCACGGCCATGGTAATGTGATGTTTGTCGTCGGTGGCAATGTCAACGGTGGCCAGGTCTATGGCAATTGGCCCGGTCTGCACACCGATCAGCTCTACGACCGCCGTGATCTCGATGTTACGACCGACTATCGTCAGGTGCTCAGCGAGATTCTGATCCGCCGCATGGCAAATCCGAATCTTGGCGCGATCTTCCCTGGCTATCAGGCCTATCAACCACTGAAGATCGTCCAAGGAGCCGATTTGACGCCAAACTATTCGACGCCAACCGGCAATCCGACCCCCACGCCAACGCCCATTCCTGGCTCGACCATTCCGACGGCTAACAATCAGCGGGTTTACTTACCGCTGGTCTCGCGCTAAAAAGACGGTATTTCACTTTAATTTTTCTAGTGAGTAAGTAAAGTGCAGAAAGTCTTTGGAAAACGGAGGCTGAGCTTCGTCCTGAGCGGAGGCCCCTTGGCGCGAAGGGCTTGTCGAAGCCAGCGCTGCTTTGGCTTCGACAAGCTCAGCCTCCGCTACAACGAGCTTATTTCCAGGAATTTCTTGAACTTTACCTAATGGCTCTCAGGGGAGTAGATAAGCGCTCTCGGAGGGCAGAGCGATCTGCTCCCCTGAATTCCAGTTGAGCATACATTTACAAATCGAGCAGTTTAGCGCCCTCTTGAAATAGACAAAATCAGGAGATGTCGTAATGGACAATTGTCGATTGGTTACGCGTTGCACGAGGCAATTGCCGCAGGCTCCATCCCCAGGTGATTAAAGAGATCCCGCCAAAGAGCATGGCACCGGCAACCATATAGGCTAGTAATTCTGGCCAGAGTAAAATCGCCAAAGCCATAAGTGTTAGAAGCAGACCAGGAACGATAAAGAGCCAACCAACAGCAGGCATCATCCCATTGGCGATAGGCCGTTGCGTCTGTGAAAAGCGTACAAATGGTGTTCCAGTAAACATAGAAGCTCCCTTATTGGAAAAGCCGCCCCTTCAATAGACCACTCTGTATCCCCTACAACAGTTGGCATAGCCATAGAATCTATCCCGAAATTGGGTTGTTGCCCAACGGGAATAGAGAAGTTTGGGATAAAGAATTAGTCGCGGCGACGACCGAGTAGAATAAATGCGTAATAGGCCAGCGTCATAATCGCTTGGATGGCAGCAGCAACATAGGTAAGAGCAGCAGCATCCAAGACACGATTTACCCCCACCATCTCCTGCGGAGCCAAGATCCCCGTGTTTGTCAGTAATTGTTTCGCACGGCGGCTAGCATCAAATTCCACAGGTAAGGTCACCAGGGCAAAGACGGCAGTTAACCCAAAAACGGCAAGACCAACCCAAGCCAACGTAGTGTTAAACCAAAGGCCGGCAAAAAAGAGCAACGGGCCAACCCAGCCACCGATCTGCACGCCCGGCACCAATGCTGAACGCAACTTCAGTGGCGCGTATTGCTTCTGATCTTGAATGGCATGACCTGCCTCATGCGCAGCAACGCCAACCGAGGCCAGGCTAGGTGTGTCGTAAACCTGTGAACTCAAGCGCAAGACTTTGCTGCGCGGGTCATAATGATCGGACAAAAAGCCATCTACCCGCTCGACATCAACCATCTGCAGGCCATTGGCATCCAAAACACGGCGTGCCGCCTGTGCACCGGTCATTCCTGTGGCAGTGCGCACGCGTGAATACTTTTCGAAGCTCGACCGCACACGTGCCTGTGCATACATGCCCAATAGCAAGCCAGGCAATGCAAAGAGCAAGTATAACGGATTAAAGTAGAACATTGTCGCTATCTCTCCTGAAGTATGAACTTCGATCTGTCTTGATGCTTACGTAACTCCCAGCTTCGATGTGCAGGGAAAGTGCACTATCCAACCGGCGACCTGCGTACGTTCTATCGCTATTGATACGTATATACTCTATCATGAGTTTCGTGTGAATGGTATTAGAGGATAGTTAATGTTGTATATGCGATCCAATGGTTCTTGCTTTGCTTAGCGAAATCGGCGCCAGAGCAGCGCCAGCGCCGGTTGCAGTTCTTCACTGCGCAATAGCAGGGAACTACTGAGATAGACCACGACGGCCAATGGCAGTGCCGTAACCATGACTAGCAAGAAATTGACATCGCCGCCCGTCGCCGGCATGAGCCAGGCCAACCAGCCCCAAAGCGCGGCCGCCATGACACCTGCTGCCAACAGTTGCCGACCCACCGCTAACGCCAACTGCCGACTCTCCAATCCGCCGATGCGAGCGCGCAACAGCGAGAGCAACAGCAGCATTTCAAGCGAGGTTGCGGTACTATTGGCAAGGGCCAACCCCCCATGTTGCAGCCAGCGCACCCACCATAAGCTCAACAAAATATTGAGAACCATGGCGCCAATCCCGACGACGACCGGTGTCCAGGTGTCATGTAGCGCATAAAAGGCCCGAACAACGATCTCTACAACGGAATGGGCTACCAGCCCAATCGCATAGAATTGCAATGCATAGGCGACGAGAGCTGTACTTTCTGCGGTGAATTCGCGCCGCTGAAGCAGCACTGCAATGAGGGGAACGCGCAGCAGATATAGGCCCACGGCGGCGGGAATTGTTAGAAAAAGAATGGTGCGGATGATCCGACCAAACGAACGGCGCATTTCAGCAACTTCGCCGGCGGCGACTTGCGCGGCAAAGGTGGGAAAGATCGCGGTTGCAATCGATTGGGCAAAGACACCCTGCGGCAGCAACATGAGCAGCCAGGCATAGTTGAGCGCGCTTAAACTGCCAGCGGAAAGGCCACTGGCAAGGATCGTATTGACTAAAAAGTGCATCTGTACAAAGAAGAGACCGAGGACCCGTGGCCCCATCAAGCGCATCACTTCGTGCACACCAGGATCGCGCAGCGCCAAAGTGGGGTGATAGTGTGCGCGCACACGCCACAGGCCCGGGAGTTGTACCAGGAAATGGAGGAGGGCACCGACAACCACCCCAATGACCAGCCCATTGATCCCATAAATAGGAGCCAGCACCAACGCGCTGACAATAATTGCCAAGTTATAAAAGACTGGGGCGGCCGCGGGCAAGAGGAAATGCTGCACCGCATTGAGCGCGCCCATAATTAGGCCACTTGCGCCAAAGATGATTGTGCTGAGCAACATCCAGCGCATGAGGCGCGCCGTGAGCATTTGTTGCTCCAGCGAAAAGCCGGGCGCAATGAGATGCGACACAAGGGGTTGGGCAAAGATCACAACCACAACCGCCA
Source organism: Caldilineaceae bacterium (assembly GCA_034432375.1). GTDB lineage: Bacteria > Chloroflexota > Anaerolineae > Caldilineales > Caldilineaceae > JAHBVH01. The sequence goes on from DAOUCA010000143.1 coordinate 37,031, forward strand.
CACCGATCAGCAAGAGCGTAATCAGATTCACCACGCGGCTAAAGAGCAACCAGGCCTCTGTACGTTTGCCCTGTGTCCAGTAGCCGGCAAAGGTAGGGATAAAGGCACTGCCCAATGCGCCACCGGCGACCAATTGAAAGAGAATATCGGGCACACGAAAGGCAGCCAGATAGGCATCAAGCTCTGAACTGGTACCAAAGCGCGCCCCGATCACGATTTCGCGCGTCAGCCCCGCCACCCGGCTGAGTACAAAGAAGATCATCACCACGACCGCGGCCCCAGCCAACCGTCGTCCGCTGAGGGTTGCTGGGGCCGCGGTGGGTTCGGTTTCGGTGGTTGCTGGGGCTACTTCAGAGATGTTTGTCAAGCCAATGTCCTTCAAAGGTTTCTGGTGTTCAGTAGATCGCAATCGTGTGCCGCCTAGTTCGTGAACAGCTACCATGTGGGCAGTGGCTGGTACGGTGAGACGGTGAGACGGTGAGACGGTGAAACTGATTTACTGTCCCACTGATTTACTGTCCCACTGTCCCACCGTCCCACTGATTATTCCGGTACAATGGCAATACAATCAACGGCAACGAGACTCTGGCCGATCTTTGAGTGCACGGTGGTGCGCGCTGGATAGGGTTCCTGCACATAGGTGGCATAAACTTCATTCATCGCTGCAAAATCCGCAAAGTCGGCTAGATAGACCGTCACTTTGACGGCATTGGCCCATGATGTACCGGCAGCGGCCAGCAATGCACTTATATTATCAAAGACTTGGCGGGCCTGCTCGGCAACAGTATCGCCGTTGGGCTGCCCTGTCGCTGGATCATAAGGCCCTTGGGCAGAAATATAGACGGTTGGTCCGCTGGCAACGATTGCCGGCGAATAGGGGCCACGCGGCGTGGGGGCTTGGTCGCTACGGATTGCTTTGCGCATAGCTGCTCCTTTTTGCTTGCTCCAAACGGTTGGTGAACTTATCGCGAAATCAGATCTGGTGTGAGATGCTCTGTCCGGTTAAGATAACGCAGCAAGAGAAAGCCTTTGGGGGTAAAATCGATCCGTGAAATCGCGGTATTATAGTGGGTATAGTAAAGCTGCGAAGCAAAGTCTTGGCCAAGCAACGCTTTGATCAATGCGTCGAGAAAGGTGCCGTGAGAAACGAGGGCAATCCGTTCATGGGCCATATCTGGTGCCCAATCGCGTAAAGTCGCCGCTACGCGCGCTGCACGGGCATAGCAGCCTTCCATCTCCTCATAACCGCCATACCACCACCCCTCCGCCGTAATCGCGTCTGGCAGTTGATAGCCAGCGAATTGTTCGCTGATCTCTTGACGGGTCAAACCTGGCAAGTTCACAATATCGCCCTTGCTAGGATCGCCATGAAAGATCCCCCCGTGCTCATGAATATCAACCCAAACTTCCGGTTGTAGATTCAGCGCTTTACTGATGGGCAACGCGGTTTGAAGCGTACGCCACATTGGGCTGACAAAGAGACGGGTAAAACCATACCCGTGGCTATCGCCGCGGTTTCTGCCCTCGGTCTCCTCTGGCCAACCCAAACTGGCGAGATGGTCAGCCGTCAATTGTGCTTGGCGAAAGCCTAGCTCTGTAATCGTCGGCTCTGGCGAGCGTTGAGTCAAATAATCATCCATTGGCGTTCGCTCCGCCAGATAATTATTGGCAGATTGCGCATGTCGAATTAAAAAGAGCTTCATGGTCCCCCATTTCTAAAGGCTACTTGGTGGGTGGTTGAAGGAATTGGTTGGTAGATAAGTACATCGGTATACAGGTACATCAGTAAATCAGTATACAGGTATACAGGTATAAAGATATCTCGGGTTGTGGGAATCGCGTGTCTGCTTTCCTAACTAGTTATGTAGCGATACCAACTGTGCACGATACCATCAAGTGAAACTGGAAACAAATCTGAAGCAAAGTGTGCGCTTTGTAAAAGCAGAGGGATTTCAGTGACAGCCAGAGGATACAGCTAGCAATTCGGGCAGTGGCTGACGCTGAATGGTGCCCTGCATACAACCAAATTCTGCAACCAATGCAATAATCACGGTAACTATTTCCCGATTTCCCGATTGCCCGATTTCCCGATTGATAACAAGGAGAACCTGATGAAAACCATTCCTGAATCCCACCGTGATATCTTTGAGAAAAAAGCGTTTGCCCATGTGGCAACCATCGACGACGATAAACCCCAAGTAACACCAGTCTGGGTTGAGTATGCCGATGGCAAAGTGGTGATCAACAGTGCCAAAGGGCGTAAAAAGGATCGGAACATGCGCGACAATGGCACCATTGCCGTCAGCGTACAAGATCCAGATAATCCCTATCGTTATGTCGGCCTGCAAGGGAAAGTCGTGGAGATCACCGAAGCGGGTGGCTACGATCATATCAATAAACTTTCGCACAAATATACCGGCAACGACTACCCCAAGAATCCTGGCGAAGTGCGCGTGATCTACAAGATCGAACCAACAAACGTCTGGACGATGGGGTAACTCACTCAATCGCCTGCTGATCGTCGTTGCGGAGCGTAGCAAGGTGCAAGCAACAATGATCGGCAGGGGCGCTTCGCACTCTTGTGCTTACTCCTGCTCCAAATCCACTCTGCAATTCCGCCGAATATCCCCATTAATGTTACAATTATGAGAGAGACCATCAACAATTTGCGCTGTCGCACGTCTGTGCGCTTCCAGTAGAGTCGCTCCCAGATCAACCATCGTGCCATGGTCGTGCGCGGCAATGGTAGCTCGGCAAGACGCAATCGGGACATCGTAGATCTTGGTGTAAATCGTTACACAAAACGTTCCTGCATGTACTTGAGTAACTGGTACGATTGATCGCGTAAGTTTCTACACCCAAAAGTACTTATAGGAAACAATATGTCTGCAATCACACAGTCCCCACAAGTTGGCTTTATCGGCCTGGGCGCAATGGGCATGGGCATGGCGCAGTCGCTTGTGCGTGCCGGCTTCTCCGTCCGTGGCTATGATATCAACCCCGACGCCGTGGCGCGTTTTGGTGTAGCTGGCGGCGCAACGGCAGCTTCGGTGGCCGAGGCCGCACATGGCGCGACGATCCTCATTGTCGTCGTACTCAACGACCAACAGGTCACCGATGTCCTTTTGGGCAGTGGTGGTGCTGCTGCCGCTTTGCCCAAGGGCAGCATTGTTATGGTCTGTAGTACCGTCAGTCCAGATTTCGCCAAGAAGATGGCCGCACAACTGGCAGCCTTGAATCTACGCATGCTCGATGGGCCAATTAGTGGCGGCACCATTCGCGCCGCCGAGGGCAAGCTAAGCATCATGGCCGCCGGTCCCGATGATGTTTTTGAAACGATGCAACCGGTGCTTGATGCTATGGCCGAAAATGTCTATCGGATGGGTAGCGATTATGGGTTGGGCTCGACGATGAAACTCGTCAACCAAATCCTGGCCGGCGTGCAGATCGCCACCGCGGCGGAAGCAGTCGCCTTTGGTGTACGCGCTGGGCTGGACGCCCGCCAAATCTACGAAGTGATCTGCAATAGTGCCGGCAACTCCTTTATGTTTGAAAACCGTGTACCCCACATGCTCGACGATGATTATATCCCCCGCAGTGCTGTCGATATTTGGGTAAAAGACCTTGGCATTGTGCTCGGTGCCGGCAAAGATCTGCACTTTCCGCTCTTCTTTTCGGCATTGGCCCACCAACTCTTTATGAGCGCCAGCGCTTCTGGCCACGGGCGGCTTGATGATGCCGCTGTGGTCAAAGTCTTTGAGCAGTTGACAGGGATCACTGTCAAGCCGGATGCGTAGGGGAGACAGGGAAAGGAGACAGGGAGATAGGGAGACAGGGAGACAGGGAGATCGTCTCGACGCTCATGTCTCATGTCTCATGTCTCATGTCTCATGTCTCGATTTTTTGATGAACAGTCAAGAACGGAAAGGGAACCCCATGACCGAACCCCGCGCTGCCGTCATCGGCTATGGCTATGCTGGACGCAGTTTTCACAGCTATTTGATCAACCTCACGCCTGGTTTGACATTGCATGGTGTGGCATCAAGCAGTGCAGAAAAGCGGGCCCAAATTGAAGAAGAACGCGGTTGCAAGGCATATAGTAGCTTTGAGGAAGTCATTGCCGATCCACAGGTCGATTTGGTGGTGCTGGCCACGCCTAATCAGTTACATGCTGCGCTGGCAATCCAGGCAATGGAGGCGGGGAAGCATGTTGTGACGGATAAGCCAATGGCTGTTACGCTACAAGAGGCGAACCAGATGGTTGCCACTGCGGAACGAACAGGCCGACTCTTGAGTATCTTTCAAAATCGTCGCTGGGATGGTGACTATCTCACCGTGCGCAAGTTGATGGATGAAGGACAACTGGGCAATGTGCGCTGGATTGAGATGGCATGGCAGCGCTGGGGCGCGCCGCGTGGTTGGCGTGGGGAAGCGACCAAGGGGGGCGGACGCTTGTATGATCTCGGTGCCCATCTGCTTGATCAGCTGTTGCAACTCTTCCCACAGCCGGTCGAAGCGGTCTACTGTCGCATGCACCATGACTTTGCCCATACCGATGTCGAAAGCCATGCCTTGATCACTGTCCACTTTGCCGACGGCGTTACCGGCGTCTGCGATCTATCGAGCATGTCGGCGATTTACAAACCCCGCTTCCAGATTTATGGGGATAGAGGAACTTTCATCAAATATGGTCTCGATCCACAGGAAGAGGCGATGCGTGCCGGACAGATTGATCATGCCATTAATCCAGAGGAGAGCTATGGTCGCCTCCATGACGGCACGACAGAAACCATTGTGCCAACTGTGCCGGGCCGCTGGCGCAGCTATTACGAGAATGTGCGCGACGCGATCAAGGGCGAGGCACCTTTAGCCGTGAAGGCAACAGAAGTACAACGGGTTATGGAAGTGATCGATGCAGCATTACGGTCGGCGAAAAGTGGGCAAGTCATCACCATCTAACCTCAAAGCAATCTAAGTCAGTTCAATTCGACTGAAATGCAGCCACACCACCCAGCAATTCTAAATTTAGCCACAGATGAACACGGAAACACAGATGCAAAATTTGTTAGAGAACCATCTAGGTTGATCCGTGTTGATCGGCGGCAGAAGAGCGTATACAGAGAATTCCTACACATTACCCTCCTGCTTGACTCTGTAATAAAGACATGATAAAACACCAATAATCCTTGCTTATTCTTAAGGAAATCGCCTTTTCCCTTAACTAGCTGTTTAAAATTCAATGGGCCAGTTGACAATTGGGGCAGTAAGCCATGGGTGCGTACCACATTTGGGGGATTACGCCGGACGATCAATTTTGTCCTTCTGTGTAATCCCCCAAAATGGGACGCACCCGTAAGCCATTCTCCATTTGCAACTCACTCGAAATTGAAGGTGCTCTACCCCATATGCCTGCGTTCTTCATTACGCCAATTACCCTTTCCCTCGTCACGGTGGTGATGGCCTGTATAGCGCTCACCATTTACTTGTTTTCCATTAAAGATAAATCTGCCTCAACAAAATGGTTGGTTGCAGCGGTTACCATAGCAATTGTAATGCTGCTGCTGTTGTTAGCCATTTCTGCGCTCCCTACCCCTAACCCCCTCTGGCTACAGTTCAGCCAGGCATTGTTGTTTTGTAGCATTGGGTGCTTTATAGCAATGATCCAGCATGCCTACCATCACCCAATCTTACGCGACGAACAACGGCGCAACGCGCGACTTGCTTTGTACTTTTCATTCGGGTCGATCTTACTCTTGTTACCCGGCTCTATGTTCTTTCCCTTCCCTTTTCCCTTCCCCTTCCTTTCTCGCTACATCATTATTGCCATCCTCCACGTTCTCGGATTAACGACACTCTACAGCCGCCAACTGCTGCACTATGCACGGTTGGCCAACCTTACCGACTGGCGTACAATCTGGATGACACCGCCGAATCGAACGATACGCTCCTTTCGCTTCTTTACGCTTCAAGCCTGCTCACTCTTCTTTGGCATCGGCCTCGCCATTTGGCAACCAACAACACCCAATTCACTTTTACTGGCGATCATTACAAGCAGCATCTATGCGGTGATGCTTTTCCTGTTTATGTTCATACTCGTTAATCATCTTGCAGAGCCAACGACGCTACTCTATAAGATCACCGCAGTTACCTTTCTACTGCTTTTTATAGTTTTTGCCAGTATTACTTTTACGCTTTACCCACGCTTAAGTTCCTCCTATGATCCAGCACCGACAGTTGCGTCGGGGCAACACTATCGTTTCTTCTACCAAGGGGCAGGGAGGTACCATCTGCAAGCATTACCGTCGCTAGCATCTCCTACCGTCACCATTCCCGTTGGCGAGCCATTGCATCTGCACAACGATACTTGGCGCAAAGTTGAGCTGCCCTTTTCGTTTCCTTTTTTTGATCAGCAATGGCATTATCTCAATGTCACGGATAATGGCCATATTGCCTTTTGCGAACCGGCAAAGCTTGCCTATCCACGATTGACCTTCAACAATAATTGTCCCTTAATTGCGCCACTATTGGTAGATTTTGTGCCCGAACGGGGTGGGGATGTTTATTTAGCCCACTCGGCAACGGCTGTTATCATCACCTGGTATGCGATGCAAACTTTTTTTACCGCTGTGGATGTGGCGGATCGTAACATTGTGCAGTTGGTTTTGCACGCGAACGGGGACATTGAGTTTAGCTACCCTCAGATCCAGTTAAAGCGCACGCTTGAGTCTGACATCAGTGTACGCAGTTGGTTGGTCGGTATATCAGCCGGCAATGGGACACCGGTCAAGCAGGTCACCTTCACTCCTGCGCTCAATCAGTTCAATGAGGGACCAAGCGGGCTGCTGCAATCATTCCATGCCGAAGTATATCTCTATTCCCATCAATGGTTGCTGCCATTTTTTTATATAAATTTTATAGCCGCTTTGCTAATTATTGTCGGCTTCCCGCTCTTTTTCAGCTACACACTTTTAAAGCCGCTTGCCAGCTTGGTTCAGAACATCAAACGGGTTGATGAGGGGGAGCTATCTGTCACGGCCGTTGTTCAGTCCCATGATGAAATTGGCTTTCTGACTGAAGCCTTTATCCGCATGGTGGGTTCAATTCGCAGAGCGCGCCAAGAGTTGGAGGCAAGCAACAGTACCTTGGAAGAGCGGATCGAAAAGCGGACAGTAGAGTTAGCATTTGCCAAAGAAACAGCCGAAGCGGCCAATCAGGCGAAGAGCCGATTCCTTGCCAATATGAGTCACGAGTTGCGCACGCCGCTCAATGCCATCTTGGGCTATGCGCAGCTGCTGCAAAGTAATAGAGAGAGTAAACGCCAGGCGACGATTATTGAAGAGAGCGGGGAATATCTGCTGGCATTAATAAACGATGTACTCGATATTGCGCGCATTGAAGCTGATAAAGTTGAGTTACAGCCGGCGCTTGTCGCTCTTTCAAGCTTTATGGAGCAGATAAGCGCATTGCTTACTGTGCGTGCCAAGCGTAAAGGCGTGCACTTTCAGTGGCACATTGCGCCCGATGTCCCAGCTTACATCTATGTTGACGAACGTCGCCTACGCCAAATCCTATTAAATATCGGAGGGAATGCGGTCAAATTTACCAATGAAGGCCTTATCTGCATTCGCATCCATGCCAAAAACGGGGAAACAGAGCGCAGCGGCTCCCAGATGAGTGCGCAACAGTACAGGTCATCACAAGCAGAAAACGTTGCTCGCCCAGATAAATTGCCAATCAATGGGGAGAAGCACTGCACGCTACAGTTCTCCATCGAAGATACGGGCGTGGGGATTGCTGCAACTGAACTCGATCAGATTTTTGAACCGTTTTACCAAAGCGCTAGTGCAAAGCAGCAAGAAGGAACAGGATTGGGGTTGGCGATCACTCAACGCTTAGTGACGCAGATGGCTGGGAAAGTAGCTGTGGAGAGCCAACTTGGGGTAGGCAGCACCTTTTGGGTTGAAATTACTGTGCCGACAATTCAGTCTCGGACGTTGATGGCTAGAGAGCGCACGGTTATTGGCATCCGCGGGAAAGCACCCACTGTATTGATTGTCGATGATAAGTGGCAAAATCGAGTGATTCTCGTCGAAATGCTCACCGCATTGGGCATTCACACCATAGAAGCGGAAGACGGTTTGCAAGCGTTAGCCCTCGCCGAGGAGATTCAGCCAGATCTGTTGATCACAGATTTAGTCATGCCGTTGTTAGACGGCTTTACGCTTGTTCGCAAACTACGTGAGATACCGGCATTGGCACAATTGATAATTTTCACCATATCCGCCAGTGTCTTTGACGTAGACCAACAACGCAGTATCGCCGCCGGCAGTAACGCATTTTTGCCCAAGCCCATTCACTTTGAGGAGCTATTGCAACTTTTTCAACAGCATTTGCCGATCGAGTGGATCTATGCAACGGAGCCGCTTGTGCCCACAGAGAGGATGGGGAATCCTGCCCTATTGGGTGCAGAAGTAGTTTCGGGGAAATCGGTACCATCAACAGATACTTTACAACAGCTGTTGATGGCTGCACAGCATGGTGATATTCAATTTCTCTATACCTTAATAAAGGAGGTACAGAAGTCTCCAAACGTTTCTCCCGTATTTGTCAAAACCTTACAGAATTTTATCGATAATTATCAAATTCAGAAACTTTGTACCTGGTTACAAGATCTTCTTGACACCTGACTTACGTTTTGTTCTCTTTTGTAGAAACCTGAGTTTAGAGTTCAATACATTTCTAGACGCTTTTTCAACAGGTGACACGTATTCTTTTGCTTATTATACTAAACATCTGAAAACAACTTTAAGAAACAGTAGCTTCACCACATTGAGGCAGTTACATGGTTGGCTGTTTGCGCTGAGTAGTGTGTAGTTGCGTAAATTCAAGAATTTATGTCTACGCTATAGCCATGTACGTACTGGAAGAGTTAATAAACAGAAGAGATGAGGAAGATGAGTAATCACGACAACTTTTTAGGTGGGGATGCGCGCTCGTCAAACGCGTTATTGCCGCCTGTCGTTCTACTGGTCGATGATACACCGGTAAATCTCCGCCTACTCGTGGAAAAATTGGGAGAAGAGCAGTACCGAATCATCGTAGCAGAGAGTGGAGAAAGTGCGCTAGAGCGTGTCCGCTTTGAGCAGCCGGATATTATTTTACTCGATGTGTTGATGCCAGGGATCGACGGGTTTGAAACCTGTCGGCGGCTTAAAGCGAACTCAGCTACAAGAGAGATCCCCGTGCTTTTCCTGAGTGCCCTCGATGACGTGGTGGATAAGGTACAAGGGTTTCAAGTTGGTGGGGTCGACTATATTACCAAGCCATTGCAAGTGATTGAAGTGCTAGCACGACTTCGGGCTCATCTTGCACTTCGCAACTTGCAGCAAGCTTTGCAGCGACAGAATGAATCGCTAGAAGAACGAGTCGTAGAACGCACCGCACAACTATACGCCGAAATTGAACGGCGTACCCAACACGAAGTACAGAAACACAAATTGCTTGATTTGTTGGAACGGCAGAGCGACCAACTGCGTGAATTGACGGGTTGGTTGCTCAAAGAGAACCAAGTACGTCACCAAAAGTCTCCCCAACATAAGAGGGAGCAACTGATAGAACTTTTGCAGCAGGCAAATCGCCAACTGGAAATCACGGAAACTATCGCCCTTACACACCAAAATGCGACTGAACGCTATCAACTTACCACGCAGGTTGACCATTTGCGGACAATCATCAAACAGTTTGAAATTGAATTACACCTGGCGTTCGTAGAGATAGAGCAGCCACCACCAGCGATTCAAAAGGCACTAGACGATCCGTTGCTAACATTATCAGCGCGTGAACGAGAGGTATTCCAACTCATTGTAGATGGCAAATCTACTAGTCAAATTGCTGCGTTGCTCTATCTGTCGGAGATTACCGTACGCGGACACCGTAGCAGTCTGCTGCAAAAGTTACAGTTGGATGATATAACAGCGCTCGTTAAGTTTGCGGTAAAACGCAATTTCACAACCGTGTAACAGGGCTCTTCGCAGATTTAAAAACCTTGAGTTTGTGGAATCAAGAAATATAGTTGGGTAAACGGAGGCTGAGCCTGCCGAAGCCGGAGCCGCTTCCCATGCAACAGGCTCAGGTCCACTCGTTGCCCTGTTTGATTTCTTAATTCACTAAAAAACTCAGTTTCTATACTGCGTTTAGAATGAGAACCGGAGTTTTGCGGACCAACGGGATCGCGTGCGTCGCACTGACCGCCAACTGCTTCCAGTCCGCTAGATGCTTCCGTCAGTGCGACGCACGCGGACCGAAACTAGGGGTTTCATTCTGATTTGCGTATAGTTTCCTAACTGTCTCCCTTCAAGTCAGCAAGTGAGCGATCCATGCGGTCCAATCGTTGATCCATTACATCCTGGCGATCTTCCATGCGCGTTTGGCGATCTTCTATACGCACCAAGCGCGTATCAGTATGACCTTGCCATTCTTCCATCTTTACCAAACGCGCAGCAATATTGCCCAACTGCACCCGCATCAGTCGATTGGATTCAACCAACTCTTGCAGTGCCTTGGGCAAATCGATCTCCGGGAAAAGCGCCTTAACCAATTTGCGCCGCCATTCTGGGTGGGTATTGACAATCTCAAGCAAGTCATCGAAGGTGTTGATTTGCAATGTCACGTCGATTATCTGTCTCCATCCAATCGTTTGCTAACAAAATTGAGCAGCAAACTGCGCTGATGCTATTTTACCAAAAACAACCCTAATCGTCAATGACTTTGACCGGCATCCCCCCACGCGCCACCGACTCATCAATCGCATAGCAGATCGCCATCGACTTATAGCTATCGAAGATCGAAGCGTGCGATTCGACATTCTGCTCAATGCAGTCGATAAAATGATAGATCTCGCCTTTAAAGGGATGGTGCGAGACATCGCCGCTGTTGGGAGTGATCGTGGGGAAGGTAAAATATTCGGTCGCGCCAGGATATTTCTGCGAGGAATAGACCTCGTTGTTCTGGATCGAGCCGTTGGTGCCAAAGAGCCGACAGTTAAAACGGTAGGGAGTATCACCATCGAGCAGCGCCGAGAGTTTGCCAACCGCACCATTGGCAAATTTGAGCGAGGCGACTACCACGGGGTCAAACTCAAAGGCAGTAATTAGTTTGGGCGCGGCCGAAAAAGCGCTTACCTCGATCACTTCACCCCCCAACCAGCGCAACATGTCAACGGCATGACAGCCACCACTGAGAAAGGCACTGCCAACCACATCCTTGCGCAGATAGGCGCTGCCCGGCACGGCGCGACGGGCGGGATGCCAATAATCAGCCTCACCGTAGATCAGATCGCCCAGTCCGCCATCCTCAATCAATTGACGCACTGTCACAAATTGCGGGTTCCAGCGCAGGACAAAGCTGGTGACCGTCTTCACACCCGCCTTGGCGACGGCTTCACGGATCTGCGCTGTTTGTGCTTGTTTGATGCCGACCGGTTTTTCGAGCACAATATGCCGTCCTGTCTCGGCTGCGCGTATACAGTGCTCGGCGCGCACATCGGGCTGGGTACACGAAACAACGATCTGAATGCGCTCGTCGGCAAAGAATTCATCGAGTGTCGCATACTCTTTGCCCTGGATGCCATGGGTTTGCAGTAGCTTGGTCGCCTTGCCAGGTGTCCGATTGTAAATGCCCACCACTTCGGTTAAGGGATGATCGCGGAAGATTTTGGCATACTCTGCGGCCACCCAGCCCGCGCCCAATAGTCCTACGCCGTATTTAGCCATTTCGTTTTCTCCTAACTATTTGTTATTGGCCATTTGTTCTTTGTTATTCGTTACTTATTCGTAACTTGCCTTGGTGTGTTATGCCACAAGTATGGAGTATGAAACCAATGAGTAACGACCAATGGACTAACGACCAATGGACTAAATCATTGCCTCAATCAAATGGGGGCCACGTTTGTTTAATGCCGCGGCCAACTGGGTAGTCATCTCTTCTGCGGTCGTAGCACGGGAGGCCTCGACGCCCATCCCTTGAGCCAATTGGACCCAATTAATTGTGGGGTTGCTCAAGTCGAGCATCTCTTGTGCTTTGCGGCTATTTTCATCGGCCCCGACGCGCTGTAATTCGCCTTGTAAAATCGCATAGGCCCGATTCGAGAAGAGGATCGTTACCACATCTAGCTTTTCGCGAGCTTGCGTCCAGAGCCCTTGCAACGTATACATGGCGGAGCCATCGGCCTGCGTATTAATCACCTGACGCTTGGGGCAGGCCACGGCCGCACCAGTTGCCACGGGGATCCCTTGACCGATCGCGCCGCCCATCACTGCCAGCCAATCATGTTGGGCCGCGCCGCCCATCCATTTACCGGCGCCAAAACTCGCCGTGATCGACTCGTCGGCAATGATACTATCTTCCACCATAAGATTGGCTAGTGCCCGCCAAATCTTTTCCGAAGTCAATTCACCAACAGGCAGGTCAGGGCGCACGCGTTCGTACAGCGGGCCAAATGAATGAGGCGCGCCTAGCTCTTCGGCCAAGGCATCAAGCGCCCCCAACACATCGTCGCTAGCGTCAGCTAAGGTGTAGAGTTGGGCATCCGGCGGACTCATGGTGCTTGCTGTGTTGGGATAGGCAAAGAACGCAACCGGCTGCGGCGCGCCAACCAGGATCATCTGCTCAGTGCCTTTGAGCAATTCGAGCGCTTGGGGCACGGCATAGGGGATACGGGCGAATTGCGGTGTTCCGGCCCCCAAAGTCATTCGCGCACTCGCCCGCTGGCTAACGAGGCGTGCGCCGGTAGCTTGGCAGATGCGCGCAGCCAACGCCAATCCAGCCTTCGTCGCGGCCGGCCCACCAACACAGAGTACGCTCCGTTTGCCGTTGCGCAACCGTTCCGCCACCTGGCGAATCACCAGTTCGTCCACTGGCTTGGCCGCCGGTGGTACTGCTGTAGGGGCAGGAGCCACACTCTCATTCCACGCACAATCTCCAGGCAGAATCAAGGTCGCAATCTGGCCAGGCGGCTGTAGCGCGGCCGCAATTGCCGCCGCGGCATCGGTTGGTACAGTTTCTGGTCTGCGACAAGAGCGAATCCAACCGGAGACCGGTTTGGCAATCGAAACGATGTCGCTGGTCAGCGGCGCATCATATTGCAAATGGTAGGTCGCATGGTCCCCCACGATGTTGATAATCGGGCTGTGGGCACGGCGGGCGTTGTGCAGGTTGGCAAAGCCGTTGCCCAGCCCCGGCCCAAGATGCAGTAAGGTGGCTGCGGGTTTACCAGCCATGCGCGCATAGCCGTCCGCCGCGCCAGTGCAAACCCCTTCGAAGAGGCAGAGGATCGTCCGCATTTGTGGCACTTTATCAACAGCTGCCACAAAGTGCATCTCCGATGTGCCAGGATTGGTGAAACAAGTATCAACACCACCATTGACGAGGGTTTGAATCAGGCTATGGGCACCATTCATAAAGTATTTCCTTTAGGAGTTACAGAGAACTTGGCTGATTGACTGACAGAGTTAAAGTTAGCCACAGAGTTCATAGAGGAACAAGTTTCGTACATTCTCTGTAGTCTCCGTGATCTCCGTGATTTCTGTAGTCTCGTAGTCTCCGTGCGCGCTGTGGCAGAAATATGAGATTTATCAGTCAATCAGGAGAATCTGGTTTCGTCTCAAATTTCTATCATCAAAGTAGACGACAAATCAATAATGGAATTTGCGCGCAATCTTTTTGTGGGCTAAGATATATAGGACTTTTTACGTGGTTCGAAGGAGCTTCCATTCACTGTAATCTGTAAATTACAGTGAAGTCAAATTTGAATATCGTAATCTTTATAAACAAAAAGTACACAAGCATTAAGAAAACCGTAAGTTACAAGTATAGAGTGGAGGTATGAGCGTGGCCTACAGTCGACCACAGCCCATCTTCAATTTGGGCATTCCCAACCTTGAAGAATTAGATTTAACCAATATACACCGCGTCTATCATTATGCCAGCAAACGAGTCAATCAAAAACGTACCTATGGTTGGCTCTTGAAGATTCAACGAAACCGTAAGCAATTACAAAGGTTTTATATGGATCACCGATACAGCAGTGTCCCTGCATTGAGCCTGGCAGCGGCAATGATTGATCGGGAGGCATTTATCGAAGACAATCCATCTTATAAAAAGTTGGCTTTCCGACCAGATCCGATTAAAAATACGACCCTTGGCGTTAGCGGTGTACATTTTTCATCAACTCAATATGATCAGAATGGGCACCTTAACCAACATGCTTCCTTCTGTGCTACTTTCCATGAATATCGCAATGGGAAAAAACAGTTAATCAATAAAGCATTTTCGATTGAAATGTATGGCTTCAAAAAAGCTTTGCGGTTAGCCATTCAAGCACGTAAACAATGGGAAATGCAACAGTTGGAAAAGATGAAAGTTGATCCAATTGAGTTGCGGTTGGCTGGATATGATTACCTAGATGAAGAGATGGCCTACCAAAAAGTGATGAGCCAATTAGATGGTGATTTCAAGCGTATGGCAAGCGCTGACAAAGTGTAGGTATACCGTAGCCATATACTTTTTTTTATATTGAGGAAAATCTCCAATAAAATTATCTTATGTACGGCAATAACGAGTGCGCACCGTGTAGACGCTATCACCGCTCAAAATGCCGCCTCGTCCAAACAGACGCCCATGTTGCCAGTTTGACAGGCCTAACTCTGGTTTGTCTAAAGCGAATTGGCCATCAACCCAACGGGTGTGGTCATCGCCCACAAAGGGGGCATTGATTAACTCATAAAATCGCTGCTGTTCCGTGCGATCTTGGCTAAGTAACGAAGCAACAAGTTGTGGACTCTGTTCATTAAAAAGTGCTATCGCTTCCTCAACTGAATCAACCAACGCCAATGTAATCTCTGGGGTTTCTTCCCATTCCCACTCATGTCCGAGTTGGTGATGTTCCAGCGGTTCGGCAAAGGGTTCTTGACAATCACCATTGGCGCGGCGCACGGTAACCATCTTGGTGAAGAGGTCAGGCGATAGCGCTTGGCAGTCCGCGTCTACAACATGGAGCTTTCCCTGCTGCCCACGCTGTTGGGCCGCAGCAGTTAGATTCTCTAGCAATATTGGAATCAATATCTCTGCCTGCGATCGCACAATACAACAGGTATTTAAGGTGTTGCAGACCTTGCGATCCAGCGACCGTTTGACCACGCGGCCGAACTCGGCCGCGTCGGCTGATTCAGCGGCCACGAGCCAAGCGCCCCCTGTGCCATGCAGGCTAACAGCCACCCCAACACTACGTGCCAGCGCACCGAGCGTATCAACCGCTGGTCCGGAACCGCGGGCCACGGCCAGCCCCAACCGTGCATCAGAAAAGAGCGCCCAACCAGCGGCATGGGCAGCACTCTCGATCAGTACCACGGCCCCGGTCGGCAGACCACTCGCCGCCAGAGCCGGCTCCACCGCCAGCCGCATAATACTTTGCGCAGTCTGTAAGGCATCGCTCCCAATGCGAAAGACAACCGTATTTCCCCCCCGCAAGACGCCACAGGCATCTGCCAACACATTGGGCCGCCCTTCAAAGACAAAGGCTACGACTCCCAACGCCGCCCCAATCAACTCAATCCGAAACCCTTCGTGGTAAACCGTTTCCAAAATTTGCCCACGCCGCGAGGATGCAGCGATCCAGCCGCGCAGGCCGTCGATCATGCCATAGCGCATCTTTTCGGTCGCGATCAGGCGTGTGGTCGAGCGGCCACGCGCCTGCGCCTGCGCCACATCGTCGGTATTGACCGCGCTGATCTCTGCCCAGATCGCATCATCGGCCAAGGCCGTTGCAAAGTGCTCATAAAAGGCGGCAATCTGTTCATCCGTCACGCCACCCATCGCGGCAAAGGCTTCGCTAGCCCTAGTTACTGCAGCAGCGGCACGGTGGGCTTCCGCAGCAGGGATATGGAGCAGTTGACCGCTTTCTGCCACCGCCGCCAATCGATCACCTGGCTGAAAGGCAGCGGCCAACGCCTCCGATACACGCAAGATTCGGCCATTGGGTGTCAACACCGGCATCCCCACTTCCAACCGCTCTAACAGCTCACCTTGACTCATCATTCACTCTTTTCGTTCTTACTCAGGTCATCCCTGGGAAGCTCTGTTCACACGGTATCACTAGTACAGCGCGGCGTAAATAAGCCAAGAGTCCGAGAAACTGCGTTTTTGTTAAAAACTCAGTTTCTGAGCCACTCCCAGATACTGTTGGTTAATTCAACAACGGCGCGCACCCTGCGCTTGTCGAAGGGCAGCGGCTCTGGCTTCGGCAAGCGCAGCGGCTCTGGCTTCGGCAAGCGCAGCCGCCGCCTACTTGATTTCGCGAGCAGTATCCTCCCAATAGTGAGGACACTGTTGGCGAAATCGTTGGGGGTGTACTCAGCATCCCTAGATGCTGGGTCTGCCCACCGTGGCGCACCAGGTGATGCGAACTACACTTAATTCGCCAACAGTACCAGTAAGACAGTGAGACAGTGAGACAGTGACTGAGCCACTGTCTTACTGTCTCACTGAGCTATTGGCTTACTTAAGCCGCCTTGTACTAGGCTTATTTGTACCGTCGCTGACTGCTTATTAACCGGTAGCCAACGCCTTTTTACCTGCTTCCAACAGTTCAACAATCCGATCGACATCGTAGACACAGCCACCCCAAGTGCCGCCGCTCGCATTCTGCAGAGCCGCCCACAGTCGTGTATCATCGGGCAGGCGTTCATCGGGCAACATAGAGGGCAGCGGAGCGCGCGTGTTGAGAACAGCGGCTCCCTCTGCTGCGCCATAACGCTTGCCATCGTGGCCTACGAGATTGACACTGCCAATAAGATTCACTGTGTCAATGATAATCTCTATCGTATCACCCTCACGCACTTTGCCAATCGGACCGCCGGCCAAGCCTTCCGGCCCCATATGACCAATACAGGCACCCGTGCTGACTCCACTGAAGCGCGCATCGGTTACCAGCGCCACTTCTTTGCCCCACGGCAAATGTTTCAGTGCGGCCGTAAGCTGATAGGTCTCTTCCATCCCACTGCCGAGCGGTCCACGTCCAACGACGATGATGATATCACCGGCCTGCACTTTGGCTTCATCCCCCGTCCCTTTGATGGCAGCAATGGCGGCTCGTTCGCTCGTAAAGACACGCGCCGGGCCAGTTTTGCGATAGACGCCATCGGGATCGATCACAGTGGGATTGATCGAGGTGCTTTTGACAACCGAGCCTTCGGGGCAGAGATTGCCCATGGGAAAGGTGACGGTGCTCGTCAGCCCCCGTTCGCGAGCGCGCTGCGGGTTCATAATCACATTATCGGGATCGACACCATCGAGCTCTTGCAACAATCCACGCACCCGCTGGCGGCGTTCACTCTTCTCCCATTCATCCAGTAAGGTGCCAAGCGAACGGCCCATGACAGTCAGCGCATTCAGGCGCAATAGCCCCAGATCGCGTAGGTGGAGCATTGTCTCGGGCACGCCACCGGCCATAAAGACCTGCACAGTGGGATGGCCCACGGGCCCATTGGGCAGGGCATCAACCAAGCGGGGCACCTGTGCGTTGATCCGTTGCCAGTCAGCCACCGTCGGCTTGGGTAGACCTGCGGCATGGGCAATCGCTGGAATATGCAGCAAGAGATTCGTACTGCCACCAAAGGCAGCGTGAACAACCATTGCATTGTATAGCGCATCCTCGGTCAACACATCGCGCGTAGTGATACGGGCTGCCTCCATCGCCATGATCGCATTGGCTGAACGGGTAGCCAAATCGAGCCAGATCGGTTGGCCGGAGGGGGCAAGCGCGGCGTGCATCAGCGTCATCCCCAAGGCTTCAGCCACAACCTGGCTGGTGGCCGCTGTCCCCAGAAATTGACAGCCACCTCCAGGCGAGGCGCAGGTATGGCACCCAATCTCGGCGGCCTCTTCCAGCGTAATGGCACCGTGGGCATAGCGCACACCGATCGTCTGCGCCTTGCCGGCATCTTCGCCATCGGTGGCCGGCAGCGTAACACCGCCGGGAACCAGGATCGTGGGAAGGTCGGGCTGGCCGGCCAGCGCCAACATCATGGCGGGTAACCCTTTATCGCAGGTCGCAACGCCCATAACCCCTTTGCGGGTTGGTAACGAGCGCACTAAGCGGCGCAGCACAATAGCGGCATCATTGCGATAGGGTAGGCTGTCCATCATGCCCAGCGTGCCCTGGCTGCGCCCATCGCAAGGATCGGTGACAAAGCCGGCAAAGGGGATCGCGCCCTCCGCAGTAAATTCTTTGGCGGCAGCCTGCATCAGCAACCCCACTTCCCAGTGTCCGGTATGATAGCCCAACGCAATTGGGCTGCCATCCGGGGCACGAATCCCGCCTTGTGTACTCAGGATCAAGAATTCTTTGCGGCGCAACATGGAGGGATCCCACCCCATGCCCACATTTTGACTAAGTGCAAAGAGATCGCCACTGGGCGCGTTTAACAACAATTCATGATCCAAGGGGAGTGCGCCTGCGGGGCCAAGGGCATTGGTCTGAATATCATAGATTGTAGGATCTTCCGTGTCGATAGCAACCTGGCGCGTTGCGCCATTCGTGCTTTTTGAGCTCATACCAACCTCCTGGATCGGCTCTTCTCTACGATTGAACAAAGGGGAAAATTTAAGAAGATAATACCATCTTTACGAGGGGATCACAACCATTACAACCACTCTTCCAGTTCGCTAAATGTCGACAAGACAATATCAGCATCGCGCATGTCCCGTTCTTCACCCAACCCAGTGAGTAGCGCGGCGGCGGCCATTCCCGTGGCACGGCCAGCACGCAAGTTCATATCCGAATCACTTACCACCAAAAACTTTTCCGCATCCAACTCGAGCTGTTGGGAGAGGTAGAGCAAACCTTCGCTATGTGGCAGGAGGCTACGGACATCGTTGCGCGTGACAATGGTATGAAAAAGCCGTTCATCGATCCAATTGGCCTGAAAAAAATTACGGAGCGACTGTTGATCACGTGCGGTAATGAGCGCGAGTTGATAAGAAGCATGCAATTGGGTCAATGTAGCGAGGACGCCATTCTGCAACACGAGTGTCTCCGGGGGTGGATAGCCGCGGAGGACATTAAAGAGCGGCATCATGCGTTCCAACAT
Organism: Caldilineaceae bacterium; assembly: GCA_034432375.1. Classification (GTDB taxonomy): domain Bacteria; phylum Chloroflexota; class Anaerolineae; order Caldilineales; family Caldilineaceae; genus JAHBVH01. Next base: position 56,176 of record DAOUCA010000143.1, read on the forward strand.
CTTGGATGGCTCATTGCGCTGCTGTTGGCTTATCAGAAAATTGATCACTCCTTCCATGGCAATCATCAAACGACGCGTCTGTGTGCGTCGCCGCTCAGCTGGGAATAGCCAATCGAGCCAAGGCACAGGTTGGGCGGCCCATACCGTGGCACGCCAGTCCAGCTCAGTTAAGGTGCCATCGAGGTCAAAGACAATGGCCTCGATTTTGCGGCCGCCGATCAGACCGCGAATGCGCACCATCGATTGACCGCGATCGGGATTTTCAAAGGGCTCCTGATCGAGCAATTTGCGATAGATATAAACGAGAATTAGCCGCAAACTGCCAACTGTCGGCGCAGCAAGCAACACACCCAGCGCGCCAAAGACCAATGCACCACTAATCACACAGACAAACGCAACGGCTGGGTGCAGTTTCACTCGACCACCAACCAGTTGAGGAATCAGATAAATACTTTCCACTTGGGTAATAAAGGAATAGATCGCCAACACAATTAACGCAAAGATGACATTGCTCACATTCATCCACGTTGAACCCTGGAAGAGCGCGACGAGTACCCCGATTGCGCCACTGATGCCTGGGCCAATCGAGGGCAAAAACTCCATGACGCCGGCCAACAGCGCCAAGCCGCCGGCGTTGTTCATCCCAACAATCGCTAAGAAGATCCACGTGACCACGCCAACCACGAGCGCCAAGACCAATTGACCCCGCAAAAAGCCTTCCCAAACCTGGACAATCTGTTGCGCAAGGCGGCGTGTATCTTCCTGATAGTCAAGCGGAATCTGCTCCATCATCAACCGTTGTAATTTATTGAGATCCTTGAGCAACCAAAAGTTGACCACCATCACATAGACGACCGTCAGTACACTGGTTGTTACCCCGCGCACCATGGAGAGGGGATCGGCGGTAACTGCCCCTGCAATGTTTTGCATGGCACCACTTAGCGGTTCAAAGAGATTTCCTACGGAAATTGTCAGTGTGCCCAGTTGAAATTGCGAAGCCAGAAGATTGGTGGCGAGTTCTTCAATCGTCTGTTGCAGCGAAATGGCAAGGCCGCTGGCACGAGGTATAATCAGCACAGTGACTAGCACCAACGCCAACAGTAGCCCTGCATAGAGGACAACCACAGCGGGGGCACGAGCTAACCCAGTACGCTGCTGGATCCAGTTAACGGGGTAGCCCAAAACAAAGGCCAGGAGAAAAGCTACAATTGTTGGCGGAATCATGGCACGAAAAGTCACCACCACTAAGATGGCAATCGTGATGAGCGCTACCGTAACAATGATTTTAGTAAGGTTATTCCAACGCCGAGAGGGCATGTATACTCAAAATGTGTGGATTTGGTTCATTGGCCAATAGCGAAACCAAACTCGACCTTTGATATCGTCACGCATAATCGGGCCAAAGACACGGCTATCGTTGCTATTTCCCCGATTATCGCCCAAGACAAAATATTGGAGTGGCCCCAGGCGTTGTGGCGGCATATTCTGCGGGTAAAGCTCATGAGGGAACGGTTCAGCCAAGGGTGTACCATCAATGTAGACAACCCCATCTTCAATCGCAATCATCTCATACGGTAGACCGACGATGCGCTTGACAAGTAGCTCATCCATCTCTGGCAATTTGATGACGACAATATCATTGCGTTGTGGGGAATGAAAAAAGCGATAGGTAAATTTGTCGACAATCAGCCGCTGGCGCTCATGTAGATTGGGCTCCATACTACGCCCATAGACGATCGTTGCTTGCGCTAAAAACAGGTGAATGGTAAGCGCCAGTAACAAGGCGGGCAGGAGCACTTGGACTAACTCGCGAAGGACAAAATTGCCAACGGTTGCCAACTCTTCAGGCCCCGTCTCTTGCGCAGTCACTTGCGCAGTCTCTTGCGCAGTCTCTTGCGTCAATTCTGTGGGGGGTGTCGATCTGGGAAAGAGTGGTTCATCGTTCATAGGGAAACCTTGACAAAGATACTTTCTGGCAGCTCTGAAAAGAGCACATTCGACTATTCGGCAGCAATCTAACAACTATCTCCATTTTCCTTTGGCCCACCAGTATACCGGCTCTATTATCTTTTGTCCAAACAGAAGCGTAGCAAGGCACGATTGCGTGGCCAAAGCACTGAATTCCCATACCCATAGGAGAGACAGAGGCCAGCGGTTGAGCCGACGCCACTTTGCGAGCCCGGCACCACAGCGCAGCACACTGCGTATCCGAAGGGCGCAACGCTCGGTAGCTGAGCTTGTCGAAGCCAGAGAGCGTTACGCCCTTCTGAATAGAGATCAGTAGAATCGACCAAACAACTTTACGATTTTGTAGCAACCACAGGTTAGTTTGACGTGAATCAGACAGAAAGTTATACTCAGAGAGCAAGCGATCCCAAACTCTCGTTGACATTCCATTGACAAACGGGAGCACAGTATAGCGACGATATGCTTTTGAACCACAACCTTTTAAACTGCTTATTTTCAACTCGAGCTTATCAGATTCGGCGACCGGTAACCAAGACCAGGCGTACCACGCGTCTCTGGTTGTTTTTCCACTGTTTTTTGCTGCTATGCCAGAGCTTTTGGCCAACAGTGCTTCAGGCCCAAAATGATTCACCGGCAACAGCCGAACCTCCCACCATGATTGTGTCGACGGCAACGGCTACCACCGCCCCCGTAACGACCCCCACCCCCCTGCCCACGCCTGATGCCGCGGTTCTTGTCCAACAAGAAGTCGACAAACAGATCGAAGATTTTCTACAGAGCATGTCGCCAGAAGATCGTGTGGGCCAGCTCTTTATTATCGCCTTTGATGGCAACACGGTTTCCGCGCAAAGCGACATCGCCGAATTGATCCATGATTATCGCATTGGCGGGGTTATGCTCATGCCAAGTCGGGAAAATTTCACCAATGCCAAAGGGGTAAAGACGCCTGAAGAGATCGCGCGTCTCACCAATCAGCTACAAGCATTGGCCTATGGGTATCTGCTACCAAAAGAAAATGCCCTTGCGCTAACCGACCGTGAAGCTGATATCGCCGGAGCAGCCACCTTTACAGAGACCTTCACCCAAAGCATAATCAGCCCACTTGGGTTGATGCCGCTCGACACACCGATCAGTAACACAGAGCAAATTACAGAAAGCGCCACACAGCCCACAACAGGAATTGTTGCAGGAACGGGTGCGTCCCCATCTGTTGTGCCAGCGGTCAAGATCCCATTGCTCATTGGTGTCGAACAATTGGGCGATGGATACCCAGCCACCGCCATGCGCCGCAACTTCACCCCCATTCCTTCGCAGCTCGCATTGGGTTCAACATGGAACCCCGATCTCGTAAAAATGGTCGGGACAGTGGTCGGTGAAGAGCTTCATGCCGTCGGCGTCAATCTGCTGCTGGGGCCCTCACTCGATGTGACCGATCAGCCACGTACCGATCCGGTAGGCGCGCTTGGGATTCATACCTTTGGCGGCGATCCCTACTGGGTGAGCAAAATGGGCAGTGCCTATATTGCCGGTATCCATGAAGGAAGCGACTATCAACTCGCCGCGATCGCCCGCCACTTTCCCGGGCAAGGTGATATCGACCGGCTGCCAGAGCAGGAAGTGGCGACCGTCCAACAGACGCTTGCCGAGCTACGGCGCGTGGCACTTCCACCCTTTATACAGGTGACGAGGAAGCCTTCACGCGTGATCTCCACAACGGGCGATAGCAGCGCCGTCGATGGGTTGATGACCAGCCACATGCGTTTCAGTGCCTTTCAAGGCGCAAGTTCCTCGCGTATTCCGCCAATAAGCCTCATGCCCGATCTCAGCATTGTGCTCGATCAGGAAGGCTTCACCAATTGGCACAACAGTGGTGGCATTCTCATGACCAATGCACTTGGTGTGCCAGCCATTCGCCGCTACTACGAAGCGCCCTTACAAGAATTCCCCTATCGGCGGGTTGCGCTCGATGCATTTGTGGCCGGCCATGATCTGATCTATCTGGCACATCTGAGCGCAGACGATTTTTGGGAAACCGAGAAAGAGTACATCAAGGACATTATCCAATTTTTTCGCGAACGCTATACTACCGACCCCGACTTTCAAGCACAAGTTGATACTGCCGTGCGACGCATTCTACGCCTCAAATATCAGATCTATCACAATGGCCAAAATGCCTTTACCGGCAGTTATCCTACGCTCCTTACCGAGACGCCGACGAGCACAAAACAGAGCCTGGTTCCATTAAGCGATGTCTTGCTCCATGCGGAGCGTCTGGCAATCTTTGACGAGCAAAGTGAACACCACCAGCAAGCAATGGCCACCGTTGGACAAGTTGCGCGCGAATCAATGTCTGTGCTTTATCCCGATCTGGCGAATCTCTCCGATGCAATCCCAGCGGCCCCCCAGGAAAACGATCAGCTATTGATCTTTAGCGATAGCCGGCTCTTTTATGAATGTGCCGACTGTACAGCAGAGACGACCCTTGGGCCAGAAGAGCTTAAAAGTATTATTACGCGACGCTATGGATCTGATCCCGGAGCGACCGGGCAGATCGTGACCGATCGGGTCTATGGGCGTAGCTTTGTTGAATTGGCCGCGCTGTTGGCTGAGAGCAACAATGGGAGCACAGTTGCACAAACGCCCTCTTTTGTGCCCTTAACCCAGGCTGCGGACGCAACAACGACGCTAGCCATTACCGCAACGAATGGGTTGACGGCGGTACAGGGAGGCACGGCCATTACCGCAAGCACAGCTGGCGTTGCCCCGACGCTCACCCCTTCCATTGCCGGCACACCAATTAGCGGTGAGCAAGAGGATAGCTTACGCGAAGGGACAGAGGCCGTCCTCAGCCCAAACGAACGGTTACAGCAACTCATCAACGAATCGAACTGGATCATCTTTGCCATGCTCGACGTGGACCCCACGCTCAACCAGGGCAGTGATGTCGTCAAACAATTTTTGCGGCAACAGAGCGAGCGGCTAGGCAATAAAAAGGTGATTGTGCTTGCACTCAATGCACCCTACTTTCTCGATGCCACAGAAATCAGTAAATTGACGGCCTACTTTGGCGTCTACAGCAAAACACCGCCCTTTTTAGAAAGCGCGGTGCGCGCCCTCTTTCGGAGTTATACACCGACGGGCGCACCCGCAGTCAGCGTGCCGGGCACTCGCTTTGGCGATCTCTCGCAAACCCTAAGTCCCGATCCCAGCTTCCCGCTGCCTTTGGAGATCACGCTTAATGACACGCCCATCGAATTTGCGTCAAATAACAATGCGACAGCACCAATCGTGACGATTGGCAGCGTCATACGCCTTCGGGTCGATCAGGTGTTAGATCACAATGGACATTTGGTGCCGGATGGCTATCCAGTCAATTTCCACTTAGTGTATGAAAATCCGGAAATGACAATCCCCGTCGAACCAGTGTTGACGCTCAACGGTAGCGCAATGCGGGAAGTCGTTTTAGAGCAGGCAGGTCGGTTGCTAATCTCGGCAAACGCGGGTGAGGCCAAGACAGGATCGGCCCTCGCCTTGCGTGTTCAAGATCCCATTGCCGAGGCGACAGCCAATGCGGTTACAGCCAATGTCGTTACAGCCAACGCAGAAAGTGTCACAGCGATTGAGCAACCAGTAGCAGCGACGGGCACACTTTTGCCCACAACGACGCTCTCCGCAGGTGATACAACCGAGGGAGTAGCCACATTGCCCCCCACTGCTTCGGCTACAGCGTGGGCAACTTGGGACACTCTTATCATCGCGCTGCTTACAATTATGGTAACGCTAAGTCTGTTACTAATTTTACAAATTCGGATCTTGCCCCGCGGCATGCTTGTGTATAACATGCTTTGGGCAACGATCTTTGGCCTGACGGCCTATATCCTCTTTGCCCTTGGCGTGCTCCCAGGCACGGCATTTTTAATTGGCACCTTGCGTATTTGGAGTGCAGCAGTGGTCGTCTTTATTGGTATGCTATTACCACTACTTTGGTTACAATTGCGCGCAGAATAGCCCCTGCGCAAAAATTGATTTGCGCAGGGGCTAACTTTTTCGATATCTCACAGATATACCCCTGAAATATGGCACAATGGCTCTGCGTAAAAACAGTCCGCAAAGTGCCACTTCTAAATGGATTGTCTATCAGTTTTGCTATAAGATGCACCATCTGTAATCGATCGACGCAAATTCGACGTCACTTGCAGTAAACTATCAATAGTGGCTCATCTGTAAAAAGTGTGAAAATCGGTGATTTGCCCCCCGCAAAGTATAGCGTTTTTACACTTTCGGCTGATGAGCGTCAATAGTAAGTCAAAGCGCTCAGAGTTCGATCCTGGCGCTATACAAAAGTTATCGATTGATAGTAATGGTGAATGCAGTCACATGGCCCATCTATTTACGCTAGAACGCAACAATGACAACTCTGTCTATGCAGAAGTTCCCGCCGCCTACATTGACCTCCTTGAACAGCACCTGACAACCGCCCTCCGACAGTTACAATCTGAAACACAATCCCATCCAGCAGCAGAGGAGATTATTCTCTGTTTAAAAGTGTTGGAAATTCTCAAAGAAAATTTTCAAGCATCCCTATCTATTACGGATCGAGATCAATAAACCCTTTCGCTCATTAGCTGCGCCCAATCGGCGCGGGATGAAAACATAATCATTTCTCAGGACGCGAGCAGTGGTTTTCCGACGTTTCACCGACGAGCAAAAACCTCTACAGTTCCCATAGTGCGTTAAAAAAATAAACAGGTAGCAGACCCTGAGCCTGTCGAAGGGGAAGCAGGGACCTTTTTACCCGTTTTATTTCCTCTTGTTACGCAATGATATACCTTCCCCTAACCTCGCCCCCAAGGGCAGGAACCGGTTAAATTTGTGTGAGGTTGCCGGCTTCGCCGCTAACCTCACACAAATGAAGGATTTTTCTCCCCTTCTCCCCCAAACTGAGGAAGAGGGGGTGTTAACCCGTGCGGAACATGAGTTATTTCTTAATCCCCTAAAGGAACTTTTTGATATTCTGTGTAGAGAGAGGTAGAAAAATTTCTTTGAAGAGGAGGATATGCGCAGCAGAGGTTACAGAAATGATAGGCGCCCCCGACAGGATTCGAACCTGTGCACCCGGCTCCGGAGGCCGGTGCTCTATCCCCTGAGCTACGGGGGCGCAAAATATTGCTACCCTGCACTAATTTATACCACACCTCGTCCACCGCAGCAAATTGTCACATCTGCACGGGGTGCGTCCCATCTGCAAACAGTTCGATATTCTAACCAACCCCACCGCGACTTCCGATAATTTTTAGTTGCCTCGCCCAGCAGTGGTATACTGATCTCATGTACCTTGACCGCACCTACCGCCCACGCCGGCGCAATCGAGGATTTGGTCGTTTCTGGCCATTGATTGTATTGGCCATCGTCGCGGTGATTCTCTATGAAGAACAACCGACTTGGCTTATCCCGCAAGAGGTGACGCCAATCCCAACCCCCACGCGCAGCGCCGTCTTTTATCAAGCGGAAGCGGAAGGGGCCATTCGCAGCGGACGCTACGACGATGCCTTTGCTGCATACGAAGAGATGAGCCGGCTCGAGCCAACAAACCCGGACCCACTTGTGGCACGATCGGCGCTCTATATTATCTTTCGCAATGTTGACCAAGCGCTGCGCATGGCACAACAGGCTGTTAGCGTAGCCCCAGACGATGCCGATGCACTCGTTGCGCGGGCGCGGGCGCTCAACTGGAGCAACGATAATGACAACGCGATCATTGATGCACTCGATGCGCTTGATATTGATCCGAAGAATGCGACTGCATTTGCCGTGTTGGGCGAGATCTATTCGGATGAAGGGCGTTGGGATGATGCCGATGGCTATTTGACGCAGGCGTTGACGTTGGAGCCGGAGAACATTACGGCGCTACGCAATCGCGCCTACTCCTATGAACGGCGTGGTGATTATGAAGATGCGGTCAAAGGCTTCGAAGCTGCGATCGCGGCGGCACCCTATCGCTTCGATCTTTATATCGAGCTGGGTCGTCAATATAGTATTGGGTTGGCCGAATTTGAGAAGGCAGTCGATACCTATCGCAAAGCGGTCGAAGTGTATGAAGCCCCGATCACCCTTGATGCCTTGGGGGAAGGACTCTATAACCGGGGTGACCATTTGCAAGCCGTGCGCGAGTTGCGACGCGCCGTCGAGATGAATGAGCGCTATGGGCCGGCCCAAGTCCACCTGGGGATGGCCTACTTTGCCCGCCGTAATTTTGAAGACGCCGCGCTCCATCTAGAAACGGGCCTCCGGCTGATTGGTGACGAGGCCAAGATTGAACAGATTTACACACTGGGGCTAGCCTACATCTATAAAGAGCCACGCGAGTGTGACAAAGCCGTTCCTTGGCTCCAGCGCGCATTGGCGATGAACCCCGATAATGGCCCCGCACTTGATGGCATGGCCTCCTGTACTACAGTTCAGTAAAGCAATCGTAACTATGTCCCTAAAACGTACGCGTTTGAAGTCTGAACTTCCACAAACGGCCACATGGACGCTCTCCGATCAACATCGGCGCAAACGGCTGGAGCCGTCCAAGAATGGTGCCAAGGAGAGTGCCCAAAACACAGACGCGCAGGAACAACGGCGAGCGGTTGCGCCATCTGTACCACGTACAACCACCAGTAAACGCCGGCTCCAACGGCGCATTATCCCGCTCGAACTATTGCAACAGCCGCTACAGGCAGGCGCACGAAAAGTCTTTGACTTGCGGCGCACACTCTTTGTCCTCGGCTTAACCATCGCAGTCCTGTTCTTGCCTACTCCACCAGGGCTGACGTTGGCAGGCCATCGAGCGCTGGCACTCTTTGTCTTTACCGGTTCGATCCTGGCCTTGGAACCGGCACCGTTGCCGATTGCCGCGTTGCTTGTGCCGATTGGACAGATCGCGTTGGGCATCAATGAAGCGCGCGAAGCATTTGCGCCCTTTGGCAATCCGGTGCTTTTTCTCATTCTGGGGAGCCTCTTTCTGGCAGAAGCTTTGCGCAAACATGGCTTGACGCGTCGCCTGGCACTGACGGCGATCGTGCAGAGCGGTGGTAACTTTCGTCTTCTCGTGCTTGGCCTCATGCTGACCACAGGATTGTTGAGTATGTGGGTGCTAAATACGGCAACCACGGCTGTCTTGATCCCGGTGGCGCTGACGATTGCCCAGCGTGTGCAACGGCCCGAAGAGGCCAAACGGGCGCTCAGCCTGCTCATTCTCTGTATTGCCTACAGCGCAAGTATCGGTGCCATCGCCACCGTGATGGGCAGTGGTGAAAACGCAATCGCCAGCAATTCACTAGATCAGGAGAGTATCGGTGGCTTTGGCTTTCTGAGCTGGATGAAATATGGTCTGCCCCTCGTCGTCATCCTCATCCCTTTGAGTTGGTTCTTGCTCCTGCGTGTCTTTCATCTGCCGCAGATCGTGATTGACACCACAGCAGTTCAACAAGAGATCGAACGGTCCGGCACGTTGAGCACAGCCGAACGCGAGATTCTATTGGTCCTCGCCGTCTCGGTCATCTTCTGGATTTCCGGCTCCTCGATTGAGGAATGGTTGGGATTGCCAAGTACCATTTTAAGCAATGCCGTGGTGGCAATCGCCGCCGTTGCCGTGCTCTCTGTCGAAGAGATCGTCGATTGGAATGACTTAAAAGGAGTTAATTGGGGCGTCTTTTTTGTGATCGGGGCTGGACTAACCTTGGGCAATGCATTGGAGATCACTGGAGCTACCGCCTGGTTTGCCGCGCTGCTGGCCCCCATGCTCCATGAACTATCCTACCTGGCCATCCTCGCAGTACTCGTAACCTTGAGCTTTACCCTCACCCAATTTATGAACAATGTAACATTGGGTGCGATCCTCACACCGGTCTTGGTGACCCTTGGCCACGCTAGCGGGATCCCGCCGGAGCGGCTGCTCTTGCCGACGATCTTTACCCTAGCGTTGGCCTATATGTTACCCAGCGCCAGCGCCCGTATGACATTGGTCGCTGTTACCGGTGCCGTTGAGAGCAAAGAGATGATTCGTGCCGGCCTGATTGTTGGCGTCCCCTCGGCGTTCATTATTTTGATCTATTTCTACGCGCTTAGTCACTTTGGATTAATCTAAGAAGCTATCCATAAGTTTGGTAATTCCGGTTGTAGTGTTTTGTGAAGTAAGTCCCGTAGAAGACTCGTAGGTCACAGTTGCACTGTGACAAGGAGTGTATCAACGGGGTGGATAGCGAAATTCGTGTGCGGCTTGGCAGATTGTCACGCTTGTAGCGTGACAAGTGTCGCAACGCTGCTGATGGCACTGCCGCTATGCAACGCCTGTCCCATTGCAAATGGGACCTACACATCGTTGTCCCTTACCAATCATTACTTATCTGACAAAACAGTAGTCCAGCGGGAACCGAGAATTTGAGGGTAGCGATTAAAAAGATGCAAAATTGTTAAGCGAGGGGGAGAGCATGCGCATTTGGCTCATTGGTGCGGATAGCAGGGGAACACAGGCGCTGCGCCAGTTTACAAAGAATCAACGGATCGATATGATTGTCAGCGATAGCAGTGAACGCCCTAAAGCGGTTGTCGAAGGGGTCATTGACCACGTCGACTATGTCGAACGGGTTACTTCACTCAACATCAACCAGATCGCGCGCCGTATTCAACCCGATCTGATCTTGATCGATGCCGGCGCGCTTGATCGCAATTGGGGACACGTCACCGGTGGCAGTGCCCTGTCGGAAGCGCTCTCCAACGAGATGGCGGGGGCCAGTGATTATCCTTGTCTGGTACTCGACTGATCATCATCTATATTCGTGACACTGCTGGTCTACCTTGCAACAGGGTTAACTCCCTGCGCTAGCAACGAGAAGCGCGCCCAAAGGCGGTTGCCTTTTAGACGCGAGGCGCTGGCAAAATTCGCTCAGTCGCTGAGGCGACTTCTCGGTGTTATACTGAAATCAAAATGAAAACCTGCATTTTGAAATTGGAGAGTAGAGATTGGAGATCGGCGTGGGTAGTCGCCAATCTCCAATCTCTAGTTTTTACCGAACTCCGCTTCTCATGCTGAATTGAGTATAGGAGGGGATTCTAATCCCACTCCGTAAGGTAGGCCAACAGGATCTATTCATCAGTGAATGATTGTGTTTACAAAACAGTAACTATATGCTATGTCTGATACCCTTTCTATGTCCACTCTTACTTCTACTTCTACAACACCACATAATCTTGGTCTCTATCGGCTCGAAGGGTTTAGCGGTAGCCGTACCGCGCTGTTGACCTTGCACGATTGGCTCACCGGTGACGACGATCTACCGGCGATTGCCATCAGCGGCGAGCAGGGCAATGGTAAGAGTACACTGGCGACGGCCGCGGCTTGGAATCATTTTCACCACTTTAGCGACGGCATCGTGCGCGTCAGCGCGGCAGGAGCCAATCGCTTTCGCCTCTACGATGTCGCCCGCACCATGGATAGCGTCTTTGGCACCGAGCTGACACGCTCCAGCCAGGATCGGTGGGGGATCAGCATTCTGGAGCAACTTTATCGTCGGCGCCGCCTGTTGATCATCGATAAGCTGGCGGGGGCCAGTGAAGCTGAACTCACAACGTTGGTAAATATCATTAGCCATCTACACGAATCAGGTGGTCAATCACGCATTCTCCTCATCGAACGCAACTTTCATCCGCAGATTGCAGATCTAGTACAATTCCAACATATCCACCTCGAAGGGCTGCAAGAAAATGAATTGGCCGAATTTGTTGAAAAGCGTGCGCCACCTCCTGTGAAAGCGCACGCACTCGCCAACTTACCCTTTCTCTATCGTCTGACGCGCGGCCGCCCGTTGGGGTTGCGGTTGCTGATTGGGCTACTGCTCGATTTCCAGGCCGATGAGTTGGGACTACTGCTGCTCAACAACTGTGATGAGCAAGGGGCAGTCCATACCGCCGCGCTCGTTGCCTTTGCCGTTGAAAATTTTGCCGTCTTTCATCCCCAGGTTGGCCCGCTGCTTGAGCGGCTGGTGAGTGCTGCCGGTGGCGCTTCGATGACGGCGCTGCGTGAACTTTTTTGGGCGGATTTGGGCACGGCGGCCGAATTAGATGAAACCGTAGCCGCGCTGAGTAACCGTGGGCTGATCGAATACGATCTCTATCGCCAACGGGTCGTGCTCCACCCGTTGATTCGTGGCTATCTGGAACAGAATGCTGTCATGTTGGGCGAGGAATGGGAGAGCGCGCACGCCGACTATTATCTACCCTTTGCCCAACAATATAGTGCGTTGCCGATTGAACAGTGGAACAAGGTTGACGTCGAATGGGGGAACATTTATCGGGCCGCCGATTGGTGTAATCAGCGTGTAAGCCGCCTGTGGGAAAAGGATCCTTGGAGCACGCTCCAAGAGCAGCAGACATTGCAGAGACCACTCGAACTCCCGGAAAAGAGTGCCACGATTTTCAATGATCTACGCCTGACACGCAATTATGGAATGGCGATGGCCCACTACGCCTTCTGGCGTCATCCCCCTGGTATCATCGACTGGCTGGCAGCGGGAGCCGTGTCGGCGCTTGTTCTGGCCGATCTGCGCGACCATGCCTGGTTGCAGATGAATATTGGCCGACAACTCTTCTTTACCGGCAACGTACAGGGCGCGGTGGGCTGGCTGGAGCGGGCACAAGTTGTCTTTGATGAACGTGATCAACTCATGGACCTTGCCTATGCACTGACCGATCTCGGCACCTCCTATCGTGTGCTCAACGAGGCGCGGCGGGCGATCAGCTACTTCCGCGCCGCCTTTGACGCCGTCGCCCAGTTGGGGGATCAGCGGGCGTTGGCGACGGCCTATATGAACATGGGCAGTGCGCAATATAGCCTAAACAACCCCGAGCGCGCGCTGCAAGAGTATCGCAAAGCATTCCGCATTGCCTTGCGCATCGAAGATGATCGGCTAGCCGCTAGCACATACAACAACATGGGTCTGGCCATGGAGAGCATGGAGCGGCTTGATGAAGCGATCGCAGCCTATACCTATGCGCTGGCTATTTTCCGCCGGATAGACGATGTCATCGGCATCAGCACTTGTTACAACAATTTGGGATCCGCCAGTTATGCCCAAGGCGATCTAACTGAGGCACTGCGTTGGTATGAATTAGATCTTACCTTGGGCGAACAGCGTGGGACTTGGACCGATATGGCGGCGACATTGCACAATCTGGGCCATGTGGCGGTTGAGCAAGGGGAGGTCGAACGAGCGCTGACCTATTTTGAGCAGAGCCGTGAACTCTATGCGGCGTTTCAACTAGAAGAGTATATGCAAGAGGAAGAAGAGATGATTGCGTATATAAAGCAAACAAAACTCTAACAAAGAATTTGCGCTCTACTGGCAAATATCCCTCAAAATAAAGGCAACAACAGCGAACACAAATTTGCACAGAGTGCTTGGCTGCGGTATGATAAGGCTCGTTAGCACTCTCACCCATAGAGTGCTAACAGTGAGTGCTAACAGTTCGCTCGTTTAAAGGCATGTCAGTTCATTTGTATAAGAGTTGTTGCGTCAACAAAACTTAACAACTTGTCAAGCAATGAAACCACATGCAATCAATTTTTGTAAATTGTACCATATTGACGCTATTTGCTTCAAGCTAAGGAGGGTGTAAAGATGAATCTGAAGCCATTGGGCGACCGCTTGGTCATTAAGCCATTGGAACAAGAAGAGCAGACCTCTTCCGGCATTTTCCTGCCGGAGACGGCCAAAGAGAAACCACAGCAAGGGACCGTAATTGCTGCTGGTCCTGGTGGCCGCAAGGAGAGTGGTGAACGCATTGCCATGGATGTCAACGTTGATGATAAGGTGCTCTATGCCAAGTACTCCGGCACCACCATCAAGTTGGAAGGTGTTGAGTATCTGATTCTCAAGGAAAGCGACGTTCTCGCGATCGTTGCGTAAGCGGTAAAGTAAAATATTTTTTCAAGGAGTGAAATAAAATGGCAAAGCAAATCCTTTTCGAAGATGCTGCGCGTAAAAAATTGAAGGCTGGTGTCGATGCGCTGGCCAATGCAGTCAAGACCACCCTCGGCCCCAAGGGTCGCAATGTGGCGCTCGACAAAAAATGGGGCAGCCCAACCGTTACCCATGATGGTGTCACCGTTGCCAAGGAGATCGAACTTGAAGATCCCTTTGAGAATATGGGTGCCCAACTTCTCAAAGAAGCAGCCACCAAGACCAATGATGTTGCCGGTGATGGTACCACCACTGCCACCGTCTTAGCCCAGGCGATTGTCAACGAAGGTCTGAAGAATGTGACCGCCGGCGCCAACCCAATGCAGATCAAGTGGGGCATTGAAGCTGGCCGTGATGCTATCGTCGCTGCCCTCAAGGAAATGGCCACCCCGGTCTCCGGCAAGGATGGCATTTCTCAGGTCGCCAGCATCTCTGCGGCGGACAAGCACATCGGCAACCTCATCGCCGAAGTGATGGACAAGGTCGGCAAAGATGGTGTTATCACCGTTGAAGAGAGCCGTGGCCTCGAATTCGAGACCGAATATGTCGAAGGTATGCAGCTCGACCGTGGCTACCTGAGCCCCTACTTCGTCACCAATTCCGAACGCATGGAAGCTGTGATCGAAGATCCCTATATCCTCATTACCGACAAGAAGATCAGCAGCGCCCAGGACATCGTCCCTGTGCTCGAGAAGCTCGTCCAGATTGGCAAGCGTGAGATGGTTGTGCTCGCCGAAGATGTCGACGGCGAAGCGTTGGCTACCCTCGTGCTCAACAAGCTGCGTGGCATGATCAATGTGTTGGCGATCAAGGCCCCTGGCTTTGGCGACCGCCGCAAAGCGATGCTGCGCGACATTGCCATCCTCACCGGTGGTCAGGTCATCACCGAAGAGATCGGCCGCAAGCTCGACAGCGTTATGCTCGAGGATCTGGGCCGTTGTGACAAGATCGTCAGCACCAAGGACGACACCACCATCGTTGGTGGTGCCGGTGAAAGCAGTGCGATTCAAGGCCGCATCAATGAGATCCGCGCCGAGATCGAAAACAGCACCAGCGACTACGACCGTGAGAAGCTGCAAGAACGTTTGGCCAAATTGGCTGGCGGTGTGGCCATCATCCGTGTCGGTGCTGCCACCGAGACCGAGCTGAAAGAGAAGAAGCACCGTGTCGAGGATGCACTGAGCGCGACCCGTGCCGCCGTCGAAGAGGGCATCGTCCCCGGTGGTGGTGTGGCGTTAATCAATGTAATCCCCGCCTTGGACAGCATCAAGCTTGAAGGTGATTCTGCCACCGGTGTACGCATTCTGCGCCGCGCGCTCGAAGAGCCAATGCGCATGATTGCTACCAATGCCGGCCTCGACGGCCCGGTTGTGATCGAGAAGGTCCGTGGTCTACAGCTCGAAGGCAAGATGACCACTGGTTATGATGTGCTGGGCAACGGCTATGTCGACATGCTCGAAGCCGGTATCATTGACCCCGTCAAGGTGACCCGCAGCGCCGTGGAGAATGCTTGCTCCATCGCCTCGATGATCCTCACCACCAGCGCGCTGGTTACCGACATTCCTGAGCCCGAGAAGGCTCCGGCGGGCGGTGACCCGGGCATGGGCGGCATGGGCGGCATGATGTAAACCAAACATTGCCGATTCCGGTAAATGTTTGTAAAATGGGGGCGTCCTGATCAGGACGCCCCCATTTTTATGGGCAATTTTTGTGGTCAATTGAAGTGTTCAACTATTAATCCTTGTCCATTTTCAATTGATTTAGGACTTATGCCGCTCTCTGGTTTCGATATAGGGAATTGCACCTTACTCAACCGGCGATCTGCGTAAGTCCGATGATTATTAGTCAGTAGAAAGGCCTGTCAAATGTCTTTGCCTTCTCGCGCCGAAGCCCATGCCATGCTCTGTGATTGGGTCGAATCCGAAAGTTTGCGCCGCCACATGTTGGCGGTCGAAGCGGCGATGCGCGCTTATGCCCGCCATTACAACGAGGATGAGGAGTTATGGGGACTTACTGGCCTGCTCCATGACCTCGATTATGAACGCTTTGCCGATATGACCGACATGGAGAATGGCCACCCACGCACCGAACTGCGCCTCTTTCGCGAGCGCGGCTATCCCGAACCGCTGATCCACGCCGTTGAAGCCCATGCCACCTTTTTAGGGGTGCAGGCAGAGTCGCGGTTGGACAAAGCGTTACTGGCCTGTGACGAGTTGACGGGGCTAATCCAAGCCTGTGCCTATGTACGCCCCGATCGCGATATCCGCAGTGTGGAGCTGAAGTCGGTCAAGAAAAAGTGGAAGGATAAAGCCTTTACCGCAGCGATCGATCGCCAAGAGAACATGCATTTTATTGAAGCACTTGGCGTGCCATTCGATGAGCATGTGCAGCGGGTGCTTGATGCGATGAAAGAGATTGCGGATGAGCTTGGTGTTGGCGGCGACAGAGGATAAAGAGGCAGCCGTAGCCAGTTGCTCTATTCAGACCATTTACCGATGCCATTAAGACTACTTGGCATACGTTTGTTCAGAGAGGTCGCTTAAGCGCCAAAGCAGATTGAGCAACTAGCTTGTAAATTTTTCTCTGGTATGTAGATGAGCTACAATAGCGCCTATGAAATCTCCTAATCACTGTTCAAGTTATGTTGTCAGGCCAGAGCAGATGAGTGACGTTCCTAATGACAAACGAGCCAGTAAGCGGGAAATCCGAAGTAGAGGATACGCTTGATGAGTGTGAAATTACCAAACGCACGAGTTGCGCTCGTCCATGATTGGCTTAATCAAATTGGTGGGGCAGAGAATGTGCTGCGTGAATTGGTTGATCTCTTTCCCCAAGCCCCGATCTACACCAGCATGTATGCGTCGGAACGAATGCCTGCCAGCTATCAGGCGTGGCCGATCCACACCAGTTTTATGCAACATCTACCCGGTGTGATCACCCACCATCAAGCTTATCTACCGCTCTATCCCGCGGCCTTTTCACGGTTTGACCTAAGTGAATATGATTTGGTGCTCAGTAACAAAAGCGGCTTTTGTCATGGTGTCCAAACCACCCGCAGCAACCAACATGCGCTCCACGTCTGTTACTGTCTCACGCCAACCCGTTTTCTCTGGATGTATGAACAGTATCGCGAGCGCGAGCAGATGGGCTTGTTCAGTCTTTTGTTGAAGCCATTGCTGGGCATGTTGCGGCGTTGGGATTGGCAGGCGGCACAGCGCGTTGATCGCTTTATCGCCATTAGCACTACGGTTCAGGAGCGGATTCGTACGCTCTATGGCCGTGAAAGTGTGGTGATTTACCCGCCCGTCGATACAACTTATTTTACCCCCGCCCCGACACCGATCGACGACTATTATCTGATCGTCAGCCGCCTCATTCCCTACAAACGCATTGATCTGGCGATTCAGGCCTTCAATCACCTACCACAAGAAAAACTGTTGATTGTGGGCAAGGGGCGCGCCGATGCCGCACTTCGTGAGCAAGCGGGACCGAATGTGGTCTTTATGGGCCATCAGCCACGCGAACGCATTCGCGAGTTATTACGGGGTTGCAAAGCCTTTCTCTTTCCGGGGTTGGAAGATTTTGGTATTGCACCGGTCGAAGCGATGAGCGCCGGGCGACCGGTGATTGCCTTTGGCGGCGGTGGTGCGTTGGACACAGTCATTCCTGGGGTTACCGGCGAATTATTTGCGACGCAACAGTGGGAAAGTCTCTATGCCATTCTGGAAACATTTCGACCAGAGGCATACGATCCGTTGGCCTGTCGCCAGCAGGCTGAGCAATTTGATGAGACGCTCTTTCGCCAGCGGCTACTCACCTATCTGGCAGAAGTGTTAAGTGGTGCTCCAACACCGGTCACGCCGCCACTAGTACCAACAGCTTATCGCCAACGCGCATCGTTGCAAGCCGCCAACAACCACCCACTTGCCTCCTCGATCCATCCAACGACAGACGGAATGCAACAGATGTAAGTGCTCTGGGGCTACACAGCGCTTGGCTTTGATAGGGGAAAACGACCTACTCAGCTATCTGGCGCTTATCACGCTGAAGGCATTCCCAAGCTTGGGAATGCCTTCAGCGTGACAAGCCAATCCACAGGAGACAGGCTGCGTAGTTACGCCTATAGTTAAGAAAGTACGGATCGCATGGAAGTTCTCGCCTATTGGCAGATCATCCGCCGTCGTTGGTGGATTCCGCTCCTCCTCACCTTTATCGTCGCCACGGTCAGTGCGTATCAATTACGTCCTTGGCAGAGCCCACCCGCAACCTTTAGCGCCACCATGCGTCTGCTGGTGAGCGTCTTACCCGCAGCCGATGCCGACCTCACTATGTATGATGCCCGCTTTTATGCCTGGCAGACCAGTGAATATCTTGTCGACGATTTTACCGAGGTCGTCAATAGTTCGCTCTTTGCCGGCAATGTTCGGCAACGGCTGAGCGATGAAGGGATTGTCATTCCACCCGGTGCGATTCGGGGCAGTTCCGCCACCGGGCGGCTACATCGCATTCTTACCATTACGATTAATTGGCCCTCGCGCGAAGAGCTAGCTGCGATTGCCGAGGCGATTGATGACGAATTGGCCACCAATAGTGCCTTCTACTTTGCCCAACTTGGCACCGAAAATACCAAAGTGACCGTGCTCGATCGGCCAACCATCAGTGTCATTGCGCCAAGCCTACGCTTCCGCATTGAATGGCCTTTGCGCACGCTGCTGGCGTTTGTGGTTGGATTGGGACTCGTCTTCCTGCTCGACTATCTCGATACCTCTCTGCGTAGCAGCCAGGATGTAGAAGCAATGGGGATCCCGGTGGTCGGCATGATTCCGCGGGAGTAAGCCACAGAGTACACAGGGGGTACAGAGGGCACAGGGGTTTTAAACATTTTTGCGCGGATCGCGCAGATACTTCCTGAAATTGGTAAACTAGCGTATAATCGGATTGGCGCTTTGAGCCTCTGTACGGATAAAGCATTTGGTTACGTACCGCGTTTGTCTGCGTGCTGCGTTTGAGGATTGTAAACTATGTCTATTCAAGAATATATTCGTATCATTCGCCGCCGTGGCTGGATTGTGGTGGCTGCAGCGCTCTTGGCCGCGTTGGCTGCCTTTGGGATCAGCTATTTCCAGAAAGATCTCTACCGCGCAACGGTCTATATTAGCACGGTCCCGGCACGGCCGGATTGGGGATTGGGCAACACCGCCAAAGATCTGATGCGCAACTTTGCCCTCAATCTGCGTACCTATGAGAATGCGGCCGAGGCGATCGCCCGCGCCAAGCTAGATCAGGATCCCAATGAGTTTCTGGGCAACGTTCAGGTTGCAACCGAAGCGGACAACTTTGCGATCAAGATCGAAGCGCGCAACGCCGATGGCGAGGTGGCAAAACTCATGGCGCTAACCTTGGCCCAGATGTTTGTAGAAGAGCGCACAGATTACTATGCACAGCAGAATAAAGACAATCGCATTGAGGTAAAGATCCGCAGCAGCGCGATTGGCTATGATCAACTCCAGCCCAAACCACTGCTCAACGGCGTTGCCGGAGGTGTCCTCGGCTTACTCCTAGGCATTGGCGTTGTGCTTCTTCTTACCTGGATGGAGAGCGATCTGTTGCGTACCCCAGCAGCGGCAGAACGTGCGTTGGCACTGCCGATTCTAGGCGCAATTCCGCTAGCAGACTCTTCCGCAGCTGCGCCCCAACCCAGCACCATACGCGGTGGCCTTCGCCAGCCCAAAGCAGCCTAATCCAGCCCCGCGGTGACAACGATTCTACGCACGCGCAACCCATCTTTGCCGGCCCTACTGTTGGGGCTGGCAATTTTTGTCTATGCGGCCGGCTTTAGCTATCTCACCATCACTCGCTACGCCGCCTTTGAATCCCGTGCGCTCGACATGGGCAATCTGCACCAAGCCATCTGGAACACAGCCCACGGGCAACCCTTTCACATGACCAATCAGCCAGGGGTCAACAACCGGCTGAGCCTCCATGTCGAGCCGATCCTGCTGCCTATTGCCGCACTTTACCGGCTCTATGAGGGCGCAGAGACATTACTGCTTTTGCAGTCAGTCGTTGTTGCGCTAGGTGCCTGGCCACTCTATGCACTCGCCTACTGGCGGCTCGGTAACCGCTGGATCGCGCTGCTCTTGGCGCTGCTCTTCCTCATAAACCCCACTATTCAAGCGGCCAACTGGCTTGAATTTCATCCGCTGACGTTGGCCCCCACCTTTCTAATGGCGGCATTCTATTTTCTCACGACCAAACGCAACGGCTGGTTCATCCTCTTTGCACTACTGGCTGCCAGTTGCAAGGAAGAGATTGGCCTGCTGCTCTTTATGATCGGGCTCTATGCGCTGATCGTTTTGCGCCGGCCCAAGATCGGCTGGTGGACAATGGGTTTGGCGCTTGGCTGGTCGCTGATTGCGGTCTTGGGGATTCAACAGTTCTTTGCTGCCGGAAATATTCATTGGGGACGCTATGAATATTTGGGGGACTCCCCACTCGATAAAGTGCTAACGCTCTTGACCCAACCTGCCCTGGTTTGGCAGCAATTGGCAGCAGCCGACGCGCTGGGCTATCTCTGGCGGTTGATCTGGCCGGTCGGCCTTGTGTCACTGCTCGCACCGGAGATCCTGCTGCTGGCCTTGCCCTCCCTGGCGATTAACCTGTTAGCGGACTTTCCACCGATGCACCAGGTTTATGACTTGATCTATGCGGCCCCCATTTTGCCCTTTGTGATGTTGGCAATGGTGGAGGGCTTTCGCAGGGTGGCGGGTGGCAAGTGGCAAGTCGCAAGTAGCAAGGGGCAGGTAATCGGTGGATATCTTGCGGTAGGGTTGATCGTCGGCTGCGCCCTATTGGCTCAATATCGTTATGGCTATCTGCCGGGTAGCGGCAACTATCAGCCCTATGTCGTCAGTGACCATGATCGGCGGGCGGCGACGATCATGGCGCAGATCCCTGCCGAGGCCAAAGTTTCGGCCCAAGATAAGCTAGATCCACACGTAGCCGGACGCGAAACGATCTATATTTTTCCCCGCATCGACGACGCCGATACGATTTTCCTCGATGTCACCGGACCGGCATGGCCCCAACATCCAAGCGATCTCTATCGCGATGTACAGCAACTGTTGGCCGGCAAGTTTGGGGTGGCCGCCGGGGACGATGGCTATTTACTGCTGCGCAAAGACGCGCCAAACGACACAATCCCCGATAGCTTCTATAACGCTTTTCGCCAACCACTATCAATCGTTCGCTCGCCAACAGACACAAACAGCAACTTCGGTGATGCGCTTCTCCTTTGGGACCATCAGGTGCAGGTTGATGAACATGGCGAGACGGTCGTGCGCCTCTCCTGGAAACTGCTGGATCAGCCGGTGACGCGGGATTATCGGATTTACGTCGCCTTTACCGATCGCGACGGCAATCTCCTGCATGATACGCTCTTTTATCCACCTGTCGCCACTTTGTGGTATCCTACATCATTGTGGCAACCTGGTGAGGGGGTCGTCGTAGAAACTTTGCCGTGGACCCTTGACGTTGACCAATTCACGCTGTTGGTTGGGGTCTATGCCGGCGAGAATGGCTGGACTGAGGGTCAGCGGCTACCATTGCGTAGCGCTTCGACCCCACAACGTCTCCATTTGGAGGGAAACAGTCTCGTTCGATTGGGCAGCTATCGACGAACGTTAAGCGGTTGGCAGCCGATTGTACTACCGCAAACGCTGACGCAACCAAGCGAAACGGTCGATTTGCAATTTGGGGAGAAGCCCGCACTCTTTACCCTAGAGGCAGTTACGCGGCAAACGCTACCGACACAAGCGGGGGATCTATTGACCTTTACCCTAGAGTGGCAGGCAGCAGATGGGTTGCAGACAGAGGGCTTTGACTATGCAGTTTTTGCCCATTTGCTCAATGAACAGAATGAGAAAGTCGCACAGCTTGACTGGCAACCCCACGATGCGTGGGGGCCTCGACCAATGACAAGTTGGTTAGCAGGAAGTAGGATTGTCGATCAACAATCGCTGACCCTGCCCGCCGACCTGCCACCAGGGAACTATCATCTCATTCTGGGCGTTTATAACTGGCAAACCGGTGAACGCCTTGCCACGGTTGGCCCCCGTTCTGAGGCAGGAGACGTAGTGACCATTGCCCGCTTCTCTATCAAATAGATGACAGAACTGTAAGCAAATCGCCAGGAAATCGTTATTTTTTTCTATTACTTTCTTCGCCGTAAATGGGTATACTAGGCGCTATTGGTAATGATTTGCCCCACCCCCGGCCCCTCCCCGACAGCAAGGAGGGGAGTCAATGCTCCTCCCTTGCTCACGGAGGAGGGTAGGAGGGGGTGGGGTAAATCGTACCGCAACCTGTAGGATTATTCTATGACCAACCTGATTACATTGACCGACCCACAGAGCCCCGCGGCGGAAGCGTACCAAAGCTTGCGCACCAACATCGAATTTGCCGCTCTCGAAAAGCCATTGCACACATTGCTGGTCACAGGCGTCGATCAGCAGATTGATAAAAGTGTGGCACTGGCAAATTTGGCAGTGGTGATGGCCCAGGCTGGTGATCGCGTGTTACTGGTTGATGGCGATCTGCGACGGCCCCATCAACACGAACTCTTTGCCCTGCCCAATACCAAAGGGCTCAGCAGTTGGTTTGTCGATGGCGGGAAACCACCGATCCAGGCGACCAAGGTAGAGCGGTTACAGATCCTCACGGCTGGGCCAGTACCAGGCAATCCGGTGGCGCTGTTAAGCCAGAAGCGGCTAGAGAGTTCGTTGGCGGCGTTACAGGAGCATGCCGATTATATCCTTTGCGATGCACCACCAGTGTTGGCGGTCACCGATGCAGCACTTTGGGCTGGAAAAGTGGATGGCGTCCTGCTTCTCATTAATGCCGGCAATACAAAACGGGACAACGCCACACGCGCGCTGGCAGTTCTAGAAAAGGTACACGCCCGAATCATCGGTGCCGTATTGCTCAATGTGGAGAAAGCAGCAGCCATGTCAGGCTGGTAAATTGTTCAATGAAAAAGGATTGTCTATGAAAGGTATTATATTGGCTGGTGGCCATGGCACCCGGCTCTATCCGCTAACCAAAGGCATTAGCAAGCAGATGTTGCCGGTCTATGATAAACCGATGATCTATTACCCGCTTTCCATGTTGATGTTGGCAGGAATTCGCGAGATCCTGGTCATCAGTACGCCGCAATCTCTACCGATTTTCCAAGAGATGCTTGGCGATGGTAGCCAATGGGGACTTACGCTAAGCTACGTCTTGCAGGAAAGACCAACGGGCATTGCCGATGCGTTTATTTTGGGCAAATCCTTTATTGGGGACAGTCCGGTCGCCTTGATCTTAGGCGATAATATCTTCTATGGCCACGGTCTACCCAACCAATTACGTGCCGCAGCGCAAGTGACCAAAGGGGCCCTTGTCTTTGCCTATGCTGTACGTGATCCAGAACGCTATGGCGTGGTCGAATTTGATGCCAAGACGGGCAAGGCGCTGCGCATTGACGAAAAGCCGAAAGAACCACGCTCTAACTATGCCGTGCCGGGCATCTATTTCTATGACAATCGCGTGGTGAAGATCGCTGAAAATCTTCAGCCATCCGGCCGTGGCGAATTAGAGATCACCGATGTGAATATGGTCTATTTAAATGCTGGTGAGCTCCAGGTGGATGTAATGGGCCGTGGTGTGGCCTGGCTTGATGCCGGCACCCATGAATCGCTGCTACAAGCCTCAACCTTTGTGCAGGCGCTCCAAGAACGCCAGGGGATGATGATCTCCTGTCCTGAAGAGATTGCTTACCGGCTGGGCTATATTGACCGAGCAACCCTTGTTGCCCAGGCAGCCGCCATGAACAAAGATAACCCCTATGGAGGCTATCTCTTGGCATTGGCGGATGAAGTAACCCAACAAGCCTAATGAACGGGGTCGGGACAGAAAGACGCCAACTATGCTCAACGGCAGCCTTGGCCGCCGCATTGCGCCAAATGAATAGCAGCAGCATCAAGTTTGTCCCTATTCCGTTGCCGGCCCCAACCATCCTGCCACCCATGTATCGCATTCGCAACGGCCAACTGGAAGAGGAGGCCGAAGCCGCAAGCCGGTTGGTGAGTGAAGTCGCCGAGCGCATGCGCCGCCTGACATCGGCCTATGGGGAGTGGCATGATTTTGATGCCGCGGCCTACTTTGATCTGCCGCGCGAGTTTGCAACGGATATGGTGCGCGTGGTTGAGCGCGTCAATACAGTCCATGTGGTTGTCTTTACCGACTTACTCCTACCCACTTTTCAACAGGCAGCGAGCTTTTGGACAACAGAAATGATGGCAGCGTACCAAATGCGCAACGCAGATATTTCTGCGTACCGCCATTTTTTTGAAGAAGTGCAGCCGGCTATGATCGTGGCCTGGCAACAGCTACTGACCGTTTTGGCGGCAACGCGCGCACGACTGGCCGAGGATGTTGGTTTTTTGACCACGACCGCGGCCACCGATGAACGTATGCGTTGGCAGCCCCTGTGGCGGAGCGACCCCGTGGCCGAGTTAGACCAAGCCCTGGCACCGGCGCTACCAACCATCCTGACGTTAACGCTGGCGATCGACTTTCCACTGCCCGCCCAACGCCAGCCGGGACGGATTCGCCGTCTGCGCCGTAATCGTGAGCGACAGCGACGTCGATCCGCTGCAAAGTAAAGTGATCTCGGTGATACATGATTTGTCACCATTTTTAAAAGGACTAAATGATGCAACGACTTCTCGTGGCCGGTGGTGCCGGCTTTATTGGCTGCAATTTTGTACGCTTGATGTTGGAAAAATATGATTACCAGATTGTGGTCTATGACAAATTGACCTATGCTGGACGGTTGGAAAACCTGGCTGACGTTGCTGAAGATCATGGGGAGAACTACCACTTTGTCCAAGGGGATATCTGTGATGTCGACAGAGTGGAAGCGACCATTCGTGAGTACGGGATCGACACCATCGTCAATTTCGCCGCGGAAACGCATGTCGACCGCAGCATCCTCGATCCCGAAGCCTTTATCCGCACCGATGTCCATGGCACCTATGTGCTCTTAGAAGCGGCCCGCAAATTGGGTAACCTGCGTTACCACCAAATCAGCACAGACGAGGTCTATGGTCATATTCACGGCAACCACCGTAGCCTAGAAAGCGACAAGATGGATCCACGTAGCCCGTACGCCGCCAGCAAAGCGAGTGCGGATCACTTTGTCAACTCGTATTATATTACCTATGGCCTGCCGGTTACAATCTCGCGGGGGGCCAACAACATTGGGCCTTATCAATATCCAGAAAAGGTTATTCCCCTCTTTGTCACCAATGCGCTCAACAATCTGCCGTTGCCCGTCTATGGGGACGGCCAACAGATGCGCGACTATCAATATGTGATGGATCACTGTGAAGGCATTGACATGGTGCTGCACCATGGCACGATTGGTGAGGTCTACAACATCGGCACCGGCGTCGAAATGAGTAATCTAAAAATGGTCGAGATCCTGCTTGATGAGCTGGGCAAAGGCCCTGAACTGATCCAACATGTGGAAGACCGCCAGGGACATGACCGGCGCTACTGCATGAATGTCAACAAGCTCATGGCGCTCGGCTGGGAGCCTGACTATACCCACGAGGAAGCGATTCGCGCCACCGTGCGCTGGTATGTCAACAATCCGCAATGGTGGGAGCCGATCCGTAACGGCGAATTCAAAGAGTACTACCAGCGGGTCTATGGTGATCGCAAGGTGTTGGCAGCGTAAATATTGCGTTTGTCCCATGTGTGGCATGATGCCAACACCCGATGATGAAGATTCAAAAAACAATGGGGTAATCGTAGGGAAACGGCATGCCGTTTCCCTACGATTATATTTACCATACCACGCGCTATTCGTCCCACTCGGGATCTGGTGAAAGATAGATAAAGGGCAGACTGACGAGCGTCACCCCATATTTAATCACCAGGTTGAAGAGAAAGATCTGCCAGACCACACTCCACGACAGTACCCAACCAAAGGCACCGACGGCAAAGATCACATTGTCGACCGGCACGCTCACCGAGTTGCTGAGCAGCACACGCAGCCATTGAAAGCGCCGTGTAACTTTGGTGACAAACCAGTGATAGACTTCGGTGTCGATCAATTCGCTGACCACTTCTGCCGCAATCGATGCGAGCACAATGCGCCAAACGGGGGCGAGAATGGCAGAGAACGCTTCGCCCAGCCCCCAAGTGGGATCGCTCGGTACGCTGGCCGCCCACATGAGGTAGCCGGCCATGATCAGGTTGATCACCCCTGCCGTGACAATGAGGAGTTGCGCGCTGCGTTTGCCCAATAGTTTGTGGACGAGATCGCGCAAGGTGAAGGTAATCGGATAGATGAAGGTGCCCATATCAACAGACCATCCACCAACCAGACCAATTTTGAGGCTGGCAACATCGGCGAGCATTTGGGCGGCGATATAGGCAGCAATTACTAAGATCGCTGCAGTGGCAATGGTTTGGATTGTTTTTTGCTGCTCCGTTTGCTCGTGATGGGCGTGGTCTGATCGAGGGCTATTTGTTGCTTGTGTAAAAGTCACGATACAATATACTCCTGTTGGCTGGTGCCTATCAATTGTGGGCAAGCGATAGCGCGCTACGTGATTGATGGATAGATAGATTGAGCCACAGAGATCACAGAGATCACAGAGATCACAGAGATCACAGAGATCACAGAGATCACAGAGATCACAGAGATCACAGAGATCACAGAGATCACAGAGGGCAGATAAACTTTCGCTATACGCTCTGTGGCAGAAGCTGAAATGTGTCAATCAATCGGAGCTGTTCCTGCTAGAGCAGATGCCGCGCTTGTATGTGATTGATAAGCAGTTGTTTTGATAAGGCGGGTAGCTGCGACCGCCAACCCTATTATAAGCCTCCCCTGTCTCAAGAGAGAATCCGCAGCGCTTGCTCGCGCGATTCCTTAACTATCTATCCGAAAATTCTCTGTTCTCACTGGGTGACAACCGATTTTCGGATAGGCTCTAAGTTGAAAGTAGCCAAGCCATGCCCAATCCATCTCATCCTTTAAAGTCGGCCGCCCTTGGGTTAGCGCCTGGGCTGGACCAACCGACAACAATCCGCCAAGGTGAAGAATTAGATCAGACAGCCCTTGCTGACTATCTTACCAGCCATCTTTCCGCTTTAACTGGGCCGATGCAGATCCGGCAATTTCCCAGCGGTTTTTCCAATCTGACCTATCTCGTGCGCGTGGGAGACGACGAGTTTGTCTTGCGCCGTCCACCCTTTGGTGCCACCATCCGCTCGGCACACGACATGGGGCGCGAATATCGCGTCTTGTCGGGGTTGCGCCGCGTCTACGCCAAAGTACCGCGCTCACTGCTTTACTGTGAAGATGATACCGTATTGGGTGCCCCCTTCTATCTCATGGAACGTGTACAAGGCACGATCCTACGGGCACAGCCACCCACCGATCTACCGTTGACACCGGCTTTGATGAAGCAGCTTTCTTTTGCAGCAATCGATACGTTGGCAGAAATCCACGGTTTAGATATGAACGCGGCTGGGTTAGCGGATCTAGGGCGACCGGCGGGGTATGTGGAGCGGCAGATCCAGGGGTGGCAGCGGCGGTATGAAAAGGCGCAGACCAGCGCAATACCGCGATTGGAAGAGATCATGCAGTGGCTGACTCACCATCAACCGGCGAGTGGCGCAGCGGCCTTAATCCACAATGATTTCAAATATGACAATCTCATTTTAGATCCCACGGACCTGACGCGCGTCATTGCCGTGCTCGATTGGGAGATGTGTACGGTGGGCGATCCGTTGATGGATCTGGGGACCACCTTGGGCTACTGGATCGAAGCCAATGATCCACCGGCCTTGATCGGCATGTTTGGCTTGACGGCGCTGCCCGGCAACGCCAATCGGGGGGAGTTGGTGGTGCGCTATCAGGAACGGAGTGGTCGCACCGTGGCCGATCCGCTCTTTTACTATGTCTATGGCCTCTTCAAAATTGCCGTGATCATTCAGCAGATCTACTATCGTTATCAGCAGGGCAGCACCCAAGATCCGCGCTTTGCCCAACTCGATCAAGTTGTGCGCGATTGTGCCTATTTGGCCACGCTGGCTCTAGAGAGAGATCGAATTTACGATCTGACCTAGCGCAAGCACCATTGGTGTGTTGCATACAGGCGTTATAAACTCAAAAACTCTCTCTCATATGGCCGATGAACTGAAATTACCCGTACGGACATGATGCATCATGTCCGTACTTCAGTGATTTAGCTATATGAGCGAAAACTCAATATCCATTCCCAGTATCGGGATCCGGTACCAGTACACGCAATACGCAATACGATCAATACATCGTCATATAGCGATTCAGTTCCCACTCACTCACATAGAGTCGATATTCGTTCCACTCCTGTGTTTTTGCTTCAACATACCGTTCATAGACATGTTGCCCCAAGGCGGCCTGGACAACTTCATCACTGCGTAGCTCCTCAATCGCTTCGCCCAAGTCGCCCGGCAAGGTGTTCAACCCGGCGCGTACCCCATCGACATGATAGAGATCTTCCTCGGCGGCAGGGGGTGGGGCCAAACGCCTTTGAATGCCATCCAACCCAGAGGCAAGCATTACCGCAAAGGCCAGGTAAGGATTTGCGCTCGGATCAGGACAGCGTAATTCACAGCGTGTGCTCCGAATGCGTCCGCTACTAATGCGTGGAATCCGAATCAACGCGCTGCGGTTGGTGCGCCCCCACGAGATATAGACCGGCGCTTCGTAGCCCGGCACCAACCGTTTGTAGCTATTCACCAACGGCGCAATGATCGCCGAAAAGGCTCGTGCATGGTTCAATTGGCCGGCAATAAAGTGCAAAGCGGTATCGCTCAGGCCATACTCATTATCGGCATTGTACATTGCGGTCTCATTTGTGCCCGTGTGCCATAAACTTTGGTGGACATGCATCCCTGAGCCATTGATGTTCGCAATAGGCTTTGGCATAAAGGTGCAATGGAGATTGTTCTTTTGCGCCACTGCTTTGAGTGTAATGCGAAAGGTCATGGCATGGTCGGCGGTGGTTAAAGCGGGGCCATAGCTAAAATCGATCTCATTCTGCCCCACCGCCACTTCATGGTGCGAGGCTTCCACTTGAATGCCTAGCGCTTGCAAGGCATCGACCATTTGGCGGCGCACATTATTGGCCTGATCGCTGCTGACATCAAAATAACCGGCATTATCATGGGATTCTAAGGGAAAGATGCTACCGTTGCTATGGCGCTTAAAGAGGAAAAATTCCAACTCGGGGCCTACCTGATAGTCAAATCCCATCTCTGTGGCCCGTTGCAATTGTCGTTTTAAAATATAACGCGGATCGCCTTCAAAAGGTTCGCCATCTGGTGTATAAATATCGCAAATTACACGCGCCGTCGAGAGATCCATGTCCCAAGGAACGACAGCAAACGTATCGAGATCCGGACCAAGATACATGTCACTTTCCGCAATACGCGCAAAGCCTTCAATCGAACTACCATCAAACCAAATACCGTGTTCAATCGCATCTGGCCAATGGCTGATTGGAATGGTAACATGCTTTGCCACGCCAATGATGTCCGAAAATTGTAGACGAATAAATCGAATATCATTGCGTTTAATGAGCTCATCGACATGTTCTAATTGATCGGTGGTATAGGTAACAGCCATAGTCTATCTCCCCTTTGAGCAGATTGCGCCCTATGCAAAGTGCGCCCTGTTTGACAACCGTAGCTTTTTATGGCTCTGTCGGATCTCAGGAGGGTTGACATTTGTAGATCACTCTTGTAGAGTGACAACGGTGCTTCGATGCGCATTTGTCACTCTACAAGAGTGACCTACGACCGATGCCCGTTTCTTGTCAACCCCCTCAATTCCGGAAGAACCCTTTTTATATATGATAGAGGTTCGTCAGAACGAAAAGACCGTCGTCCAAACAACCTTCAGTTAGGATAACAAAGGTGGCAAGGCTTACTCACACGCATTGAGCAACCTGCCACCTCTGGTAATTATCGTTAGGACTTACGCACTTCTGACTTCGCGCCCCAAGGGCTCCCGGTCAAAAGCCACCGGCTCTGTCAGCGAACTGCGTAAATCCTAATCTTATGTGTCTATGGACAATTTCCAAACAACAGCAAGCTAGATGTCGCACACTAGATGCCGCAAGCTAGATACCGTAGTACATAACAAATTCGTGTGGGTGCGGGCGCAGGCGAACAGCATCGAATTCACTCACGCGTTTGATTGCAATATAGTTCTCAATTAATCCTTCACTGAAGACACCACCGGCTGTCAGATAATCATGGTCGGCCTCAAGAGCATTGAGCACAGCGTCTAGTGAACCCTCTACTGTCTTTACCTTTTTGAGGGTATCACCTTCAAAGAGATCCATCTCCGAGGGCAAGCCCGGATCGATCTGATTTTGAATCCCATCAAGACCTGCCATCAACATGGCAGAAAAGGCCAAGTATGGATTGGCGGACGGATCTGGGCAGCGGAATTCAATGCGCTTTGCTTTTGGTGACTGCGATGAGACGGGGATGCGACAGGCAGCGGAGCGGTTGCGGGCCGAATAGGCAATAACCACAGGCGCCTCGTAGCCAGGTACCAGACGACGATAGGAGTTGGTCGTTGGCGCGCAAATGGCCAGCAGAGAATTGATGTGCTTTAAGATCCCACCAATGTACCAAAGGGCCATCTGACTCATTCCGGCATATTTGTCACCGGCAAAGAGTGGTTGACCATCTTTCCAGAGGCTCTGGTGGACGTGCATACCAGACCCATTGTCTTCAAAGAGCGGCTTGGGCATAAAGGTGGCAGTCTTGCCATATTTAGCGGCTACATTTTTGACAATATATTTGTAAAGCTGCATGGAATCGGCCATCTCGATCAACGGACCAAATTTTAGATCGATTTCAGTTTGGCCGGCAGTAGCAACCTCGTGATGGTGGCGTTCAACGGTCAAACCACACGAGATCATCTGATTAACCATCTCCGAGCGCATATCTTGGAAACCATCATAGGGCGAAACGGGAAAATAACCGCCCTTGTAGCCAAGTTTATGGCCCGGGCCCCATTCGCCAGTGTTCCAGGCAGCTTCGCTGCTGTTCACTTCATATTGCGATGAGTAACGACCAGACTCATAGCGCACTTCGTCAAAGATAAAAAATTCAGCTTCGGGACCGCAGTACATAATATCGGCGATACCGGTTGATTTCAGATAGGCCTCTGCATTGCGAATGACATTGCGCGGGTCGCGGTCAAAGGCATCAAGCGTCAATGGATCATAGACATTGGCAATGATGCTCAACGTGGGTGCTTGACAGACCGGATCCACAAGCGCAGTTGTAGGATCACAGATCAAGAGCATATCGCTGCTTTCAATCGATTTGAAGCCCCGAATTGAAGAGCCATCAAAGCCAAGTCCACTTTTGAAAAGGTCATCCTGATCATAAAAATCGGTGGGCACAGAAAAGTGCTGCCACTGACCAAAGAGGTCGGTAAATTTTAGATCGACAAATTCAATATTGAGATCGCTGATCGCTTTTGTAACATCCTGTGGCGAGCTGCAACTGAGAGCCATACGAATCTCCTCCGATAAGGTAATGCAGTGAATATGGGTTTTAGATTTGATACTACTTGGCACAAGTAATTGGTTGTGGCGAAATCATTTCTATCAACCACGGCAGTCTGCGGCACCAACAAACGTTACATTTTTGGGGGGCAATCTTGTGAAATGTTGCACAGACTACGACGATAGTAGTTTAAAAAACTCCACGGTAAAATACCAGCGTCAATATATCCTAATTCCCATAATTGAGCATTGTGCAGATTGCACAATAAGCAACGGGCGATATCCAAATGACTAGATATCGCCCGCTGCAAAGAGAAAGTTAGGCCCAATCTGCGCCCAATGGCTCGCCTTTGTTCCTTTGATCAAGAGGTAGATCTATATACTAATGTATATACCCCCGCTCTCGTGCGATTTTGACTAAACGTTGGCGACGTTCCTCACGACTGTTAAAGTCAGCCGCAGATAAAGCAAAGTGCCGATAGATAGTGGTAATATAATTGCGCACATTTTCTACCGAGCACTCGAGCCGATTAGCGATGACGCCCCGCCTGACCCCAGAAAGATGCAGCGCAAAGACCGCAAGCAAGGTGATATTCGGATGACGACGTTGCTTTGCGGTCATCAATTCCCCCTCCAAACGTAAGTAGCCATCGGCCCGTAGTTGCCCACTTTCAATCTGATTCTGCAAAACTTGCTTTGCGGGGCCATCTGCCAAATGTGCAAGTACGGTCATATTCTGTCCTGTAATGGTACCAATCAAATGTTGGGCTTGTTGACGCACATCGAGATCATCGATACGCAGTAATTTGGTAAGGGCAAAGAGACTCTGGTGGCCCAAATGCTGGGTGATGATCTTCTTGACAATCGCAGGGCTTATATCGGCTACGATCGCCTGGCAGCAGACTTCGGCAATAATTTGTGGGTGCCACCAGTGAGGCAATCGATCAATGCCGAGTTGCTCAAAAAGGGTAAAGATCTGGGTAAGATAGACGAGCAATGTGCCAGAATCCTGCCGCTTTAGTGCAATATAGGCGAGATAAATACAGATGGCACCACTGGCCAAGGGATCACCCGAATGCTGATAAAAGTCCAGTGATTCTTGCAAAAGTTTTTCTGCGGGATTCAGGCGCTCTTGCAGTAGGTTCGCAACCGCTTTGGGAACTTGAAAGCTCATGCGCTGCCCCAAATCGGTTGTCCGCAAGCTCTGCGCCAGATAGTGAAGTGCTGGCCCAAGATCATCTTGCAAAAGATAAAGCCATGCCAACTGCGCATCCAGCCACGGTTGATAAAGGGTCTGGTCCAGATCATTGATGATTTGTTGAGTCTCAGCATACCATTTTGCAGCCCGTCGATAATCCTGACTGTCACGATAGAGATTGGCCAACAAGATACGCGCATAGAGACGCGCATTGCGCAGTTGCTCATGATCGGCTATCTTTAGATAAAGTTGCGCCAAACGGATGGCATCCTCAAATTGTGCTTGATACCAGCGCAGATGAATTTCCGCGTTGAGCAACTGCACTTCCACCGAAGTGCCCAGTTTGCCAATGTGAAAATATTGCCGGACCAACTGCATGTGGGTGTCGGCTTGACCATATTTGCCACATTGTATATAGTTCCGGGCGATGCGTAATTGGCTAGCAAACTGTCCTTGCAGATCCGCAACTTCGACATAAAGCGACAGTGCCTGGTGCGCATAATCGGTGCTGAGATTTAGATGTCCAATATCAGTCATCAAGTGTGCCATCTGTAGCAAATAGTAGGCACGCACCATTACATCCTTCTCACCAATTTTATCGATCAGCGGCTTGGCTTCGTTATTGAGCCATTCAAAAGCGAGCCGCAGATTTTCCTGCCCGCTGTACAGGCGTGCCAGATCAATGATGCACCGAACAACCCAGCTTTGCCGATTGGCTTGCTGGTATTGAATTCGAGCACGATTTAACTGCTCGATGGCCTCTGGAATTTCGCCCATACGCTTTTGCAGCATAGCCGTACAATAATGAAAATCAGCGCTGCCACTGGCAAATTCTGTGGGAAAGGCAGCCATTAGCATCTGAAGTTGAGGAATGGGTACACCTTGGTCCAAAAGTTGCTCTACCTGCTCTGCCAGCCGCGCAACTGCTACGGAAAAATGTCGGGCAGCCAACTCATTGCTGAGTTGTCGAAGACACATTTCACCCAAAATGTCATCCTCAGTAGAACGCTGCGGATTATCATCAATAACAGAGAAGACGTCTGCGGCCTCTATCATAGGCGGTGGAGCTTTCCGCTCTACCGGTACAGCATAGCGGGAGTCAGCTTGAAGACTATTGGGGATACGTAGTTTTGTTGCCATCCATTGTGCTTCCTTTGTTATGTATACACTTTCACGGTATAACTGATACAAATCATTCAACTATTCTACGATTACCCTATCATCTGAGTACTCTTATTAATCTATCGAATGTCTACACAGTTTCTGTTTAGTCCTATTATGCGTACACCTGTGAAAGTCCCAAACAATATTTTTAAATTACGTTTCCGTAAGCCATATAGTAAACAATTAAGGATATCCGTAGTTGAAAATTGAAACTCACTCAGCAACGGTCCATCACACAAGGGGACAGCGTCCGCTACACTACAGCAGAATGGCACTCTTGATCTTTCTGCTTGCCACCGGCGCCTATTGGGGTGTGGCCTACGCATTCCATCACACAGAGACACCGGATGTTGCCTACTTTAACCATCTGGCAGAAGCCTTCCTCCATGGCAACCTATATCTTGCGAACCCGCCAAGTACGCACGACCTCACCTACGACAATGGTCATTGGTACGTCCCCTTTCCTCCGCTACCCGCGCTGCTAATGCTGCCGTGGATTGCGCTGTGGGGTCTGCCGGCAATGAATACCACGCTTTTCTGTACACTCTTTGGGGCGCTCAATGTAACCTTGATCTTTTTGCTGTTAATTGCGCTGGCAACTCGGGGCAAAACCCTGAGTCAAACTGAGGGGCAAACTGAAGGCCAACTCAAGTTAAGGCTATCCACCATTCTCTGGTTGACCGCGCTCTTTGGGCTGGGAAGCGTGCATTGGTATATGGCGACTATCGGCTCGGTCTGGTTTGTTGCGCAGATCTGTACCGTCACCTTTGTTGCCTTGGCCGCTTGGGCAGCCGCCGCAACGGGTTCGCCCTGGTTGGTGGGCAGCGCATTGGCCCTTGCCATGCTGGCGCGGCCCAATGTGCTCTTGACCTGGCCGTTGCTCTTTGGCATTGCAGCCAGTCATCTGGTGCAAGAGCCCTATCTGGTGCAAAAGTCATCATTGCCATTGCCCTGGCGTCGACTCTTTTGGTGGAGCGTGCGCAGTGCGGTGCCGATCACGCTTGCCGTAGTAGCCTTGCTCTGGTACAACAATGCGCGCTTTGGTCATCCGCTCGATTTTGGCTATCTCACAGAAAATGTGGCAGAGGCGTTGGCCCCCAAATTGCAGCGCTACGGCCAATTCAATCTGCACTATCTGCCCAAAAACTTCTGGGCCATGTGGTTGGCCGGCCCGCAGTGGCAAGAAGATCAAAACCGCTGGTTGCCCGATCCAGAAGGCATGAGCCTGCTGCTGACGACGCCGGCTATTCTCTATCTGGCGCGAGCACGCGGACGTTCTCTGTTGGTCTGGGGGGGTTGGATTTCACTCCTCCTGCTGATGATGCCACTGTTGCTCTATTACAACACCGGCTGGTGGCAATTTGGCTATCGCTTTAGCCTGGACTTTATGGTTCCCGTGGTGGTATTGCTGGCCGTGGCAGTGGGGAGAAGCAATCGGATGAGTTGGTCCATGCGGCTACTCATCTTGGCCGGGATCGTGGTGAATGGCTACGGGCTCTACTGGTGGCATCGGTAAGTGGGTGCGTCCCATTTCGGGAGATTACACAGAAGGACCAAAATAATCGTCCAGTGTAATCCCCTAAATGTGGTACGCACCCTCGGTAAGCGTGTGGCTTGCTCGGGAATAGGCCCCATGTGATAATGGGATCGATTGCTCACTTATTCACCGCCCAAAGCCCCAAAGAGGAGTCTACATTGAAGAAGGAAATTACCCATGCCTGAACAGATCCTAGCCGGCCTTCCCCTTTGGCTGGCGCTGCTGATTACCCTCACCAGCGGTGCGCTCGGTGGCGTCATCTATGAATTGCTGATCCTACATGGCAATATCGAGCTGCCACACAAACTTACCGCGGCCGAGTCGGTAGAGAATCCACATGCTGTGACCCAATACATGTATGATTTGGGAATTTGGGCGCGCGTGCTCATCGGTGCCTTTGCGGCGATTGCGGCCCTCCTTGTCATCGATCCGGAAACCATTCTAAAATTGATCGCCGCGGCACTGATTGCTGGGTCAGCCGGCACCTCGATCTTTCGCTCGTTGCAGGATCGGATGTTGGCGGCGCTCGCCCAAAAAGATGTAGCGGAGTTGCGCGCCGTCAACCAAAAGCTCGATCTGGTCGTCGATGAGACGCGCGAAGCCTTTGGCGCATTGAAGAGCGCGATCCGCGCAACTCCGCCGCCCCCCTCCGCGCGCGCCATGTCCATAGGCGCGGCGTCCATTGTCGATCTGACACTGATCGATCGGGTCGATCAACTCTTAAATGAGGCCAAAGGCATTAGCCAAAGAGCAACCAGTGAGCCTTGAGAGGAATCGTATGTTGACCTTTGAAAAATTTCACATTTGGCAGGTCGTTGTCCCGGTGCGGGCCGATATTCTTGCGGCACCAGCAAAGAGCGGGCTTGTCTACAGCGACAGCGTCACCTGGCCCGCTTTACCAATCCACCTTGTAGAAGGCACGACATCAGCCGGCTTTACGGCTGTGGGCGAATGTGGCCGAGGAACGAGCCGTGCCACGGTCGAAGCGACGCTCCAGGATCTGATTGGACGCGATCTGCTTACGGTTACACCAGCAACCATTTGGCAACAAGAGTTTGAAGCCAGCGGATTGCCCGCGGCCTATCCACTCCGATCATGGGAGATTGAGAATGGCAAAAGCTATGGCTTGTTGGAAGCACTCTGGCTAGATGCGGTGGGCAAGGGTGCCGGCCTGCCGGCCCATCAGCTTTTGGGCGGGGCGGTACGGCAGAAGGTCGCCACAGATTTCTGGGCCAATCGACCCGATGCTGCGACATTGATCACCTTAGTTCATGAAGCGGCAAAACTGGGGCTCACGGGCATGAAGATGAAATCCAACCGCGCGGGGGACACCGTGTTGGCCTTGCAGACCATCGCCAACGATGTGCCCGCCGGCTTTCGGTTTACCATTGATCCGATGTGTGCCTGGCGCTCCATGCGGGAAGCGGCGCACCTCTTTGAAGGATTGGCCAAACTGCCCTTTGCGATTCAAGTGGAGGATCCCTTTCCCTTTCCAGCCGTCGATGAATGGCAACGGGCGCGCCAATACAGACCGCTCACCATTGCTTGCCACACGCGCACGGAAGAGGTCCTGAGGCTAGCGCTACACGAAAATTACGCCGACACCTATAATCTGGGCGGTGGCAGCAGCTATAATTTTCTTCGCACGGCTCAGATTGCGGAATTTGCCTACAAAGATTGTTGGCATGGGAGTTCACTGGAGTTGGGGGTGCTGCAACATCTTCGCCTCCATGCCGCCGCCTGTGCGCGCAATTGTCTCCTGCCGAGTGATCTCCAGAGCGAATGGGTACGCCAAGCAACATTGGTGAGGCCACGCATGGCCTATGAAGGCGGGTTTGCCCTCGTTCCTGCAACGCCAGGGTTGGGGATCGAGTTCGACCACGAGGCAATGTATCCTTACATCCAAGAGGAATTTGTTATAGGGCGCTCATAGAATCGCCCTCGATTCGGTACTCGCAAACTGAAACAAAACTTACGCTCTTTTATCAGATTAATGGTGATGGGTGATGTAGGGGCATCCGCTTGCCGGTGCCATGGTGCCTAGTACACGACAGCCTAAATAGACCGCTAGCTTGAAGCAGGGTTGAAACCCGCTGCCAACACCGAAAAGCCGCCTCAGCGGCTAGGTATGTAGCCGCTGAGGCGGCTTTTCGGTGTTATACTCCAGTCAACTTCAAAACCCGAGTTTTTGAAGAGGCGGGAAGGTGTGCACTGTCATTCCTGCGTAGGCAGGAATCCAGGCCGATGACAGATGGATTCCTGCCTACGCAGGAATGACAGCGGCGGCTCCTATCTGTTTCTA
>DAOUCA010000144.1:0-32950 GCA_034432375.1 Caldilineaceae bacterium
GATCGCAATCATTGCCCGTGTTCCGCCCCAGCGGGTGAGAATCGAGGGCGTCAACAAGCTTGAAACAATCGGCAACATCTGCGCGATGCCAAAGACAACCCCAATGCGCGCAAGCGGCATACCGACGTTGCTATCAAAATATAAGTTGTAAAAGGGCCGTACAAGCGACTCTCCCGAGACCTGAAGAAAGATGAGTAGACCGACAAATATGAGGGTCAGATATAAACCATCATTTGGTTCGTCCCCGGAACACTTTGCGCCAATTCACAACAACTCCCTGGAATCTATATAGAGCCTTTTAATTTATCGCGTAAAAGGGCGGCCATTGTGTATCGTGGTCAGCCCTATTGTGCCACACTTTGTTTAGAGATGGAAAGTTATTTTGATGTCATTGAGATCAAGGGGTAACGCTCTAAGATACCAAAGAAGTTAAAAATCCTTGTCCTTCTGCACGGTGATAAACAGGCCTTTGACCCGTTTTTGAACAACGACGCGCTTCAAAAATTCGATGAGTAGTGGGCACCGCCAAAGGCATGTTGCGGGATAAGGGCTGTCGCCACGGTTTGACCGGCGGCGCGTGTTACCTCGGATCCTGCTCTAATCTTCGTTGGTACAATATTATTAGAAACGGAAATACGATTCTTACCATTTAGACCATCTACCCACAATAAGCTTGCAAAAATGTAAGCATGGGTTTATGATATCTGTGATAGTTTATATGAACCTACCTCTTATCTCTGTTTCCTAACGCAATATTTGTAGATCAAAAACTTGAACAAAACCTAACAATCTAATAAAAGCTACTTTCAAGAGGTGACCTATGGACTTTATTGACAAGATCCGAGAATTGGGTGCACGTATTCCGAAACAGTTGGAGCTTATCCAAACAGAGGAAGCAACCAAACACGCACTGGTTATGCCATTTATTGCGGCCTTGGGGTATGACGTATTTGATCCAACCGAAGTAGTGCCAGAATTGAATGCCGATATAGGAACTAAAAAAGGCGAGAAGGTTGATTACGCCATCCGCAAAGATAGCAAAGTTATTATGCTATTTGAGTGCAAAGCAACCACATGTGACCTAGGGCAAGCGCATGCTTCACAGCTGTATCGGTACTTTAGTGTAACCGATACCCGATTCAGTGTCTTGACTAATGGGTTGGTCTATTGGTTTTACACGGATCTCGATGCACCAAACAAGATGGATAGCAAGCCATTTTTTGAATTCAATATGCTTGATATTCGTGAACAGGACGTTGAAGAGCTGAAGAAATTTACGAAATCAGTTTTCAATCTCGACGGTATCTTAACGACAGCAAGCGAATTAAAATATACGCGCGAAATTAAACGCATTCTTTCAGAGCAATTGCAAGATCCGTCAGAAGACTTTGTGCGTTTCTTTGGTTCGCAAGTCTACTCCGGTCGTATGACTCAGTCTGTAAAAGAACAATTTACCGAAATGACACGCCGTGCATTTAGATTATTCATTAATGATCGGGTTCAAGAGCGGCTGAAGAGTGCACTTGCATCAGATACCACTGAACCAGAGCCGGTTACGGCAGACACGGTCACCACGAATGAAGACACAACCGGCAAAATTGTCACAACGCCGGAAGAGATAGAAGCCTACCACATCATCAAAGCCATTTGTAGCCAGGTTATGGAGCCAGATCGGGTTGTTATGCGCGACCAGCAAACGTATTGTGGCGTGTTGTTTGATGACAACAACCGCAAACCAATTGCTCGGCTGTGGTTTAACACGTCACAGAAATATATTGGGCTATTTGACGGCGAAGATCGTCAGGAGAAGAAAACACCGATCACGAAAATTACCGATATCTACCAATTTACGGACCGGCTAAAAACAACGGCGACTACTTACCTCGGCTAATTCTCCACTGTAGAACTGACACCGTCTGCGCCGCGATTATATTACACGGTATGACGGTGCAGTCCTGCTGCAATGGTCCTTTTCTTGGGGCAGCGTTCCATCTGGGTTTGGTTAGGTCCCATCTTTGATGTAGAAGCAGTTTCAGTGGATACGATCTATCGCCGTACGTTGGAAGACATGTATTCCTCCTCTCGAACCTTCAGAGTTCCACTCTTTGCAAATCTTGTACAAGCAAGTGCTGTTGACGATACGCTTCTTGTGTGTTCTGTACCGCTTACAAAGCTATTTCAATTCATGGAGAGCTATCAAGAAAAAAGCGGCGACATCGATCAACTGTACGAAAAAAATATACGACGATTTCTTGACGGCAAAGGCAAAGTCAACAAATCAATTCGTCAAACACTCATTGATGAGCCAGAACAATTTGGCTACTATAACAACGGTATAACGATAGTGGTCACTGATTTCACGCTCAATGAGGAAGGAGTGCTACGACTGACCGATCCCTATATCGTAAACGGCTGTCAAACCACTAGAACCATCTGGGATGTGTGTCGTCAAAGGCTGAAGTCTGGTGGAACAGGTTTTGACCCCGAGTTGCACGAGTGGGAAGAACGTGCTAGTAGAGGTATTGTGATTGCAAAGGTGGTAAAAGTTGGCGTATTGGGTGAGGCGCTATTGCAAAAAATCACGCGCTACACCAACAGCCAAAATGCAGTAAAAGAAAAGGACTTTATTGCTCTTGATAAAGATTTTCGTTATTGGAGGCACAAGATTGGAGAACAGTATAACGTTTTTCTCGAAATCCAGCGCGGTGCTTGGGATGCCCGCAGAGCTTACCAAAAGCAACATCCAGCAGAGAAAAAGTTTAATGAATTTGCCAATGCGTCCGATCTACTCAGAGTTTACGGAGCAGGATGGCTAGGTGAAGTTGGGCCGGCATTCGGTCGCAACGCAGCGTTTTTGCCCAGCGGAGATGTGTTCAGTCGAATTGTCAATACAGAGGGCACTGGAGAATCGTTCCATGTAGATGACCTATATGCAGCCTATCTCTTGATGCAAGCAGCTAGTGTCTATCACTTTGGTAGGACCGGGCAGACTACCCGCAAGCTAACAAAATATCTTTACTATCACATTGTGATTGAGTTGCTCAAGAGCGTTATGGTTCGTGCTGAACTAGAAGTTACGCCTCGCAGTGTAACGATAGCACTAATCAAGGTTATCAGTTCAGGTCAGCAAGAATTACTACTTGATACGGCAATTGAAGCCATTGATGAGTATCTCACCCCACACACGGATAACTCTATTCTTGATGAAGGTTACATGAAGAGAACCGGCAACTTGAACGGTTACATGAAGTCTGAGCAAATAGGAAAGGATCCAATCTACAAGAGACTGATTGGAGATTACATTAGGCAACTAGGTAAAGGCAACCCTTCACCTCGGGATGTCTTGATAAAAATGGTAGCCGAATAACAGGCTGCGGGGGCAGCCATTGCAGTTGCGTGTGTCGTAATCCCCTATTGTATGGCGAGATCTTTTGAGTATCTTACACACGGCGACGGCAGGCAGCAAACATCTGCATCGCATGAGCCCCAAAAACAAGTAGAACAGGTGCA
Organism: Caldilineaceae bacterium; assembly: GCA_034432375.1. GTDB lineage: Bacteria > Chloroflexota > Anaerolineae > Caldilineales > Caldilineaceae > JAHBVH01. Next base: position 3,511 of record DAOUCA010000144.1, read on the forward strand.
AGCAAAAACCAATAGCGTGAAGCAAGAGCCGACACAACCCAAACAAGTTCGACAGCCAGGACGTTACGATCTAGTAGATCGGTCAACAGGACAGAATCGAAGGTAGTCGGTGATAGGGAGAGGTTGACTAAACCATTGCCAACGTGCCGGTGCTATGCTACACTAGCCACCTAATCAAATAGCGGCGTTGCCTAGCGAACCATCTGCAATTGCGGGTGGTTCGTTTGCATTTATGGTAGGAAAGCGTATCTCGGTGTGCTTTATGCCGTCTTAAAAATTAAAAAAGAAGGCACGCATGAGGCGAGTTATCAATGCGTTGATACATCCAGTAATGCCGCTGTTGGTTCTTGTGATTGGCTTGATAACCATGTCATTGATTTGGTTCTCAATGTCAGAGTCTGACTTTGCGTATCAAGTGCAAGCCATGAAAACGGCACAAGCACCATTTAATGTGACTGTTGCCTTTGACGAACCACCAGTGACTCTTGCGCCAAGGCCAGCCAGAACAGCCATGTTTAGGCGACGTCCAACGATAACGGCTTTACCAACTGATATATTGAGACTGCAACCCATAGTAACGCCTTGGCCTACTGACATCCCACTGTGGTTAGGAGCAACAAATAATGTACAGTGGCCAACGCCCCCGTTGCATCTTATAGTACCGGCGCCACTTGTGCCAACCACGCCAATACCTTTACCACAAGTTGCAGCGCCGCCGGCACCAACGCTCGATACCAGGAGCGGACAAAGACGAGGCGCAATCTGCCGTGATGGCACCACATCAAGTGCAACCGGTAGCGGTGCGTGTAGCTGGCATGGCGGGGTTGACCATTGGCTTGTTTATCCATAAATGAACTAAAGGAGATCCTTGTGAAGGGATGTTTCAGAAAAATCATGAAGGTTATCGGCTGGGGCTTCGTTGCGATTGTAGTACTTGCGATTGTTGGGAATATCATTGCTCCCTTATTTCCAAATCTCTTGAACTTCGTTTTCTATTTTTTTAGCGAACTTTAGTGCTTGGCCGGAGTCCATCAATGGAGAGTAGTTATCATAGTAATCCGCTTTCACCCTGAAATCGTGTAAGTTCCTCAAATGATTACCTAATCGTTTTTTTCGTTTGTCGGCGTGCTCTATGAGATAGTTGGCTAAGCTTTCGTGCTCCCTATTGGTGAATTTAACTTTGTCACGCTTCTCAACTACGTTGCGTACGGTACAAAACGATGCGTAGTAAGCGCGGCTAATCACCGTTCGGTATACAGCTTCCGCACTTGAGAACTCAGAGACTTTTTCACGTATTTCTTGTGCGAACGTAAAAAACGTGGATCAATTGAAGCTCATTACGATTCGATATTGAAATGAAATTTAGTGGTAACTCTATTAAGATTGTCTAAGTACCAATTGTCTTCAAAAGAAAAGTACTTATTCATTGCGTCATCTAGATCTGTGCTTTGCGATTGTATCCAGCCAATAAGGTTCGGTCCACCCTCTGGATAAACTAGTACCTCCAACACTATATTGACTTGCTTACCGAAATGGCTAAGCAGATGAGGCCAAGCAGACTCAATAAAGGGCTCAACATCACCATGTTTAGACAGAAAATCAAAAGCCGCTACTATATTGCGATAAGATATAAGAGGGCGCGATGATGACGACTTTCCGCTAGTGATACGCGTGTTGGACAGGTTCGGGGTTGCAAACTGTATTTCTCGTACTGATGGGGAATGCTTAGTAACTACTATTTCCTTCTGCATTATCAACATCCTTTTCTATCTCGCGAAGTATTTCGTGACCAGTTACCTCTTGGTGGCTAGCAGTGTTGTCAATTAGCGCCCTTAGTAAGGGTCCCATTTGGGAATGAGGGATTGCCACACTGGAAACAACTTTTGCCTTTATTGTTTTGTTTTCTCGACTTTCCGCGAAAACTGGCGGGGCAATTTGATAAAACCTAAGATAAAAATTATCTGCATCAAAATTGACAATCATGTGCGTCGATAATGGAAATTCCAGCTCCTCCCCTGCGCTCCAATCTATCGTAAATGTTTGCTTCTGGATTGTAGTTTGTGGATCTTCATCCATTGTTGCCCCCTGTTCGAGTGAGAGTTTTTACAAGGTAAATATCTTATCAGAAATGACACAAAAAATAAAGAGGCAATTTTACCCAAAGTGAACACAAGGACAATTGCAGATCCCAAGCAGCTAGACTGCCAAACGTTACGCCGATGATTGGTCGGGATTGGCGTGAGTGTATCGGCTAGGCTGCCACGGGACCGGGTGCAAGCGCCACAAGGCGAGCATCAATATAAACATGGCTATCGTCTACTGCCCAGCCTTGCGCCACGCAGTGAGCGTGTAGTCGCTCTTTTTGTGCATCAAGACTGAAACCTTCCTCCGCTTGCTTTTCAGTTGAGACACGGATGTACAGTGCAGTTACGTCAGCCTTGACGCCTAATTCTAGTTGTTCGCTACCTTGGCGCTTGATTGTCTTGCGTGCCGTGCTGTACTATCCTTTGAATCATAGAATTACATAACGTTTCAACGTTGTGTAATTCTATACTTTATTTATCAAAAAGTTAAGTCAACATTTTGGAGAAGCATACTTTCCCACGAAAACGGGGTGAGTTTATCAGCAATCTACTTATTGCTTTTGGTGATGAGGCTGGCGCAATCAATCAGGTTGATATCGAATCAATCAAATTGCAATTGCTGGGGCTTACGTCAACGCAGAAGAACTTTGAGAGCCGATTGCTAAAGCTTGAACGACACATGGCAACGAAACAGTAGTTTGCCGTAATCGCCAAACGTGGGCTATAGTACCATTACAATTGATAACGCATTCTGGGGATAGTACCAACTGGCTAGGCTGAGGTCACAGAGGGAAGCACCTGGGGGACATGAGAAGAATAAAAAAGGCTGGCAGCGTTGAAAGCACTAACCAACCAGGCCGATGAGAAAGCACCGACATATAAAACGATAATATATCAATCTACCCCACCGGCTTGACCAGCGGGGTAGATTGTTTTCATCGGCTAATGATAAGTAAAGATAACAGAGCTATGATGCTTTGCTTTCTGCTATCCTCACTCACCACAGCAGACGAATGATTCTTGAGCGGCTGACGAGACTCGAACTCGTGATAAGTGCTTGGGAAGCACGTGTGTTACCGCTACACTACAGCCGCGTTGCTAGACAATCTCCAACAGTGTATGCTACATGTGGGATTTTGTCAAATTCTCCTAAAAACCAGAAACAATTACAACAGGGCAAAGTTTCCTTTAACCCTATATAAATACTTATGATGCCAATATTCGCTACTGACAATTATTTTGTTAATGTGCAACAGCATATAGCCTATAGCATTTGGTGTCAAACTTGCTTTTTGCGGCCACGTTTGGGCCGTGCCTTTGCCGCTTCGATCTGATCACGCGGGATCAGATAGGTCTTACCAACTTCTACGCAGCCGGAAACAACCCCTGTGGCTATTAACCGGCGCACATGCCGTTGTGATATGTTTAGCTCTTTGGCGGCGTCTGCTGTAGTTACGTAGCTAGAAATATCATTCGGTCCCATACCGGACATATTACCATAGAACAAATGCGCTGTCAAGCAATGTGCTCCGGTAAGACAGCTTCTTCCTCTTCACCTAACTCTGGTAACCCTACTCCGTTAGCAATAATGGATCCAGCTCTACGTATGTCGTTCCAGTTCTCTTTAATTAGTGTTACATCTTGTTGGCTCAAAAGAGAAGGGCGATCAAATGCTGCTCTGTAAGCCCTATAAAAGGCTTTTCTGGCCTCAGGTGCTAGGTAAAGACAATTGCGGGGGTACCACTCCTGACACGTAAATGCTGCATCGAGATTGTCATGTGACCATAGTAAATCATGCCATAACTTGTAGGCTTCCTGGTGAACAGATAGTCGTTTGTCAAGTGCGGCCATCCGTATTTGGTTTTGCCTATCAGCCTCCGCAGTCCAATGCTGATAGAAAAAACCGATTCCCCCCATGATCACGGTAATAGCTGATCCAATGATAAAGCTGAGAAAATCAAGATCCATAAATTCCCTTATTCACCAAACAGGTGCAAACTAAATTGCCAAGTGCAGAGCACTGCTATCAGTGGGCTTGGCGTGCAAATACTTGTTGGTCACTGAAATGTTGCTATGCCCCAAGGTTTCCTTAACAGTCACAATACTTGCCCCTCTGTCGAGTGCATGACTTGCGTGACTGTGCCGCAACCAGTGAGGCGACACGCCAGATATACCGATTGCTTCACCGGCATTTTGGACAATGCGCAGTATGGCTGTGTCATCTAAGCCGTTTTTCTCTGCCTTATTGCGCTGTGACAGGAACACAAAGTCGTTGTGCTCTGCATCTTCCGGCTTTAGGCCCAACAACATCTTATAAGTCTCCGACCTGAGTAAGATCGCTCTCGTCTTTTCGCCCTTGCCGGTCACGGTGATCTGTCCACTTTGGCCGTTGGGTTGAACATCTTTCCATTTCAGGCTTGCAATCTCTGAGACACGTCCACCGCTGGCGTACAGAAGGCGCAACAGGAGCCGGTCACGTTGACGCTTTGGGGCATTTACCAACTGCAAAACCTGTTCTTCACTGAGGATTCTTTCAGCCAGTGTGTTAGGCACCTTTGCCGACTTAACAGCAGCGCCCACGTTGAATGCCAGATAGCCGGATTCCTGGCCGAACGTCAACAGAGACTTGATAGCATCTAGTTTGGCCGCTTGCGTTGCCCGGCTGCGGTAGGTCTTGGCTAAATGCTCTTTGTACTCCAATAAATCTTCTAGCGACACCTGGCTTAACGCTTTGTTATTGACAAACTGCCGGAACTGCTCAACGGATGCCCTGTAGTTTTTGCGAGTGTGGGCACTCTCTTTGTTACGCAGCCAAATGTCAATGAGCATGTCATCGGTTGTCGCTCTAATGGCAATCGGATGATTTGAGACGGTGGCGATTTCGTTCATAGCTCCCCATTCATTATGCAGGATAAGGTAACTTATACTGCGTATTATCGCATGGATTTTGCCGGTTGTCAATTGGCCGGAACCTTAAATTTTTACGCTCTATGCAATGCCGTAGTGTTCTTTGATGCGATCAACTTCGTGGGCAGGTTGCGGGGCGTCTGGATGTCGTAGCTGTTTGTTAGTTCCCCAATAGCTGGCTTTGTCCAGCCCATCGCCCAGCGCCAAAATCAGCGCTTCGCATTGTTCATAGCTCAAGTGGTGCTCTTGACCATCAACAGTTACCTTAACTCTTAGGCCCTGACGAGCTACCACGGTAAATGGTCCAATGATGGCGGAAAATAAATCCTGCATGGCTAAACCTCCAGAAACGGCTACAGAATGGCCTAAATGTCATCAGGCGTAGAACTATGCCAATTGGTGAAACGCTTAACCTTGCCCCGCCTATTGCCCCAGGAATAAATCTAGCAGCATCGGCAATGGATAACCCACACTCACAATGTAGCTGTGAGCTACATAGCTCCTGAGCTATTGAGCTACAAAAGGTGTAAGGGTAAGGGGTATAGGCATATTGCCGGTACTGCCTACGCCGGTCTATCTTTTGTTGGTAATTATACCACACAGCAGAGCTACGGTCAGAGGGGACGGAGTAGGCGGACAGAAGAGGATTGGCATACGGGTAAGGGGAGGGGATACGCAGAGCGCAACGCCCTGTGGTTAGTCATGCTACACCATGCATCAATCCGTGGATACACAGGAACAAATAGCCACAAGCGGGGTGTATCATCTTCAGAGATACACCAGTGTGGCTGGCAGCTATGAGCTACAGGAGAGTATCACCTGAGCTACCCCCTCGACCCCCATTTTCGCGGCGACAGCAACTCGTGTTGGCCTGATTTCTATCCGATCAACAAAAAAGGGTGTCTTTCTAAGCAGCATCTACCATATTTACTCCATCAGTCAAAGTTAATGCTGACGGTTGACAATTAATTGTAAACAGAGTAAATTAGAGGTATAGAAAACATACCTCACCGCTGTCGCTACTTCTTTAGTGCTTCTACTATTTGTTCTACTACGGCTGTAGTGGATAGCCAGAGTTTTTGCCTCGACCTGCACTAACAACAAATATTGGTTCTCATACAAAATATAGATAACATCTGTAACTAATATGCCCAAAGTAATAAGTGTTTATTTGATTCTAGTAATACAAGTAACAGCGTTAGCCTTCTCGCAAGTCGTTTTTGCTGCTAATACCATCCATCACCAGCATAGCCAGGCTACTATTAACGTTGAGTGTGGACAGATAATAGACAGAGAATTTACGACACTCGGTGAAGAGCATTTCTATTATCTGGAAATGAAGATAGGAGACAGTTTTGCGGTGGCGCTTTATCCTTTTGGTGACAGCTTGGAAACTGTGATAGGAATATACGGGCCATCAGGACTACGCATTGCTGTATCCAATGAAGCACCAGATAAGGATCTCGCTACAGTATCGAAGGCTCCATTAGTTGAGTCTGGGCAATTGCCTGCATCTGGTATTTACACAATTCGTGTAACAAACGTAGATTTTGCTCTCTCAGATAGTATACTTGATGACCAACTTCTAACCTCGACAAAATCGAGTAGCGCTGTTGGCATTTACAGCCTTGGTATAGCATGTGAGAAAAAGGACGGTTTAGCTATTGAACCTGGAATTCGTGGCTTTCCAGGTCTACCATTTCACACACCATATCCAACATATACCCCATACCCGACATATACACCGTATCCAGTATCAACTCCGTCTCCAAGAAACACACTATACCCGACGCGTACACCGAATCCAACACATACACCGACTCTAACATCTAGTCCAACTGCTTACCCCACACCAGATTTGGCACTTACACTTGTCGCCGTGGTACCGGAAAAGACACCGAATATAGTTGATCTGATAAATGCCCAAGTTCAGAAGTTTACTCAAGGACAGCTCTTATACAATCCACCCACAGAGATGTCGGTTGGTACAATTGAGTCGATTGAAGTCCGAATTCAGAAAGAATTGTCTGGTACAGTAGGGATCACAACAACTTCGAGTTTTACTTCCGGCCTACTAGGCCGTGGTGAACCACGAATTGAACCATTAATGGTTGGAACCTTTATGTGGGCAAAACTAAGTGGCGATAATTTTGACGTTTCGCCTCTAACAGATGAAGAGCAAATAGTTGTCGATGATGGATATACACAATGGGCATGGAATGTATTGCCATTATCTTCAGGTTTACACAACTTAAATCTTACGATTGGTATCCGCATAAGAACTCTAGACGGTATCGAAGCAACCAAGACTTACATTGTCAGAAGAGAAACAATAACAGTCCAAGTTAACCCAGTTTATTCAACAAAAAAATTCTTATTTGGTAATTGGCAATGGCTGACGTCTGGCATAGCAATTCCTTTATCAGTATGGATATATCAAAAACTGCCAACTAGAAAACCTAAAACAAGTAAACGTAACCGCTCCAGAAACTCAAGTAAGCGAAATTAATAGTACCTTCTATTTTGGTGGTATGACAGGGTTATCACAGACGTTCCTACTATTAAACCGGTACACCTTGAGCACCTACTGGCTCGTTTAACTCTATCTGTCTTGCCGGATAATCGCCGGGAGCACGCCACCGACGCTGTAGCATCTGGATATACTCTCGAACATCGTTTGCTAATTGGAACCAGTCATCGTGCAGTCTCCACTGCGACAACGCAAATTGCAAGTGTGCTTCGTCTGCCTTTTCGCCAGGTAACAACGCAAGCAAATTCAACGGTGATGGGCTATGCCTTACCAGTTCGTTAGGTCGCCGGTCAGGGCTGGCCGTCCAACCGATTCTAACCCGATCCATGCCAACCGCCTCTACAAAATAGACAAAACCACTTCCCTGTACAGACAATCCGCTACGCTCCACATCGGGACCATAGGTGAAAGTGTATGGTTGACCGGATGGCAAAGTATCCCAGATGTCAAGTGGATGGGTGACCCAAAAGGTGTTTGTCCGTCGCTTGCGCCAGCGAAAGGCTCCAGTGTCGATATACCGACCGATGTCGCCGGTGGGTACAGCCTCTTTCACCCAATAGTAACGACCAAACTGCGAAAAGAAGACAAACCACATGCCAGGGTTGTAGGTAACATAGCGCAGCACGTCATGTAGAACGTACTGCGGCTGCGAGTTTAACAACGGTACAAGCTCTGCCCGGCACACTCGGCCAAAACCAGTGTAATTGAAACCTGGCCGGAATTGTACTGGCCCGTTGATGCGCACGCTTGCGCCGTCTGTGTTGGTCATTGCCTCACCTATTGTGAAATCATTTTGTGGGTTGATGTCTGAGGGGAAAGGAGAATGATTCCACACTACGCAAACGCTGTCAATCCTGTTATTGGTGTGCCGCAAAATTGACTATTGTCAATTAATTGTAAATAGATTAGAATGGCTGCAAACTTAGCGCTTATTTGTCTTGTAACACCCTTCCAACAAAAATCTATCAGAATTTAATGGAAATACTTCAACAGATACAGCAAGATCTAGTTTCCCAAAATGCAACACTGTCCTCCACGTTACGCAAAGCAATGGTTTTGGCCCATCAGTTAAAAAGTGAAACCCTAAAAACTTGGGCATCTTGCGAGCTTAACGGATATGCGTCCGCTAAAGAATTACCAGATTACCGAAAAATAGCTACCAACTGTGTTGGAAAGTGGACCAATGGACACTGGTTGATTTCAGCACGCCCTGTACCGTTGTGGAAGGTAGATAATCAAAATTTGATGGAAGCTTTAAGAACCTTCCACGTATTTGACGGCGTACGAACTTTAGAAGAGTTAGCGCTAGAGAAAGAACTCCTGTACTGTTTGCCCGCTGACATGCTGGCCTTGGTCAATACATATGTGGCGGAACAGGGCTATGGATACATGGAAGTTCAGTATACAGTTCGACCACATCATTTCGAGCAAATATTGGATACCGTCAAGAATAGATTACTTGATTTTGTGCTGGAATTAGATACAACCTGGCATACTGGACAAAGTGTTCCTGCCAGGCAAGATTTAGAACATATGGTGGCTGTCTATATTTACAACAATCAGCAGGGGGGAGAGATGGCAGTATTTGACCAGCGCGGCCAAAATGTAAATACTCAGTACAATGTTGCAGGCAGCATGAATATCGCCGCCATAGAGAACCGTGTAGATTTTGTAGATGAACTAATAAAAATTAAAGAGGAATTTGATCGTGCCGTTGCGCATCAAGTGTTTGATGAAGAAACGGCTATCGAAGCAGACTCCAAGCTTAAGCTCGCTGTTACGGAAGCTAAGAAATCGCAACCAGATAAGCAAACCCTCCTGGATCGTATAAATGGTGCGAAAATGCTAATCGAGGGCGTAACGGCAGCAGGCGGATTAGTTACAGCCTTATCAAAACTTGCTGAAGTGGTGCAAAAATTTTTCTAAGCACAACTATAAATTCCTTAAGAAACCCCCAAAACATAGTACTGAAAGATCACAATTAGTTATAAACAGCACACGTCACAGATTTATCTGTAACATAATTATTAGAGTTGTTCCCTATTAATTTCCACCCCAGGTATGTTCACTGGTGCATCCGCTGGCGGAACTTTTATATGGGAACAAGTCTATTATAGAGAGTGGCTCTATGTCTTACTGATGTTACTATTCCATCGACAACCTCGTACTACTCTAACTGAAAGCGAACACACCAATGAACATTCTAAAAAGTATTGCCAATGCTATTTTACAAGCTATATCAGATGATGTGAAAAGTAAAGATGAAGCATATAAAAGAGGAGATCATACCGTTCGGAGCACCAAGTCTGAGCAAATATTCCTTAATCTTACTGAAGCTAACCGGATAGACAGACAAGAGAATCCTACGGCAAAAAACCAAAACCAAAATCTTCCAGAAGAAGTCAGAAATCTTCCCCAAGACATTCAGGATCTGTGGGAAACGACATCTCCTGAAGTTCGTGAGTACTATTTAAAATCAATGCGAGAACGTGCAGCATGGGATGCCAATAGAGCAAAGAAGAAATAACTTTTTTAGTTGTATATTTATGCGCTTCTCCTGCAAGTCAGGTTGGTATCGACACTTTCAGAATTATACCTAATAGTGTTGAATGACATTAGTTAATTTACCTTGCACATAGAGAGGTTAATTCGCTTGTGAATCAAAAACTAGATCCAAATTATGTTGCTGAGCTTGCGACTGTAATTTATTTATATGACATAGAGGGTGATTCTGCTCAACTTCTTTCTCGATTACGTAAAAAGAAAGTTGACATTTCGCCAGAAGAATCCATAGCGATACTCGAAGAAGCCGCTAAGCTGGCCGATAAGCCTTCTATAAAAAGTTACTTATGTCCAGCTTTATCGTCATCTACAGATGATCTTAGAACTATTGCAATCACGCTTGCTTCTACCCTATCATCGCTCGCTGCGACTGGCCAAATCGCAGTGCCTTTATCTGCTGTAATTGTCGCTGGTTTAGCAGTAATTGTATTTCGTGCAGGTGTGAAAGCTTATTGCTCAGACAGAAAATAACATCACGGACTGGTAACTACATGTCAAGACGATCAGAAGCAGTTAAATATTTAGAAACAATCCAATATGAGGCTCATAAAGACTTAGGAACCCTTTGGCAGCTAAAACGAGCGCGGTTAGGAAATAAGGTTCTTAATTTAATTGGTCCTTTCGTCGCAAATTTTCGTCAGCAACGTCGTCTTGCTGAGTCAAAAAATGATGAATTGCGAAAACTGTTACCTAAATCAACTAGAGAATTTAAGACATTCTTTACTGAGACACGCTTTGCAACTATTCCAGATAGTGCATACGAAGATCCTCTTGCCTTTCGTATATATTCAGTTCTTATCGAATTAATAGAAGATTATGTAGCACAAATCGATGATACAAAGCAAAATAAGCACGAAGTTATTTTTGGAACATTGCCATCTAAAGAGCTAAATGCATTTATAAGGCGTTTGAGGAGTGATGAATACATTATCGCATTAAACTGGGGAACGACAGGATTTATATACCGTTCTACTCAGATTCTTGCACAGTGTTTTGGCCCATCATTAACACCTGAAATGCTTCTTTCAAACTCGCCAAGTTTTATTTTTAACAATTTAAGAGATATTGGTGATGAAGAAATACGCGAACTACGCAACCTGATACATGCTTATGTAGTATTGGGTGACGTTTATCAAGTAAGACCTAAATTTCAACTTGGAAAGTTTCAAGCGACAGCAGACACTATGGCTATCACTCAGCAGCTATTTGTTTTAGGTCATGAATATGGTCACTTACTAATGGGGCATCTAGAGCAAGCTAACGTTCATTCGATTCCAAATGAAAGCGCTGAGCGAATTATTTTCAACTGGAATAAAGAATTTGAAGCGGATTTAGTCGGGTACAAAATGGCGGTAGTTATCAATTCGCTAAGGAGTGATCAAATATTTTTGCATCACGTATTTATTGAATTATTTTTTACCATGATAGATATTGTCGAGAAATCTATATTAGTATTTGCTTATGGAGAAGAAAGAGCTATATCGCTTAGCAATACTCACCCACCTTTCTTGCAAAGACGAAATCATATTCGTGAATTGGCGAGGGGCGCTAGCATAATGAGTGAAAAGGATGCTGCCGAATGGGATAAAATCACAAAACTGAATCAAATTACAGAGGAATGGTGCAATCAACTTTGGATAAAGCTTCTTCCACAGTATCAAAATATGCACAAAAAAGGATATAGGCCTGCACCAATTTGGGGATTTGAACAGTAAAATACTCTGGCGATGGAAAGTAAAATTGAGGTAGTATGATAAATAGTGTTTATCCCGATTCAATTTCCACCACTAATACTTAAGTAAATAGAAGCAAGGTTTGCGCGCTTTTGATTTTCTAAACTCACTGGTACTGCGCTCAGAAAAGTTGATAAACCTTTCTTCTAAAGACTTAAATAAATTACATATCGTTGTAACACATAAGTGATTGGTACTCTGATCGCCTTTCCAGTCGCCTCATCCCCAGCCTGAACATAAACGTGGATATTGTCATTGCTTATAAATGACATCCCACGGAACACCAATCGAACGTCCGAGCAAGACATAAATAAAACTTACGCAGCCCTTTGGTTTCGATACGGCAAAATCCAGCTTACTCAACCGGCGGTCTGCGTAAGTCCTAATAGAGATACATTTACTTTTTTACTGAATCTATAGTCGCAGGCGGGGTGATTGTGGCGTTAACTCTCTGCCGTCGCTCCGCACACCGCCGAGTGTTGATCAGCCTTTGGCACTGATCGCACCACTTGCGGTTGCCGTGGCCGGTGAGCACCTGCCCACACTCACAAAGTTTGGGTGGTGCCGGTGGCGGTGCGACTGGTGCCACCTCTGGCACCGGCTCCGCTTCCAGCGTCCATTTTGGGGCCGGGGGGTTCCAACGCTCACGCCAATCAGGGGCAACAATATCCAAAAACTCTTGGCCGCTACGTTCGCCCGCTAATGCGTCGGCTAGGGCGACTTTTACGACTTGGGCAACCAAGCCAAATGTGTTTTCTACCAACACGGCTTGCACATCGTCTGCATACATGTTTCATACTCCGTCTACAACCGACCGCAAAAAACGGCCCTGGATTCAACGAAAATCTGTTCTACGTGGTTTTAGCCGCTAAAACGAGAAAATCACGTCCTGGGCCGGATTTTTGCGGCCACCAATTGGGCTAGGCGATTGCACGCCCGTATTTTCGAGCTAACGCTTCCCGCGTTGCGTCTTGTACCTTGTTGCCAGTGGATTGCTCGATCACTTTTGGCGCTGCGGCTACGGCGGCATTTGTGGCCGCTTGCTGGCGGATTGTCGGCCATTGCTGCTCAAATTCGAGCCAAGTCCCACCATTGGCAACGAACGCTTCCCCGATCTGCTCTTTGACCGCCGCTTGGCGATTAGCTTCGGCTTGGGCGGCTTCTGCCTGCTCCTGCGCTACTCGTTGATTGGTCATGTGCCGCGCATATGCCTTCATTTTCAGCCGTTCGATTTGTCGGCCCGCTTCGGGCATGATGGCGGGCAACGAACGGTCAATTTCTTGAATTTTCAGCCCCAGTACTTCGCGTTCGCTGCTGGTTATGTGGCTGCGCAGCTTGGCTTGGAGGTCCAGCTTTTCCCTTTCCAGCCGGGCTATTGTCTCCTGCGCCCGCTGTCTCTCTTGCTCGATTGCTGCGTTGTCTGCTTCGGTTAGATATTGCTCAAACATTGTTTTTACCCCTTATTTTCTGAACGATTCTTGAAGATTTACACTCATCACCTTACGGATTTTGCCGCTTGTGACTGCGAAATTTTCCAGTGTATTACACCTGACTACGAAAATTTCGATGTGCGCAGGTGTAATACATTGGCGTAAGGTTAGTTATATGACTTATGAGGTTATATAACTCTCGATTCGCGCCATTTGCGCCGGGGTAGGGTTGCGGCCTACGGTCTTGGCACAGGCGGCGCATAGGATGTAGGTCTGCACTGGCTTGGCAACATCCTTTGGCACGTATACGCCGATACTCCCAAATTGCTTGGGGTGGTTCAGGCACAGCGCGCAGCGTAGAGATGGCTCTTTGGGTTTAGCCGGTCGGTTGCGTTTTAGCTTGGTTGCCATTGCTGCCACACTTCCTCAATGGTCGATTCAAACTCTTGCTGACTCAGGCCGTAGGCCTGTTGCCACTGCTCGATAACTGCCAACAGCGCCGTGGCTAGAGTTGGGGCCGAGGCTGTTATTGGCGCTTCGGCTGGGGCCGGTTGCGCCGGTGGTTGGGTTGTTTCTGGTTTCTTCTTCACTGTCTGTTTACTCGTTTTCTGCGGTGGTTCACCGCTGTAAAATTCTGGAAACTGTTCTCTGCGCTTCAGATAGGATTTTTGCCGACAGCTTTGGCGGCAATAGCTTTGCCAGGCGGTCTTTGGCGTGAATTTTTTGCCACAGTAACCACATTTCTGCTCTGGTAGGGGAGGTTTAGGCCCCCAGCGGCCAATGTGCTCAGTCTTTCGCTTTCCGTCTACGGTCTGTCGCACCAGCAAATAAGGACCGTGATTTTTGCTTGACTTGTCGGCCTGGCACTTTTGGCATTTGCCGCAGTTTGTCCAACGTACTCTGTAGCCCACTTGCTAACTCCTTTGCTGCCCGGTCTGTCATCAATCGTCGTAACGGGTGTTCCGGCTCCGGTATGATCACTTTGACTGTGCAGGGCAAACCCTCTACCAGTGCAAAAATGCTTGCCGGTGGTGGTTCCCGTTGTGCCAGGTGTTTACAGTCGCAGCCAAACCAGTCTTGGGCCAGGCGATCTGCTAGGTGCTGGGCTGTTGGGTGGTCACCGGCGTTGTGGTAGGCGAGCAGAGCCAGGTCAAAACGCCTGGCGGTGGCTGCTGATTGATCGCTCATCAGCCAGCTAGGGCCGTTAGCATATCAGCCAGCCAATTGCTCATCAGCAGATCATTGGCGTCGCCACCAACTAGGTTACTGCTAATGGGAATCAGGCTACTGATCTTTCCAGCCCAGCCTTTGATCGTTGCTGGCTTATCTGCCCACCCGAAAACGTGTGTGTAGCGTCCAATTTGGCGTATGTTACTCTTCGTGAGGTGATAATTTTCGCTGCCAGTCGAGAGTACATCTAGCCAGTCGCCACAAACTTGGTAGAGGCTAAGGGCGTTGATCTCGCCTTCAACCAAAATCACGGCATCACGTCCCTGATGCGAGTGCCAGCCCCACAAGTTGCCTTGAACATCGCTGTTTTTCCACCAATAGTACCGGCTTTGTTTGTCAGGGGCCTTCAGGAGCCGGTAGCGACCGGCAACCAGTTCACCAGCTTGGTTGTACCAAGGAATGAATAGCGCCGGTTGTCCTTGCCGAGTTCCAGCCCCAAGGCCAAAGGCTGACCATGTTTCCGGCTGTAGCCCACGAGACAGCAGGTATTGCCCAGCCTCCGCAGTAGGGCGTAACGCCGTCTGTGCTTTACGCAGCGCATTTGACCAGTACTCTGCATCAAATGGTGGCTTATCGGCTGTCTGAGCCGGTTCTGTGCTATTGGTGGGTGCTACCGGCTTCAATCCGGCAAAGCGGCCCGATAAAATGCCAATCGCTGTTTGAAAGTCAACACTGAAGCGCAGCATCACCAGATCAATGGCGCTATGGCGCTTATTGCCCTGGCAACAATTCAGGAATAGGGTGTTGTTCCAGACCACGGCCTTGCCTTTCGCCCCACATAGAGGGCAATCCAGCCGGTGAGAGGTCCGGCTGTCTGACTCGTGGGGAATCGAGAGGCGATCCAATACCTGCAAGATGTCTGCATCGGCATATTGCTGATACTTGCTCATAAACATGTGGAATCTCCTATGTGGAAGGAGGTCGAAGGGAAAAAGGCGCTTGCGTGGGAGTCTCTTCTTCCCTTTGACCTCTGGTTATTACTCGGTAGTTACGAGGCGTATCTCACGCCTGCTTAGTGTCACATTGACGCAACCTTGAGTCCTCGTACCAGTCAGCGCGGGGTACCTGTTGCGCCGTCTGGCCGACTAAAACGGAAATTCCCGCAGACTCACTAACCTCCCTCACTAACCCCTCCATTTTTTTCTAATATGGAGAAATTGCGGGACACACCCTCTTTTTGCCTCATAGTGTGTGTGTGTCCCACGATTTTAGTAACTCTTTTTTCGGTTAGGGAGGTTAGTGAGGTTAGTGAGTTGCATCTGTATTAGGGCCTCATCAACCCCCTCATCAACCTCATTGACCTTTGCCTCATCAACCTCATCAACCCCCTCATTAACCCCCCGAAAGGTCGCCGGGTCGTTATTCCGGCGAAACCGCACCCCTCGCCAGGTTGCGGGCCTGCCCCGCTTTTGACGGCCATTTTTCTTCAACCAAGTTGCCGCATCCATGCTGCATTTGATGAGATTGTTGTCGTAGCCAAGTGTTTTTAGACCTGTTGCAATGTCAATCGGGTGGATTGATAGATCCATGTCGTCAGAAAGAACCAGCAACGCCTCCATGCAATCGTCGATAAGTCGTTCGACTTCGTGCTGCTTGTTATTGTCATCTCTGGCCGCTGCTTCTTCTGCTGACAGCAACCACGGTTCACCTTGCCGGTAGAGGTGATATGCTTGGGCGTGAATCTGCTCAATATCAAGCTCTGTATAGGTCCAGTCGATTGACTCGACATCTATGCAGGCAAAGCGCCGATTGCCGGTCAAGTCCCTCAGGAAACCAATGCCATCAGGATTGACGGTGCCGATGAAGCTGGTCGAGGTGGTTTTCGTGACTTCCCACCGGCCATACGGGACACGATAAGTCGCCGTCTCCTGCGTAAGAATGTTTTTTAGAGCATTGACATCTTTCGTTCTGGTTATTGCAGATATTTCACCTAGCTCCCATAGCCAAGTGCGGGCTAATGACCGAAGATGATCATTAGAATCAGGGTCTAGCTTGCCCTCTCGATAGTATTTCTGCGCCATAGCCCCGGCTAACCACCGTGCGAGGGTCGATTTCCCCTTTCCCTGTGCTCCAGTGAGTACGATTACAACATTCTGTGTTTGCTGAAATACCTTTGCCACCATGCCAATGAGGAACCGTCGCAAAAAGGCGTGGGTAACGGTTCTTTCTGCTCCACCGGCATACTTGATAAGCGGGTGAGCATCCTTGATCTTCTGGGAGAGCATTCCAATATAGTCCTGTCCGTCCCAAGTCAGGCCATCCAAGTATTCTCTGATCGGATGATAGTTGCCCTCTTGACCCATCTGGAGGACCACTCGCCTAACTCGGTCTGCTCCATTGAATCCAAGATCACTCATTTGGTTTAGAATGATTGCATCGTAGTAGTCATCAAGCATGATTTCGCCCGACTCGATAGAATCATCCAGCAAATTGCGCCGAAACGTGTAGCCAAGTTTAGACAAAGCAGCAATGTAGTCTGTTGTCTTTGGCTTATCGCCTTGTTGGGCATTTGCTCGTTTCTTCTTACTGAGTGCAGTGCGAAACTCTCGCACCCAGCGAACACCGGCTCCGGCTGATTCGAGAGCAGAGAGGGCTTGACTAAGTTCTATTGCACTCAGTGAAGAAATTTGAAGCTCAGATTTGTATGCAAGGGTTCGCAAGTCTTCCTGGCAGTTTTGGTGCTTTTTGATTTCGCCTAGAAGATTATTCAGCGAATCATCTTGTTCTTTTGCATTACTACTACTTAGATGACCGTTGCCGTTGGCGTGGTAGCCATTCATCGACGGTATGTCGTCAATTTCCAGTGGTGGAAATTCGGGCATGTCATCCAAAAAAGGATTTTCCTCATCAGAGGGGGCGCTGTCTTCGTAGATGTCGTCGTTCATGACGCACCCCCGGTCTGTGGGAGCGCATCAATTTTGACTATTGTCGTACTATTGGAAATTATTGGCTGGGCATGGCGGTTAGTGGTAAAATTGGGGTAGGGATTGACCTCAATCCACTGTTGTGGTATTCTCAATACCATAATATTAAATCTCCTAGACAAAGATTCTGGTTGTTGTCGTCCCGCTCATTGCCCTGGTGTTGGTAGCACCGGGGCAATTTCGTGTTATGGGGTAACAATTTACGTTGCAAACTCCTGATGTAATTCATTACACTGCTCACTTGGCTTGACAGGCCACAAGCCACGGCGCTTTGCCTCACACACAATTAGCCAACGGATTTGGTCAGCCGGTGGTCTAATGTCCTGATCGCAGAATTTTTGCAATATATCCCGTTCGTGTGCGGGAATATCTACAATCACTCTAGATTTTTGCAAATGATTCATCGTTGGCCTCCCTGTTTTTATAATCGCAATTTCAGTGTAGCGTACAACTGCACGACATTCACGGTAATTCGGTAATTTCGTGCAGCCACCTCTGGAAACTTCTCGTACTGCATCCATGGACGAATTTTAATTCGTGCATGGATTATCTGTATGACTGTATCGGTTCCTCTCCTGTGGCCTCAAGACACCACCGGTAATACGTAGATGGATCGCACCGACTATGTTTTTTTGCATCACGGTGAGAGTAGCCCGATTTGACCAACCGGTGAAACTCTCTTACCCGTTCAGCCGTGCCGAGTTTCATACCACGCGTCCCTGCTGCCTGTTTTGTGGCGGCAACGCGTGGTACCGCCTGTTCAATCGTCAAGCGTTCGATCTCCTGCCGTAGTTTCGCTATCTCAGCTAATAGATCATCAACACTAGTAGAAACCGGGGCAATCTCATAGCCTATTTCGTTTATATGCTCTCCAAAGTCTGCTACTGCGCCCTCTAACTCACTGATTCGCTGCTGAATTGCCCCAACCGTTGGGCTATTAAAAGATTCTGCTTGCCGCAACAGCGCCTTAATAGCTGGACTACGAAGAGCTGCGATAGTTGGGTTTCTCATGAAGCATCCTCCATTCGTTGCGTCTTATGGATTATTGACGCCCGAGTAGAGACGGGATACAATCAACCCACAAGCCCATGTTATTTAGAAAGTGTCACACCCGCCGATCAAGCAAATGGTGTGACATTTTCTATTTTAGCACGAATGCAGTAGTCATTCCCGCCTATGCACCACCACGAAAATTTCGTAGTGGGTGGTGCCAAGATTGGTGGTGCACACTGGTTTGGTCTACCACGGTCTAGCGTTCATACTACAGTTCGCTCTATTGTTCGCTCTAGAGTGCGGCCTAAGCTTCGGCTATTGTTCGGCTAGGGTTCAGCCAGCATTAAGGCGCAAACGCTGCATTCTGGTGCGTGCTTGTTCTGCGATCACATCAGCATGTTTGCGCCATTCAATTAGCGTTATCGGGGAGCCTTTCAGATAGGCCAATGCTTGCTCGACCGTTGGGTAATCTGCCCTGTTCAGGTGCCATGTCCGTCCCTGCTCATTGTAGTCAAACAGATTTTTGTGCTTGCGCATCTCTGTGCGAATGCGCAGCACCCGGCGCAACACTTCGGCCTCCCAGCGGCGCAGGCCCCATTGCCGCCACCCGGCCCGGCCCCACGGTGTCGGAAGCAAGATCCGCCATGTCACCGGGTCGATGTTCGCCGGTCGTTGATCGGCATCAAGCTCGTACAGAACAACGCACAGCGCCGCCAAAGCTTCGTTGGCAAGCTCGACACGCATCTGCACATCACCGGCCCGCGAAAGCTCTTGTGCAGCCTCCTGCACCCGCTGGCGTGTATTGCCCGAAGGTCGGCTGTGGCGGATATCCGCCACCCGCCCGACAAACTCCTTTAGTTCACTCATTCTCGATCCTCCATTTGTCGATCATAGTATTCCCAGCGGCGACGCTGTTCCTCTGCGATTACATCCCACTTGCGCCGTGCTTCGTAGTGGGCAATCCCCTCGGCGGATTTCTCCAGTGTTTGCCAGTAACCCCATAGCCAGGCCAGCACAAAGCTAAGCCAGAAGATACTAAAGGCCCAAAACGACCAAAACGGTACTTGAAAGAACAACACGCCTACGAGCACAGCACCCACGCCAAACGCAGCGTAGAGCGGTGTAGAGGCAATCAAAAAGCCCTTTGCCCGGTCTACTGCACTCGTTCGCATTTCCACATGCTGTGTAGCCGACAGAGGGGCGTCAATTTGGTGAAGCACCTCATAACGTGGCGCAATCCCGACCTGTGTGCGCTGTTGCTCATGGATTGCCGGTACATAGTTGTGTGGCCGCTGGATGTGGATTGATTCTTTACGGGTCATGGGCCGTGCAACAATGGCAGTTGACGCTTTAGCTTTGGGGCTGCTCTTTCCCTTCGACTTTGTTTTCATCACACCCCCCCTGTGACTATGCTAATTGCCAAACATGCTGCTAACACCGACAGCGCCAGAAGCGCACCCACCAGAGCAAGACCCTGCACATCGCGCCGTTTGTAGGTGTCAATGGCATAAGCCACTAAGCAAGTTATTGGGTCGATCATTGGTGAAGCTCCCCCGTTGCGATTGCCCCAACTACCCCAACGAAAAGCAGCACCACGGCTCCCATTACCACGAACCATAGCAAGCAGGTAGCGCAGGTGGTGCCATCGGTTGGCACTAGTGGCAACTCTGGGTTACGCCCTGCTGCCTCAACGGTCGCTCTAAGTGAGTTTTCCACCGGCCTGGTAAGGACGTAGGCGGCAAGCACCAGAAGAAATGGGATTGGGTTTAACGTTGCTACAGAGATCAGCCCAAATGAGACAAGCATCAAAAACCAGTACATAACGCCCTCCGTTTGCATGGATGGGCAAACAAAATGCCCACCAACGATTCCGCTGGTGGGCATGGGCTATGGTATTCTACCCAATAGCTGTATGCCCGCTGCTTACTCAGCGGTGTATATGGTTAGCTTGTGCGTCAGTGTTCCTGCACTGGCGCACAGCGTTACTACCTCAGTCATTCCAAATTGTCTATTACTGAAAACTCCGCACTTGCTCTCTGTACAGTCTCCTGATTCATCGCTGCATATCGGCGCATCATTTGTAGATCAGCGTGGCCCAACATCTGGCTTAAGATGTAAGTGTCCATGCCACCGGCTAAGCTTTTCGTTGCCATCGTTCGCCGCAAGCAATGTGCTGTTAGGTGATCAATGCTGGTTTCTCTGCGCATCTTCCTAAAGGCGCTCATTAGGCTAATCAGCTTTAGCCTTGTTTCATCTCTGAGTGAGGCAATCAGTGGCTCGTGCGCCTCTGGTGAACCCCTAGAGAGCAAATAGCGCTTTACCTCCTTGCGAGTAACGGCCCCGATAGCCGTTAATCTGAATTTCTGCCCCTTCCCTCTGAAAACTGTAACCACACCGGTGGCTAGATCCACATCACCGACGTTGAGTGCCAGCAACTCAGATGCACGAACACCACTGTCTAGAATGAAGCGGATAATCAGCCGGTCTCGCTGCGCTTTCACCTTCAGTAAGGCTGTTTGTATCTCGTTATCGCTTAAGACTATGGGCATGGAGTCAGCCACTTTGGGCATCTTCACCCGGTCAAAAGGGCTGTTTTCGATTAGCTCATCTCTGACACAATACTTGAGGAAGGTTTTTACTGGCCTAACGTAGTCGTGTTGGGAGTGATCGGTCAGCCCTTTGTTCTGTAGGTGGACCATGTAGCGCTTGATATAGACATTGGTTACAGCGTGAAGATTGGTTATATCGTTATCGGCAAGCCATCGGATGAAAAGGGAGATTTTGTTCTCGTAGGTAGTGAGGGTGGCGACTGTCAAACGACGCGCTTGGCAGTCGAGAATAAATAGCGCAAGCGCATCGGTTAGCGATAAGGTACTTATAGTAGGCACAAAAAAAAGCCCCCAACCCTGGCGGGTTAGAGGCTTTTGCCTGTTGTGATCGTATCTGGTAGAGCGCGGCTGACGACGGGTGCCCTCTGGGCGCGAACTCGTGATAAGTGCTTGGGAAGCACGTGTGTTACCGCTACACTACAGCCGCAGAATTGCACTTTGTGTAGTATAAACAATTGCGGTATGATTGTCAAATAAAGTGCCGTCATTCATCTGTATAGTTGTCGCGCTGCTGGTTATCCGCTTCTCTGCTCTCTGGATATTCCCCAACGGTACAGCTATCGTATCGCTTCTGCTAGAAATTCCATTCCTTATGAAACAATCGGAAAACGTCGCGGCGACGCCCCACGATCCCTATGCCGCGCTGCGCATCCCGGCCTATCGCGCCTATATCCTGGGCTGGTTTATTGCCTCGACCGGCACGCGCATTCAAAGTGTCGCTATCGGCTGGGAGATGTACCAACGCACCGGGGAACCGCTCTCGCTGGGGTTGGTGGGGCTGGCGCAAGCGTTGCCCACGATGTTGCTTGCGCTGCCATCCGGCTTCCTGGCGGATAAGTTTAGCCGGCCGCTCTTGGTGCGCATCAGCCTCGTGGCGATGACGCTCACCTCGCTGGGATTGGCCTGGCTTTCGTACACGGGTGGGTCGACCGCCTGGATGTATACGCTGCTCTTTCTAGACGCATCCGCCGTCATGATTGGGCGACCGGCGCGTGTGGCCCTTGTGCCACAGCTTGTGCCCACCCATGTCTTCCCCAATGCGGTCACCTGGAACACCAGCCTGATGCAGATCTCCGGTGTCCTCGGGCCGGCATTGGGCGGCGCGATCGTGGCGATCTATGTGCCGGGGGCCTACGTGATTACGGCGCTGACTTCGCTGCTCTTTATGGTGCTGCTGGCGCGTCTACCCTTCCAGGTGGAGGGCAAGCGGGCGGGGGCGGCGTCGCTGCAAACCTTGCTGGCAGGGATTCGCTTTGTCGGCAACGCACGGATTCTGCTGACGATGATCTCGCTCGATCTCTTTGCCGTCCTGTTGGGCGGTGCGGTCTACCTACTGCCGATCTATGCCGAAGATATCTTAAAGGTGGGGGCCACTGGCTTTGGTTGGCTGCGCGCTGCCCCGGCGATCGGGGCCTTTGTGATGGCGCTGCTGTTGATTTACATGCCCCCCATGAAGCGGGCGGGCTGGGGTTTGTTGCTCAACGTGGCCGGCTTTGGTGTCGCCACGATTGTCTTTGGCTTCTCCAAATCCTTCTGGCTCTCTTTTGTCATGCTCTGCCTCACCGGTGCCTTTGACAACGTGAGCATGGTGATTCGGCAGACGTTGCAACAGCTGCTGACGCCCGATCACATGCGTGGGCGCGTCTCCGCGGTGACGAGTGTCTTTGTCGGTGCCTCGAATGAGCTAGGTGGGCTCGAATCGGGGTTGGTGGCGCAGTGGCTGGGGCCGGTCTTTTCGGTCGTCAGCGGCGGCATCGGCACGATTCTAGTCGTCGCCGTCACCGCTTGGGTTTCGCCGGAACTACGCACATTTGGGTTGCTCCACGAAACCAAGCCGCTGACCGATACTAGTGACGAATCTGACCAACCCCTTTCTAAAAAGTAGATCGATCCTGCGAAGTAAAATGAAATCTATAAAGTTTTTAGGTTGACAATCTCATATTTGACAGGATTGCAAGATGTACAGGATGAAAAGAGACAGAAATTCATCTTGTAGATTTTGTCAATCCTATCTGTTGAATCCAATGTGACATTGTCAAAGCAGCATTAAACCTTCGTGTGTCTTCGTGTAACACTCAAGAAACATGGCGTCCGCCATGTTTCTTGAGTGTGAAATAGGGAACCGCCCTTTAGCTGCTTCGTGGATCAATCTTCTAAAGACTTGTTGGACTTTACCTGAGTAAAAGTGACGTAGAAGAATCTTGCTACCAAAGTGAAATATACCACCGTATTACAGCGTATTGACAGTGTAAATTCCGCCTGCTATACTCACGCTGTAATCCACTGCTTACAAAATGTTTTGGTAATGACGATTGACTTGTCGTAAAAATTAACTGATTCCCATGCTTGATCTGATTTCAACCTATCAATCGAAATTGCGTATCGCCTTCTTTCAAGGCAGTATTCACCTGCTTCTTTTCGCGATTTTGCTGACAGCTGTCCGCGTTTTCCTCGTTGGCGATTGGCAGTCGATTGCAAAGTCACTCGCCTATCTGATTGCCACCTCAATTCTCTTCCGCTGTCTACAATCGTTACGCCGCAATGATGACACGTTGGTTGCCCAGCAGGTCGGCGTGATGGCAATGCTCCTGACCGCGACGTTCTACGTCTTCATCACGCCCCACGCCCTCTTTATTATTGGCGTGATTATATTAGCCACCATCCTCTTTTTTACCGTCTTAAGTACGGATCAAACAATCAGCCGCCACTGGCTAGCGTTGACCATCTGCCTCTTCATCCTGGCCCTCACGCTGCGTCAACTCTTCCCTACACTACGCCTTGACTATAGCCTTGATCTATTAATCACCCTTTATCTATTTCCCCCCTTCTTCTTTTGGATCTGCGCCAGAATCGCTGCAAACTTAATGGACCATCTAGCCGAATTGCTAAATGTTGGCCACGCGTTGGAGAGCGATCTGCGCCAAAGTGAACTGCAATATCAGCAGTTACTGCAGACCATGAATGAAGGCTTTGTGGTCGCCGATGAAAACGATTTTTTTGTCTATGTAAACGACAAATTTTGTGAAATTTCCGGCTACGCCCGCGCCGAGTTGATCGGCAGGCGCAATGCCGAGGTGCTACACTACGACGCAGCCAGTTTGCAGGTATTACAGCAGCAGACCACCATGCGTAGTTTGCATGAGCGCTCTACCTACGAGCTTGCCACCCAACGCAAAGATGGCAGCGCCTTACGCATCCACGTCTCTGCCGTACCCAAATTGAACGCATACAACCACGTTTGTGGTGCCTTTTGCGTGGTGATGGACATCACCGAGCGCAAGCAGGTCGAGGATCTGTTGCGCTCTGAGCGTGCGCTGCTGAGTGAACGGGTCGAAGAGCGCACAGCCAGTTTACAGGCCGCCACCGAAGCGCTACAGTTGGAACTTCAGGAACGGAAGCAGATCGAAGATGCGCTGCGCAAGGCCGAGGAAGAGTATCGTACCCTCTTTGATAATGTTCCGATTGGCCTCTATCGTTCTAGCCTGGATGGTTATCAATTGCGCGCCAACCCGGCGCTTGTGCTCCTCAATGGCTATGAGAGCGAAACAGAGATGATCGCCGCGGTGAATGATATTGCCGCAGAATGGTATGTTGATAGCACACGGCGCACCGAGTTTCAAGAGAGGATTGCACAGGCGGGGGTGATCCGCAACTTTGAATCAGAGATCTATCGCTATAAAAGCCGCGAGCGCATCTGGGTTTCAGAAACGGCCATTCTCGTGCACAACAGCGAAGGAACACCCCTCTACTATCAGGGAACCGTGCAAGAGATTACCGAGCGCAAAGCCAGTGAGGCGGACCAAGCACGGGTGATTGAACAACTGGCCAAAGTGGCGCGGCTGAAAGATGAATTTCTCGCCAACATGAGCCATGAATTACGCACTCCACTCAATAGCATCCTCGGCATGACAGAGGCGCTACAGGACGAGATTTATGGAACGGTTAGTGATCGCCAACGCAAAGCGCTGAACACCGTCGAAAGCAGCGGTCGCCATCTGTTGGCACTGATCAATGATATTCTCGATCTAGCGAAGATCGAATCGGGGCAGGCGGAACTGGTGGTTGATGCGGTTGATGTCGCGGCCGTCTGTGAAGCGGCGCTGCGGCTCGTGCAGCCGACCGCCAAGAAGAAAGCGATCACGGTAACCTTTGTTCACGATCCGACAGTGAAGATCATGATGGGCGATGGGCGACGGATCAAGCAGATCCTGATTAACCTGCTGAGCAATGCCATCAAATTTACGCCGGAAGAGAGGAGCATTGGCTTGGAAATTTCTAGCGCATATTGCTCCACACCTGCGGTGCAACTAGTTGTCTGGGATACAGGAGTCGGCATTGCGGACGACGCACGCTTGCATCTCTTTGAACCTTTTGTCCAGGTCGATAGCACGCTTTCCCGACGCTATGAAGGTTCCGGCCTTGGCCTCGCACTGGTGCAACGGATGGCTGAATTGCATGGTGGTACTGTCGACGTTGAGAGTCAAGTTGGTGCCGGAAGCCGCTTTACCGTGACATTGCCCTGGGTATTACCAACGATTGAAGAAGCATTGATCCCCCTTGCGTCGCATAAACAAAGCCAATGCCCCCCGCTTCCGACGCCAACAAGCCACACGCCACATTCCATCGGCTTATAGGCTAATCCATTTAAAAGTCATCTATATCCAGGGTACGATTGCACGGGAGAAGCTGTATGACTTTTAAGGCTTTTATCTATTAGGAGAATAAACCATGTTGTTGCAGGATAAAGTTGTCTTGATCACCGGCTCTACGACTGGGATTGGGGAAGCAAGCGCTCGTCTGGCGGTAGCCAATGGGGCGCGTGTTATGTTGCATGGGCTGGAGGAAGATCTGGCCCACGCGGTGCAACGCGATCTGGGGGATGCCGTCCGCTATATCATTGGCGATGTACGCGAACCAGATACCTGTGTACGCATCGTGCAAGAGACTGTTGCACGCTTTGGACGGATCGATGCACTGGTCAATAACGCTGCCGTTGTGACCCGTAGCGATCTGGAGAGCACCGATGCGGAGATGTTCGACGCCATCGTCGGGGTGAACCTACGTGCACCGATTCTGATTATCCGCGAAGCAGTCAACGCTTTTCGGGCGCAAGGGAGTGGTGGCACGATCCTCAACATTGGCTCGATCAATGCCCTCTCCGGCGCGCCCAACCTACTCGCCTATTCAGCCGCCAAAGCGGGGTTGCAGACGGTTACCCGCAATCTTGCCAACGCGCTGGCAACCGAGCGCATTCGCGTCAATCAGATCAACCCTGGCTGGATCACCACGCCCAATGAAATTGCGCTCAAGATCCGCGAAGGGTTACCCGAAGGCTGGGAGAAGAATGTGCCGCTCCAATTCGCGCCCAGTGGCCGGCTGACAACCCCAGAAGAGGTGGCCCAGCATGTCATCTTCTGGATCTCCGATGCCTCGGCCCCGGCCAGTGGCATTGACTATGTCCTCGAACAATATTCACCCATCGGGCGCAACTCAGCCAAGCGCGAGTTGTAGGGGCGTGGTGCACCATGCCCCATGTGTAGCAAGGTAAGCCTCTACGGTGGGTATAGTTGTCACCCTGAAAGGGTCTTCGAGTTGCCCTACCCTGGAGACTCTTGCAGACTTGTCCTCGTAGGGAATGACAAACCGAACCGGGCATTTTTCTGGGTAAGATCCCTTCGCTTGCTACCGTAGGGGCAAGCGAAGAAATAAGGGCCGTAACCAAACTATAACAGATGAAGGAAACAGCGGATTTGCCACAGCGTATTCAGAATTTTAAGGGCAACTGGCACTTTAAACCGACAAGTTTGTAGATTGCCTATCCTTTGCTTCCAAAATCTGCTGTAGTGTTCCTGAAATGCTTACCTTGATACACATGGGGCACGGCATGCCACGTCCCTACAGTTACCAGGGCGTTAATTTACTTATCCCTGAAAAGCAGAACCGCTTCTACGGCACGTGAATCACGCGCCCTTCCGTTGCCCGCACAAGGCGATCCCAGACCGCCAATCCCACGCCATCGCGACTAAAGGTATGGGTCAGGATCACATCAACTTCGGCGCGCTCCAAGTCACGCATACAGGCAAAGAGATTGGCCGCGATCGCCGTGACATTGGCGCGTGCCCCAAGCGCGGCCACCGTCAGCCCTAACGCGGCAAGGAAGGCCACCTGCTCATCCTCTACCATCACCCCTACGCGCTTACCAGCAGCCTGCTGCGCCAGCGCCTCTGCCTGGAGCGCCGCGGCCGCCGCGGTTGGCGTACCATCAAAGAGCAGCAGATCGACATTCGGTGAATAATGTTTTAGCAACATACCAGGGGCAGGGGTCGCTTGTTCATCTAGATTGGCATAGCGTGGACTATAGGTGACATTGGGCACGACTACACGCAACAGATCGATGGGCAGGCCGCCTGGTCGCAAAATCGTCGGCACCGGTACAGTCAAATCGAGCACCGTCGATTCCATGCCAATCATAGTCGCCCCCGCATCGAGAATCAACTCAAGCTCTCCGCCCAGATCATCCAGCACATGTTGCGCCAAGGTTGGGCTGGGGCGCGCAAAGCGATTGGCACTCGGCGCGGCCACTGGACAATCGGCCAGCTTAAGCAGGGAGTGGGGCACCTTGTGATTCGGCATGCGCACCGCGACCGTCTCTAACCCGGCGGAGACATTGGCCGGGATTCGCTTATGTTTGGGTAGCACCAACGTCAACGGCCCAGGCCAGAAGTGATGGGCTAATTCCCAGGCCACGGGCGGAATCGCCACCGCGATCTCGTCAAGTTGCGCCAACGAATAAATGTGTACAATCAACGGATCCGAAGCAGGACGCCCTTTGGCTACAAAGATTCGCGCCACAGCCGTTGCGTCAAGCGCATTGGCGCCCAAGCCATAGACAGTCTCGGTGGGAAAGGCAACCAACCGCCCAGCTACCAAAATGTCCGCCGCCTCGGCCAACAGCGCCAGGTCGGGCTGCTCGGGATCGACCGCCACGACACGCGTATTGAAAACTTCACTCACAAATATTCCTCACTTCTGTTTGCTACCTTCTCCATCGGGCGCGCACCATCGGCTGTCCCTGTGGCCTGCTCCGCGGGAAACCGTAGCTCGTTGCGCGCCAATTTCTTCTGAATCGCGGTGGCGACATCAATACCGCTGCTGTTGGCAAAGCTGAGACAATAGATTAAGACATCGGCCAATTCGTCGGCGACTTCGGTGCGCGCGGCCTCATCTCTCATTAACGCAGCGCTCTCGTCTAGTGACCGCCACTGAAAGTGCTCCATGATTTCGGCGGCCTCAATCGCAATACTCATGGCTAGATTTTTGGGCGTATGAAATTGCCCCCAATCGCGTGCCTCGACAAACCGCGCGACCGCGTCCTTAAGCACACCGACCGTTACCGTGGTATCCAGTTCTTCCTTCATTGTTCTTCCTTCATTGTAGAGACTCCTACATCTTTCGTAAGGCGATTTCACGGGATAAAGTGTAGGCGTATGAAAGGCCACCGATCCTTGCAAAAGCCCAAAGCGGTCACCGGCAAGCGAGTGCCCCTACTGGATATCTATTTTTCTGGAATTAGCTAACGCCAAGAAAGCAATTCCAGCCTTGCACCAGAGAAGAGCTCATGTCCTTCTCTATGCCCTCTATACCCTCTGTCCTCTCTGTCCTCTCTGTGCTCTCTGTGCTCTCTGTGCTCTCTGTGCTCTCTGTTCTCGCTGTGTCCTGTGTCCTCTGTGCTCTCTGTATCTAATTCTTTCTTTGAATAGCCTTATTCCTCACCGGTTGCCGCCGCCGCATAGCGCCGCTCCCCATCTAAATAGATCACCGCCGGCTGGAGCGCCGGAAAGAAGACGATCATCTGTGCCGGCGCGTCACCGACATTGCGAAAGCTGTGCAGCACGTTTGTCGGCACAAAGGCTGTGACCGGCGCAGCGCTGACCGTCGTCTCGTCACCAATGCGCGCCTCGATCTGCCCGCTGAGAAAGACCACCGTCTCTTCGACATCGTGATAGTGTAAGGGGATCTCGGCTCCGGGCGGCAATTGCTGCTCCCACGCCTCGGTTTGGGTGGCACCACTCTCCGCCGCCACCAGCCGCCGGATCGGCACACCGCTGCGCGTGCTGGGTAGGGCGGGGACAGTTGCATGGGGAATCATCGGCATCGTTGGGCTCCTTCTGTTGGGCCGGCTACCTTTGCGGGGAACCGGCGATCACGGCGAAAACGCTAGTATAGCATGAGAGTTGACGGCGTTACCAGGAAACGAATCTCGTAACGACTAACCCGACCCCGGCCCCTCCCCGACATCAAGGCTTACTTTTACCCATATCTTTGTGGGCCGGTGGTAGGGTCGCGTTCCGGGGACGGCACAGATGCGCTCTGGTAACGCATCAACTCGTGTGCCGTCCCCGGAACGCCACGCTCGCCGCACACTTGTGGGTAATGGT
>DAOUCA010000145.1:0-39399 GCA_034432375.1 Caldilineaceae bacterium
CGCCAAACCTTGTTTTGGCGGAA
This sequence comes from Caldilineaceae bacterium, assembly GCA_034432375.1. Taxonomy (GTDB): domain Bacteria; phylum Chloroflexota; class Anaerolineae; order Caldilineales; family Caldilineaceae; genus JAHBVH01. The sequence continues at coordinate 24 of DAOUCA010000145.1, forward strand.
ATTTCCAGATGTCATTCCTGCGCAGGCAGGAATCTACTCGTGTAACGTGAAGATGGATTCCTGCCTGCGCAGGAATGACGGCTCTAATTTCTGAAATTGGCGAAGGTATTGTTAGTAAGACAGTAAGACAGTCAAGAAGATAGTGGGACGGTAAGACTTAAGACAGGGGGATGGTGCCTGCTTACTGAGCTATTGGTTTGGTTAGGCAGCGGCGTAGTAGAGGGTTTCACTTGATAGAATAGTATACCCTGTGAGGCATGGCAAATTGCGAGAACGCCAAAGGGTAGGCATAATGAGATTACAAATTCTTTTGATTACAGATAATCCTTACCGAGATAAATTTAATGTCGATAAACCTGAAACCTTCCCTCAATTGGCTGCTGATCTTTGTCCCTGTTGCCATTGTTTTGCGTTACTGGCCCGGTTTGGGCAATGATACAACGCTCTTTCTCTGTTCCTGTTTCGCGATTATCCCATTGGCTGGGATCATCGGACAGGCGACCGAGGAGTTGGCCAGCCATTTGGGGCAAGGCATTGGTGGTCTGTTGAATGCAACCTTTGGTAACGCTGCCGAATTGATCATCAGTTTAATGGCCCTTTCCAAAGGGCTGACGACGGTGGTAAAGGCTTCGATCACCGGCTCAATCATTGGCAACCTGTTGCTGGTCTTGGGGATGTCGGTGTTGGCCGGTGGCATCAAGTTTCCGGTGCAACGTTTTAACAAGACCGCCGTGCTCACCTCTACCGCCTCGTTGTCGCTTGCGGCCATTGCGCTGCTCATGCCCACGGTCTTTCATCTGACGGCCCGCTCCACGCCGACCGGCTGGAGTGCGCAGACAGAGCAAAATTTGTCGCTGGCGATTGCCGGTGTGCTCTTTGTGAGTTATCTCTGCATGCTTGCTTTTTCCTTGGTCACGCATAAACATCTCTATAACGACACCCCAGAAGCCACTGCAGAAGCCAGCCCAAAAGCGGTCAAACGGCCGGCACCTAAAAAACGATTAGCGCCTAAACAGCAGGCTGACCATGCCGCGGCTGCGGGCGCAGAGGGCTCCTCCTCTTTAACCCGGTCGGTTATAACCCTATTGGTGGCGACGGCATTTGTGGCGTTGGTCTCTGAATTTTTGGTGGGCACGGTAGAGGGTGCCCGCGCCCAATTTGGCGTGACCGAGGTCTTTGTGGGGATTGTCGTCGTTGCAATTGTCGGCAACGCGGCGGAGCATTCGACGGCCATCTTCATGGCAATCAAGAACAAAATGGATTTGAGCCTGGGCATTGCGATTGGGTCAAGCCTACAAATTGCGCTCTTTGTCGCACCGGTGCTGATCTTTCTCTCTTACTTTTTGGGCCAACAGCCGATGAATCTAGAATTTACAATCCCAGAAGTGATCGCCGTGATCGTGTCGGTGATTGTCGTTGGCCAGATCAGCGGTGATGGTGAGAGCAACTGGTTTGAAGGGGTTCAATTGCTGGCTGTTTATCTGATCCTGGCGATTCTCTTCTTTTATTTGCCACCCCTCGGGTAAACTAATTATGCGCACCGGCTGAATCGAGCTGATGCGGCTAAAGTGCCCTCTGCTGATGGACCGATCTGTTCCAGGAGGGCGCACCCTTCACCGTACCGTGGCTGTGTTGAGGTTTACCTGTGCCAATCGACAGCAAGTCGTGCGCGCAAGTTCTGCCCGTTCTTCTGCATAAGCCAGCACTCAGTTGGGGTCAATCATGCTAAGCACCTCATCGGTGCCAAATGCTGCTGTATCGCCCAGTAGCGGCCGGTAGTAAGCGGGTGTATGGCGTTGGATAGTTGACTTGCCGGTGCCCGGCGCACCACTCAATAGCATGATAAGCGGATTCTTGCTGCTCATCGTTGTTTAGTGGCCTTGGTCCGCCTGATCTTTGGTGCTAGCGTTTTGTAACGCGGACCGCCGGGCAGATACCAACCCGCGATTTTGCGTACAACGGGACTGGGGTCGTGGATACGTGCATGTTGCAGTGCAGGTAACGCCGCCGCGCTACGATGTACACTCTCGCCGACTAGCCCTGCCGCGGATTGGCGCACACGACGGCTGCTATCCTCGAGCAACATGCGCGCTGCAATGGGGATCACCTGATCTTCGCCCGGTCGGCATGAGCCTTCCTTACACTTATCACAGGCTAACGCATGCATTGCCCAACAACGTACCTGTTCATCAGGATGAGTCAAATTTTTGATTAGTTCTGGTACAGCCGCCTCATCCATAAAGTGATCAAGCACTTTGCAACAACCAACCCGTACCGCCGGGTCGGCATGGTGTAGCCCCTCGCGTACGGCAGCCGTCGCAGCTTCTCCGGCTGCCATAAGAGTTCTCAATGCTTCGCTTGCGCGATATGGCACCGCTAGCAGATTCACATCTCTACGATAGGCAGCACTCTGATCTTCTTCCATATTGGGCTCCATGATCGTCTGATCAACAAACAAAACGCATTTACATTTTCACATTATTTGTCAAGCGCTTTACGAGGGGAAATCCTGCGCCTACAGGCTAAGTTCGGTGCGACTGATGGCGACCAACAAGCTGGAAACGAACAGCACAAACGCAACTGGTGCCCAAATCATGCGCTCGCCGGCACTTGGTGTAATCAGGTTGAGCAGCAGGCTGATCGCTGCAAAGGCGACGACCAGCCAGACAAGCCGTCGGGACGCGTGCCCATCGGTGGATTGCTACGCCTGCGCGCGCAAGCACGAGCGCGGCCAGCAGCAGCACCCCGATGCGTAGCGCCGGCGGGAATCGCTCTGGGCATGCACCGCCCATGGCATAGGCACCCCAAGGCACCCCTACTAGTGCCCGGGCAATTTGAAACGCCACGATGCCAACAGAAACAGGCATGTATACAACCGCTGCAATCCGTTTGATAGTCAAAGGGATTGCTTCGATTCGGTAAGGGCTCAGGTGGATCATGGTGACCTCATGGACTGAGTATACCCCTAACCCCAACAGCTATGTCAATCGAAAGTAACACCAACTGTGGCAAGTAGCGCTACAGATGACGCAGCTTCTCCGGATTGCGCACGATCCGAATCGCTTGAATGCCATTCGTGCCGATTTCCAGGCACATGACATTGTCCAACTGCCCATCGATGCGGACAAAGAGCGCCGGCGCACCGTTGACCTCGCTGAGCTCGATGGTCGTGTTGGGGGGGCGTTTGTGATGCAAGCCGATGATAAAGCGCATCACCGTCTGCCGCCCGTAGAGTGGATGGGTGGCGGCTGAAGCTTTGCCACCACCGTCAGAGTGCAGCTCGACATCTTCGGCAAGCAGCGCGGCAAACTGTTCGCTATCATCCGCTTCTAGGGCCTGCATCAATTGTAGGACAAATGACTGTTGCTCTGCGGGTGGCGTTAGGAAATGTGGTGCCCCTCCTTGGATATGTCTTTTGGCCCGGCTGTAAAGTTGTCGGCAATTAACCTCCCCTTTGCCAACAACTTCCGCAATTGCGCTATACTCATAATCAAATACTTCGCGTAGCAGGAAGACGGCCCGCTCCACCGGCGACAGCGTCTCCAAGAGTAACAGAAAGGCCATCGAGATCGATTCATGGCGTGCCAGCAACTCATCCGGGGCGTCGGTTGTTACAAGTGGCTCCGGCAACCAAGGGCCAAAGTACTCCTCGCGTTTGTGGCGCGCCGATTTGAGCTGATCCAGGCAGAGGCGCGTTACAACGGTACTGAGAAAGGCTTTTGGTGATTGCACGCGCTCGACATCGGTGGCCATGTAGCGCATATAGCTCTCCTGCACGATATCCTCTGCCTCCATAACGCTGCCCAACATGCGATAGGCAATCGAGAAGAGCAACGGACGATGTTCCTCAAAGGTTTGCAGCCGTTTGTCCATAAGATACCTGATCCGGTGTTAGTGGCACTGGTGCTATTGGCGCCGGTGTTAGTGGCACTGGTGCTATTGGCGCCGGTGTTAGTGGCGCCGATGTTAGTGGCGCCGGTGTTAGTGGTGCTGGTGCTGTTTGCGCTACTGTTGCTCGCTGACGTGATGCTAAAATGGGCCGTGTCTGTGACCAACTGTATAGCCCCGGCCAGCGTTTCTCCCAGAATAACGCCCAGACTGTAAAACGACAAATTAATTCTTTGATGCGGGTGGCGAGCCAGCCTTTCAGGATCTGGGCTTTGGGTGTGTCATCGGCATGAACCAACTGGACCAACCCATCGTGGCGGCCAAGGCTGATACATTGAATAAGATAACCAAAGTGGAAGGGGGCTGGCGCAGTGTGGCCTGTGAGCGTTGCGGCCAGATGATCGGCTACATAAGCGCCCATCGGCATGGCGTTGACGCAGCCCATGCGCAAGCCCATGGCTGCAACATCACCCGCCGCATAGATCGTCGGATGATCAACCACGCGCAAGCAATCATCGACCAGTAGGCGCTTGTGCTGGTCGACCGGCAAGCCCGCCGTTGCCGCCAACTGCGGGACGACAAACGAGCCCGCCCAGACGCAGCCGGCAAAGCTGCGTGCTTGGCCATCGCTACAATAGGCCGTGGTTTCGGCAAAGTGCTCAACCGTCACCCCTTCCACCAACTCGATCTGGAGACGGGCAAAGACGCGCCGCAAGTGCGCAGCACCGGCTGCTGAGAGGGCGGCACCCAATCTGCCCTTCGTCACCAGGGTCACCCGCAGTTGTGGGTACTGTTCGGCGAACTCGGTCGCCGCCTCGATCCCGGTGAGTCCGCCGCCGACGATCAACAAGCGCTCGTGGTTGGCGGCCATGGCGGGCAGCCGTTCGGCCAACGCCTGCACGGTTTGCTCATCGCCAAGAGTATATACATTCGTCGTCACGCCGGCGAGCCCCGCTTTGTCTACCGTGCTGCCCAAAGCATAGATCAGATAATCGTAGGCTACCGTTTCCGATCCCGTTGCCGTTTGTAGCACAAGCTTTTTTGTGGCCGGCACAAGCTCTGTACACCATCCCTGGAGAAAGCGGACCCCACTGCCAGCCAACATCTTATCAAAAGCGAACCGTTGTTGATGTTGCCCACTTGCCCGTTGGTGATGGCGGATGCGTTCGACAAAGTGATCAACACCATTGATGAGGGTTACCTCAACCGACTGCGCGTTGTTCTTCCCGGCCAAGCGCAGCGCAGCCAATGTGCCGGCATAGCCACCACCGAGCACAACAACTTTGATTGGAGATTGCGTATTCATTGTAGATTCCTCACTTCAACTCTCTGGTCCGTCTTGTGTTAGGTATCCCGATAGTGGATATCCTATACAACTAATATTGAGGGTTCTTTGGGATCTCAGGGGGTTGACAAATGGTTAGCGGAGGCTGAGCTTGTCGAAGCCAAAGCGGGTCAACCCCCTGAGATCCCAAAGAACCACATTGATCAGGTCTGTCACTTATAAGACGAGGAACCCTTCGTGATTGTGACAATCATTGCACTATCTTTTTTGAAAATTGTACTTGACATTTTGAATCAATTAGGGTATCTTATCGTGGAACAAATGTGCTATTTGCGCAGGCAGCGATGAATTGGCTAACACAGAAATGGTAAATACAGAAGCGGCTTGCTGTGACGTGAACTGGCGAGCAATAGACAGCGAGCAATAGACTGCGAGCAATAGACTGCGAGCAATAGACTGGCGGGCGTGACCTTTAGTAAAATAATTCACAAGGGAAAAGAAAAGATGTCTACGCAAATTCAGGCCGATGCGTTTACCAAAGCGCTATACATATTGCTTGATGAGACCTTTGACAATGTGCACGGCTTGTATCTTGACAAGGGCACCGCCATGTTTGAGACCCTCGCATTCATTTCGGCTGCGGAAGCGTCGATCCCTGTGGGGGGCAACTGTGCGACATTGGCGGCACAGGTAAAGCATGTCGCTTTTTATCTTGATACGGTGGAGCAGCAAGTGCGGACGCAGCTGTTTGCGCCAGTTGATTGGGGTACAATTTGGCGGGAAACTCATGACGTCAGCCCAGAGGAGTGGACGATAATCCAAGAGTCGTTGCGCGCCAGTTATGATCGGATCAAGGCACTCATTGCTGATCAAACGCAGTGGCCCAGTGAGCGTGAAGTTGCTGGCGCAATCGCCATGATCGTACACACTGCCTATCATTTGGGGGAAATTCGGCAGGCTTTATGTGTGGTGAAAGAATCCTCTATTGGTGATCGATAAGCGCAATGTTCTGTGATTCTGAAGAATCGCCGAAAGTAACTATTATGCGATTCAATTTTCGCTTGCTGGGTTAGCGATTGGCCTGATTTATGGCTAAAACCTATCCGAAAATCGGTTGTGGCCCAGCGGGAATAGAGCGTTTTCGGATAGATACTAACCGCCAACCCGTAAGTGATAGGTAGCGGGCGGAGTGAGGGATCTCCAACAAGCGCTAGGGGATTTTTACAAATGAAGCAGCCAGACAACTACTGTTTTGTCAGACAAATTGTGATTGGTAAGGGACGACGATGCGTAGGTCCCATTTGCAATGGGACATGCGTTGCATAGCGGCAGTGCCATCAGCAGCGTTGCGACACTTGTCACGCTACAAGCGTGACCTACGGCTCAGGATAATATACCCGTCATTACTTATCTGACAAAACAGTAGTACAGTGTCAGGGAAATTATGACAGTTTAGACGTAGGTCACATTTGCAATGTGACAAGGCTCATAGTGGCGACGATTTCCTGCAAGAATAGGCGTTTTCCCCGCTTTGTCACGCTGCAAGCGTGACCTACAATTGCATGCCTATAAACCAGCAAAACTTCCGTGACACTGTACTAGGCGTGGGCTTTCACCGAGAGAATCCCCATCGCCACCATGAGCAAGAGGCCACCAGCGAAAGCTTGTGTACTGAGTGATTCGTGTAAGAGCAGGGCTGCAATGATGGTGGAAGTCAGGGGCTCTAGCAAGGTAGCAATACTGGCCGCGGTCGCCGTAGTTGTGCGCATGCCGGTAAAGAAGAGTGTATAGCCAACGGCTGTTGGCACAAAGCCGAGATAGGCTAAACGCAACCAGCCGGTAGCGGGGTAGCTGACAACTAGCCCCATGGGCAGCGCAATGGCAAAGAGGATAACGGCACCAAAGACGAAGCCAATCGTTGCCGTTTGGAGCGGATGGGCCTGCCCTGTGCTGCCCAACTTGCGGCCAACCAGCGTGTTGATAGCGTACAACGTGCCGGCGAGCAGCGCCAACAGTGCCCCGCCCACGACATCGGGTCGTTGCGCCGAAGTGCGGACATTGACCAGCAGCGCAGTGCCGAGGAGTGCTGCCGTCAGCGCCAACAGCGTTTTTCGGGATGGCCGCTCTCGCATGACAAACGCTGAAAGCAGGGCCACAATTACAGGGGCGCTACAGAGCGCGATGACAGTCGCAATCGCAACCCCAATGCGGGGTAAGCTGGCGTAAAAGGAGACCTGATAGAGCGCAACCAAGGCCCCAGCACCCAGCATATAGGGCAGATCGTGCCGTTGAACAGACCACATGTGCCGTCCCAACGTGAGATAGCAGACCGTGAGCAGCGCGGGTACCGAGAGTGCCATCCGCAAAAAGGCAACGGAAAACGCATTGGTGGCAGTAAGGTCATAAATTGTGCGGGCGACGGCGTTCCCGGTGCCCCACAAGATGGAAGCGAACATCACCAGTAAGAGACCGGCGCGGGCTGCATGGATAGATTGATTTTGTTGCATTGCTAAAGTGCCTTCCTGGCTGAGAAGCTACCCGAAGCGTTCGTGTTCCCGCAAAGAAACAGAAATTTAGGGTAGTGCTAAGTTATAGTGGATTTGGAGCTCATCAGCGATATGATTTTTCTGCTGACAAGAAGCGCGAAGGAAGGCGACATACCAACGTATGCGTGGCAGCGTACTTTATATTTTAGAGCTTACACAGAATGCTGGCTGAGTAGCATGTTTTTCTGCGTATCGCAGCCAAGAACTGCGTAAATCCTATAGTTGTAGCTCGTGTCGCCGGTTAGACGACGGGTGGTGGTAGAATACTGTAGGGTGTCGGCATCATGATTAATCGAAAAACAATCTTTGTGACTTCTCCAGTTATGGCTTCTCCAGCAGTGCGATCAAAGGGATTCGCGGTGGCAGAGAGAGATGAAATTTAGCGTACCATAAGCAGGGTGAACGATGCAAACAAATAAGCCAACCAGGATCTGTTTTACCTGGTCTATGGCTGGGGAACCACCAACCACTTTGTAACAAGAAGCTGACCAGATCACCGAAATTTCCGAGTTCTACTCTGAACTCAGTGTTATATAAGCTGTAAAATTCGTTTATTTACAAAGGAGCAGACCATGAGTGGTGTACGTGTTTTAGTTGGCACACAAAAGGGTGCCTTTATCCTAACCTCAGATGAAGCGCGCAAAGAATGGGCGATCGACGGCCCACACTTTGGTGGTTGGGAGATCTATCACATCAACGGTTCGGCGGTCAATCCGAATCGTCTTTACGCTGCACAGTCGACCGGTTGGTTTGGTCAGCTGATCCAGCGCTCGGATGACGGTGGCAAAAGTTGGGAACCGGTAAACAATGAGTTTGGCTATGAGGGAGATCCAGGCACTCATCAGTGGTACGATGGCACACAACATCCTTGGGAATTTAAGCGTGTCTGGCATTTGGAACCTTCGCTCTCTGACGCGGATACCGTCTATGCCGGTGTAGAGGACGCTGCGCTCTTTAAATCGACCGATGGCGGAAAGAGCTGGCAAGAATTGGCTGGGCTGCGCGATGTCAAAGGCAACCTCTGGCAGCCCGGTGCCGGTGGCATGTGTCTACACACGATTTTGCTCGACCCCAACAACCCCAACCGCATCTTTGTTGCGATTTCAGCGGCAGGCGCTTTTCGGACGGATGATGGGGGTGCAACGTGGCTACCGATCAACAAAGGTTTGATCTCACCTTGGGAGTTGCCAGACAAAGCTGCCGATGTTGGCCACTGTGTGCACAATTTGGCGATGCACCCATCGCGTCCCGACGTGCTCTTTATGCAAAAACATTGGGATGTCATGCGCACTGACAACGCCGGCGACCTTTGGCACGAGATTAGCGGCAACCTGCCCAGTGACTTTGGCTTCCCGATCTCTGTTCACGCGCATGAGCCGGAGACCGTCTATGTCATTCCGATCAAGAGCGACTCGGAACATTTCCCGCCCGATGGCAAGTTGCGCGTCTATCGTAGCCGGACCGGGGGCAATGAATGGGAAGCACTGACCAATGGCTTGCCCCAAAGTGACTGCTATATGAATGTTTTGCGTGACGCCATGGCTGTGGATCAGCTCGATTCCTGTGGCATCTACTTTGGCACGACCGGTGGTCAACTCTACGCGTCGGCGGATAGTGGTGATACATGGACCGCAATCGCACCGAATTTGCCTAAGATCCTTTCTGTACAGGTGCAGACGTTGGCATAGAAATCGGTGTTGTTTCTCTTGAAACGATCTATGAACATAAAACCTAACCAGGAGAAAATCATGGCAACGCATTTACAACCAAAAGCAGCTGGCACCCCCACTTGGACTGACCATGCTTCGCCCGACGCCGAGGCCGCGCGCAACTTCTATCATGCGCTCTTTGGTTGGCAATACGATATCGGCGGAGCTGAATTTGGTGGTTACACGACTGCACGTATGGGCGAGCGACCCGTGGCCGGCTTATCGGCCTTTCCAGATCACATGCAAGGGTTGCCTTCTGCATGGGGACTCTTTTTCGCCAGTAATGATCTCACTGCAGATGTTGCGCGCGCCGAGGAACTAGGGGCAACCGTGCTCTATCCGGCAATGGTGGTGGGTGAATTTGGTAGAATGGCAACACTCACGGACCCCACTGGTGCGCCATTTAGCTTTTGGCAAGCGGGAACGCATGTGGGCTGGCAGCTCAGTAATGAACCTGGCTCCGTAGCATGGCATGAACTTTACACGCCAAATGCCAAACAGTCACGCGATTTCTATAGCACTTTGCTTAACGCAACGGCTGATCCCATGCCGGGTGGTATGGAGTATTATGTGTTAAAGCATGGCGAAGATCAACTTGCGGGCATTATGCAGATTGACCCATCCTGGGGCAACATGCCGGCGCAATGGGTCAGCTACTTTTTGGTCACCAATGTTGATGAAACTGTGTCAACTGTGCTCAAACATGGCGGCAAGGTGATGGGTGACATTGATAATTCACCCTTTGGCCGCATTGCCGCGCTACTGGATCCATTCGGTGCAACGTTCAAGATCGTCGAGTCGCCGCAGGGTTGATTGATTGGGGACGGCAACGTTGCCACTTGTCGACTAGCATGAATTTGGAAATAGGGAATTAGGACGTAGATTTGTGTCGAACCACGCGGATTAAAGAGCAATCGCGCCATTGCCGGCGGAAATTTGCGTTTGTCTCGCACTTGTTCCCTATTTCTATAAAGCGACAGCCGCCACAAAGCTACTTACCAAACAAGATGCATTTTGAAAATGGTAGGTTCTTTCAAGGCCGACAAAAGTTGTTCAATGTCGAAACTAGCGAAACCGGAGCGAGCACGCTAATTTCTGGGGAGAATTCAATGATTCGAGTAAAATTGCCACAGCACCTGCGCAATCTGGCAGGGATTAGCGGCGAAGTTGAGATTGAGGTACAGGGGATGGTCACGCAACGTGCTTTGCTTGATGCGCTGGAAGCCACCTATCCAATGCTGGTCGGCACAATCCGTGAGCGCGGGAGTGGAAAGCGTCGTTCACTCGTGCGTTTCTTTGCCAGTGGCGAAGACCTTTCCCATGAAGCGCCTGATGCCCTCTTGCCGGATGCGGTAGCAAAAGGAAAAGAGACTTTTCTGATCGTCGGCGCAATGGCCGGGGGTGCATAGCAGATTAGGGTAGGAGGCGACCGATGAACGAAGAAATTGTCCCGATCTTTTACGTTAGCGACGGTTTTACAACCGCCAAATGGTACGCTCGACTTGGCTTTGTTGTGGAGGGCGAACACCGCTTTGCGCCAAATTTGCCTCTGTATCTGTTCCTCCGGCGTGGCAATATGCGTCTTCATCTCTCTGAGCATAAGGGGGATGCACGGCCTCACGCACTCGTCTATATTTACGTCCATGCGGTCGACCCAATTGCGGCTGAATTTGGCGTCGCCGTCATCGACCAACCGTGGGCACGCGAAGTTCAACTCACCGACCCCGACGGCAACCGGCTGCGCATTGGTGAGCGAAAGGATAGGTGACGATGGCCCACTCAACCAACTATTTCAACACGTTGATCGAAATTGCTGAAGATTCCAAAGCGATGGAGGGTACAATCCCACCAGTCAAAGGGGACAAAAAGAGTATTGCCAATCTGCAATTTGAACTAATCCAGCAGCATCCTTACGAGTACACCTCCGATGATCTGCTCTTCGGCGTCTTTGCCGAGCGAAATGAAATTCCTGCCGACAACTTGGCGGAAGAGCGCACACGTTTCTTTGCCAAAGGACAACCCTGTTTACGTGCCTCACCTCTGCCCAAAAGTTATGGCTGGGGTGTCCACAGCAATGACGAGGGTAAAATTGCTCTGGTTGGTGTTGGCTCCGCGGAATATCAGCGCTTGCTTGCCGATGAATCAGTCGTCAAAACCAAGGCCATGCGTGCCAAACGGAAGGAATGATGACAAATCTCAAACCAACCGCCAACGATATTGACGAGTATATCGCCCGTTTCCCCGCTGACATTCAGGCCATCCTACAACAGATCCGCGCTACAATTCATGCGGCCGCGCCGGAAGCTACAGAGACAATTAGCTATCAAATGCCGGCCTTTGCCCAGGAAGGGGTCCTCGTCAATTTTGCTGCCTGGAAAGCACATATCGGCCTCTATCCTCCCGTTGCGTCTGATGCGCCTTTTAAGGACGAAGTGGCGATTTATGAAGGGCCCAAAGGCAATTTGCAATTCCCGCTTGACCAGCCGATGCCTCTAGCATTGATTCGTAAGATTGTGCAGTTGCGGGTACAGGAAAATTTGGCGCGTGCCACGGCAAAGAAGAAATAAGGGATGCATGGGTAAGCGAGCTTGACCAATAAGGGATAGACATGGAACAGATTACGGGAATCGGCAGCTTTTTCTTTCGATTACAAGATCCAACGGTTTTGGCTGCTTGGTACGAAGCGCATTTTGGTATCATGCCGGTACTCGACAGTTATGGGGCGATCTCGTGGTGGCAGGATGAAGGGCCGACCGTCTTCGCGCCGTTTGCGGCCGACACCGACTATTTTGGCAAGCCGGCGCAGGTGTGGATGATCAACTTTCGAGTGCGGGATCTCGGTGCAATGGTGGCACAGTTGCGGGCCGCCAATATTGCCCTGGAAGTTGATCCGGAAACCTATCCCAATGGTCGCTTTGCCCGTACCCAAGATCCCGAGGGCAACCCAAAGGGACTGACAATCACCGTCCATCGGTACGCTAGAAAGTTAGATAGGATAATGATGACAACTGTTGAAACTGCTATCACGGACGAAGCAGTTCTGCAAGCGTTTCTTGCGTTTCCACCAAATATCCAATCAAAGATTATGGCGCTGCGTGATCTAATCTTTGCAACCGCAGCGAATACCGAAGGGGTGGGTGCTATCGAGGAGACCTTAAAATGGGGCGAACCGGCTTATCTTACCAGCGCGAGCAAAAGCGGCAGCACCATTCGCCTTGGCTGGAAGCAGGCAAACCCCACGCAATATGCCATGTACTTTATCTGTCACACCAACTTGGTTGCACGCTTTCGCGCCATGTTTCCCGATGAATTACACTTTGAGGGCGACCGCGCGATTGTTTTCCAGGAAGCAGATCCCGTGCCCACAGAAGCGCTTACCTTATGTATCGCCGAGGCACTGACCTATCACAGCAATAAAAGGGCATTATGAACACTTACATTGCACTGCTGCGTGGCATCAACGTCGGTGGCAACAACAAATTGCCGATGAAAGAATTGGTGACCGTGCTCGAAGGGCTCAGCTTGGAGAAGGTCAAAACCTATATTCAGAGCGGCAATGTTGTCTTTCAGAGTGAGCAGACCGATAAAGCACGCTTATCAGAAAAAATTAGTGCAGCCATCGGTAAGAGCCACGGCTTTAGTCCGGCGATATTATTGCTAGCGGTTGACGAATTACAGGCCGCCATGCAGGCCAATCCGTTTCCCGAAGGAGAGGATGAACCCAAGTCACTGCACCTTTTTTTTATGGAGCCAGCACCACAAGCGCCGAATCTAGAGACCCTAGCGGCACTGAAAGCAGAAACCGAGCGCTTTGTCCTCATCGATAAGGTCTTCTATTTGCATGCGCCCGATGGGATTGGCCGATCCAAGCTGGCGGAAAAATTTGGCCGCGGCTGGCAGGTGAATATTACGGCACGTAATTGGCGCACGGTCTGCAAGATTATGGAGATGGCGAAAGGATTGGATTAACCATGGATGGAGCAATGGAGACTCTCTGGAAGACGAGCCTCTGGCAACAATTTGGCGCAGCCATCGATATGCTCGATAATGCATTGACCGCCTGCCCCGACGAGTTATGGCAAACCGTGCTTTGGCAGGATGAACCGGCGGGCTACGCCGAGTTTTGGTATCTTGGCTATCACACCCTCTTCTGGCTCGATCTCTATCTGGCGGGAGCTGTAGACGGGTTTGCACCGCCGGATCCTTTTACTTTAGATGAATTGACCCCAGATGGATTTCCCGCGCGCGTCTATACCAAAGCCGAATTGCAAACCTATCTGATGCACTGTCGTCGCAAATGCCAGTCGACGATCATGGCCCTGACGAACGAACGGGCCGCGCAATTGTGTATATTTGGTCGGCGGGAGATGAGTTTTGTCGAATGTCTACTCTACACGATGCGCCACGTCCAGGAACACGCGGCCCAGTTGAGTTTATTGCTTGGGCAGCAACAAGGAATAGCCGCCGGTTGGGTGGCCAAAGCCAAGTAAAGCTAACCCCTGGTATTTCTTGTTGAGCAAGGCAAGTGACTGCCCATTAAGATCTGTTATGAAGATAGCCACAGATGGACGCAGATGAACACGGATGAAGAAATAAATATCTGTGTTTATCTGCGTCCATCTGTGGCAAAAATTTTCATTGTTATTTGTGTTATGCAAAACGAAAGGGATTCGTGTGCGAGCAAGCTAGCCGACCCTTGTCGCGTCAGCCCCTTGTTCCGGAGCGCACAAGTTACTCATGAAGACGATACTTCTTGGTTTTACCAATGACGATCTCGCCCAAGCTGATCTAGCCGAGATCGCTGCCATTGCCCCCGCTTATCACCTACTTGTCACCACAGATCGCCAGCAGATTGAAGCCAATTTGGCTGACATCGAGATCGCGGTCAAAAGCTTCCCCTACGAAAGAATTCCCCAAGCGACCAATCTTCGCTGGATCCAGCAGTGGGGCGCTGGCGTCGACTGGCTCTTGCGCCACCCGGAGGCGACCATGCTCGACCGCCTGACGGTGACCAACGGCTCGGGCATTCACCCCGTACCGATCACCGAACATATCCTGGGGTTGATCCTCGCCTTTGGCCGCGGCCTGCATACACAGATTCGCCAGCAAACGCAGCGCAAGTGGCAGTCGCCAACCTGGGATCGCCTGTTTGAGTTGCCGGGCAAAACGCTGTTGCTGATCGGCGTGGGCGCGATTGGCGAGCGGACAGCAGAGATGGCAACGGCGTTGGGGATGCGTGTGCTGGGCGTGCGGCGAGATCCGACGGTGGCTGCCGCGGGCGTGGCCGAAATGTATGGGCCGGGTGCACTGCCACAGTTGTTGCCGCAGGCCGACATTGTTGTGTTGACCGTGCCACTGACCCACGAAACCCGCAATCTGATTGGGGAGGCTGAGTTACGGCTGATGAAGTCCACTGTCTGTATCATCAATATTGGTCGAGGCGGCACAATTGATGAAGCGGCGCTGATCGAGGCGTTACAGGAAGAACGCATTGCCGGCGCGGGCTTGGATGTCGTGGCGGTGGAGCCGCTGCCCCAGGAATCGCCGCTGTGGGCAATGGAGAATGTGATTATCACCGCACACTATGCCGGGGCCACGCCCATCTATGACGAGCGCGCCATGCCGATCTTCCTGGAAAATCTGCGCCGTTATGTGGCGGGCGAGCCGTTGCACAATGTGGTGGATAAGCAATTGGGATATTAATGTTAGAACCACTGTGGGCAATCACCCACGATCTCAACCGGCGTTTCCCCGATGGCAATACGCCCTATCAGATCATGACGCGCCTGCTAGAAGAGGCGGGTGAGTTGGCGCAACAGGTGAATCACTTTGAGAATTCCGGCGTGAAGCGCGCCAAACATGGCGAACCCGATCCCGCCCACATGGCCAAGGAGATCAAGGATCTGATCCGCAATGCGCTGCAAATCGCGATCTACTACGGGATAGAGACAGAGGTGGAAGTGACCTTTACACAATCCTATCTAGCGATTGCGCTCGAAAAATGATATAGTAGAAGCAGCATCCTGGCGTAAGCGAGTGAGGTAGCAATCAATGAGTAAGCTTGATCAAGAGCGACAGAAGCAGTTACTCTGGCGTGCTGAACAACTGTTGCATGTTAAGCAGCAGCTACACCAGGGTGGTTCAACCTGCGAAGCTGCCTATCAAAAGCTGATTCGCGACGCTGACAAAGCCCTCAAAAGCGGCCCCTTCTCCGTGTTTGACAAACCGATGACGGCCCCGAGTGGCGACAAGCAGGATTATTACAGCGTCGGCCCCTATTGGTGGCCGAACCCCGATACGGCGGACGGCTTGCCCTATGTGCGGCGTGACGGGGAAGTGAACCCGGAACGCGAACGCTATGACGCATCGGCGCGTAGCCACATGGAGAACAGTGTCATTACGCTGGTGTTGGCCTGGTTTTTCAGCGATGAGGCGCGCTATGCCGCACACGCCGTGCAATTGCTGCGCACGTGGTTTCTCGATCCGGCCACACGCATGATGCCCCATCTGGAGTACGGCCAGGCCATCCCCGGCATCTGTGAGGGGCGAGGAATCGGCATCATTGAAACACACATTTTCCCCACCGTACTCGAAGCCGTGGCATTGCTCCACACCTTTTCGGGGTGGACCGACGCAGATCAAGCCGGTTTGCAGGAATGGTTTCGCGCCTATCTCGATTGGCTGCTCACCAGCAAACATGGTCGCGATGAGGCGCAGGAGCACAATAACCACGGCACCTGGTATGACGTGCAGGTGGCGGCCTTTGCGCTCTTTGTCGGTGAGCGCGAGGTTGCACATCGTACGCTTGCCGAAAATACGCCCAACCGCCTTATCAGCCAGATCAAACCGGATGGTAGCCAACCCCATGAACTGGCGCGCACCCGTAGTTTGAGCTACAGCGTAATGAATTTGACCGCGTTTATGGATGCCGCCGATCTAGGCATTCAT
This sequence comes from Caldilineaceae bacterium, assembly GCA_034432375.1. Lineage (GTDB taxonomy): Bacteria > Chloroflexota > Anaerolineae > Caldilineales > Caldilineaceae > JAHBVH01. Next base: position 16,400 of record DAOUCA010000145.1, read on the forward strand.
GCCGGGGTTGATCTCTGGCACTATGTTGCCGACGGTCGCGGGATTCGCCAGGCGGTTGACTATTTGGTGCAGAGTGCGCTTGGCGACGCTTGGGCTCATCAACAGATTACCGACACTTCAAACGCACTGCTGTTGCCAATCCTCTACCGGGCAGCCGATACCTACCGAGACGCGCGCTATCGTGAACAGATCAGCTTGTTGCGCACCCAATATCAGACTGATCGTAGCCACTTGCTTTTCACCTTACCAACCTCATTGACTACTAATCACTACTCACCCCAGCCTAACCTTCACTGACATTAAGCTAAGGAGATAATCTGTCATTCCTGTGGAGGCAGGAATCCATTTTTGCTGAGTGGACCCGTGCCTTTACAGGGGTGACAACCGAACCAAATGCTTACCTTAATGGCGAAGGGCTAGGGGGTGCCTGAGTGGTATGACAACGTTAAATTTCAATCAGTCGACCGGATGAATAAGGTTCACATGATTTTCTCTCTAGTGTAGCAATCCTGTAAATTTTGTGAATCTTGTCGAAGTTAACGTTGTCGTAGTAGTTGCCAATCACAACAGAAATGACCATGACAAACCCAACACTTGATGTAATTCACGCCCATCGTTCGATCCGCGCCTATAAATCCGACCCCGTGCCCGATGAATTGGTCGAAACGATTGTCGCTGCCGGCCAGCGGGCCTCGACCTCCTCGAATATGCAACTGACCACTGCCATCGCGGTAAAAGATGTTGCCAAGCGGGCACAACTGGCCGAACTCTGTGGCGACCAGGAACAGATCCGTCAGGCACCGATCTTTATCGCCTGGTGTGCCGACCGCTACCGACTGGATCTCGCCTGTGCACAACAGGGCTATACGCAGAATACTGACTATCTGGAAACATTCCTGGTGGCTGCTGTCGACGTGGGGATCTTTATGCAGACGGCCACCATCGCGGCTGAGGCGTTGGGGCTGGGGATCTGCTATATCGGCGCGATCCGCAACAACCCGCGTCAGGTCATCGAGTTGCTTGGCCTGCCCAAACATCTCTTTCCAATTTCCGGCATGGTCTTGGGCTGGCCCGACGCCGAACCGATCTTGCGGCCGCGCTTGGGGTTGAATGCAGTTTTACATTGGGAGCAGTACGACACGGGTAAACTCGACGCCGAGTTACAGGCCTATGATCAGGTGATGGCTGCCACCGGCATCTACGGGGGCCGCCAAGTGCAAAATGCCGATGGCCAGATCGAGATGGAAAATTATGGCTGGCTCGAGCATTCCGCGCGGCGACTTTCTACAGCGAGCCGCCAGCCATTGCGCCAAGTGGTCGAAGAGCAGGGCTTTGGGCTGCAATAGCAAACCGGCCAAGACGAGTGAATGGAGCAACGGTAGGACAGTGAGACAGCAACTGACCTACCGATTTACTGATTTACTGTCTCATTCCAAGCCGGCAGGAACCGCTGCCGCTGTCATGCTCGTGTTATCGGCACCAGTGGTAAAGCGCCACTCTCGTTGAAAGGGAGCACCACTGACATCGCCGGTGGCGGTGACAATGTAGCTGGTATTCGGTGCCAGCGGTGCCACGGCAATCAGCGCAAGACAACGTCCAGCCGCACAGTCAGCCGGGTTAGGGTGCGTGGCAACCAATGTGCCCTCGGTGGTATGTAATTCTGCCTTGGTGACTGTGAGCTTGCCGCCGATCGCTTGCAATGTAAAGGGATAGCCCACCGGCCCGGACACGCCGTCGGGCAGTGGGCTTGGGATCTCGGCACCACTCCAACTCGTTGGTACATCGGTCTGTCCATCGGCTGGGTAGGCAAGCGGGTAGGGGGCTGCCGATATCCAGAGCCCTTCTGTCGTGGGACCGGCACCAAAATCCATGACATCGACCGCAACGGGGGCACCGGCATGGTACGCATAGCCAACGTAGTGATTGTAGGGCTCTAAGATGGCGAAGCGATGGTAGACGGTTGCCACCCAATCATCAACGCTGGCAAGGGGATCGCCAAGTCCGTGCATCACTTCGGCACCACCCCACCACGGGTACTTCGTCGTTGCAATCCGGTCCTTGGGCCATTGGCCGGTAAAGCCCGGTTTGCCGGCCACTTCGCCATGGGCACCATAAATGTTCGCAGTGCTGTCAGCATAATTTTGCAGACGGTAATTCGTATGATTGGCCGTCGCTTCGACGAGCGTGGGATGCAATTGTAAGGCAGCTGAGCCCACAAATGCTCGGTAATAGTTGGCCCGCGCAAGTGCTTGCTCCGGCGATGAACCGGGCTCGCTGACCGCCATTTTGGCCTCTGCCATAAAGTCGGCAACGAAATTATTTTGTACCTGCGGTTGACACTCCCCGGTGCAGGTAGCGCTCTGCGTGGCGACTGTGCTCACTGTCATCTGGACGAGCGGCAGATAGAGATAATCTGTCGGGGTAAAGGTTGGCCCTTGGCGCAGATCGAGCCGCCAGATGCCGGCTGCGCTGCGGGCATAGAAGAGTTGCGGATCGTAGGCACTGCCCCAAAGCGACGTTGGCGCGGCGGGTGTCTGCCAGGCCGGCGCTTGCCAACTGCTGCTTGTGGCTTGAAAGTGCCACATGGCCTCCCCATTCCCGCCAACGACCACGCCATCTTCCGTTGCCCAGGGCACCAAGGTGGAAAATTCGCGGCTGTTATCGCTATCTTGCCAGGTTGCACCCGCGTCCTGACTGCGCAATAGTCCGCTCCAATGACCAAGATAGAGCGTCGGTGGCGTTTGTCGGTCAAAGACCGGCGTGCCAGAATAGCGTACCCCGATTGTCGCTTTTGTCCAACTGTTTCCACCATCGGTGCTGCGCCAGGTTTGGTCAAAATTCGAAGCAATGATTGTATCGGGCTGATCCGGGGCGACGGCAATCACCGTAAAGGTCTCTGTTAGCGTGCTGGTTGGGATCATCCAACTTTGGCCACCATCATCGCTGCGCACGACTGGCGGCAACTCGGCGGGGCTACAGCGGCGGGCATAAAGTCGATCGGCCTGCGACGGTGCCACCACAAAGCCGCAGGTGTGGTCGGGGCTGGTAAACTCCTGCCAACTACCCCCGCCATCAGTGCTGCGATAGTTCTTCCACGAACGGATGTAGAGCCGTTGAGGATCCGTTTCCGCCTGTGCGACCTCAAAAACGGGCATATTGTCCAAATTGTTAAAGCGACCCCAAGAGCTGCCGGCATCGCTGCTGCGGAAGAGTCCTTGTTCGGTGGCAAGATAGAGGGTGCTGGCGTCGAGTGGGTGTACGATGAGAGAATTGATCGTGGCGGTGGTCACGGCTGTTGGCAGACGAAGTGGTTGCCATGTCGGATCGGTAACGGTCGTTGCCGCTTGTTCGTTTTGCGTTCTTCTGAGTAACCAATGGTGTTCTATATGGCTGGCTCTACTGCTCGTGTGAGGGGAAATGTTCCTTCGGGTGTTGCTTATAACTGTGTGGAATGAAGTGGCGGAACTCCTTGCAAAGAGCGGTGTAGCAGGTGTGACCAGAAACAAAATCAGTGGCAGTAAGATAACAAAACGTTTCATCGATGGTTCCTTCAACGACTGCTAGCAATGAGGCGCAGTGAACGGTGCACAGTGAACGGTACGCAGTGAACAAACAAGTGGATGGCAGACAGGGATCCATGAGGCCAACCGGTAGAGTTGTAGTATACTGTGCTCAAGGAAGGCAGCATAACTCTGCTTCTGTTGCTGGACGATGTTTAGCAGACTATTAACCGTCATTTACCCTACGCTCGTTAGACAGTTGTCCAATGAAAATTATCTTATCGGTTTCCAAACTTTCGGCTGGCGAATGAAAAATTGAGTAAAGCAATGGATCTATCTGTAAATCAATTGACCTTAGCGGAACAGTTGCGGTCGGAGAGTAAAAATCACTTTTTCCCCACGCTGATAGATCGAAATAGTTGGCTTGCGGTGCGGAGCCGTCTAGGAGAGGCCGCTGTAGCACAATTTCTACAAGCGGCGGAAATCGCCGCTGCCACCCCAATTCCGCCGCTACCGGCAACCCTCTGGCTCGATTTTGCGCGTAGTGGTCGGCGTGAAGCGTATGAAACGCCGACCGCTTTGCGTCGGCGTATGCTCTGGAATTTGACGGTTGCGGAGTGTTTGGAAGATCAAGGCCGCTTTCTCGATCCGTTGCTTGATGTGGCCTGGGCAATCTGTGAAGAGAGCAACTGGGCCTATCCTGCCCATGCGTCGGCGCTGACTGATGTGACAGAGCCCTATCTGGACCTCGGTGTGGCAGGCACGGCATTTATGCTGGCCGAGATGGATGCGTTGGTGGGCAACAAGCTCGATCCGGGGCTGGGCAAGCGCATTCGCGATGAGATCGACCGCCGCTGTTTTACCCCATATCTCACTCGCGACGACCATTGGTGGCTCTTCCACTCCAAGGGGCGCAACGCCGCCAACTGGACTGCGGTCTGTAACAGCGGCATTGTCGGCGCGGCGATCTACCTAGAGCAAAACCCAGTGCGGCTGGCCGCGATGATCGAACGGTCCCTCCGCTCGCTCAATGATTACCTGGATAGCTTCGATCCTGACGGCGGCACGAGCGAAGGGCCGGGCTACTGGGGCTATGGCTTTGGTAATTATGTCATCCTGGCCGATTTGCTGTGGCAGCGCACCGGCGGGCAGGTTGATCTGTTGGCCAGCGAACGGCTGCGTAAAATTGCGACCTTTCCTTTGCGCACGCTGCTGAGCGCCGGCGTCTATGTCAACTTTTCTGACTGCGACCCCGATGTTGCACTGGAGCCGGCGCTGCTTCACTATCTTGGCAATCGACTGGATCTACCCGATCTGCATGGTCTGGCGCTTTCGCAGCCCGATACCGCGCCCCATCGCGCCTACTTTGACTGGGGCTTGCGTCACCTTTTCTGGCTGGCGCCGGCAGATACGCCCCAAACCTACGCCCCGACTCCTCATGAGTGGTTCAGCGGCTTACAATGGCTGTTTGCCCGCTTTGATCCTGCTGACCCCGCGGCCTTGGTGTTTGCCGCCAAAGGGGGACATAACGATGAAATGCATAACCAGAATGATGTGGGAAATTTTATTGTCCACTGGCGTGGCGAGTCACTGATTGCCGACGTGGGGCGGGGGAAATATACCAAGGATTACTTTGGTGACCAGCGCTACGAATACTTCGTTAACTCGTCGTATGGTCATTCGGTGCCGGTAGTCGCCGGTGCGTTGCAGGGGACCGGTGCGGCGTTTGCTGCACAAGTGCTGGCGCAACAGACAAACGATCAACAGGACACACTGTTGCTCGACCTGACCCATGTCTATCCCGCCGATGTTGGGCTGAACTCCTTGCAACGCCGGTTGACCTTGCACCGCGATGCACCACACGGCTGGATCAGCGTGGAAGATGCCTTTGTCTTTGCCGATGGCGCGGCTGCGTTTGAAAGCGCGTTGACGACCTTCAACGAAGTAACGATTGGCGAGACCGGCGTGTTGATCAACGGGATTCACGGCGAGTTGCGTATCGGTTTTGACGCTGAGATGGTCGAGCCGCGGCTGGAAGAGCACGCTGTCGAGTTTGAGCACGGGGTGGTGATGGTGCAGCGGGTGGTCTTTGCGCTGCGCGAGATGGTGCGGGCCGGGGTGGTGCGGTTGGAGATGGTACCGGTTATGCCTTGAACTAAAGTTCAGGCTGAAAGGAAAAGCCCGCTGAAGACGGGCTGAAGGATAGTGCAGTTGGAGATGGTGCCGGTTATGCCTTGAACTAAAGTTCAGGCTGAAGGATGGTGCAATCAGGTTGTAACCGACTTAGGGTGTCGACCTCGACTTGATTTGAAGGCTCATGCCTTGATGATAGGAATGGTTTGGATTGCTTGGCCATTATTCCATATGTCGGGGCCATCATCTTCGTTGTCATCCCGTTCGAGCAGTGGATTTATCGTGTTTTGTTGATGGTGCTCTTTTTGGCATAAAGTGTATGCAATTGCATTGTCCAACTGTTTGCTCCCCAGCGAATAAACACCGTAGCCGCGCTGCCAGCCAAAAGTCAGTGCATGTCGCACTGGACCATGATTCATATGATGACTACTGCTGCCCTTGACGTTTTGGACGAAATCTGCAATTGCCAATTTGGGAGGGATCGAAGCAACCACATGCGTATGTGTTTCAATTCCTCCAATCGCATGTACAATGGCACCTAACGCCACGGCTTTCCCAATCATATAGCCATACAATTGTGGCTCCATAATGGGCGTAATGAGTGGCCGTCGTTCATCTGTTGCCCGGATGAGATGATAATACGTGCGCCACAAAGCCATAAAGTTCTCCCTTGGACAGTGATGTGGGATCGTAACAATTGAGTGCATAACGTCCAGTCGGCTTTAGCCGACTTTAGCTATCAGTCTGAACTTTAGTTCAAGACTGCCACTCCATCAACAGCCAATTGACCGAAATACTTTGCAATATTCGACTGTAGTAAAGAAAAGTGTCTGCCAGTGGGAGCAGGACGATCTCTGTTTCCAGGCCAGCAGGCAGTCGATACCACGAATCTGGCACACCAAAGATCGTGGTCCACAGGGCGAGGCGACCGGCGTTGATCAGGGCGGCGCGCTGCTGAAAGGTCATGCTATCTATGGGATTTGGGTGAGAGCCCAATCATACGCTATCATCGTATGACCTGAAGAGATTGAAGATGAAAAGGAGAAGCAGTTTGATACGTAACTTATTTCCGACAGTTGGCTTGAGCCTCTTAGCGCTACTGATCTGGTTTGTCTTTACTACGGCTGTCCGTGCAGACGATTTCACGGTTTTTCTGCCAATTTTAATCGATGATTCGCTACGCGGCGATATCGTCTTCTATAACATTCCAAATGACCAAGCGGATCCTGATATGGAAATTATGATGGTGCACTTACCAGAGAGAACAACAATTCAGTTGACCGATAACGATTATGATGACTACGAGCCGGACTGGTCACCCGATGGTCAACAAATTGTCTATACCAGTTATCAATATGGTAACGGCGACATCTTTGTCATGAATCGCGATGGCAGCAACCCAAGTCAACTGACCGCTACTGCGGAAAACGATAGCGGTCCAAGCTGGTCACCCGATGGGAAGCAAATTATCTTTGCACGCTCTTTCACAAGAACCGAACTTAGCTTGATGCTGATCGAGTTGCCGGGTCTACAGGAGAGACGGTTGACGACGGGGACGGTTGACTACGGACCGCACTGGTCACCAGGTGGGAGCCAGGTGGCCTTTGTCTCTACGCGTGATGGCGATGCCGAACTCAATATACTCGATCTTAGCAGCATGGCAATTCGGCAGATTACCCAAAATGAGACCTATGATGGGGAACCGGTCTGGTCGCCGGATGGGACAGCGCTGTTGGCACTAGCCATGGATAAACTTGGCGAACGTTCACTGTACTGGATTAAGATCGATGGGACGGGCCAGGAGACTTTGACGGGACTAGAATTCATCCCGATGGACCACGATTTGTCAGCCGACGGCACAAAGATTGTTGCTGCCCTCGGGACCAAATTTTCACGCGAGCTTTTCGTCTGGCGGTTGGATAAACAGCTGTTGCAACGCATCACTGTGGCCGATGGGCCGATGTTTGAGAACTCATACCGCAGTGGGCCACGTTGGTATCAACCTTAACGTGGGCTAACCATTGAATCGTCAGAGATGTGTACGTTCTCTTTCACCTACACAGGAACAGATTTGTACTAAAAAAGCGCACGACCCTCGCGATGGGTCGTGCGCTTTTTTAGTGTACGTTACAGGACGGCAGAAGCGGCGCGAGTCTTACCAGTGCCTACTCTGTTGCTGTTGGACGTACTGTGGGTTCCGTTTGGCGGAGGAGTCGGTACTGGAAGGACTTTCTTCTACCATCAGTGAGGAGCTTGTGCCGCCCGGCAGATGAGCAGCGCTGAAGTGCATGGAGGCGGCATAATCCATTTCACTGAGATACGCAGCCGACATGCGATCAGAAACGGGTACATTCATCATTTTGGTTCTTCCCTTCATCATCGAAGAAAACATTTGTCGACAGCCCCATTGCTCCCGACAAGCACTACGCCGACCACCATATCACAAAACTGACCTTCTGCATCTGTCATTTCGCTTACAGAATCGCCATTGTGGGGCTGACGCTGATCGCGTCTATCCAATCGCCCTGATCGCTACTGTTCGTTTTGCCGGTAGAAGTGCCCATGCTGTTACGCCACTGAGTAAAATAAAGAGCGCCGCCAGTTCTAACATCGTGCCGATCCCCAACTGATTCGCCAGTACTGTGCCCAAAATTTGTCCGCCAAGCAGGGCGAGCGCCTGTACCATCTGATTGGCTCCAAAGACGCGGCCCAAATAGTCTACTGGCGCATTGAGTTGGATCAGTGTTTCTGTGAGCACGGCAAATGCAACTGCAACGATCCCCATGCCAAACTGCAAGACGAAAATTGTGGATAGCACCTGTGTGTGAAAGGTCGCCAGCAACAAGAGTCCTACACATATACCGCTGAGCGCAACCAATCTGCGGGTGGACGCGAACCTCTGCAACTTTGGTAGCAGTAGCGCCCCACTCAGACCACCAAGCGCCACAGCAATCTGAATCCAGCCATACTCCGCAGCGCCACGGTGCAGCACCGTCTGCACATAAACGGCCCATAGGACCAAGATAATACCATTGCCAACCATCTCCAGCGTAGTGAAGATCGCAATAACACGAAGTGTACTGTTGGTTCTGATAACAGTCAATCCATCGAGCCATTCCTGGTATAACCTCCGCCCAAGGTTGCTTGGTGTGGCAGTTGCTGTTCGCAATGGCAACACTGTGTTCGGCGTCATCGGTGCCATAGTGATACCGGCGATGAGCAGTGCAGAGAGCAGGAAGGAAGCTACGTCGATCAATACAACGCCGGCAAAGCCGATGCGCGCAAACAAGAGGCCACCCACGGCGGGTCCAACCAACATTGCTAAGTCTCCACCCGCTGCATTGAGCGTATTGGCTGGGGCTAGTTCCTCTTGGTTAACCAACGCGGGCAGAATGGCACTGCGGGCTGGGCGAAAAAATTGCGCCACCGTTGCCAGCAAAAACGTCACCGGATAGATCAACCAAATCCGTTCGCCTCTATCGACAAAAAGCAATACTAGCAGCAACAATGCCCGCAGCAGATCGGTGCCGATCATTGTACGGCGTCGATCCCAACGGTCGACAAAAACACCCGCTAGCGATCCAAAAAGGATGGTCGGGAGGTTATTGACGATAAACATCGACCCCATGGCAACAGTAGAGCCGGTTTGTGCATAAACATAAAAGGGCAGCGCAATCCACAAGATCCAATCCCCGACACTTGAGATCACTTGGCCGGCGAACAGTAGCGCCAGGTTGCGTTGGCGTAGCAGGGTGAACATTGTTATCTCCAGTAACGTGTGATGGCATCGTTATGTTTGTCTGGCAGTTGAATGGCATGAAGCTGTGCGATCACAATGGTACCATCAGATGAATGGATTCTACGTGGTTTGTTGAACGTAGCAAGTGGACTTTTTGGCTGTACCAAACGGGGTTGGCGCGGTGTGATGCGGGGAAAGCGGCGTGTGGACCGGCGCCGTCTGCGGTAAGCGTCTGGGCTTAAACCAAAGCAACGTTTGAAGGCGCGGGAAAACGCTTCCTGTGAACCAAATTGATAGTCAAGTGCAATTTCCAGAATTGGCTTGGAACTGTAGAGTAACTCGCCGGCGGCTTCACTCAAACGACGGTTGCGGAGGTAGGTACGCAGGGACATGCCCAGTATCGTCTGAAAGAGACGGGCAAAGTGAAAGCGTGAATAGCTGACTGCTGCGGCCACTTCCGCAGCAGTCAGTGGCGCTGTGAGTCGTTGTTCAATGTGATTGAGGGCGTGGTTGATGAGAGAAAATTGCGCTGTTGTCATGGGTCGATAGCATAGCACATGTCGCGCAAATCGATCTTGATACTTTGTGCGATCGTGTCGAGTTCATCGACTTTCATCCCCAACTCCATCCGTCTCATCCGGCAGCGGTGCGCCACGTTTCCAGTTACCTCTGGTCGCAAAAAAGCGTTGCACCCCCTGCCTAAAAATTCGCAGATCGGTTCCAAATGATTGCTGCTGCACATAGGCGAGTTCGATCTGCTGCTTGCATTGTATGGAACTGCTGTTGTACACCGTGCCCAGCTGCAAAATCGCCGGACTCACGATCCCCGGTCGCACAGTGAGAATCTGTTGCCAGATCGGATCCGTCAAGTCAACCCGCTCCGGCTCCATTGCACGCGGCCCGATGATACTGAGGTCACCGCGCACTACATTGAGCAAATTGGGCAAGTCATCAATTGAGTAGTTGCGGATGAAGCGCCCAACGGGGGTCAGCCGCTGTGCCATCGGCAGGGTTGCCGGCCGTTGTGTATCAACTGTACGAAAGCGAAAAAGCCCAAACCGCGCGCCGTTGCGCCCCAGGCGCGGCGAACGATACCAGATGGGTCCGGATGAATCGAGTCGCATCGCCGCTGCCGCGAGAATCAGGCAAGGAGAGACCATGAGCAGTAGAATTGTTGCAATTAATAGATCGAAGACGCGCTTTGTCACCGCTCTCCCCCTTTATTTTGACACTGGTGGCCGTGGGCCAAAGATATGCACACCTGGTTGGGCTAGTTTGTCATTGTTTCTGCTTGAACAATATAGCGTCTCACAATATAGCGTCTCACAATATAGCGTATGACGACATATTGTGAGACGCTATAGATTGATTGTCAAATTTACTCTCCGTTTGAGTAAAATCGCCAATTCCAGTATACTCTCAGGTGAAGTTGCGGTTGCGATCCTAATTCCTCCGTTTGAAAGCAAAATGCCATGACAACTGATAGTAGACTCACCCAGATTCGTAACATCGGCATGATCGCGCACATCGACGCCGGCAAAACGACCACGACCGAACGCATCCTCTTCTATTCCGGGCGCACCCATCAACTTGGCGAAGTCGATGAGGGCACCACCGTTACGGATTGGTGGGACCAAGAGCGCGAGCGTGGGATCACGATCAAAGCCGCGGCCATCACCACGACGTGGCGCGATAGCCTGACCGGGGAAGAGACGCAGATCAACATCATCGACACCCCTGGCCACATCGATTTTACGGCTGAAGTCCAGCGTTCTCTGCGTGTGTTGGATGGGGGCGTGGTCATCTTTGACGCGGTCAATGGCGTTGAGCCGCAGTCGGAAACGGTCTGGCGGCAGGCCAACGCCTTCCAGGTTCCCCGGATCTGTTTCATCAACAAGATGGACCGCTGGGGGGCTGATTACACCCGCACCGTTGAGATGATTCGGGAACGACTCCAAGCCAACCCCCTTTTGCTACAACTGCCCATCGGCAATGAGCAAGCCTTTACCGGCGTCATTGATCTCTTCAAGATGCAAGCGCTCCTCTTTACCGACGAATTGGGGGCACACCCGGAAGTTGCCCCAATCCCCGCTGATCTCGTCGAAGCGGCCCGCAAAGCGCGCGATCGCATGGTAGAGCAGATCGCCGAACGGGATGAAGAACTGACGGTCCAATATCTTGCTGGTGAGGAGATTACCGAGAGCGATCTGATCCGTGTTCTACGCAAGGCAGTCATTGACAATCAATTGACACCCGTGCTGTTGGGTACCTCATTGCACAACAAAGGCGTTCAGCCACTGCTCGATGCGATTGTGCGCTATCTGCCCAGCCCACTCGATATACCCGATGTGCGCGGGGTGGAGCCGGCATCGGGGGATCTGGTTAAGCGGGCGGCCAACGCGGCTGAACCGTTGGCTGCGCTGGTCTTTAAAGTGGTGATGGATCCGTATGCCGGGCGCTTGGCCTACGTACGCGTCTACTCTGGGGTGCTGCACGTGGGAAAAGCGATCTACAATGCCAATCGCCAGAAGCGGGAGCGGGCGCAGCGCTTGCTCCGGATGCAGGCCGATAAACGGACTGAAATTAGTGAGTGCCACGCTGGGGACATTGTGGCAATCGTCGGTTTTAAAGAGTCAACCACCGGCGAGACGCTTTGTGATGAGCACGCCAAAATTATCCTGGAGATGATTACCTTCCCTGAACCGGTGATCAAAGTCGCAATTGAAGCGCGCTCTGTTGCGGATCAGGAAAAGCTGACGGAAGCGCTGCTGCGGCTGGATGAAGAAGATCCAACCTTTCGTCGCGAAGTCGATCCACAGACCGGCCAGACGATCATTAGCGGCATGGGTGAATTGCATCTGGAAGTGATTATTGAGCGGTTGCGCCGCGAATATGGAGTGGACTGTCGGGTGGGTACCCCACAAGTTGCCTATCGGGAGACGGTGACCAAAGCGGTTGAGGTGGAAGGGGCGTATGTACGGGAGATCGGTGGTCACCACCATTTTGCCAAAGTGCGCATCCAAATCGCGCCCAGTGAGACAGATGCGGGTTTCGCCTTGGTCAACCGTCTGCCCGCCGATCTATTGTCGGCGGCGGAGAGTGCGGCGGCACAACGGGGAATCGAAACTGCCTTGCTCAGTGGCTACCTGGCTGGATTTCCCGTTGTTGATGTGAGGGTGATTCTGCTCTCTGCTGAGCGCCATGCACTTCACACGGTGGCGGAAGATTTCGAGGTGGCTGCTACCTTCGCTATACGCGAAGCACTGCGTCAGGCGCGACCGGTGCTGTTGGAGCCGGTGATGCGCGTCGAGACGTATGTGCCGGAAGAGTATCTGGGGGGTGTGGTCAACGATTTTGGCGCACGCCACGCGCTTGTCCAGCAGATGAATGTCAGCGGTGATGGCACCCGCACCGTAACGGCGATGACACCGCTAACACAGATGATCGGCTATGCCACGACGCTGCGTTCGATGACCAGTGGCCGTGGCACCTTTACGATGGAGATGGATCATTATGCGCAAGCGGGGGAAGAGATTCACGAGCGATTTTTGAGCGAGGGCTGGCAGGATCGGCTTTACGGTAAGACTGAATAATACGACAACGTCACATTGCAAGGAATGGACAGGATTAACAGAATTCACAAGTTTTTTCCTCTGCTGTAGAAATCCTGTAAATCTTGTCTACTTTAACGTTGTCGTAATAAGTAAATTTCTAAACGCTAAACCTGTTCGCTCAGCAAAGAAGAGGCGCTTTCCCAGGAATCGGCATCGATTTGACCATCAAATGCCACCGCAACGCGTTGCGCTTTCGCCGCAATCAAGGCATCCTCGGCCCATTCAACACCCGCAACGACAGCAAGCGCAGGGATATGAATGCGCCGCAAAATCTTGGCGCGTTGGACAGCCCGTTCTACATCTGTAAGTTCTGCCCGCCACGAAGCTTCTAACACAAGCATGATATCGGTCTTATCAAGAGCTGACTTTCCGCCCCATAACATATCTGCTGATAAAACTTGGGTTAATTCAGCCGACGAAATTAATTTGTCTGCTACAGCCTCATGCAACTGAACCGCGACATCGTCTGTGCGATCCCGTCCTCGCAGTAGAAAACGGCCAAAAATGCCACTGGCGCGAAAACGGTACTCATTCTCATAAGATTTTCCTTTGAGTTCCGCTAAATCTCTCTTTATAACAACATTATCGCTCTTGAGCACAGAGACATCGCTCTTGAGCACGGAGACATCGCTCTTGAGCACAGAGACATCACTCTTGAGCACAGAGACATCGCTCTTGAGCACAGAGACATCGTCTTTCAACACTTCAATATCACCAGCTTGTCGGTTTTGTGTTGTAGCAAGCTTCTCCATCTCTATCGAAAGTCGCGCAAGCGATGCTTCTAGATCAATATCAAAGAGTGCGCGCTTAAGCCGCCGCCGCCATTCGGGATGCGTTTCAATAATCTGTACTAAATCGTCAAATGTATCAATGACTAATGACACCGTGCTAACTCCTTATCGTGCTGAGGGATATCTACCAGTCATCATATGGCGATCATCTTTGAAAGTCAAGTAGTTTTTCTACAAAGTTTTACCCGCTTTTCGCCATCCGCAATACCTTGCAAGCCTCGGCCCACGCCAACTCTGGATTGGCACAACTCTCATATACGCCAATCTGCCCTTCCCACGCCCACACATAAAACGCATCGGGGTTGCAGCGCACTATAATCTCACCCTGCTCGCGAATACGAGATTCGCGACCTGCTTCCGCGCGCCAACATTCGAGCCACTCGTGGTGGATTTTGCCATGCGCTTTGGTGACAGCAGCCATCTTGTCGATAATGGGCCCCATCTCCCCTAAATCCCGGTCATTGTTGGTCCAGTAGATGTCGGTGCCCAAGTTGTCGAGTGTCTCGATTTCGGCGGCGGCAACCCACATGGCATCGTCGTGAGGCATCAGGCAGCAGAAGGTTTCTAGCTGTGGGTGGTTGGCTTTGCAGTAGTCGGCGATGGTACGCACATAATCGACGACGCATTGCTGGCGAAACGCTTCAACGGTAGCCGCTGGCGCGGTAGCCAGATCCCCACCATCGAATGCCTCGTATTTGGCACGACAGGAGGGGCAGTAACAATCGCGTAGTGGCGTCGGCTCATCGACAAAGTAGCCTTCGTAGCCCGCCGTTGCAATCGTATCGATCATGCCCTGAAGCAGCGCCACCGCTTTGGGATTGTTGTAACAGCCCGCGGCGCGATGGCCACCATCGATCCCGACCTGAAAAGCATCGGGGTTGCTCAGGAGAAAGTGGCTAGAGCGCCCGCCGCCAAAGAGATTCAGCGCGCCCCAAAAGAGCGCCAGCGGACGAATGCCCTGTTCCTTGGCCAGTTCAGGCGCAAAGCGCACCTTACCAGGGAAGGTAATGAAGTCATTCTCCTGTAGACAGACAAAGGCTTCGTCTAATTGCAATTCGCGCATCGCGCGGAAGTCAGTGGTTAGATGTTTGGGGTTGTGGTGCCCCATGTAGGAAACGCCGGTGCGCATTGATTGCTCCTATTACAAATCTACGTCAAGCGTAATCCGCTCTTGGATGCGTGAATGAGCGTTCAATCTCAGTAACTTGACAGTGGCTCGGCCAACATTTGTCAAGGGGAAAATGGCGCCACCTTCATAACGAAAATGATCTACCCATCTATCTTTGCGTGGGTTGAAGAGCAGCGATAATACCTCTGTTTCCGGATCAAAGGAAGCTATATCGCTACCTTTATAGCGGTTGCACTCAAAACATGCATAGGCAAGATTGTCGGCAGTTGTGTCTCCGCCATGTTTTTCTGCAATGATATGGTCAACTTCATGGGGGACAAAACTGAGGGATGATTTGCCACAGTATTCGCAACAATTTTGTGCCCGTTCAATTACAAAACGGCGCGTGGCTTGGGCTATATATGTACTCAATGCACAGCCTGCCGTTAGTTGTTATTTTGTGAGGATAGATAAGACAGTGCACGAGCTTTGATCATTGTCACTAGATGATTGATGCGAACATATTCATCTAGTTCACGTTCTTCAAGTGGTGTTAGACTTTTATTACGGTTCTTATCCATCAATAGATCAATCCGTGTTTGCATTGCCGGCGTTGGGCCAAAGGCCAGCACTTCTTCTGCTGACGGGTTGCTAATCAGAAATTGTAAAATATATTGATAGATCTCATTAGGCAACGGCGATAGCTGCTGTAAACCATAGGCCAATACTTCAGGCAGACGCTCCCGCTGTGACGTAAGTTCTTCTACTAACGGTTCCGGTACCTGAATTGTCATTTCTAACATGGAATTCTGCCACTTTCTCCATTGAAAAACTAGACTGTTAGGCAATTTTACCACGTGTTGAGTGCGTTTACAATGATTCAACAAATACAAAGATTAGATCATTGACATTGGTCTGTGTTGGGCCGGTCACCAGCAGATCGCTCGTTGCCTGCAAAAATGGATAGGCATCGTGGCGGCGCAGATAATCAGCGGCATTCAGTCCCGCTGCGGCGCCGCGTGCCACCGTGCCACTGTCCGCCATGCCGCCGGCGCTGTCGGTGGGGCCGTCGGTGCCGTCGGTGGCGAGGGCAACAATGGTGACGCCGGGCAGGTTTTGTAGTGCCAACGCCGCGGCCAATGCCAACTCTTGATTGCGCCCACCGTGGCCGGGACTCGTCCCCAGCGTAACCGTGGTTTCGCCCCCCAAGATAAGACAGGCCGGTGCGGCAATCAGGTTGCCCGTCTCGTGGACTTCCTTGGCCAGTGCCACCGCTACCTTGGCCACCTGTGCCGCTTCGCCTTCGACGTGCGTGGTCAAGAGCAGCGTGTTGTAGCCGCTTGCCTTGGCTTTGGCCAGCGCCGCCAGCGCTGCAACTCGGTTGTCCGCGACGACTATGTTTTGTGTTGTGGCAAAGGTAGGATCGTCTGCTTTGGGGGTGTCGGGGAGATTGCCGTTGACGCCGGCGGTTAGCCGTTGCAGAATCGGTGTCGGCAGTTTGTCCGTCAAGTTATACTTCTCGACAATCGCCCAGGCGTCGACCCAGGTGCTGGCATCGGCCACAGTAGGCCCGCTAGCGATCACGTCGAGCGGGCTACCGATGACATCGCTGAGCGCCAGGGTGATCAGCGTCGCTGGTGCAACGGCACGGGCCAGCTGCCCCCCTTTGACCGCGCTGCAATGTTTGCGCAGACAGTTGATCTCATTGATCGTCGCACCACAGGCGAGCAGGGCGTTGGTCATCCCCTGCATATCTGCCAGCGTTAAGCCGTCGGCTGGGGCCACCAATAGTGCAGACCCCCCACCGGAGAGCAGCGCAATCACCAGGTCGTCGGCGTTCGCCTGTGCCGCCAAGTCGAGAATGCGTCTGCCCGCCATGGCTCCCGCCTGATCGGGCATGGGGTGGGCGGCTTCGGCAATCTCCACCTTATCCGTGGGGCCACCGTGGTCGCTCTTGACAACCACCAATCCGGCGCTGATGCGGTCGCCGAGCACCGCTTCGACCGCTTGTGTCATCGGTGTGCCTGCCTTGCCCGCGCCGATGACGAAGACGCGGTGGTAATGGGCCAGGTTGTAGTGGCGATCGCCGACGGTGAGGAGGTCGCCGCTGCGCTGCAAAATCGTGAGGACGGCCCCTTTGGGATCGACGGCGGCTAGTGCAGCGTCGAGGATGGGGAGAATTTTTTTGCGGATGGATGGATTGGGGAGGAGGATAGATTGATGAAACGGCATGGTTTGAGCCCCCTGACGGTAGTTGATCGATCATCCGTAAGGGGACGGCATGCCGTCCCCTTACGGATATAAATTCCCTACTGCGGCCATGCCTTGCGATAGGCCGCAATCATCGTATCCATCAAGTTGTCGATCTTCTCATCGAGCACCTGGCGCGCCGGATCACCGTCGTACCAGGCCATCACTTCGTGGGCACCGCGGCTCAAGGGCGTGGTGCAGAGGAAATCGGGCACGAGCCACTTGACTTTGCTGTTGTCAAAGACCATGCTGGCGGCCTTGTCACCGAGCAGCCCAGCCCCCAAATTGGGATCGTAGGCGTTGATCAGTTCTGAGGGAATGTGCACCAATTCTGGATTACTCACCCCGGCTGCTTCAGCGAACATCGTGTAGATCTGGTTCCAATTCAGCCATTCATCAGACGTAATGTGGAACGCATCGCCAACGGCGCGGCTGTTGCCCATGAGGCCGACAAAGCCCTTGGCAAAGTCGGTGTGGTGGGTCATCGTCCAGAGCGAGGTGCCGTCGCCATGCACAACGACCGGCTTGCCCTGGCGCATCCGGTTGATCGTGGTGTAGCCACCCATAAAGGGGAACATCGTTTTGTCATAGGTGTGCGACGGGCGGACGATGGTCATCGGGAATTTGTTGGCGCGATACTCACGCCAGAGCAACTCTTCGCAGGCAATCTTGTTCTGCGAGTAGAGCCAATAGGGGTTGTCAAGCGGCGTCGCTTCGGTAACGGGCAGGCTGGCGGGCGGCGTCTGATAGGCCGAGGCCGAGCTGATAAAGATATACTGGCCGACCTTGCCCTTGAAGAGATCAAGATCAGTCTGGATCTGGTCGGGGGTGAAGGCAATCCAGTCAACGACCACGTCAAAGGTGTGATCCTTGATGGCCGCGGCCGCAGAGGCTTTGTCGCGGATGTCGCCGTGGAGCACTTTGACGCCGTCGGCGACGGGGCGGTCGGTCTGGCCGCGGTTGAGCAGGTACATCTCGAAGCCGCGCTGCGCGGCCAGGGGGGTGCAGGCGGAGCTGATTTTGCCGGTGCCGCCGATAAAGAGGACTTTCATTGGGGAGCCTTTCTAATGGTGAATGGTGAACGGTTAATGGTTAATTGTTAATGAGGGGATTGACCGGCGGCTGAGTCGGTTGGTGAGCCTGTCGAACCAGTCGAAGCCATAGGTCAATTCCCTCATCGGTTTGTGAATAACCGATCTTGAGCGTCAAAGTAGCCGTTGTAGATGGTTTCGTCGTCGTCGGGGAGGGCGAGGATGAAGGGGATTGTTTGGCTAGCTGTGGGGATCATAGCAGGAATTGGTAATTGGTCAAGTGGATAAAAAGCAAGTTCACCCTCGGTGCAACTGAGATCGAGGGGAAGGGCGGTCAGTATACCAGTGTACCAGAGCAGGATCACCTGTAGATCGCCACGCGTCAGGATGGTGGAGAGGCGCAATCGCACAGCGGTGACCATCGTCGCTGGGATATTGGTCTCCTCGGTAAATTCGCGCCAGGCCGCGGCGGTGAGATCGTCACCTTCGCCCTCATCGAGTTCAACCTTGCCACCAATGCCGGTAATGCGATCAGGAAAGAGCTTTTTGGTTGAACTGCGGCGTAGGAGAAGAACTGAATTTTCGGTTGGGTGGCGGAGGATGATGGCGGTGCGAACATCAAGTTTAGTCATGGTCTTCTCTACTGAGAACCCATGAAGAAGCACAAAGTTTCACGAAGTATTGTTTTTTCTTCGTGTGTCTTCGTGTGACTTCGTGGGCAACTTAAATTTTGGATTAGCCTGAGAAAGAGTGGCCGCACGGGCAGTTGACAAAGCGCTTTCTACTCTTTTGGGGCTATGCCAAACGGTGAAGTAGGAGCAGCAGTGGTAGTATCGTCGCCGGCCAGCCGAAATTCGCGTTCCCGAATCCCGATCAAAAAGAGTAGTCCATCCAATCCTAAGTTGGAGATTGCCCGCTCTGCTTTTTCGCGCACAATCGGCTTGGCGTGGAAGGCGACGCCCATGCCGGCAGTGCTAAGCATGGGGATGTCATTGGCCCCGTCGCCCACGGCAATCGTCTGAGCGAGCGTTAGGTTCTCTTTGAGCGCGATCTGTTGGAGCAACTCCGCTTTCTTCGCCCCATCAACAATCTCGCCCAACACCTGTCCGGTTAATTGACCATTGACAATTTCCAGCCGGTTGGCGTAGACATAGTCAAAGCCGAGCTTGCGTTGTAGGTGATGGCCAAAGTAATCAAAACCGCCAGAGATAATACCCATTTTGTAGCCAAGGCGTTTGAGTGTACTCGTCACCCGTTCGGCCCCTTCCATCAAGGGCAGCGCGGCGGCCACCTGATCCAATACGCTTTCTTCCAACCCTCTTAGTTGGGCAACCCGCCGGCGCAAGCTCTCTTTGAAATCAAGCTCGCCACGCATGGCCGCCGCGGTGATCGCCGCCACCTCTTCGCCGGCACCCGCCAACTTAGCCAATTCATCGATGACCTCCACCTGCACCAGCGTTGAATCCATATCAAAGACGACGAGCCGCCGGTTGCGCCGGTAGATATCATCGACATGCGCGGAAACATCGATGCCCAGCTCTTGCGAGATCTGCAACAGCCGGCTGCGCAATTCCCGTTCATCCGCCACGTGGCCACCGACGGTAAATTGCACGGCAGCTTTGGGATGGACTTCTTGATTGACAAAGGAGCGCCGCCCCGAGAGGCGGTTAATTAAGTCGATATTGAGGCCATAATCGGCGCAGAGGGCTGCCACGGCGGCAATCTGTTTGGCGGTTAGCTGACGCCCCATCATCGTGATAATGCGCCGCTCTTTGCCCTGCTCCGCTACCCAGCGCTCATATTGATCGAGCAGAATTGGGGTAAAGCGGACCTGTACATCCTGCTGGTGCGCGGCGTAGAGCAATTCTTTCATAACGCCGGCGGAGGGCCGATCGTGAGGCAACTCGATGAGCAGCCCAAGGGAAATATGCTCGTGGATTACCGCCTGGCCGATATCAAGTACGTTGACATCACTCGCCGCTAAGACATTCGTGATCGTTGCCAATAGACCAGGGTGGTCGCGACCGGTGATATTGAGTAAAAAGATTTCGGTTGCTTCTTTGTTTGTTTGATGTACCATAAAAATTACTGCGAGTTGCGAGTTGCGAGTTGCGAGTTAAACTGCTGCCATTTGTTCTGCGGTCAGCGGTCCACGGGCCAAGGCCCCAACATTCTCTTCCACCTGGGCAATGGTTTTGAAGCCGGGGATGGGTACGGTAACAGTGCTGCGTGCCCAGAGCCAGCCGAGTGCGGCTTGCGCCAAGGTGCGGCCGTCGCTGGTGAGGAGTTCACGCAGATTGGCGAGCCGATCGAGCCGTTTCGCCTGTTCGCCACTTTGTAGATCCCAACCGTGGCGCACGTCATTGGCGGGTAGGCTGCTCTCATGGCTGAATTTGCCTGTTAGGAGCCCCATCGCTAGCGGCCCGCGGTTGATACTGGCGAGGTTGTTCTCTTCACAGAGGGCCAGCACTTTGTCGTTGCCTTCAAAAAGGTTGAAGCGTTGTTGGATGGCGGCACAATGGGTGCCCTCGGCAAAGAAGGCTGCCCGTTCGGGATCATCGGTGCTCCAGCCGTAAGCGCGAATTTTCCCTGCCGTCACCAGCTCTTCCAATGTCTCGCGCACCTCACCGGCTTTGGCTAAATCGTAGTCGCCAATGTGAAACTGATAGAGGTCAATGTAGTCGGTGTTGAGGCGGCGCAGACTCGCTTCACAGGCCTTACGAATGAACCCCGGCTCGCCGCTAAAGCCGGTAATCTGGCGGGTCTGCTCGTCAAAGACATTGCCGAATTTGGTCGCAATGACAACCTGATCGCGTTTGCCTTGCAACGCCCGGCCGAGAATATGCTCGCTGTGGCCACAGCCATAGACGTCCGATGTGTCAAAGAAGGTGACGCCCATTTCCAGGGCGCGAGCAAGAGCGGCCAACGACTGCGTATCATCGACCTCGCCCCAGCCGACGGGGCGGTCACCGCGCCAGAAGGGGCCACCGATGGCCCAACAACCGAGCCCCAGCGCACTGACGGTGAGATGGGAACGGCCGAGTTTTCGTGTAAACATCTGTTTTTCATCCCTACGTCTATTTCTGTCTGCCGGATTGCAAAATCACAATGCGTGGCCTGATCATACCGCAAAATTGGTTGTACAGGTAATCAATGGGGTGTTATCCGTAGCTTGTCACGCTTACCCGTGCCATCAGCAAAGGCGCAATGAATCACCCTTGGCCGGGCGTAACAATTCTGGCCCCCATCCCTAACCCTTCCCCTACAGGTGGGAGAAGGGCCGGGGGTGAGGGCTTTATGGGGATCATCAGCGAACCGTCAGCCGCGCTTTGAGTTGCATAATGCGCTGGTAAGATCGGTCGATGCGCTCGACGGGGATCTCGCCGCTTTCCACCAATGCCTGCACAATTGCCACCCCTTTGGCCATCACCTCCTCGTCATAGATCGAGTTGTTGGCAATGGCGATGATATCAACTCCCGCCTCGATTGTTTTACGGATCGCTTCATCAAAACCGTAATAATCACGGATCGCACCCATCTGCATGTCGTCCGAGAGCACCACGCCCTCGTAGCCCAGGTCGGTGCGCAACAGCCCATCAATCGCAGCCGGTGCGAGGGTCGCCGGGTCGTTGGCATCCCACTGGCGGTTAAAGACATGTGCTGTCATGACACTGTCGGCCAAGCCAGCGTCGATCAGCGCCCGGTAGGGTTCTAGCTCCATTGGCGACCAGGTTTCGCTGACATCGACAAAGCCGCGGTGCGAATCGTCGCGCGAACTGCCGTGGCCAGGGAAGTGTTTGAGCGTACAGAGCACCCCCTGTGCGTGATGCGCTTGGATAAAGGCAGTGGCCTGGGCGATTACCTTTTCTGGGTCGGCGCTAAAGCTGCGCTCGTAGGCGGCGATCACCGGATTATCGGGGTTGACATTGACATCGACGACCGGTGCCAAGTTTTGGTTGATGCCCACGGCTGCCAGGGTTTTGGCCATTGCCGCGGCGTGCTCATAGGTCGCGGCCACATCGTCCAGTGCGCCCAACGCCGCGTGCGAAAGTGTAGGGGGAAAGCCATAGCGCTCACGCAGCCGGCTGACCATGCCCCCTTCTTGGTCGGTCGCAATCAACAGTGGGATTTCTGCTGTGTCTTGCAGTGCTTGGGTGAGCGCCGTTAGCTGTTCCGGCGAGGCAATGTTGCGGACAAATTCGCCATTCGGTACATCGTAATCAAAGAGGACGACACCTCCCAAGTGGCGTGCCACAATATCCTGCACAATCGGATGTTGCTCTGGATGTTGAGCGTCAATTGTCAAGCCACGAAAGCCAACCATAAACATTTGGCCAATTTTGACGGCTAAATCGACAGCATCAGTGGCTGGCGCCATGGTGGGTTCACCAGTGACGCTGCTAACGTCTGCCGTTGCTTGCGTCGTAACGGTGGGTGATGTTGGCGGGGTAGGCGGTGCCATGTTGGCCGTACAGCTCGCTAGCATAACCGTTGTGCTGCCGGCTGCTAGTTGCAACAAATGGCGGCGGGTAAGAGGGTTCATCATGGTTTTCTTTCTACGCTATGGGGGAAACTGACTAGTACGACAACGTTACATTTCAATCAATAGAGAGGATTTACAAGATGCACAAGATTCTTGTTCTGCTGTGAAAATCCTGTAAATTCTGTAATCCTGTCTAATTTAACGTTGTCGTACTAGTTAATACCTTCGCCAAACCTTGTTTTGGCGGAAATTTCCAGATGTCATTCCTGCGCAGGCAGGAATCTACTCGTGTAACATGAAGATGGATTCCTGCCTGCGCAGGAATGACGGCTCTAATTTCTGAAATTGGCG
>DAOUCA010000146.1:0-12327 GCA_034432375.1 Caldilineaceae bacterium
CAATTTCAGAAATTAGAGCCGTCATTCCTGCGCAGGCAGGAATCCATCTTCATGTTACACGAGTAGATTCCTGCCTGCGCAGGAATGACATCTGGAAATTTCCGCCAAAACAAGGTTTGGCGAAGGTATTAAGTATAAACATGCAGAGAAATCTGGCAGAGTGACTATTCCCATCCAAAGAAAGACCGACCCAAAGGGACGTTGCGCAATATCAGTAGACCACAACGCTCTCTGGCTTCGACAGGCTCAGCCGCCGACCGTTGCGGTCTACTGAGTATCTATAAACAAGCAGGCTGGGAGTAGGCCTAACCGAAATGCGATATCCTGTTGTCATTCATAAAGACGAAGATAGTGACTGTGGCGTCACCGTACCGGATCTGCCGGGCTGCTTTTCCGCGGGTGATACCTTTGATGATGCCCTCGTACAGGCAGTCGAGGCGATTGAATGCCATATTGAAGGGTTGCTGATTGACGAAGAGCAAATTCCGCTGCTAAGCCCAATCGAGAGCCATCAAAAAAATCCAGATTATGCAAATGGGGTATGGGCGTTGGTCACAGTAGACTTTTCAAAGCTCTCCGGCAAGGCAAAGCGGATTAATATCACTTTGCCAGAACGCTTGGTTACCGTGATGGATCGCTATGCCTCGGCCCATGGTGAGACACGTTCAGGGTTGATTGCACAGGCAACAATGGAATACATGGCTTCCCATGAGTTCGTAAATTGAGGCATAAATTTAAATGCTGAGCCTGCCGGAGCCGCTTCGGCTTCGACAGGCTCAGCCTCCGCTACCTACCCAATCCAAAACGCCTTCTCCAAGTCGGCAAAGTCGGACGCCGGCCCTTCATATTTATTGCGACCCAATTCGAGCACATAGACGTAGTCGGCGATCTTGAGTGCCTGACGGATCTCTTGGTCCACCAGCAGGATCGTCAGGCCATCCTGGTCGCGCAGGTCGGCCAGCATCTGGTAGACCTCCACCGAGAGCAGCTTGGCCAGCCCGGCGGTCGGCTCATCGACGAGGATCACCTTGGGGTCGGTCATCAGCGTGCGGCCGATCTCGATCATGCGCTGCTGCCCACCGGAGAGTTCGCCGGCCAGCTGTTTGCGTTTGTCACGCAGGATCGGAAAGCGATTGTAATTCTCCTCGATCTTGCGGCGCATGCGGCGGCGGTCGTGCTTGAAGGTCCACGCGCCCACTTCGAGATTCTCTTCGACCGACATCCAACGAAAGATGCCCGGCTGCTGTGGGATATAGGCCAGCCCACGGTCGATGCGCTCATAAGTGGGCACACCGAGAATACTCTGGCCGTCGAGCAGAATTTGACCATCATTGGGCTTGAGAAAGCCATAGATCGCCTTCAGCGTGGTCGATTTGCCAACCCCATTGGCCCCCAAGATCGTCGTGATCTTGCCCGCGTTGGCGGTGAGGGTGACATTTTGCAGAATATTCAGATCGCGGTAGTAACCGACATAGAGGTCTTTGAGTTCGAGCATAAATATATGATTTCGCTTCGGTGTTAATCGATCTATTCGTAAAACGCAGGCCCCATCTTGTGCCCTGCTCTCAACACTTCAACAAGCAAAACATCATCAAAGATGCGGTAAACCAATCGGTAATCGTCGACACGAATTCGATAGCGATCTTCTCCAGTACGTAACTGTCTGGCATTCACTGGTCGTGGGTCGGTCGCTAACCCTTGAATGAGCTGTCGAAAGCGTTGCCGATAACGCCCTGGCAAGCGGTCAACTTGTCGCTGCACTGCTTTGGGAACATCAAGCCGATATACGTTCATCCTCGGCCAACCATTCACTGAGTTCTGCCTGGCTCATTATCTCTACTTCACCTTTTGCAATGGCAAGCTCCATGCGCAGAGCATCGACTGTATCAGCAAGATCTTCGATGATTTCCGCCGTACGATCCCACTGCTCCAGGGAAACAAGCACGGCTGCCGGTCGACTGCGCTGTGCAAGCACGACTGGACCATTTCCCAGCAGTTCAAAGACGTGAAGGTGATGGAGACGTAAGTCCGTGACGGGGACGATTTGTTGTATTTTTTCCATAACAAAAACCCTTCCTTACATGTAAATATCTTCTGCATGTAAGTATAGCAATGTCCACTTATATCTGTCAACCCTATCGGGAAATTGCTCAAGATGCAACTTCAACCACCGGCGTCAATAACACATCTTCATCTTCACCCAAATAGGCGCTCTTGACCAGCGGATCATTCTTGACGAGTTGGGGATCACCATCGGCGATCAGGTCGCCGTAGTTGAGCACGAGCAGTCGTTTGCTCAAGGTGAAGATGGTGTCCATATCATGGCTGATCAGGATAATCGCTTTGCCCTCGCGGTTGACCCGATTGATGTATTCATAGATTACCTCCATCAGCCGCGGGTGGACACCGGCAAAGGGTTCATCGAGAATGATCAGCGACGGGTCGAGCATGAGCAGACGGCCCAGTTCCAATAATTTCTGCTGCCCGCCGGAGAGCGCACGGCCATACTCGTTGGTCAGGTGGTCGATGGTCAGGAAATTGAGGATCTCGCGTGCTTTTGCTTCCATGGTCTTGCGGCGAGCGGTGGCGTGGAGCGCCAGCGCCGGCACAAGCAGATTTTCCAGCACCGTCATGCGACGAAAGGCACGGGTCACTTGAAAGGTCCGCCCCAACCCGGCGCGGGCAACCATGTAGGGGGGCAGGGTGTCAATGCGCTTGCCGTTGAGATAGACGGTGCCACTGCTGGGCTGGACGGCACCGTCGAGAATGTTGGTCAACGTAGTCTTGCCGGCACCATTGGGGCCGATCAGGCCAATCAACTCGGGGCCGCGAATCGTAAAGGAGACCCCTTTGAGCACCTGTAGCCCGCCATAGTTCTTACACAGGTTGTTGACTTTTAGCTCAAGCATGGGGTGCCTCCGGCAGCTTTTCTTGGGCCAGTTCGTCAAGGTCTGTTTCTTCTCGGTTGACCTGTCGTTTGGCGACAGTTTCGGCGGCAACACCGCCACGCGTAAAGTGCAGCAGGAGTGGGTGGATGAGACCGTTGCGGAAGAAGCGCAGCGTAATCATCAGCAACGCCCCAAAGAAGACGAGCCGCCACGTCGTCATATCCACGCGGAAAGGGCCAATGTCAAAGCTGTTGCGCAGCAGTTCCAGCGCAAACTCGATGACGAAAGCGCCAATCGCAGCGGCGACAATATTCTCCAGCCCGCCAATCACTGCCATCGCAATGACGAGACTCATCTGCAAAATAATCAAAATGTTGGGCGTAATGATGCCGATGTAATGCCCTTGCACCGCGCCCGCCGCCGCGGCCATCATCGCGGTGATCACGAAGACGAGCACTTTATAGCGTACGACATGCACACCAAGCGCGGCCGCGGCCTCTTCGTCCTCGCGGATGGAGCGGATAAAGAGCCCAAAGCGCGAGGTCGTGAGCCAGCCCATGAGCGCCATGCAGAGCAAAAAGAGCAGGAGCATGACGTAATAGGGGGGCACTTTGCTCGCGGCGTTAAAAAAGAAGTTGCCAACTTTCAGCCCTTGCGGAAAGAGCGGCAACATCTCCAGGCCACTCTGCCCCTGCGTGATGTCGATCTCGGCGCTGATGACAGCGCGTAGGATTTCGGAAAAGCCAATTGTAAAGAGCGCCAGATAGGTGCTACGCAGACGCAAGACCATGCCACCGATCAGCAGACCAAATAGGCCACCAAGCAATACGCCAAGCCCAATACCCAGCCAGAGTGATGGCCGGATGATCACGGTACCGGCAGCAAAGGTGGCGCGAGCCAGTTCCAAACAATTTGGCTTACCGCTCTGCACAATGCCCACCGGTTCGAGCAACACCAGCCACAGGTTGCCAAGGGGGAATTCGCGGCAGAGATGCGTGGGGGCGGAGGTAAAGCGCACATAGGTGCCAAAGAGCGCCGAGGTATATGCGCCGATTGCCATAAAGGCCATGTGCCCAAAGGAGAACTGCCCCGCATAGCCGGCCAATAAGGACCAGCTAGCGGCGAGAATGGCGTAGAAAAAGGCGGTAATCGCCAGGTGCATCAGGTAAGGGGAATGTTGCAGGCCGAAGGGTGCCAGCAACAACAAGATGACCGCAACCACGGCAAGCAGTGGGCCGCTCCAGCGAGTGCGCATCATAATTCCCTCCCGAAAATACCGGTTGGTTTGAGCAACAGCGTCAACGTGAGAAGCACCATGCCATAGGCCGGAATATAAGCGGCGGCGCGTGTCGGATCGGGCATGCAACCGGTGCCGAGCAGTTCGACCAATCCCACGATGATCCCCCCAACAAAGGCACCAGGCAACGACCCCATGCCGCCCAGCACGATGATCACAAACGAGCGGGCCGCCGCGGGAATCCCAACCTGTGGCAGCCAGGTAAAGACCTGGACCAAGGTTGCCCCGGAGACACCGGCCAACATCGCGCCCAACCCAAAAGCGAGCGTGTTCATCGTGTGGGGGTTGATGCCAGCCACCGCCGCGGCTTGCTGATCCTGGCTCACAGCACGCAGCCCGCGGCCGAACCAGGTACGGTAGAGAAACCACATGAGCAACAGCAGCAGCACAATCGCGACTACCGCGGCGGTAAAGCGTGGGTTGGGAATCGAAATCGCATCGAAGAGACGCATATTGCCGGAGGAGAGCGAAAGCAGCCAATCGTGCTCACTACTGGGCAAGTTGATGGTGGGAAAGGGAAAGAGCCGCTGCACCTTCACCGGATTGGCACCAGCGATCCCCTGGACAAAGTATTGGAGAAAAAAGGCTAGCCCGAAGGTTACGAGAATCGCATACTCATTGGGGCGTTCAATTTGGCCGGTATTCATCACGCGCAAAAAGAGGCGCTCAAAGATCACGCCGATCAGAAAGGTGACGAGTGCGGCGGCGGCAATGAGGAGGACCGAGCTTGGAATGGCCAGCAGTAGATCCGCCCAGTTGGCATACCAGGTGGTGCTGCCAAACCAGAGCAGATAGCGCTGCTGCAATGTCTCTACCAGTTGGGTATTGAAGGAGGCAAAGAGGGGCTGCACGCTCAGATGATAGACAACCATGCCGCCGATCATGTAGAACTCACCGTGGGCAAAGCTCACCACACCCAGGATCGAGTAGATCAATGTCAAGCCAAGTGCCATGAGGCTATAGATAATGCCGATGATCAGACCATTGCTAAGTTGCGAGAGGACAAAGGAGCCGTTGGTGACACAAAGGTTATCGGGATCAGCTTTGACAAAGGCAACGGTAAAAATACCAATGACGATGATCGTTGCCGCCGCAAAGATGCGTTTTGTCAGTTGCGGTGTATAGATCCAGAGTGGGATGAGACCGATGGGTCCAAGCGCCGCACCAACTAAGGCACCACCCAAGCCTGCCTGCGAGATATCCAGATCGCGCCGACCATAGATCCGTGGCGTCACCAGCCCACCCAAGATTCCCCAAACGAGGATCCAGAGCAAGGCACTGACGAAGATCAAACTATTTTCCATGGGCAACCTTTACGGATGAAATTCATTGAGGGAATCACACATTGAGTATTAACCCAACCCATGCGTAATATGAGTTACTTACTCATGTTACGCAGTGATAGACCTCCCCCACCCCGAATCCCGCCTCCAAGGGCGGGGAACAGGATAAATGTGGGTGAGGTTGGCGGCTTCGCCGCCAACCTCACCCACATGAAAGGAATTTTCTCCCTTTCTCCCCCAAGCTGGGGGAAGAGGGGGTAGTACCCCATGCGTAACATGAGTTACTTATTTACCGACCCAAACGACATCACCGGTCTTGTAGATCTCGGGGAAGATGACGGGGGCAACAGTGGAATCCTGCCCTGGTTCTTGATATTGCAGCATGGTGATTGCGGGATCGGGGAATTGATGCCACCACTTGGGATCAAGACCAGCCGCTTCTGGCGTATTCTTGGAGTTGACGGGGAAGGTAATCGTCCCCAAGGCCCCTTCATAGGTGATATTTTCAAGGGCATCGATGATTGCCTGAGGCTCGGTCGAGCCAGCTTCGGTGATCGCCTGGGCAATGATCATAATCGAGTCATAGGCTTCCAGGGCATAGGACTCGGCGGCCTGTTTGCCGGTGCGCTCGGTGTAGCGTTGCACAAAGGAGGTCGCGACATCGTTGTACAACTCAACCGGCAGCCCAACGCGCCGCAGGAAACAGTAGTTGCCATCGGGCACATTGGTCCAATGGGCACCGCTTTCGAGCGATTCCTGGTTGCAGAGCAGAGGCACATCTTGTGGACCAATGCCGGCATCGGCAGCCTGTTGGGCAAAGTTAAAGGCCGCCTCGCCGGTGTTGAGTACCATGATGAAATCTGGCTCTTCGGCGCGTACCCGCTCGATAATGCCCGAGAAATCTTGGGTCCCAATATCGGTGGTAAAGGTCACCGCATCGATGCCGGCTTCAGCCAGCCCGGCAGTTGTGGCTTCGGCGGCGGGAATACCATAGTCGGTATTCTCGGTGATGATGACCACTTTGTTCAAAGTGTAGCCGAGCGTATCGCGCAGGTAGACCAAGAAACGCGTGTCAAGGGCCGAAACTTCGGAGTTGAGCGGCGCAATGCGGAAGATCTCCGGCTGCATGTCGCCGGTGATCGTATCGTTCCAAGTCTCGGCGAAGACGACGGGAATGCCATTCTGATGGGCCACTTCCTTGGCCGCAACCCCAACCGAACTGTGATAGCCACCACCGACGGCCACCACGCCATCTTGGCTGATCAACTTTTCCATCGCCGCGGTACCGCGTTCGGGCAACCCTTCGGTATCTTCGATGATCAGCTCGACCGGGCGGCCCAACAGCCCGCCATTGGCGTTGATCTCTTCTTCGGCAATACGCATGGCATCGACCATTGCTTCGCCACCGACCACGGTACCGGGTGCCGAAAGCGGGGCCAACGCACCCAAGAGGATGGGATCCCCTTCGGGGGCGGCGGCTGCATCACTGCTCTCTTCGGCGGGTGCCGCGGTCGCTGCCTCAGCGGGTGTTTCGGCGGCTGCCTCGGCGGGTGTTTCGGCGGGCGCTTCAGTTGCTTCCTCAGCTGGGGTTTCGGCAGGCACGGTGGCGGTTGGCTCTTCACCGACAACCTCCTGTTGCCCACCACAGGCAGCGAGAAGCAGGGAAAGAACGACTAAAATGCTCAGCAGCCACTTCATTTTGTGTAGATGGCTCATGGCATCACTCCTTTCAGGAATCAGCTTGTTTGTGCTAGCGTGGCTAGCATGGCTATTAAGTTGCTTGTTAAACAATCGTAACTATCCAGACACCCCCTCCCAACCTCCTCCGCGAGCAACGGAGGAGCTACTGTTCCCCTCCTTGCTCGCAGGAAGGGGGCAGGGGTGGGGTAAATAGTTACAAACAATCTACGATCATCCTGCCTATGATGCCCATCGATGACGCAGAAAAGGAGTTCACGGGAAGATGATCGAATGATTCCATTGGGATGGAGCAACATCTTTGTTGCAAACTGGTAGACTGCTTCTTGGCCACGTCGGCGATACATGAATAGCTGCGCCAATGCGAAAGCCAATGTCAGAATTCGGTCAGGAGAACCAACAACGTTTGATGAATAGTGGAAACATGCGGAAAAATTAGCGCACGGCCAATTGACCGTGCGCTGAGTATAACATTAAGAAAATAGAGCGTCAAACCAGGT
This sequence comes from Caldilineaceae bacterium, assembly GCA_034432375.1. Lineage (GTDB taxonomy): Bacteria > Chloroflexota > Anaerolineae > Caldilineales > Caldilineaceae > JAHBVH01. Next base: position 7,667 of record DAOUCA010000146.1, read on the forward strand.
AACGCGCTTGTGTATTCTCTATGCCCCCTGTGGCTCGGTTATCGTTCTTCAAGTGAGACCCACTGTCGCCCAGCCGGGCCAATGTAGCGCGACTGTGGCCGAATCAAGCGCCCCGTCGCCTGCTGCTCAAAACAGTGGGCCAACCAACCGCCAGCCCGGCTGATCGCAAAGGTAGGGGTAAAGAGGTCGGTATCCAGGCCCAGCCCATGCAGCAGCAGCGCCGTGTAGAATTCCACATTGGTCTGCAAATTGCGCCCCGGTTTGTACTCGGCCAGGAGCGCCACCGCCTTGGCCTCAACCCCTTTGGCCAAATCATAGAGCGCTAGATCGCCACCGGCACGATACATAATTTCGGCGGCTTGGGCGAGAACATCGGCGCGCGGGTCGCGTACTTTGTAGACGCGGTGACCAAAGCCCATCAACCGTTCACCGGCTTCCAGCTTAGCCCGTAGATAAGGCTCGGCCCGTTCAAGCTGGCCAATCTCAAAGACCATATCGAGCGCTGGACCAGGTGCACCGCCATGCAACGGCCCTTTGAGCGCGCCAATCGCCCCCACAATGGCCGAAGTCAGATCCGTGTCGGTGGCAATGATCACGCGAGCGGCAAAGGTAGAAGCATTCAACCCATGGTCGATAACGGTATTGAGATAGGTTTCCACACCGCGTGTACTGGCGGCGGTCGGTTTTTCGCCGGTAAGCATATAGAGATAGTTGGCGGCGTGGCTCAACGACGCATCGGGGGCAACCGGTTCTAAGCCATTGCGCAGCCGCCAATAGGTCGCGACGATGGTCGGCAGCCGCGCCAGGATCAGTTGTGCCTGTGTTTGGGGATCGCTGGCTGTGCTGCTAGCGTCAGTGTCAATATCGATCGCGCCAGCGGCCATGCGCAGCGCAGTCATCGTCGGTAATTGATGCTCTGCGGCAGCGTGCAAGAGCGCTGTAATGGCCGCCGGCACAGTGCGCTTTGCCGCCATTGCGCTGCGGAAGGTGGCCAAGGCGGCAGCATCCGGCAGTTGCCCTTGCCAGAGCAGATAGACCACTTCTTCAAAGGTGGCGTTGCCGGCAAGCTCATCTAGCGCAAAGCCACCGATGATCAGTTCACCCTTTCGGCCATCAACATGGCTGAGGGTCGTTTCAGCGGCGACAACCCCTTCCAGACCTGGCTTGTAAGCGCCGGCACCATTGGGGCTTACCGCTGAAGCGGCCGCAGCCGGTACTGTCAATGAAGGGGATTGGGATAAGGTATTGTTCATTGTTGTTAACTCCATGGCCCATTCTATGAATCCTATTGATGCAAGTTGCAAATTTGCAACGATTCTGCCACCCCCTCCCAACCGCCCCCGCGAGCAGAGGAGGGGGATCAGCACCCCTCCCTGATGCCGGGGAGGAGCCGGGGGTGGGGTGAATCGTTACCCAATTTCGGTCTCTCGATTGACAAACAGCCAATCCATCTTTATTATTATGCAAGATAAATCAACATTGTCAATCTTGATTTAATAATCAACTATCGAGTGTATGAGCAAACAATATTTAGACGCCGATGAAGTGATCGCACTACTTGGCATTCGCAAAAGCACCCTCTATTCCTATGTGAGCCGTGGGCTGATCCGCTCCCAAGAGACAGGTGGCCCAACCCGGGCGCGACGTTACCTCGCCACCGATGTGCAGGCGTTACAACAGCGCAAGGAGCAGCGGCGCAACCCAGCTAAGGCCGCGGCAACGGCGCTCCACTTTGGTGATCCAGTGTTGGAATCAGCAATTACCTTGATTGCCGATGGGCGACTCTATTACCGAGGGCAAGATGCGCTGCGATTGGCGGCAGAGCGGCACTTTGAAGAAGTGGCCACCTTGTTGTGGACGGGTACGGCGTTGCGGACTGGCAAAGATGGCGAGATGGCCGGCGCAAACGAGCGCACAATTGGCAAGCAACGATTCCCTTTTGAGACGGAGCTTCTGTCGACCATACGTGCCCTTGTGGCACAAGATCATCTGGCAGAAGCATTGCAAATGGCATTGTTGGCTACCGCACCGACGGATCTGGCAGCCTACAATCAAAGTGTAGAAGCTGTGGTAAAGACGGGGCTGCGCATTTTGGATTGTTTGACGACTGTTCTAACGGATACGACTCTTCTACCAGGTACAATGGACATGACATGCGTAGTAGATCAGGTGGCAGTACCAATGAGAGTGGTACCAAACGGTGCGTCGATTGCACAACGGCTACACTATGCTTGGGCAGCACAAGCGCCGCAGATCACCCATGTGCTGGATGCCGCATTGATTCTTTGCGCCGATCATGAGTTAAATGCTTCGTCGTTTACGGCGCGCTGTGTGGCGTCGACCGGCTCGACCCCCTATGCCGCGGTCGTGGCCGCGTTGGCCGCGCTGCAAGGCTATAAGCATGGCGGTGCAACGCGGGAAGCGGCGATCTTTCTCCGGGAAGCGGCGGCCAATCCTGAACGGGCCACGCAAGAACGGCTGCGGGCCAGTGGACGCTTACCAGGGTTTGGCCATCGCCTCTATCCGCAGGGAGATCCACGGGCAAAGATGCTGCTAGCGTTGGCGCAACACCACTGTGCCGATGCCCCGGCGTTGGCCACGGCAGAACAGATTATTGCAGTTGCGCGACAAGCGATGCAGCTAGAGCCCAATCTTGACTTTGGTTTGACCGTACTGGCACAGAGCGCAGGCTATCCAGACCATGCGCCCTTTGCCCTCTTTGCATTGGGGCGCGCAGCCGGCTGGATCGGCCACATCATCGAAGAATATCAAGCGGATCGTCTCATCCGACCACGGGCGCACTATCACGGTCGCCAACCACAGCAATCGAGCAACCCATGAAGTCAACAACAGTGCGCATCACTTCCTGTATGGCCCCTAATAGTCACTATATTATGCGAGCGGTCGTCGATTATCTGCGCCAGCGGACGCAGTTAAAATTTCAATTAGTCGAGGATCTGTCTTGGCCGGAGCGGTTGCGGCAATTGGTTGCCGGCGAGATTGATATTGGCTGGATCTGTGGTGCCCAGTATGCCCACTATCAACATGCTGCATCACAGTTTCAGTTGGTTGCTGCTCCCGTCTGGCGTGGCGCGGCCTATGCCAATCAGCCCGTCTACTATTCTGTCGTTGTCGTGCGACGCGCAAGTAAATTTCACCAATTTGTCGACTTGCGTGGTACAACTTGGGCCTACAATGAGCCAAGTTCCTTTTCTGGCTATTGGATTATGCTTGATCATTTGGCAAAGCTGGGGGAAAAGGAGAGCTACTTTGGGCAGCAGCTTGAGGCGGGGAGCCATCAACTGGCGTTAGCGCAGATCCGCAGTATGACTGCGGATGTTGCGGCGATCGATAGCACGGTTTGGGAGCAAGCCTGTCAGGACGACCCAACCGTTGTAGAGCAGCTGCGCGTCATTGCACGGCTAGGTCCCAATCCCATACCACCTTGGGTAGCGCACAACAATACATTGGCAATTCTGCAAGAGCGCATACGGGACGCGCTTTTGACGATGGCGGACAATGAAGAGGGAGATCAAACATTGACAAAGCTACCACTCTGCCGCTTTGCGGCTGTAACACCCGCCCTTTATTGGCCGATGCAACAGATCGGCAAGGGAGACAAGGGCACCTTGTAGGATGGTACGGCTTCTGCTCAAGGCACAAAGAGTAGGCGGCCACAGGTTGGGCACAGAATCTGGGATTCGGACTGATTTCGTACGGTGCTTAGGACGCCGGTGGGTAATTGGACATGGCAGGCACCACAAGTATCATTTTCCACGGTGGCGACAGCAACACCACCTTTGCGTTGACGCATTTGCTCATAGCGCTGAACAAGCGCCTTATTGACTCCTTCCGAAACCTGTTCACGCTGTTTCTTCAAGGCGACATAGACCCGCTTCAGTTTGGTATCTTCCTCGGTCAGCTGTGCTTGGTCAGAGCTCCAATTTTTCTGCACAGAAGTCAATTTATTTTGTGCAGCAGTAACTTGCTCGGCCAATTCTTCGAGCTTCATAAGCGCTTCGACGGAAGTAGTTTCCATCGTCGTGCGCTGGCGTTGGAGCGATTCGACACTAGCTTGTAGCGCTTCGAGCTCTTTGGGGTTGTGGATCTTCCCTCCCATCAAAGCGTCGTTAGACTCTGCGATCTTGGTAGCCAATATTTCTGCTTCGGTCTCGGCCATCTTTTGCTGTGCTTGCCATTTTTTGTGCTCGGCTTCCAGCTCTTCCACCCTGGCTTGAGCACTTTTCAGCTCATTGCTTTCGGTTAATTGATCTTTCAACTGGATCAGACGACGGCGTACTTTAAGCGACGTGACGTCAATTTTCTGCAGTTCATATAAATTAGCCATATCCGCCATCTAATTGCTCCTTATCGATAAACCGTGAAAACATCACTTCTGGCACACTGAAACTAAATTATAGCACTGCCTGCGCATAGACCCAAAGATTGCATGGGGGCCTTTAACAACAGAAGCTAGCAGGATTGAGGCGCAGTGAAGATTTTCCAATCAGATGAGCGACTTTGTATAATGGACCCAGAAATTTAGACAGTAAAACGAACAAAAATAAAGTCCCAAACGAATCATGCGCAAACGATACAGTAATACATTCAAAGCAGAAGTTGTCAAAGAGCTGATGAAAGAAGAAAAGACAATCAGCCAG
>DAOUCA010000147.1:0-14073 GCA_034432375.1 Caldilineaceae bacterium
CGCATAGAGCGAGTCGATCGAGCCCGCCGACCCCCCAAACATAACCACGCGCGACATGTCGAATGAACGGCTATTGGCCTGACCCGCCAGCCAATCGAGTGCGGTGAGCGTATCTTCCATCGCAGCTACCTGTCCCAACCGCGCAATCGGATCAACGGCAGCGATCTGCGCAGGATTATTGAAAAAATCGAGGAAATGAATACTATCTGCACCGTTTACAAGCGTCTGATATGCCTTGACCCGATCGGTAACTACCGGCATGGGACCAAGTTGGAGCGTCGTGGCAAAATCTGGCCCGCCACCCAGTCGATAATCGATCGATACTACAGCATACCCACGCGCAGCATACTCATTGGCCGCCTGGACCAGATTGGGATCGAGACGAGTGCCACGGAGAAAGGCACCACCATGCACCATCACAATCACCGGACGCTTAATCGCCGGTGCCCCGATTGGCTGATAGAGATCGAGCAGCAGATCAGTTGTGGTCACGGTATTGCTCATCGTCACCTGGGCCACACCATAGACAATACCTTGCGTGACCGTTACGCCATAGCGTCCGACCAGCGATGGACGTAACACACTGGGCGTTGGCGTCGCCGTGACGGTTGGTGTTGCCGTGACAGTTGGCGTCGCCGTTGTCGTCACCGTCGGGCTAGGCGTTGGTGTTACTGTGCTTGTTATCCCAATACAATTGCCGGAGCAGATAATCGGCAAGTACAGATCGTTAACGGCCGGCTGGCCATCTTGTGCTTGCGCCGTTGCGCCGTTTAGTCCGGGAAGCCCGGTCAAGAGCACAAGGCAACTCACCATACAGAATATGGCGATCCCAAGCATTTTTATAATTTTTTTCATCCCTTTTCTCCAGTTATCTCTTGCATAATTTTTTCTATGTTATCCACGAGTGGGTGTGGAACATCCAGATGCGCAATGATCTGCGCTAACGCTTGGGCTTGCTCTAGGTGCAGATGGTGTGAGCCAGCCAATGCCAGCAGATGGACAGCGGAGAATTTCTCTGCCCAAAGTGACTTTACAGCCGGCTGATACGCATGGCTTGCTGTACCATAAACCACGGTGACCGGCACTTGAATCTCTGCCAACAACGCTAAATAATTGCTCTCGCCCCCTTCATCGTGGGTTGCAAGCGAAGAGCGGGTGCTAAGTGCAACATCCCACCGCCAAGTGACCCCCGCTGCCGACGAAATCGTCAATCGGCCAGCCGTGCGTTCGGCTGTAGCTTGGGTAAAGGCCGGCGTGTGTTGTCGTAAGTAGGCAGCCGCGGCCGCAACATCCCGGAAAACCGGATGTTGCAACTGCATTGCCCGATAGTCCAACTGGGTCACAAGTTGATCGAGCAACTGCGGTGCTTGTTGTCCTAATGGCACATAGGGCTCAATCAGCACCAGTTGCGCAATCTGCCGCGGACGGGCCGCTCCATAGAGCAGCGCAACGCTGCTGCCCATCGAATGGCCAACCAGTGTAACGGCATTGACATCCAATGCACGCATGAGAGCATCCAGATCGCTGACAAAATCGAGCAGTTGATAGCTCCCCCCCACACCAACATGATCTGAGCGGCCATGCCCCCGTAGATCTGGTGCCACCACATGATAGCCGGCCCTGGCTAACGGTTGGGCGACTGCTTCCCAAGCCGCACCATGATCTAACAAGCCATGCACACAGACGACTGTTGGCCCGATCTCCGGCCCCCATTCACAGAGACAGAGCTTGAGGCCCCGCAGATCAATTGTGCGTTCGCGCATGGCTGACAGAGTGGCCGGTATCTCTGGCAGCGTTGTATTGAATATCGACAGCGGCATGGCAGGCACGGCGCTGGACCTGTGCATGTCGCTGTCGGTATCCACATTTTGGTGGCCGTTGGTGCCGTTACGGCCATTGGTCTTGTGCACCACAGACGAACCAGTAGCGCTTGTAGACGGTGACAAAGCCGGCACCAAGGCGGCTGCCGGGGCGCTTGACAATGCTTGAGGCAGTTCATAGCCCAACGCCTGCGCCATCTCTACCGTCTCTGTCTGTAAGGCACGGGGCAAGCGCACCGCACGCCACGCATCGGCCATCTCTGGACGCAATTGACCGCGCCCAGCAAAGTTCATATCCCCCAGCGGCATCGAGTCGGCATATACCCCATCGGTCATGCGCTCGCCGTTGTAGGGCTGCACAAGCGCATCGAGATAGGGAACTGCCAAAAAATTGGCAACGCGGTGCATCTCTAAAACAGGATCGCGCAGCAGATCTTCATAGCGCAGCGTGCATTGACGAGATGAGTCGATGGCGGCCAACACGGTTTGGATATTGTCATTGGCGGTACGCCAAACCGCTTCAGCCACGGCAAACGCATCCTGCCCGCGGTCGCCGCCAATCCGATCCATCCGATTGCGCACATAGGAATCGATCACCGCATAAGGATGGCGCACGAGGTGGATGTAGCGCGGTTGGTCAAAGAGCTGCTCAATCCGTTGCAACACATGCAAATGTTCGCCATAGGTGGGGGATTTATCAACCAAGCAGCGCGGCGCGGCTGCGGCTTGTAACAGACGATAGATCTCCTGGATCGGTCGCTCTTCGGCCACCCAGGGGTCAATCATCGCCTGGCTGGCCCCGGCATCAAGCCCATGTAGCGCCATCAACGTCCGCTGCAACCCTTCCCCCAAATACTCAAGATAGGGGAATTCAGCCATTTGCTCCAGCCAAAGCAGATGCAACTCGGGGGGCGCAAAGAGTGCCGGGTGGCCCGCCAACATCACACGCAAAAGGGTAGAGCCAGAACGGGGCGCAGAGAGCAGAAAGAGCATCGGTGGATTCTTCTGCGCAGGGACGGTGAAGGTGCGCTCGGCAACCGTGGCTAGGACGGCTGGCCCAGTTGCTCCAGGGACCTCCGCGATCGCCGCCTCGCCCGCACCATGCAAACGCGCATATTCCGCCGCCAGATATTTGGCAAAATTTTGTAAAATCGGTCGGTCATAAAGATCTCGCGGATAGAGCACAAAACCTAGGCTATCGCGACAGGCGTTGAGGATACGCATCGCCATCACCGAATCCATCCCCAATTCCACGAGATTAGTGGTCGGCTCCACCTCAGTAACCGCCAAATAGAGCGTCGCCGCCACCTGTTCTTGCAAAAAGGTCAGAACCAGTTGCGAGCGTTCGGCAGCCGTTGCCGCAGCTAGCTGGACGAGCGACAAGGAAGCAGAGTCGGCTGCGGGTGCGTCCATCGCGCCAGTAGCAACTTGTGCTTCCTGCGTCGCGCTGACCAATGCGCCATTGGTGGCGGTCGGGAGATTGCTGCTAGGCACTATCATGGGTGCAGCGGGTGGATCAATCCAGTAGCGCTTGCGCTGGAAAGGGTAGGTCGGCAACACCAATTTTTGATGACCAGCCCGTGGGTAAAGAGCTGACCAATCCACTGCAACTCCTTGCGTATACAGCTCAGCCAGACTTTGTAGAAGCTGTTTCCAGTCATCGTGGATCGCCCAAAGCGACGGCAGCCATTGGGCAGCCTCTTCGCCACTCCAATTCTGTCGCCCCAACCAGAGCAACACCGGTTGTGGGCCAATCTCCACCATGAGTGTGCAATTGCTCTTTTCCAATGTGGCAATGCTCTGCGCAAAGCGCACCGGTTCGCGCAGATGGCGCCGCCAGTGAGTTGCCTCAAGCTTGTTGCAGACACTTCCCGTAACACTGGAGATCAGCTTCATCCGTGGCGCGCGGAACTTCACACGCTGGAGAAGGGTGTCCAATTGGGCCAGCACCGGCTCCATTAAAGGGGAATGGGCGGCATGGGCCACGTTGAGCCGTTTGCCATCGAATCCGGCTGTTTGTGCGGCAGCGATGATGGCATCGACAGCGATAACAGGGCCGGCAATTAACGTCTCCTCTGGGCTGTTGATGCCGGCGATACTCACATCATCGGCAAAGGGTGCCATCATTCCGCTCACTTGATCGACATCGGCAAAGATCGCAGCAGTTGCGCCGCCATTTGATGCCGCTTCAATCAACCGCGCCCGTTCCACCACAAGCATAAGTGCATCTTCCAGCGACAACACACCGGCTATACAGGCTGCCACATACTCACCGAGGCTATGTCCCAATACCACATTGGGCTTAATCCCCCATGATTGCCACACCATTGCCAGTGCATATTCCACAGCAAAGAGCGCCGGTTCGGCGTAGATGGCTTGCGTTAACCATTGGGCCGCCTGCTTTGGCTCTTCGTGATAGAGCACTTTTGTCAGCGGTAACGCTAAGGATCCCTGCAATAACTGTTCACAGCGGTCAATGGCTGCACGGAAAATCGGTGCTGTTGCATAGAGTTGGCGGCCCATCCCCACGGCCTGACCACCAAGGCCACTAAAAAGAAAGGCAATCTGGGGCCGCCTGGTCCGCTCTTGACCCATTACCAGCCCCATTGTGCGCTTACCCGCGGCAAATGCTGCGAGCTTATCTTGAAGTTCTGCTATCGTTGCAGCGCCTATCGCAAGGCGATGGGCAAAGTGGTTCCGCCCCCTGTTCGCCGTGTAACAAAGGTCCGACAGCGATAATTCCGGGTGATCCGCTAAGTGGCTTGCATAGCGATCGGCCAGCATCTTGAGCGCGATTTCATCTTTGGCCGACAACGCAAACAAATGCCACCCCCTTTGTGCGCTACCTTCTCCATCCTTACTTGGGAGGAGGGGTGGGATGGGATTGCCAGATGGCGGCTCCTCCAGGATCAGATGAATATTTGTACCACTGAAGCCAAAACCGCTAACGCCCCCAAGGCGCTTTGTTGTGACTGAATTCTTGGGCCAGGGCCGACGCGCCGTCACTACCGCAATGGGCAGTTCCGTCCAGGGAATCGCTGGATTTGGCTCTTTCATGCCGATATGGGGGGGCAACTCACCGTGATAGAGGGCCAACACCAGCTTTATCAGCGAAGACGCCCCCGATGCCCCTTCTAAGTGACCCAAATTCGGTTTGACCGAACTAATGAGCAGAGGCACTTTCCGCTCCGCGTAAACCGCGCTGAGCGCGCCAACCTCAATCCCATCACCCAACGCCGTGCCGGTGGCGTGTGCTTCGGAGTAACTGATTTCCGCCGGTTGCACACCTCCATTGGCCAGCGCCTGGCGGATTAACGCCTGTTGGGCTGGCCCATTGGGGACAGTCAGCCCACTGGTCCGCCCATCGTGGTTGCTGGCGCTGCCGCGGATGACGGCCCATATTTTGTCCCCATCGCGCTGTGCATCGGACAAGCGTTTTAACACCACAATGCCACAGCCCTCACCACGTGCATGGCCGTCAGCCGCGGCGTCAAAGGTTTTGCAGCGGCCATCGCTGGCCAACCAACCGGCATTCGCCATCAGCACATTCGCTTCGGGCGTCAATACATTGACACCGCCGGCCAATGCCAGATCACACTCGCCGGCGCGCAAATTGCCCACGGCCACATGCGTCGCCATCATCGCTGACGAACAGGCAGTGTCGAGTGCAAAACAGGGGCCTTGCAAGCCAAGCACATAAGAAAGCCGACCGGCAGCAATACTAGGAGTATTGCCCGTGCCGACATACATCGCCTGTTCCGGGTCAATCGCGCCAGTACCGCTCATGTTTTGTCCGGCAGTCATACCGACGAAGACACCGGTTCTACTCCCGGCCAAGCTATCCGGCGCAATCGCGGCGTGCTCCAACGCCTCCCAAGTCACTTCGAGCAAGAGCCGCTGCTGAGGGTCCATCGTTATCGCTTCGAGCGGCGAAATGCGAAAAAAGCGCGGGTCAAAGTGATCAACTTGGTCGAGAAAGCCGCCACAACACCAAGACTCCTGTTTGACATTGGCCGCAGCCAACGCAGCATAATGCGCTGGATCCCACCGCTCCGGCAATACAGCGCGGACCGCCGAGCGCCCCTCGATCAGCAACTGCCAATAGGCTTCCGGGCCATCGGCTCCCGGAAAGCGGCAACCCATGCCAATAACCGCAATCGGTTCAGGGGCAGCCGGCACAGCGGGTTGGCGAGTAGTTTCCAGTTCCCGCTCTAAGTTAGTTATTTTTTTATAGGCTTCTTTAACCAGCGTTTCCAAGAACGCGGTTTCCTGACTCATTCTTTTCTTACCTCACCCATTGTTATCTCCGTAAACAATCGCTAAAAGGCTAACAGCACTTTGCAGCAATCGCTAGTTGTCTGTCTGCTTAATTTTTAGAAATCCCTGGCTGATCATACTCGCACGGGGATTTCTAAAAATTAAATGTTCGCAGCACTAGCATACCAACCACGCGTGGAATAAACGTAGAACTGATGTGGAATTGGTAACAATATCCCTAGAAAATTCGAGAATCGTAAAGTATGAATTACGCTCATAGAATAGTTGTACGAGGCGCCAGCTACGAATTTATGGTTGCTGCTACACTCATACTCATATAAACCGAAAAGGATAGGGTCGTTTCACAGCGTGCAATAGGCCAATGTAGAAATTTTTGCCGGCCAATCCGAATTCAGTAACAGGAAGATGTAACAGAAAAATTAAATGTGCATGTTGTCCAATGACAATAAGTTGGCGGCAAGGTCCCGTTTGCGCAATATCTGGAAGATCAAAGCGCCGTTCGCCCTGCTTATATAATGTTTTCCCAAGGAAGATACCCAATAATGTTGCACCGAACCAGGGCAAAAACGAAGCGTATGGTGAAGATCCAATTGATATTCCTATCAATAAACCTAATAGATTCGGCGTGAACGCAGCAATCAGCGGAACTGATGCAAAACCAATCGCTGCCAAGCCTACGGTAAAGCTGAGCCACCGTGATCGAGCCAAAAAGGGATAGGCGAGTACTTGTGATAGCCCAAGCATAGCCAATAGACCCGCCACTATACCGGGGATGGTCCCAAGAGAGGAAAAAGCCAGCCCCAGTATAGTACCTTCCACAATGAGAGGAAGAGCTCTCGATACCTGTTGGCGGAAAGTTGGCGCTTGACCCGTACGGCGAATTTTTTGATCGTAGCCCAAAAGCAACGAAATCCCCATGATTCCAGCAAACATCTCAATCAAAATTAATGATTGCGTACCGTGTATAAAAAACCATGCGGTTAACACAGCCAGTGTATTTAGACCGCGCTTGCCCCATTTTGTAAAAAATGTTGCCTCGTTTGCCCCCTCTGAAACCGGCAGCGATAGGCTGAATAACGCAAGAGCAACCGCTACAAAAGAATAAAAGAGCAACCGCACGGAGATAAGAGGAAGCAACAAATAAGGTGTCAACAAGGCAACCATTGGTAGTGCATGAATTAAGACCATCAAGATGATCGTGACGCCCCGCAGTAAGTCCACCTCCCATGCGCGCTCCTTGTTTACACTTATCATAGGATTCTTTAATTTGGCGACCAACTCCTGTGTTTCATCAGCCAACGAGTGGACATAGGTATCTATCTGGTTTAACGTCCAACGCGCCCATACACGGAGTAAAAGAACCGGCTTGGGCGGGAAATCGATTTGCGAATTATCTTGGGATTGCACGGCAGACGGCGTTTCTATATAGGGCGTGCTCAACTCATCAACCAAGGGTTTGCGCTTCACCCGCCAACGTTGCTGTCGCCGTTTCCAGAAATGTAGATAGCTTCCCTCACTGCTCCAACGATTAGTTGCAATCATAAATCGCTCCTGGACATATTTAGATATAGCGCAACAGCAAGCGGCTGTTGTAGTGCTCTCGAGAAATCTGCAGAACGCTTATCGTTACTTATTTCTCAAAAGAGCAGTCGAGTTTCAAACAAAGATTGACAGACAAGGGCGTTTATTAACGATGACTTACGCAGAGTGTGGGCTGAGTAGGCTGCTTTTCACCGTATCGAAGCTGAGCTCTGCGCAAGTTCTATCAATAAGAATCTGCCAACTTCTCACCAATATCAAGACCAAGTTTAGCTGCCAACCGTGCCACAATGTCATCAGTGGCGAGATCTACCTCTTCTTCTTCGATAGTAGAGACAGCATGGTCATTGGCCTTGCTGCCGTGGGTCGCGCCCTCCGGCACTTGCGCAACCATCTCTGTGGTTGGTGTCACCTTCTCCAATACTTCATCTTCTACTCCAGTAAGGAATGGTGCCAGCACAGTTGCAGTCAGATAGTCGGCGATGGCAGTCACCGTCGGATAGTCAAAGACCAATGTTGCCGGCAATTTGGTGCCCAGTCCGCTTTGCAGCCGGTTACGCAACTCAACCGCAGTCAATGAATCCATACCCAAGTCGGTGACCCCTTCGTGCAGCGGCACTTCAGTTGCACCGACAAAGCCAAGCACGCGTGCGACTTCTGCCTGCACATGGGCAACAATTAGCTTGGTCCGTTCGTAAAAGGGAGCCGCCAGCAAGTACTCTTGCAATCGTACGGTCGGTTCCCCACTTGCCACGGCGTCTCTTGGCACGCTGTGCGCAAGCAGTCGATAAAAGGGTTGCTCACCTTTATAACGTGTCCAGTCAATGGGCAGCACGCCAACTTGAGTCACCGATTGATCTAAGAGATAACGGTAACTGTCAATCCCAAGGTTGGGGGCGATGGACCCCATGCCACTTGTCACCATTTGCCCTCCACCTCGGCGCACCAACTCAGCCGCTGCCCCCACTTCGGCCCAAGCCCCCCAATCGATGCTCTGCGCCGGTAACCCTTGCGCCCGGCGATAGTGGGCAAAAGCATCAAGGAAGGTATTGGCCGCAGCATGATTTGCTTGACCGGGGTTACCCAACAAGCCAGCCCCCGCAGCGAAGAGCGAGAAGAAGTCTAGCTCCATACCCTGCGTCAACGTATGGAGATGCCACGCACCCCACACTTTTGGGCCGAGCACCTTAGTAAAGCGGTCCCAACGTTGCTGCACTAGCGCCCCATCATCAAGCACACCAACAGAATGGACAATGCCCCGCAACGGGTTGATGGGATCAATGGCGGCCACGATTGCGGCGACTTGATCCTGGTCAGTTACATCGGCCTGCATTACGGTAATCTCGGCACCGATCTCCTGCAATCGCTCTAGTTTTTCTGCCACTTCGGCTTGTGGTGCGCTACGCCCCACAAGGATCAAGTGTCGCGCCCCGTCGGCCACAAAGCGTTCGGCCACCAGCAACCCAATACCACCCAGGCCACCAGTAATTAGATAGGTGGCATCGGCATGGATCGTAACAGTTGCGGCACACTGCTCATCTGCTGCTTCAGGCTGCACCAACAGGATCTTGCCAATGTGGCGTGCATTCTGCATATGCCGGAAGGCGTTACCAACTTGGTGAAGCGGGAAAGTGACTTGGGGCACCGGCGTCAGTTTACCCTCACCAAAGAGCGCTAAAACCTTCACCAAGAGTGTGCCGATCAATTCCGGCTCCTGTGGAATCGTCTGGCTGAAGTCCACTTGATAATAACTGATGTCAGAACGCACTTCTGCCACCTTCTCATCGCTCCAGATGTCGCGCCGGGCAATCTCGATGAAGCGACCACCTGGGGCCAACGTTTTTAGACTCTTCTCGACAAAGCCCTCACCGGTTAGCGAGTTAAAGACAATCTCAACACCACGTCCACTGGTATCGGCCAGGAGCTCATTGGCAAAATCAAGCGTGCGCGAGTTATAGATATGAGTCACACCCATCTGCCGCAGACTCTCCCACTTGCCCGGGCTCGCCGTACCATAGACCTCGGCCCCCGCGGCCTGTGCAATTTGCACCGCAGCCATCCCCGTACCGCCGGTGGCAGCGTGGATCAGCACTTTATCACCAGGCTGGATCCCTGCTAGGAGGTGCAGTCCATAGTATGCGGTAAGGAAGTTGATTGGAATCGATGCTGCATCGGCGTAGCTCAGAACCTCCGGTATGTGAGCCACCAACATTGCTGTCGTCGTCACATATTGACCAAAGCTACCATGCGCAATCGCCACGACGCGATCCCCCACCTGAAACTCGGTCACGCCATCACCAATTGCCACCACCTCACCGGCACACTCATCACCAATCGCGTCGCCAAAGCTGTAGGGTAGAATTCCCAGCACATCGAGTACATTGCGAAAATTCAATCCCGATGCACGCACACGGATCTCGATTTCTCCATGGTCTGGTCTGTGACGGGCAACGGCCTTGAGCGCCAAATTGTCGATGGTTCCCCGTTCGGTGATCTCGACACGATAAGGGCCAGCGGGCACATCAACTGTGGCACCGTCTTCGCTATAACGCGCCAACCGCGCCCCATAGCGAAGACCATTGCGCAAGGCAATCTGATCTTCCCACATGCCCGCCGGTTGCGCTGCGCCTAGCTTTAATTCTTGGCAAAGCAATGCAGCTTGGGCTGCCCCACTTCGCCGGCCATCCAAATCAATCCGTATGGGCTGCAACTCAGGATGCTCGAGAGCGATCACGCGGCCCATACCCCAAAGATAGGACTGCGCCACACCAGTCACATCGTCACCTACAGTCACAGACTGAGCGTTTTGGGTCACCAACCAGAGTTGGGGCACATTGCCATTGCTTTGTAGAAGCGCCTGGCTCAGGTGAAGCAATGTCCCAACGCTCTGTTCCGCCGCTCGTTCCAAATCCGATGCATTATGTATCGGTGCGGTCACCTGTGGAATATCCAGACTCCACAGATGCACAACACCGGCAAGCTCAGGCAATGCCATCAAGAGTTGTCCATAATCCTCAGCCATGTCGGGACGGATCGTAAAATGGTGCGCATCGATTTGCCGATATAGCTCCCCACTCCGTACCAGTGCAACCGTGTCGCCCGTAGCGCTAAGTTCAGCAACCAACGCATCAGCTGCTCCGGCTTCATCGGCCAACAACAACCAATGACACGCTTGCTTTTCGCCTTCCGCCCCAAGCGTCTCGTCAACAACAAGCGGTACTATTGGCCAATCTACCTGATAAAGCCAGTCACGCCAGAGCGCCTCTTTGCGTATAATTCCCGGCGCGGCTTGGCGAACTTCAAACCCTTTCACAGCGGTCAATACCACACCTTGGCTATCCAACAGCATAACATCCCAGCACCGTTCATCTGCCTGAACGGCGTGACACCACCATTCCGCTCCAGTCGCCGCGCCATAGAATTCGAGCGCCTTGATAGCAAAGGGCATGACTGCTTCACTCGGTTGAGCGGCGTCAGCGTGGCGTGTCACCCCCACAGTCTGGAAACAGCCGTCTAGCAACGCTGGATGGAGCAGGTAGTCACTGATTGAACGAAGAGATTCCGGCACGGTCAGCTTGCTCAAGGCCTCCCCGTCACCCTGCCACAGTTCAGCAATCCAGCGGAAGTTAGGGCCAAAATCGAGATGACCTGCTGCGGCCCCAGCGTAGAATGCGGCCACATCAACCGACTGGGCACAACGCGCTTGTAATGCGGCAAGATCTGCTCTTTCCGCCTGGGGAACGGGATGAGCTGCGAGCTGACCAATCGCATGAGTCGCAGGCTCGGTATCGTCGGTAAAGCTGACGAGTTTGAAATCGTAGCGGGGGCCATGTCCATTCACTGGTAGCGGTGTTATCACCAACTGCGCCGTACGCTCTTCATCCTGCGGCAGGACAAAAGCTTCGGGAAAGATGACATCTTCGACATGCGCACCGGGTTGGGTAAAGAGCAGCTCTGCTGCACTCAAGAGCATGGCTAGATGACAAGCTCCCGGTGAAACGACTGTGCCGTAGACCCGATGGTCGCGCAAAAAGGGAAATACATCTGTACTGAATGCACTCTCAAAAAGGTGTGCGTTGTAAAGCGGCAACCTGGACATTTTATCGATCAGTGGGCGCAGGCGCGTCGCGTTTCGCAGAGATTTCGGAGCCTCAATCCAGTAGCGTTGACGCTGGAAAGGGTAGGTCGGCAGGGAAACCTTCTGCCGACTATCAGAATTGTAAAACGCCGCCCAATTTACCTCAACGCCGCGCACATACAATTCTCCCAATGCCGTCACCATCTGTTGCTGCGCATCATGCTCGTGATGGAGCGCAGCAAGCAGGGTCGGTTGTGGCATCTCATCAACGATCTGCCCCACCATGCCAAGCAACGTTGGCTTGGGACCAACCTCGACAAAGATCGTACACCCCTCCGCAGCCAGCGTTGCCACGCCGTCAACAAAGCGCACCGGGCTACGCAAATGTTGCCGCCAATAAATTGGGTCAATCAGTGCATCCATCACTAATTTACCAGTCATGCTAGAGACAACCGGCAGTTGTGGTAGGTGCAAGGCCACTTCCGCGCGCACCAAGGTTTCGAAGGCATCAAGCACCGGATCGAGCAGTGGCGAATGAGCAGCCATCGGCACCGCAACACGCCGCGTCTTGATGCCCGCGGCTTGGAGCGCAGCTTCGGCTAAGGCTACATTTTCATGGCCACCGGAGATGACCACACTGCGCGGTCCGTTGATGACGCCGATGACAACATCGTCATATGCTGCGACAAAGGGCGCAACGTCGGCTTCGGCAGCCATCACCGAGACCATGCTGCCGACGGCCTGCTCCATCAGCCGCCCTCGTGCAATGACCAAGCGCAACCCATCTTCTAGCGAAAGTACTCCTGCCGTATAGGCGGCAGCAAAGTCCCCTAAACTATGGCCAAGCACATAATCCGGCTGCACGCCCCATGCTTTCAACAGGTCAACCAGAGCGCATTCAACGGCAAAGTTAACCGCTTGGCCGCAGGGATGGGAATCGATGAGATCGTTATGTTCTGGTTGGGTCGCCGGGTAGAGCAGGTCAATCAGCGAGCGACCTAATACCTCTTGTGCAACAATGTCACAACGTTCAATTACGCCACGAAAGGTCGCTTCCGTTTCGTAAAGTCCGCGCCCCATTTGTAAATATTGCGAACCCTGGCCGGTGAAGAGAAAGGCAATGCGTAGTTTGGGTTGGCCCACGCTACCCTGCAGCACGCCGGCAATTTCCTTGCCGTGCGCAACTGCGTCGAGTTGTGCTAACAATTCTACCCGGTCCTGTGCTACGATGCCCAGCCGTTGGTGAAAGTGGTTGCGCCCAACTGCTGCGCTGTAGCCAAAATCGGCAAGGTCTACATCCAGGTGGGCGGTCAGCCACTCCCAATAACGCCCGGCATAGGCACGCAACGCCGCTTCACTCTTGGCTGTAATCGTCAACAGCTGCGCCCCGCTCCTTGTCGCCTTGTCCTCTTGTCGTCTTGTCCTCTTGTCTGCCAACGGCGCTGCGGCAATCACAATGTGCGCATTCGTGCCGCTGATACCAAAGGAGCTGACGCCGGCAACACGGCCGTCACCAGAGCGGGTGCCCTCTGGGCGCGAAGGCCACGGCTGCAACCGTGTTGGCACCTCAATCGCAAACTCATCCCACTCAATGTAAGGATTCGGCTCTGTGAAATGGAGGTGTGCTGGGATCTGCCCATGGTGCAGCGCCAACACCGTCTTGACAAAGCCGACGATGCCCGCTGCGGCTTCGAGATGGCCGACATTCGTCTTGACCGAGCCGACGAGTAGCGGTTGCGCCCGCTCGTTTCCAAAGACCGCGCCAAGGGCCCGAATCTCAATCGGGTCACCAAGGGGGGTGCCGGTGCCGTGGGCTTCGATGTAAGCCACTTCGTCGGGTTCGACCTTGGCATTCGCCAGCGCCTGGCGCAACAGCTTCTCCTGGGCGCGCTTGTTGGGCACGGTCAAGCCGCTGCTGGGACCATCATGGTTGACGGCGCTGCCCTTAATGACGGCCAAAATTTCGTCCCCATCCGCCTCGGCATCACTAAGCCGCTTGAGCAGCACCATACCGCCCCCTTCCCCACGGCCATAGCCATCCGCCGCCGCATCAAAGGTCTTGCAGCGGCCATCGGGGGAGAGCGCGCTCATCTGTGAAAGTGCCACATGACTCACCGGCGAGAGCATCAGTTGCACCCCACCGGCCAGCGCCAGATCGCATTCCCCCGTACGCAAGCTCTGGCAAGCCAGATGGAGCGAAACGAGCGACGACGAACAGGCAGTATCGACCGCCATCGTCGGCCCTTGCAAGCCAAGCGTGTAGGCGAGCCGTCCGGCGGCAACGCTGTGACCACCGTTCGTCGCGGCATGGGTGTCGAGGTCACCCAACTCTTGTAACCCTTGGAAGCTGCCATAGTC
>DAOUCA010000148.1:0-101165 GCA_034432375.1 Caldilineaceae bacterium
GTAAGCGTCGGCTGTCATTCCTGCGTAGGCAGGAATCCAGTTGTCAGCCTAGATTCCTGCCTACGCAGGAATGACAGCGTACACCGACCTTCACGCTTCTCAGAAACTCCGGTTTTGAAGTTGCCTTGAGTATAGTATGCAAAACCCGTTGAAACGCACTGTCGGTTTAACCCGTTTCGGGTGCCCTGCGGGCGCGGTTTTGCGCATCAGGCGGCGAATTCATTCACCGCAGGAGTAACCAAGATCAAAGGACCAGTAAACACCGTGCAGATTGCCAATCAGAATAAACTTGTAACCGTCGCCGAGATGCAAGCCCTAGAGCAGGCAGCCGATGCCGCCGGCCACAGCTATGCAACCATGATGGAGATCGCCGGGCGGGCCGTGGCAGAGCACATTGTGGCACAAAACGAAGCATCGCAACCGGCGCTTGTCTTGGTAGGGCCGGGCAACAATGGGGGCGACGGCTTGGTCTGTGCACGGGTTCTACACGAAGCAGGTGTGCCCGTACGAGTTTACCTTTGGAAACGGCGCACCGCACCAGTTGACGACTATGAAGGCCACTATCAGAAACTGGTCAATCTGGGCGTTACCACCTTCCATGCGGACGAAGATCCCGATTTTGCAACCCTACACCGTTGGCTGGTGGAGGTAGACGCCTATACGATTGTCGATGCCCTGCTGGGAACGGGCAACAACCGCCCCATCGAAGGGCAACTGGCGGCGCTACTCGATTTGGTCGCGGCGACCTTGCCAACAACGAAAAGTAGCGTAGTGGCCGTCGATTGCCCCAGCGGGCTTTATGCTGACAGCGGTGAAATCGATCCCCATACACTCCCTGCCGACGAAACAATTACCTTTGCCTATGCCAAAACGGGGCACTATCAATTCCCTGGTGCGGCTGCATTGGGGCGGCTCCATGTTGTTGATATTGGCATCGATCCCGCCTTGGCAGAGGGGATACAAACTTTCTTGCTAGACGAAGCCACGGTGCACGATTGGTTACCTAAACGCTCCAACAACAGCCACAAGGGCAGCTTTGGTAAGGTCATGGCCGCGGTCGGTTCACACAACTTCCCTGGGGCCGCCTTTCTCTCCTGTAGCGCGGCGGGGCGCGTAGGTGCGGGGTTGGTGACCGGGGCTGTCGTGGAAGCGGTCTGGTCAGTCGTTGCCGGGAAGTTGCCCGAGCCAACCTGGGTGCCGTTGCCCAGTGGTGAAGAGGAGGAACAGGGGGTTATTAGCGAAGAGGCGGCCCCACTTCTGCTGGAGGCACTCGAGGGCTATAGCGCATTGGCCTTTGGCTGCGGCCTCAACAAAAAGCCAACAACCGTGCAGTTTGTGCGCCGTCTCTTGGCGGAGGGCACACAACTCCCACCCACCTTGATCGATGCCGATGGGCTCAATTGTCTCGCGCAGTTGCCGGATTGGCCCAAGCTACTACCGAAAGCGGTGATCCTGACGCCACACGCGGCCGAGTTGGGACGGCTCTGCGGTCTACCTGTAAACGAAGTATTGCCACAGCGCTGGGCATTGGCACGCCAGAAAGCGGCAGAGTGGCAGGCAATTGTCCTGGCGAAAGGCCCCTATACCGTCATTGCCCACCCAGATGGGCGGCTGGCCGTGTTGCCGATTGCCACGCCGGCCCTGGCCACCGCGGGCACTGGCGACGTCCTCTCCGGCACGATTGCCGGTCTGCTGGCCCAAGGGGTAGAGCCCTTTGCCGCGGCCTGTGCCGGCTCTTGGCTCCATGGGCAAGCAGGGTTGCGCTGTGCCGCGACAATGGGCACGGCAGGGGTGGTTGCATCGGATCTGCTGCCAGAGTTGCCGCAGGTTTTACATGCAATCAACCGCCGCGATCTAGCAGCTTCCTGAGAGGTCTGTGGTATAGTACAGACAAAGCGTAAAACAAAATCTGGATGAAAGATATGAACCATTTATGAATATAGCGCTCGATGTCATGGGTGGCGACCACGCGCCCGGTGCCATTGTTGCCGGTGCGGTAGAAGCGGCCCGGCTTTATGGGGTGACGGTTTCCCTCGTGGGCAAACCTGATCTGATCAAGCAAGAGCTGGTGCAGCATAATACAACGGGCCTACAGCTTCCCATTGTACCGGCCAGCGAAGTCATCGAGATGGATGAAAAACCGGCCAACGCCGTACGCGCCAAGAGCGACAGTTCGATGGTCATCGCCTGTGAGTTAGTGCGCAAAGGGGAAGCGCAAGCCTTTGTGACGGCGGGCAACACGGGTGGGGCGCTCGCAGCCGGCATATTGAAGATCGGGCGCATCAAGGGGATTCTACGGCCAGCGTTGGTTGCACCGTTTCCCACCAAATCGGGCTTTTGTGTTATGTTGGATGTAGGGGCCAATGCCGATGTGCGTGCCGAGCATCTACCCCAATTTGCGATTATGGGGTCCCTCTATGCCAAACAGGTGTTGGGCATCACGAAACCATCGGTCCGGATTCTGAGCAACGGGGAAGAAGCGGGCAAGGGCAATCAACTCGTGATCGCCGGCTACAAGCTCTTACAGGAGACGCCGGGCATTGACTTTCAGGGCAATATTGAAAGCAAAGAAGTCATCAATGGGTTGGCGGATGTGATAGTGACCGATGGCTTTACCGGCAACATCTTTATCAAAACAGCCGAGGCAACGAGCCAATTGCTGCAGAAGGTCATACGCGAGGAGCTAATGCGCGGCCCGATTAGTACGGTGGGGGCTTTTCTGGCGCGCGCCGGGTTACGGCGCGTCCGTCACCGCATGGATGACAGCGAATTTGGGGGGGCTGTCCTCTTGGGGCTACGCGGTCTGGTTGTGGTTGGGCATGGCCGCAGCAGCGCCTATGCCATTCGCCATGCGATCCGCGTTGCCAAGCAGGGAATCGAAAAGGATCTCCTCGGCCAGATCCAACAAGAGATGCAAGCAACGGCAGAGACGGTCAGCGACATAAACACAATGACAAATGGTCTGCTCAGCCAACCGACTTCGTTATAGAAGCGAGGGCCGCATTGTGCGCCGAATATTTTTCAGAGAATCCCATTTCGTTACGGTTACAGCAGTTTACGATTTTGTAGTAAAGATTTTAGGTTCAGACAAATTACTTTTAGACAATTCACTTGATAGAGTTGGTTCTTTCCCATGAAAATTTATCGCAATACAAAAGAAATCTCACGTAAAGAAAAAATTGGGCGCCGTTTTAGTTTAACCGGTTTGGGGGTTCTCTTCCTTGGTATGTTGGCCAGCTTTGTGCCGACATGGTATCCGCCTGGCACGGTAGCGCCCAATGCGGTTGCTGCGTTTCTGCAACAATATTGGGCGATTGTCAGCTTTATTGCCCTGCCCGCCGGCTTTATCTTTGCCAGCATTGGCAGTTACTTTATCAACCGCTTTGCCATGCGACGCTGGCCCAACAGCAAGACAACGGCACGCCCCGATCAGATGTTAGAGCGGAGCATGAAGGGCTTCGATGACAAGTACGCCTACTTTGCCCACGGCTTGCCTAGCCAGTTTGTCGTCTCTGGACCTTGTGGCGTGCTACTGTTTGCCGTGCGCGGTGACCGCGGCAAGGTAATGGTCACCGGTGATCGCTGGCGCGAGCCCTTTGGCATTGGGCGCTTTTTCACCGTCTTTGCTCGCGAAGGGGTTGGCAATCCAGCGCGTGAATTGGGCGAACAGCAGGAGAAGATAAAAGCACTCTTGCAGAGCGCCCGGCAGAACGGCGAAGAGAGCGTCGATTTGAGCACGGTGCCGACCGAAGGAACGGCAGTCTTTCTCAACAGCGAAACTGTTTTGGAGCTGGATGCGCCCAGTGTGCCAGTGTTGCGTGCCGACCAGGTGAAAGAGTATATCCGCCGTAAGACCAAAGAGGTGCGGCTACCGGGTGCAACGGTGCGGGCACTCAACGAATTCTTGCGCGAACAGGCGACCTATCAGGAAGAGGAATAGCCAGCGCGTAACGGTTAACGCCTATCGATCTCCATGTTAGGCAACAAAAAACGTTCGTGCCAAGTTTGGCACGAACGTTTTTTATTGCCCTAAATATTTCCGTACATTCTCGCTGTGTTCAGCAAATGTTTCGGAGAAGACGTGGGCACCGCTCCCATCGGGCAAGGCGACAAAGTAGAGATAGTTGTTCCGATCGGGATGGAGCACAGCATCTATACTGCTCAACCCAGGGCTTGCAATCGGGCCAGGTGGCAACCCAGGATAGAGATAGGTGTTATACGGACTGTCGACCGCCGAATACTCCTCCAAAAAGACTGGCGTCTTCCACCATTGGTTGGTCGCCGCCTGATAGCCCATTGCATACTGGACAGTCGGATCCGCTTCCAGCCGAATCCCATTGGCGAGGCGATTGAGATAAACCGCGGCAATGGTCGGCCGTTCGGCGGGGATCACCGCTTCGCGCTCGACAATGCTGGCCAAGGTCAACACCTCGTAGAGCGTTAACGTTGTGCTGCCAGCCTGAATGGCCTCGGCATAGCGCGGCATAACGCGTGCGCCAAAGGTCTCTAATTGGCGGCGCAACAGATCATCGGCCGTCGCCGCCGTGGCCGGCAGTTCATAGGTATCGGGGAAGAGATAGCCTTCGAGGCTGGCACCAGGCGAACGATCAGCCAGAAAGGGATAATCGGCGGGTTCAAGGGCCGTCAAGGTACCGGCGACGCTTTGGCTGCGATAGAGACTCAGCTCGTTCGTATCGCTAAAGACGGCGGCAGCGGCCAAATAATCGGCGATCTGTTCAAGCCGCCAGCCTTCAGGAATTGTCACCGTGATGGCTGCGGCCTCCGCCTTTTGCAAGGTATCAACAATCTCGGCCAGTGTCATCGAAGGTGTGAGGATAAAAGTACCGGCCTCAAGTTGGGACACCAGGCCATTGACCCGTACATAGGCTTCAAAGAGCCGCGCATCGGTAATCAGACCGGCTTTCTGCAAATTTTGGCCGATCAGCCGCGCCGGCGTGCCACTTTCCACAACAAAGCGGAGTGGCGTACTGTCGCTACTGACTGGACGGTTGACCTCGCCTGTACGGCCTTGCAAATAAATTCGTTGGGTTATATCGCCACAACCACTTACAAAGAGAAGCAGGAGTAGTATACAGAGAAGTAAAGAGCGACGGACGATTGCAGTCGGCGGCGTTGAAGGGCAGTAGAATTTCATCATAAGGATTGCTATTTACAAGAGACGTTCATCAATGGGCCGAGATCAATTCGCTTTGAGCCGTGCCCTGAAAGAGCGGATCTTCGAGGAGTAGTTTTTGTAACCCCGTGGCGAGATCGACCGAGGGTGCATAGTCCAGCAACTGGCGCGCTTTCTGTAAGTCGGCAACCAGCCGTGCAATCCCCCCAGACATTTCACTATTATAGAGGACGTTGGCCTTCTTCCCCACCACGGTGGACATCTGTTCGATCAGATCGCGCACAGGCGTCTCTACGCCACTGCCAACATTGATAATCTGCCGATCAATGTTAGGTGCGGTGGCCGCATGAATTAGCGCCTCGACCACATCATCAATGTAAATAAAATCTCGACTTTGGCTACCGTCACCATAGACGATCACAGAACCACCGCCGAGAATCTGGCGCATGACTTGTGGAATCACCGGGGCGTGGACAGGTGGTAGCTGTTGACCAGGACCATAGGCGTTGAAGATCCGCAATGCAACCGTCTCGAAGCCACTCAACCGGCCAATTGTAAAGAGATATTGTTCGGCGGCCACTTTGCTTACCGCATAGGGAACGCTTGGGTGAGTAGACGCCACTTCTTGAATCGGCTGTTGCGCCTGATCACCGTAGACGGTTGCGCTACTCGTCAACACGACCCGGTCGACGCCCACATCGCGACAGGCTTCCAGCAATGCCACCGTGCCACCAACATTCACCTCATTATATTCTCGGGGATAGAGCACCGATGCGGGAACACTCACCCGTGCGGCCAAATGGTAGACTATATCCACCCCTTGCAATAGGGACCACAGCTTTGGTACATCGCGCACATCACCGCGCGTCATGTGGATCCCCGCATCCAATGTACTCGGTTCACCGCTGCTCAGATCATCAAGCACACGGACATAATGGCCACGTCGGTGTAACTGGTTGGCAAGATGGCTGCCGATAAAACCGGCACCACCACTAACAAAAACGCGCATAACTAGCTCCTTCAATGGTCACTGCGGAATCGATCCGTCCGCCGCGGATCTTACCGCATCCCTTGCAGAATTAATAATTTACCGAAGACTATCCGACAGATCACCCCAATCAATTGGCCAATTGGAGGAGGAGTCCGGAGCGTCATCGGCTTCGTCATCGGTTAAGGGTTGGGAAGGCGCAATGCGCTGCTCGCGTTCGGTAGAGACGGGCATAAAGAGCGCGTTATAACTACGACAGGCAGCTATCAGGTGAAGTGCTGAATAGTGGCCCATCGTCCAAAAGTGGATCGGTGGCTCCTTTTGAAAGAGTTGAAGCACCATCTCATCTGGTGTTAGGCCAAGGGCATCCAACCGCGCAACATCGCGTGCGCGCTGCACCAGTGAACCGATTTTGCCATGCAATTCCGGCAGCGGGGTGCGGCTGATCCGCCCATCACTGGCAAAGATCCGTTCCGGGTGGAGGGACGCCAACGTACGCAAACTACAGATGACACCAAAGAGATCTGCCTCCGCGGGCCAAGCATCATCGTGACCATGCAGATAAATATCGCCGCTAAAGAGCCACCGCTGGGTTGGCTCAAAGATGGCGATGTGGTCGGCCGTATGTCCCGGTGTTTCAATGATACGAAAGGTGTAGCCGTTCGTATCAATGCGATCGGCCACTTCGTCAGTGATAGTAATCGCCCCACCCCAGGGTTGAGGTTTACCCCAAAGTAACCGGCGATAGAGCGGAAGGGAAGCGATTGGAGGCTCTTGCAAGAGTGGCACGGCACGTCTCGCCGCATAAATTTGGGCCTGTGGATATTGTTGAATGAGCGTCGACAGCCCACCAATCTGGTTTTCATGGGCATGGGTAATGACGATCTTCTCCACAGGGAGTTTTTGCAACGCCTGACAGAGTTGCCGCGCGGCAAAGCGCGGCCCGGTATCGATGAGCAAGCCATCGACCCAGTAAGCCGTCGTCCACCAGAAAGGCCGGCCAAAAAATGAGCGTGACATGCGAATCGCAAGCACACTGCCTTGTTGCTCCACATGGATCATCGTTGGTTCCATCCTTGCGTAGGGGAGGGGGAGAGGGAAATCGGTATACTGGTACATCGGTAAATACGTAAAGCTAAGGTATATTCCCTCTTTCCCTGTACATCGAGCTACCGATGTACTTGTATACCGATTTACTGATTTACCGATGTGCCCATCCCTCTCCCCCTCGCCACCCGTGCTGCACCTGCTTGCAGCCGTTCTAGAAAATTGGCGGGTAGACGAGCCATTTTACCCGCCAAATCAACACAGATATGTTCACTAGTTGCGCTCATCAAGTGTACCGCCGTCGCCGCGTGATAGAGTTCATAGCCAAACTCAACCTGACGGCTACGCAACTTGTTGACTCGTGTCTCAATCCGCACACGATCGCCAAAACGACAGGAAGCCCGATACTGTGCATGGATCCCTGTTACCGCAAAGTGATGCCCCGATGCCGCCACTTCCGTATAGGGCACGCCCGCTGCGGTTAGCCAGGCCACTCGTCCCATTTCCAGCCAGACAACATACGCCGCATGGTGTACCACACCCATCGCATCGGTCTCGGCAAAGCGCACATCGACTGTAACGGAGACAATGGCTTGTTGTAGAGCTTCTTCACTAGTCATCATAATAGCTGTGTTGCGCTTGGGCTGAGCTTGTCGAAGCGTGTTGCGTGTTGCGTGTTGCGTGTTGCGTGTTGCGTGTTGCGTGTTGCGTGTTGCGTGAACGAATTATTGCTTCACGTCGAGAATATAGCAAACTACACGACGTCATACACAAAGTATCGCATACGCAGATCACTTCACAAATAGTTCACGCAACACGGACCCCGCATCAACCTCACATATGAATCGCGTGCCCTTCGACGGCGTGCGCTGCTTCCATGATCACTTCGCTCAACGTGGGGTGGGCATGGACGGTACGCGCAATCTCGGCGGGGGTGATCTCCATGAATTGGGCCAAGCTCAATTCGGGCAGCAATTCGGTGACATCCGGGCCTACTAGATGTGCGCCCAAGATTTCGCCATACTTCGCATCGGTGATGATCTTGACAAAGCCTTCCTTGGCATCAATCGCCTGCGCCTTGCCATTGGGCATAAAGGGGAACTTGCCCACCTTGATCTCGTAGCCCGCTTCCTTGGCCTGTGCTTCGGTGAAGCCCATGCTGGCAACTTCTGGTTTACAGTAGGTGCAGCGCGGCATAAAGGTATATTTTTCGGCAGGAATGGGCAACGTTTCGGCACCGGCAATGGTCTCGGCAGCGACAAGCGCTTGCGCGCTGGCAACGTGCGCCAACGCCAGTTTTCCGGTACAGTCACCGATGGCATAAATGTTTGCCACATTGGTGCGCATGTTGGCATCGATCTCGACAAAGCCGCGCTTATCGAGTTTAACCCCGGCCTTGTCCAGCCCAACCTTCTCTGTATTGGGCGTAATCCCAATCGATATGAGCACTTGCTCGGCTTCAATTGTCTCGCTCTCGCCGCTTTGCATCTTTTTGACGGTCACTTTGACGCCGTTGTCAGTCACTTCAAACTTTTCGGTACGGGCTCCAGTATAAATTTTAAAGCCCTTCTTTGTAAAAGCCTTTTGGACTTCGGCAGCCACATCGGGCTCTTCCAACGGCAAGACCTGATCGAGCATCTCGATAATCGTCACTTCGGTGCCATAGGTCTGATAGAAATAACCCAGCTCCATGCCAATCGGACCGGCACCGACCACAATCAGCGATTTGGGTTTGTGCCCTGGACGGATCGCCTGACGATATTGGAGCACTCGCTCACCGTCGACCTCAACACCAGGCAGATCGCGGGCGCGAGCACCGGTGGCAATGATAAATTTGTCGGCAGTCACCGTCCGCTTTTCCGCCTTCTCTTTAAATTCCGATGGGCCAACTTCCAGCGTATGCGCATCGGTAAAGACCCCATGCCCTTCGATCACGTCAATTTTGTTTTTGCGCATCAGAAAACCGACCCCCTTGGTCTGGCGGTCGACAATGCCCAGGCTCCGTTTAACGGCGCTGCCAAAATCGACCTGCAGATTGTCAAAGGTAATCCCAAAGTCCGCCGCGTGTTGAATGGTGGCGAGGACATCGGCATTCTTCAAGAGCGCCTTTTTCGGGATACAGCCCCAGTTCAAACAGACGCCGCCCAGGCTTTCACGCTCGACAATGGCGGTCTTCTGCCCCAATTGCGCCGCACGGATCGCCGCCACATAGCCACCGGGGCCACTGCCAACAACGATCACATCATAGTCGTAATTGCTCATAATTAATTTTAATCCTTATCATTACAGGAGCAATACACTCCTTTTCGATACGGCATAAAGCCGCCTACTCAACTAGCGCAGTGCGTAAGCCCTGATACCCGGCGACGTAAGTACACTCCGCTGCAGCACATAATATCATTTTGTACACGAGTAAAAATGATACTTTATGGCGCAGCTCATAGACTAATCATTTGCAAGTCATACGTAACAGAGTGCTTTTGCACGGGAGAGGCTGTATGACGTTTAAGGATTTTATCTATCAGTATAAACGCAGCATGCTCTCATTCTGAAGAGCGGCTGTTTGCTCGGAAGAATCTGCGAGGTACCCATTGAGCTATTTATACCGCGCTGTATTACCTTACTCAATTGCCGGATAAGCTTCCAGATAACTCTTAACACTTCCTAAAAAGGCATCCGCTGTTGCGCCATCCAACACCCGATGGTCAAAGCTAAAACTCAAATAACAGGTCGGGCGAATGACGATGGCGTCATCGGCACTTGGCAATAATGACGCCGAACTACTACGCACCACTGCGCGTTTGGCAATTGTGCCGATCCCGAGAATCCCGCTCTGCGGCTGGTTGATAATTGGTGTGCCCAGCAGGCTGCCAGTGACGCCATGATTCGTAATTGTAAAGGTGCCACCGCGGGTTGCATCTGCCGCCAACTGACCGTTGCGCGCGGCACTCGCCAGATCAGAGAGCGCTCGCGCCAGCCCCTGCAAGTTCTTTTCGTCGGCATCGCGCAATACCGGCACGATCAAGCCATCGGCCAACGCAACCGCGATACCAATATGAATCCGTTGGTTCACAACAATCCCCGCATCGCTAAACCGACTGTTGGCGATCGGCACTTTGCGCAAGGCCGTCGCCACTGCGGCCACAAAATAGGGGGTATAGGTTAGTGTAACACCGATTTCGGCAAAACGCTGTCTGGTAGCTTCCCGATGGCGCACCACCGCTGTCATATCCACTTCATAGACGGTCGTGACATGCGGGCTCGTTTGCACACTTAGCGCCATGTGCTGCGCAATTGCCCGCCGCATGGCACTGAGTGGTTGGAGCGTCTCATCGCTGGTCAATATTTGGTTCTTAGTCCTTGGTCCTTTGTCCTTTGTTTCTGGCGCGTGGCCCAGTCGGTCGTCCGTCATCGCCTGGTGGTTATCATCTTCGCCAAGCGCAGTCGGTGGTTGTTGCGCAACAAAGGCCAAAATATCCTTTTTGGTAATGCGCCCGCCCAACCCTGTCCCCGCAACGGCACTCAGGTCAACTACGTGTTCGCGAGCAATACGCGCAACAACAGGGCTGACAAACTCGCGCCCACTCGGCTTCACCAAGCGCTCCGCCACCACCGTCCCACCGTCCACCGTCCCACCGTCCACCGTCCCACCGTCTACCTGCTCCCCTGGCTCGCCAATATGAGCAAGGATCGCACCAACAGCAACCGTTTCTCCTTCGGCAGCGATAATTGCCAGCAACGTACCCGTTGCTGGCGCGGGGATTTC
The DNA here is from genome assembly GCA_034432375.1 of Caldilineaceae bacterium. Taxonomy (GTDB): domain Bacteria; phylum Chloroflexota; class Anaerolineae; order Caldilineales; family Caldilineaceae; genus JAHBVH01. The sequence goes on from DAOUCA010000148.1 coordinate 10,936, forward strand.
TGTATCGATCTTATCGGTCGAAATCTCCAGCAGTGGTTCAAATTTATCGATTGTCTCACCGGGCGCTTTCAACCAGCGCGCCACGGTGCCTTCGACAACACTCTCGCCCAATTGGGGCATCCGCACAGCGGTCGTCATAATACTCTGTTCCTGGTCATTGACCCTTTGTCATTGGTCATTGGCTATTCGCAATTGATTATTGATCTCATGTTACGCAGTAAACAGGGCGGTCTCGGGTACGCCGCATCCCCAGATGCGGGTCAATCCGCATCTGGGGATGCGGCGTACCCGAGTAGCGTGGCACCTTTATGGAAAGATGCGGAAGATGCGTAACATGAGTTATTGGTTATTCGTCATTGGCCCCTAATCCATAGCAGCATAAACAAATCTAGCGTACTGTCATTCTGAAGAGCGGCTTTTTGCTCGGAAGAATCTTCAAGTTAGCTATTGGTCTATTTAGCCATCGTGTACTAGTCATCAGCCTTCAATTGAAGCGAGCATGGTGCGGGGGGAGAGTTGCGGTTCATCCATCTCAGCACTGAAATAAAGATAGTTACGCCCAGCCACCGTGGTAAAGCCACAATGGTCGCCCTGCGGGTTGAGCGCCACAATGTTCATATATTGGCCGGGGCCGCTGCCCATATATTGAAGGTCGCGCAAAGTCTCTAAGCCAGCTTCTTGTACGGACATGCCCATCTTCATGTAGAGGACGAGGCTGCGCGCGGTCGATGCGCGAATCGCCAGTTCGCCCATGCCGGTGCAAGCCGCTGCGCCATAACGGTTATCAGAATAGTTGCCGGCCCCAATGATCGGGCTATCCCCCACGCGACTGGGATATTTCCAGGCGATACCACTCGTGCTCACTGCAGAGGCGATATTGCCGTGGCTGTCCAGTGCCAGAAAATTGACGGTGCCCAACGTATCGATCTTCTCCTGCCGCTTAATTCGATCCTGTAAATTGACCGGCCCGGTGAGGATCGTCGCCACCTCGCGCAATTTGTTGGACTGCCCCGGCTCAAGGCCATGTTCGACAAAGCGTGCTCGCCAACGGGTGAGCGCCTCTTCTGTCACCTGATTGGCCGGCACACAATCCAGCTCAGCGGCGAGACGCTCCGCCCCGCGCCCGACCAGCAAGACGTGGGGCGTCTCTTCCATCACTTTTCGGGCCAACGAAATGGGGTTGCCGTAGCCACGCAGTGCCGCCACGGCGCCGGCGCGCAGCGTGACCCCATCCATAATACTGGCGTCGAGTTCGACTTCGCCCAGCGCATTGGGCAAGCCACTGTAGCCGACGCTGTGATCGTCTGGATCATCTTCGACAACACGGCAGGCTAGCTCGACAGCATCAAGCGCGCTGCCCCCTTTGGTTAACAACTCCATGGCGGCCATCGCGCCAAAGCGGCCATTTTCACTGGAGACAATCAAGGGTGTAGAAGTAGGCATAGGGTGTCAATCCGGTCTGTTGGTGGTTAAGGCCTGGCCAAAGGGATCCGTGTGGGACGTGTTGCGAGTTGCGTCTGCTGTTACTCTCCCTTGCATGCGCAAATGGATCCTTTATTCTTTAACGCGACCATGTTGAATAAGTTACGTTGAATAAGTTATATCTTCTCAATAAATCGGGTAGTGCCGGTTGAGTAGGCTGCGGCAGTTGGCAGCCGTATCGAAACCAAACGCACTGTGCTACACAGCAAAATACTCCCTAATGATTGCCAGCACCGCCGGCTCAAGTAGCGCCCAATCCGCGTCTGGCAGCTTATTAACCGTCACAAAATCTTGCACCATAAAGACATTGTAAATGCTGCCCAACGCAAAGAGCCGCGCCGCCAAGGGGTGGGTAGCCGCGGACGCAGGATCGGCAAAGCTGAGCGGCTGGGCAAAGTGCTTTGCCGGCAAGATAAACTTCCGTGCATTGGGGTTGGGTGTTTGTTGAATCGTAACAGACATAGCCAATAGTATAACAGGCCGCGGGAAGGCTATCAAATTGCTCGATTCTATCTGATGGCTAATCGGTATATCGATAAATCGGTAGCTCGGTGATGTTACTATGCATTCACTATCCCGTAGGGACGCATGAATTTAGGCTAGAATATCATGAGATCTTTCTGCTAAACTCAACCGGTCCCTACGGGACAAAACCACATTCGCACAGGCGGCGATCAATCAGAGGCGATCAATCATGAGAATTAATTTAACAGAACACCGCGTACAGTGTCAGGGGAATAATGCTAGATGAGGAGGTATCCGATCTTCCTGTAAGAGTTGTGGCCGATCCTCGAGTTTGTCAACCGACAAAACTTATCTGACAGTGCACTGTGGGAATCTATTTCGTCAAGCTAACGCTTACAGCTTGCCAGGCGACGGTCAACGCCGTCTCATGGAATGGGCGATCCGTTGCACCCCGTTGGGCGTGGCCGACGCTCCAGCGTGCCGGCCAGGGCAACCGTTCCAACCCCCACGCCGATGCACCGTGCAAGGACGACCAGGGCTGCGTTTCGTCCCAACGCCAAAGCAGACCACCTGGCCCCATGCCGCTGTGGAAGGCCAGTTGTAGTGAAAAGGGCTGGTCGGCAGACAACGATGGCCCCAACCAAAGATGAGGACTGCGGCCCGGCTGTGGTGCCAATAAAACGGCCAGCCGTTGCTCACAGCCATGCAACCCAATCCAGAGCGGTGCCAACGCCGGGCCCTCATCCCAGGCGGATAGCAGCGTCTGTGGTGTACCGTCGCGACCATCGCTGGTGTGGCCGCTGATCTGCCAGAAATCGATTGATGTGGCATCGGGCGTGAGTGTCACGTTGCCTTGGTGCGGGGCCGACTGCACCCCGTTGACAAGTGGCTGCCACGCTTTCGGCTGCGGCTCGGGCAAGGGCCAGGCCAACCATTCGCGTGCGGTGCCCGTCGTGTCCAAAACTTGATAGCGCAACCCATCCCGGTCGAGCGTGGCCTGCACCGCGTGCAGATACTCGATCTCTTCCGGCATCCGGTGCGCCGTCCCCGCGCCGGCGGTCAGGATCTGTAAGACCCCCTCGTGGACCTGGACGTCAAAGGCGAGGATGTGGCTGCACCAATAGGCCAACACGCCGTGGCGCACCAAAATTTTCCAGAACGTTGGCCCAATCTCATGTGCAATCTCGCGCTGGTGTGAGCCGACAAAGCCATTGACCGGAAAGACCGGATGGTGACCAAAAACGAATTTGTAGCGGGCGTCGGCGTGGTCGGTGAGCACCTGATCCAGCCACGCCGTCTCCACATACCCTTCGCCGCCCAGGCCGGACCAGAGCGTGTTGACGAAGAGCATCAGCAGGTCGTCGCTCTTATCGGTTGCGCCAGCGGGACTGCGGCGAATAAAATAACTCAATCCCTCCTGCCCTGGCGGCCCGTTGCGCGGCAGGTGCGCCATGACTTCGCGGAAAGTATTCTCGCTGGCGGGGTCGTAGGTCGTGTGGTTGGCGGTCGTGTGATAGAGCGGAATGGCGGCGCGGTCGAGCCAGGCCATTTCATGCGCAAACCAATAGCGCCACTGGGCACGTAGCGCATCAGCATCGGCGGTCAAGCCAATCACCTCGTCGCCGGGAAAGGCGATGAATTCGGGTGGCGGATCGAGTTGCTGGATGACCGCGTTGACCGACGCAAAGGTCTCTTCGTGGCGAGCGCTCGGCACACCGGAACAGGCATCGGCGTAGACGACGAAGTGGTGGCCGGGGAAATTAGGGCGTAAGGCGGGGATTGGTTGCCGATTCAAACCTCTGTCACTCTCTCTGATCACGATTGACAAAATCGCCGGCGACATCAACGGCACCGGCAATATACGCGCCCCCTTCGGTCAGGACAACAGTGACCGCGGTTTGCGGATGTTGCTGTAGCAAGGGGTCAACCATAGAGCACAAGGGCATTTTCCCCACTGCTCTTGTGCACGCGCAACACCGCCCGCAGCACGTCGGCGCGGCCAACAAAGGCTTGGCTACCGCCGACCGGGTTGTCGGCAATATAGGGGTTTTGCGGAAGCGAGGTATGGCTCATGGGTTGGTTCGTTGGTGATAGGAAGCTTATTTTTTGGATGGGCTTATTATCGGTAATCAATGGTGAACTGTCAACTGACAATGGCGGGCAAACATGAGACTTTCATTTATGCCCCAGAACACAAACACTACAGCGGATAAAGGAAGCAACTGATTTTTATTCGTTGCCCCAAGTAGTCGCACGACTCAAGCTGATTCGGCAGAACTGACTTCGTCTGCGAAAAGACGAATCCGATGCTTCCAAAATCCGCTGTAGTGTTTGCGCGAACATTCGACGACATCGGAACTGCGGAGGAGTGGCTGATCATTGAAAACGAAGCCTTGCTCCGTTGCATAGCTGAAGACAATAAGCTGGCGATCCCCTAAATATACGTTTGATCTATGCACCAGGCCGATAGACCATCCACAAATTCAAGACCCACGCCGTCACCGCCTTGTAATGTTCCCACGATCCCGGCTCTGGATTTTCCTCCTTCGTTGTCGCCTCCCGACATCCGACAATCTGAAACTCATGCTGTAACAGCCCGTTGATCATCGTGCTCAGCGTGTGGCGAAAGAAGCGCGGCCCTTCGATGCTGCGAAGATTGCCGGCGGCATCCTCAAAGGTCCAATTCACTTCGGCAAAGTTGTCGGCGGGGATCTCTTCGTCACGGTAAGGACGGCTGATGCGGTAGCCCTTGCCATCCCAACTGGCGTCGTCTACCCCCTGCGTGAATGGGTTATGCCATTGAAGAAAGTAGGGAGCACCAGCCTTCAACACCCGCGCCACCTGACCAAAGACGGGCAACGGATCAGGGACAAAGTTGATCGAATAGCCGTGGTAGACGAGATCAAATTCACCGTCGGCAAAGCGGCTGAGGTTACGCATATCGCCCTGCTCAGTGCGCACGGGTACCCCATAGTGTGCCGCCGCCAGCCGGTCCCCGGCCAGTTGATTCTCCGTCAGATCGAGCACGGTGACATCAGCGCCAAGCAACGCAAAGGCGGCCGACTGCTGTCCACCGCCGCTGCCAAGACAGAGCACCCGCTTGCCAGTCACGTCGCCGAGGAAGCCCAGTGGGTCCATCCGTTGGCGCGCGGTGGCCACATCGAGATCGAGCCACGGCCGGGTATAGATCGATTGCGCCGCGGCGATCGCTTCCCACCGTTCTTGATTGAATTGAGCCAGTTCGTCTAACATTGTCACTTCTCCTAAACTTTTAAAAGCGATCCACGAAGTCACACGAAGTCACACGAAGACACACGAAGGGGGAGGGTTTGTGAATTGGTGCGTCTATCGGTACAACCTACCGATAGCCCCAATTGTGTCGCTACCCAGGCCGCATTCTCAGCAATCGTCTGTGCGCCGTCAACGTATAACAACGGCAACCCTTGTGTGCTTGTCGTTGTTGTCACATACTCGGCAAAGGCCACATCACGCGCCATCCAGTTGGCAAAGGCCTGTGCAGGATCGCGGCAATCTTTCAGCACATCGGCTACCCAAGGCCGCTGCGCATATTGGGTCTGCTGAAAGGCTGGGGTCGGCACTACCCAAGCCGACCGCTTTGTCCACGCCAAGGTTTGTACCACAAGTTCCGGCATCAACGCCGCCCCTTCCGCGAGAATGGGGCGATCCGACGGCAGCGTGGCCAAAGCGTCCAGGAGCAGTGGGAACTCTTCGCGATAGATTGCAATGACCCGTGCCACCTGTTCCGCCACCGGTGCCAGCCAGATCACGTCACTGCTCATCGTATGCAGGCGATGAAGCGTAGGCTGTGCGGCCGGATCGCTGGCCTGTAGATGCCGGTCGAAGGCAGCATCGCAGTTGAAATAGTAGAGGTTGTAGCGTTCGGCCAGTAGTTCCGCAATGGTGCTCTTGCCGGAGCAGGGCGAGCCACCGAGCCAGTAAATGAACGGAACGTTCGTTTTCTTCGTCATACAACTTATCTGTTGGAAATCATCTTGGTAGTCTGGTATATTATGGGAAACTATAACATAACAAGATGTAGCTATGCCAACGCTTTCTATCTTCTATGGCATTAAAATTACGATGAACTATGTTTTTACATGTAACGGACGTGACCTATATTGCCGACTATAAACTTCAACTAACCTTTAACAACGAGACTTCAGCAATTGTTGATCTGGAAGGCGAGTTGTATGGCGAGGTTTTTGAGCCACTCAGAGATCTAGCGTTGTTTCAGCAGGTCTATCTGACCAGCCGCACCATCGAATGGCCAAACGGCGCAGACTTTGCACCAGAATATTTGTTGGCGCTGGTGCAGGCATCAGATAAAACTGGATTGGTCGCGTCGACACCGACGTTCGTTTAATAAAAGTTAGAAAAATGAGTCAACAAACGGAGGCTGAGCTTCGTCCTGATCGAGTTATTTTCTCAACCCGTTTCAACCCGTTTCAACGGGTTTTGCCTATCAGCAACCGAATTCATTCGGTTGTCAGCGCCGGTCGATAGACCGCCCACACCGTCAAATAGGGCGGCGCAACCCATTTGAAGTGCTCCCAAGTCCCCGGTTCGGGCGCTTCTTCCTCACTCAGCGCTTCCTGCATCCGCAAGATCAGAAACCCGTTTGCCACCAATGTATTGACCACCGTGCTCAAGATGTGGCGAAACTCACGCGGGCTGGCAATCTGCCGCCAGCCGCCTTTGCCATCTTCAATATCCCAAGTTGGATAATAAATCGAGGTCTCAAAGCCGTCGAGATAGGGGTGATGCAGCAGATAGGTCTCGCCATCCCACGCCTGGTCATCCACACTCTGTGTAAAGGGGTTGGCCCACTGCAGTTGATAGCGACCGCCGGGACGCAGCACGCGCGCCACTTCGGCGAAGACGGGCGCAACGCTCGGCACAAAGTTGATCGAATAAGCTTGGTAGACGAGATCAAAGCTGTCGTTAGCCAGCATCGACAAATCACGCATATCGCCGTGAATCGTGCGGACCGTATAGCCATAGTGCGCAGCCGCTTCCCGATCTCGCTCCAGTTGGATCGGCGAAAGATCGACCACAGTGACATTGGCCCCCAGCAATGCAAAACAGGCCGACTGTTGCCCACCACCGGTGGCCAGGCAGAGCACCTCTTTGCCGGCAAGGTCGCCAAAGAGGCTTTCCGGATCGACACGCTGGCGAGCGCGTTCCGTGGTCAAGTCGAGCAGCGGCAGCGTATATTCCAGACGGGCGCGGGCGAGTTCGTCCCACTGGGTTTGGTTGTGACGGATCAGTTCTTCTACCATAAATTTCTGATTGACCTATGAATAGGTTTCATACTATACTCAGTTCATCCACTACTTTGAACATGAATCCGGTCAGGTGGCCGGCGTGAAATTTTTTCGTAACTAACCCTATGGTTAACAAAATTGATCTGAGCGTAATTTTATCCGAAGCCACGAAGACATCCGAAGAGCAAAAGGCAATCTTCGCGCTGTTAAATTTGGGCATCTTGGAATCCTTGGACAACGGTTCAATGAGTGCAAATGACGCCGTTGCAACTTTTTTCCACGTTGATAACTGCCTCTTTGTCCGCAACCATTTGCACGATCACGGTGCCGATTAGATTATGAGCCATGGGGTGCAACTCTCCGACCTATTTATGGTCTTACCACCACAAGAGGCCCAGCGCGAGTTCCAACGTGAATTGCAAGCAATGCGCTCACTCAGCCTAGCACTGTTAGAGGAAAAAGCGTTGGCAGCATAACTTTTTAAAAATTTACTACACCCGCGTCCAGTTGCGCCAGCGCGGTCGCCACTTGGCCAGCCGCAGCCGCTGAATCGCCAGCAGCGCGCTTCCCAACACAAAGCCGCCACCGACCAGTTGCAACGGTGCCAGCCGTTCGCCCAAAAAGCTCATCGCCCAGATCAACGTCAATAGCGTTTCCAGCGGTGCCAGCAAGGTCATCTGTCCACCCCCAATGCGGTCGACCGCGGCCACGAACATCAAGCGCGCCAGGAAGGTACTAAAGAACGCCAGCGTTGCCACCGAAAGCCAGCCGTTGACACCCGGCGCTTGCCAATGGATCTCGCGCGTCAGCCAATAGGTCAACACCACACTCAACATAAAGAGCGAAATATAGAAGGAGATCGCCCGCGGGTCTTGGCCACGCAAATACCATTGCAGTAGCGTGATCTGGATCGCAAAACAGAAGACCGCCCCCAACAACATCGTAATACCGGTTGGATCGACATCACCACCGGGGCCAAGCAGCAGATAGATACCGCCCAAGCCCAATGCTAGCCGAATGATGTGGCGATAGGTAAAGCGTTCGCCCCGCAGCGCCAACAGGCTGAGCACCACCAGCGGCACCATTGAAATCATCATCGATGAGACCGATGCATCGACGCGCACGAGCGCCCAGAAAAAGAGCAACATCCCGATGCCATTCATAAAACCGGCGCAGAACGTGACGATCAGTGTCTGACGCGAGACCAAAAAGAGCGCCGGCTTCATTACGCTGATCGTCACCGCAAAGGCCAATGTTGCCAACCCCATGCGTAGCACAAGGAGCGTTGTGGGGTCGATACCGGCCAAAATGGCACCGCGCGCAACCGGCGGCGCCAGACTAAAACAGGCCGAGGCAAGGAGTGCCAATACCCAGCCAACCCAGGTTGCCTCTGCTGTGGCAGTGGGCTCTGCTTGCGTTATTTGCGTCGAGGGAGTTGAATTTGCTGCTTGCATGAATCGCCTTTATTCCTACTTTGACAATGTCATATTTGACAGGATTACAAGATGCACAGGATGAAAAGAGACAGAAATTCATCTTGTAGATTCTGTCAATCCTGTCGGCTGAATCCAATGTGACACTGTCAAACTACTATTGATCCCGATTAAACCCTGATCCCATTGCCTACCACCAAGCGCACAAAGAGAAGATCAATAACGCTCTTTCTGTGTACTCTGTGCTTTCTGTGTACTCTGTGCTCTCTGTGGCCCAGGTTATCCCTACTCCTCACTCAATCAGAGAGATAAACCTCACCCGATTATCGCACATCATCTGCTGCGGCCCGAATTCGTTGAGAGATTTGCGCCCCATGAAGAGGACCGTTACAAAATTGCGGGATGGACGTCTTGATCTGTAGCAATAAAAATCTTTACCCGAAAATTCTCTGCCCCTCTCGTCACAACCAAATTTTCGGTATGATGAATAGTTTAGGACTTACGCAGCCCTCTGGTTTTGATACGGCAAAAAGCTGCCTACTCAACCGGCGTCCTGCATAAGTCCTATCGATAATGGTATGGGTCGGGAGAATTACTATGGTTGATTGGGTACAACAATGGCATGGCGGCCATCGAAATGGGCTGAAGGGGGCGCGACTGCTTGCCCTGTTGCTCACGCTGATCGGCAGCGTTTTCCTGGTCGGTACGGCCCAAGCCGCGCCACCACCGCCGGTACAACACTTTTACGTCCCGCTACCCGAAGATCAGATCTTCCACGCGCTGCGCTCCATCTATCCTGGCCCACCACAATGTCCAACCGCTGTTGCCAACGTCGCCAATCCCATCAACACCTACATCTCGATCTCTGCGCTCTCCGACAACACAATCATCTATTATGATCATTGGGAAGATGGCTTTGAGATCGATGTCACCCGCCCACAGCAAGCCACGACGCAGATCTGGGGCGACGACAACCCCGCCAATGGCGCGCCCCCCGGCATTCCCAGCGATCTCATCATGGCCGACACCGTCATTGTGCTCGACAACCCGGTTGACACCAACACCCTACAATCGGTGATCGATTTCGACGGCGGTGACCGCATCTCCGCCAGCAGTCTCATCGCAATGACGCGCGCGGCGTGGGCAACCGGCTCAAGCACGCTGTTGGCCGGCGCGGTCGAGGTCTATGATACCAACAGTTGGGGTACGACTTACGAAGTGCCCGTCGGTGAAAATGTTGCTTACAATCAGCTCTTTGAACATGCCTCGCTGAGCGTAATGGCAGAGCAGGACAATACAACGCTCTTTGTCGATTTTGATGGTGACGGCACCGAAGATGGTTTTACGGTCATCAATCAGGGCCGCGCCTACCACATCGATGGCGACATTATTCCCAATGGCGAAGTCAACGCCGGCACCAAGGTGCGCGCCACCGCGCCCATCCAGGTCTCACTGATCACCGGCGATGTCTGTGACACCTATGAGTCCCGCTGGTTTGCGCTCTTCCCCAACGAGCGCTGGAGCAATAGCTACTATAACCCCGTCGGTACCCCCGCTGGTGACGGCACAACGGTCTTTCTCTACAATCCGACGACCAATCCGCTGACCGTACAATGGGAAACCACCGCCGGCGCGCAATCCCCGATTGTGGTTGGGCCACGCGGCGTCGGCCACGTCGTCGCGCCCAATGGTTCCGGTTCGCACTTTTATACAACCGACGGCACCAACTTTATGGCTGTTGCCGCCATCGACTCCGACCAGCCATCGACCGCCAATGCCAAGGCCGATTGGGGCTTTACCCTCGTCCCCGAACGGATGTTGACGCAGCAGATCATGGTCGGCTGGGGGCCGGGCCGCGACCCGTTGAGCAGCGTGCGTCCCGCCGAGAATGGCAGCCCCGTCTGGGTAATGCCAGTACTGACCAATGGCGCGACCGGTGCAGTCAACATCTGTATCGACTACGACGGCGACGCCATTGGCCCACTCACCGATTCCTTTGGCACCGGCTACGACCGCAAGGTAACGCTCAACGCGTTTGCCTCGGCAACTATTTACGACCCCGATGGCGATCAGACCGGCATGATCCTCTACATCTGCGATATGCCCACCGGCACCTTTACGGATTATAAGATCACCGCAGCGTGGGGGCAGCAGCCGGGGATCGCATCAGCCGACGAACCGGGGCTGGATCTGGGCACGACCGCGCCACCCGCGGCCTCTTTCGCCGTCGGCAAGGCCGCCGATCTAGCCGTCGACGCCGATAACGATGGCAACTTTAGTCCTGGCGACACGATTCTCTACACCATCCTGATCCGCAATACGGCGCGCATTCCCATTGACAATGTGATCCTACGCGACACGACGCCGGAGCATACCACCTATGTCGACGACACCACCGTCTTCGACAACAACGGTAGCAGTGCCCCCCTCCCTGACGACGGCAGTGGCACGCCGATGCCGCTCGATGGCAGCGGTGTGAATCTGGGGACCTTACCGGTCAATGGCCTCTTCACGGTGACCTTCCAAGCGCTGATGGACAACCCGTGGCCGCTGGGCATAGAGCGCGTCGTCAACACGGCGATTGTCAATGCCAATGACGAAGAGAAACAGGCGACCGTCGAAACACCGGTCGATCTGGATCCGGTCCTGACCATCGAGAAGGCGACCAATGGCCAAGATGCCGATACCCCAACCGGCCCCTACCTGCGCGTTGGTGATCCGGTGACGTGGACCTACGTCGTACAGAACACCGGCCAGGTGACGGCAACCAATGTCACCGTCACCGACAACATCGCCGGGGTGACGCCGGTCTATCTCAGCGGTGATACGAACAACGACGGCCAACTGGTGCCCGGTGAAATCTGGAGCTATCGGGCCACCGGCACAGCCACAGCCGGCCAATATAGCAACATCGGCACGGTCCAGGGCACATCGCCCGACGGCGAGACGGTAACCGCGCAAGATCCCAGCCACTACTTTGGTTTCAGCGCCGCAATCGAGATCGTCAAAAGCGCCGACCAGACGCTCGTGCCTCCCAACACCGCAGTGACCTACAGCTATGCGGTGCGCAACATCGGCAACGCACCACTCACCAACATCACCGTCACCGACGACCACTGTGCGCCGGTCAACGCGCTGCTGAATGGCATCGCCAACGCAGGCGACACCAATAGCGATGGCGTGCTCGATCTCAGCGAAACGTGGCAATTCAGCTGCGTCGCTACCCTCACCGTTGACACGACCAACATCGCCACCGTCACCGGCACCGATCCCCTTGGCGGCACCGTCACCGATCAGGACGATGCCTTTGTCGACGTGCGCACCTCCGGCATCAATATTGTCAAAGTGGCATCGAGCACCTGGGTGACCAGCGGAACCACGGTCATCTACACCTACACGGTGACCAACATTGGCGACGATCCATTGCGCCAAATTCAGGTGGTCGATGACAAGTGCGCGCCAGTGACGTATATTGATGGCGATGCCAATAGCGACACAATTCTTGACCTGACGGAGGTATGGCGTTATCGCTGCACCGCCGTGATTACTGAAAAGACGGTCAATGTTGCCACCGTCACCGGGATCGACAGCTTCAACAACACGGTCACCGACCAGGACACGGCGACGGTGCGCCTCAACATCATCTATATTCCGATCATCGTTGTGCCGCCACCGCCACCTAAGGAGTGCCCACCACCGACCGGTTGCCCGCTTGATGTCGATCATTTAAAAGGCATCGCCGTCCACACCGGACGCAACCAACTCTTTATCACCAGCCGCGACAACGACCGCCTTGCCGTCGTCGATATCGACTCGGCTACCGTTGTTTCGCAGACAGCAACCGGTGACCAGCCGTGGGGTGTGGTCGTCAACGAAGCGACGGGGCGCGTCTATGTCAGCAACTATGGCAGCGGTGATGTCTGGGTCTACGATGTCAACACGTTAGCGGTATTGGCCAAGATTCCCGTTGGGGTTAACCCGGCGCTGATGGAGGTTTTGCCGGACGAGGATACTGTCTTTGTCGTCGTGCGCGATGGCAGTCGCATCGCCGTAATTCAAGGGTTGACGTTGCTGCAGGATATCTCCTCGGGCGGCTCCGGCCCCTATGGTATTGCCGCCGACGCGGTCAACAAGCGCATCTTTGTCAGCCATCGCGATTCGCGCCACCTGAGCGTCATCCGGCAGGAGGGGGGCAGTTGGCAAGCACACAGTACGACCGTACTGCCCGAAGGCACAACGCCCTTTGAACTGGCCTACAATCCAACGCTCAACCGGCTCTATGTCGTCTATGTGAATAGTAGCAACAACTGGTTTGTCGATATCTGGAAGCCGGAGTTGAATGCGCTGTGGGGTCGTGAGGCAACGCTGCGCGTGGGCAGCGGCGGCAATGTGCAGGATATCGCGGTCGGCGGCACAGGGTTGGCCGTCAACCCCACGACTGGCAACGTCTTCAACGCCAACACCGCCGATGGCACGCTGAGCGTGATCAGCGGCAGCCAACAACGGGTGATTGCGACGCTCAACATAGGCACCGATCCCTTCCCGGTGGCGGTGAACCCGTTGACAAATGTAGTCTTTGTGGGGTTGCGCAGTGAAAACGCCCTGGTAAAGGTGAAGGATACGTTTGCGCCATGAGGTGAAGTGTGACAAGGCTATTGATCTAACTCATGTTACGCATCTTCCCATAAAGGCGCCACGCTACTCGAGTACGCCGCATCCCCAGATGCGGGTCAATCCGCATCTGGGGATGCGGTGTACTCGAGACCAGCATCTTTACTGCGTAACATGAGTTATTCAAGTAACTCGCCGGTCCAGCGATCACGGTTGGCCCAAAATGGACATTCTGGACAAACTTCGTCCTCGGGGTAATCGATGCCTTTTTCGTGCGGACAGCCAATGATCCGGTCGACCATCGCAATGCGTTGGACCTGCTGTTGCTCCAGAAACGTAAGCATTTGCTCAAGAATTTCCGGATCCTTGCGAATATCAGTCGTCTCTGACCACCACTTCTGTAGCAGTTCAGGATCGGATCTCAGCTCTGAGCGGATAATACCGATCACCACCTTGGATGCGCGTGTGTCGTCAGGGCCATAGTAGGCAACTGTCGCCAGTGGATAGCCCGTTTTACGCTTTGATTTGCGCTCCAGCCAGTAACGTGGATTTCGATGATGCATTGTCATAAGTTTCCATCCGCTCCTTTCGGAGATAAGGTACTTCACGTTCCATTCGTCTAGTGCCATCTTAGCGGCTACTTTGTATGCTTGGCTCTTCGACACCGGCAATTGCAAGCACCGCCGCAACCACAGCGAGCAATGGCATACTAGTATCGATCTCGTGATCGGCAATGCGCCGCAGCAATGGCTCCACCGTTTCGACTAACGCAACGACACGCGCTGCCTCAGTTGGCTGCTTACCATACGAATTATTTGTTCGGAGCCCAAGCGATCGATGAGGAGCTCGACCGGCGCACTCAACAAAATCACATGGTCGAATTGGGGCAGAAATTGCCCCATATGAGCTGCGCAGCCACTCACGAAGAGTAGATCGGCGTCCACCGTGGCCAAGAGCGTTTGGATGCGATTCGCACACCAGCCCCAATCGCGGTCGGTTCGACTGGCGCTCCATAGGCATCCACGTCGCTGCTGACCGCAACCCACTGGGAAAATTCATCACAGTCTGCATCGACCGCTTTATAGCCGCGTGCCGCTAACAGATTGATCACAGTGGATTTTCCGCTTCCAGACATGCCAGTTACGAGAACACGCTTCATGATCAAGCCTTTTCATTGTTAAGCGGTCGGCAACTCAGCAGAAGCAAATAGGTGGTAACTCGCGATATAGGGTTCGGCATAGCCACGGAAGGAGAGCCCTTCGGGAAACCAATGATTTTCTGGGCGGGTGCCATAGTCCCAAGCAATCAAGCGATCGCGCAGCATATAGAGTCTAAAGCGCTCTGCAAAGCCAGGACGGGCAGGCCTTTTGTCAAGATAAGCCAGACCAAAGGCCTGTATTAGCTGTGTGGCATGGGGCTGCTCACCATCCAAGTAGATCGCGGTCAAGCGCATTAGATCGGCCTCGCCATCACCAAAGTAATATTCCATCAGATCGAAGAGCGCTGTCACCTGCCACGCGCCATCTACGCGCGTCACGAGCAGATTACCAGGATTATAATCATTCATCACAAAGCAGGGTTGAAAGTCAACCGCAAGCGCGAGCTGCGTATCGCTGATCATCCCCTCGATCCAGCTGATATCGTCCGTCGTGGTGGCGGCACCGTTGCCACATGCGGAAGCCAGCCAGCGCCGAATGTCATCGACAACCCACTGGGCGAATCCCCCGGCAAACGGTTGAATGGTCTGCGAGGAGAGATCATACTCACCGGCAAAAGGCCAGGTCAACGTGTGGAGCGCTGCCAAATTCTGCCCCAGCAGCCGCGCAATATCGAGTTGCTCAGCTACACTCAAATGAGGGTCTGTCGGGCTGACGCCGAAGAGGCGGGGCATAAGCAGATAGGGCCAGCCGAAAATGTCGGTGGTAGGATCAAACAGATAGGGATGCGCGACCGGGATCTGCGTGCGCGCATGTAATAGATCTGCTCCGAATTGCTCCTTGGGAAATTGCCAGGGATAATGAGGCACGCCGCGCAGCACATACTCCCCCTGTGTAGATGTAACGAAGACATTCTGGCCAAAGAGCCCCTGCGCGACCGGCGTAGCGTTGACAAAGTCGCCTAGCGAAAACCGCGTCAACGCGGCTTGGAATTGCTGCGGTTCGAGTACACCGAGCCGTTCTGAGTATGTTTGTCCGACTGGTTGTGAAGTCTGTTTAGTCATGGGATGATCCTAATCAAGATTTATAAGCTCTTTGTCACTATCGATTGCCAGGATCCGGGGCGCTAGTCCATGACAATAGTCTACCATACAGCCAGCCCGAAACAGCATCAGTATCGGTGCCTATGTCTTTTTAAGCGCGCCAGGTGACTGTCACTGCCTGCCAAGATTTTGTTTCGGCATGATCAATCGGACAGTGACAGTCACCTGGCGCGCATCATTATGTAGGAACGGCTTTATGGGTTGCCAACGCCCGTGTCAACAGATTTTGCCAAGCTTTACGTAGCTATATTTATCATTGACTCACCCCATGTTATAATTCCCCTACCGCCGACCAATCAATCTCGCCAACGCCCATGCACTCTCCCAAACCAATGTAGGAAGCCAATCTATGTCCCAGCCCAGCGCCGACAAAGAGAAGTATCTAATCGAGCTCATTCACGCCTTTTTGCAGCCGTGGCCCGGCAACCGCACGGTCAATATCGTCTGTCACGGCCACAGTGTGCCCGCCGGCTACTTCACCACCCCCGTCATCAACTCGTTGCACGCCTACCCCCATCTGCTCTATGTCGAGCTCAAAGAGCGTTTTGTCCATGCGGCAATTAACGTAATAGTCACCGCAATCGGCGGCGAAAATTCGGAACAGGGCGCGGCCCGCTTTGTCGACGAGGTGCTCTGTCACCGCCCCGATGTCGTGACCATCGATTACGCGCTCAACGACCGTGATCTAGGGTTAGCGCGTGCCGAGGCATCGTGGCGCACAATGATCGAAGCAGCATTGGCGCGGCAGATCAAGGTGATCTTGCTGACGCCAACCCACGATCTGCTGACAGTGCGCCGAGGCGAGCCCAAATGGGCAGTCGAATTGCCGAAACATGCCGATCAGGTGCGCCGGCTGGCGATCGACTATGGCATCGGCCTGGCGGATAGCGACGCCGCCTTTCAGCGCTATCTCGATCAAGGCGGCGAAGTGACCGATCTGCTCTCGCACATCAACCATCCCAACCATGCCGGCCACCAACTGGTGACGCGAGAATTGCTGCGTTGGTTTCCAGCTCAATAACGTTGTTGTAGCTACTACGCCAACGTTACAGTTCAATCAACTGACAGGATTGACGAGATTTTTCTCTGCTGTGGCATCCTGTAAATTCTGTAACTCTTGTCTAACTTTTTGTCGTTGGTCACGTGCCGGCTGATACAAATGACAAGTAATCAAGCACCGATGACGGTTGTAATTACCAATGACCACGCTCACTGCTCCACCAACCCAAAATCGCGGCCGTTGGCTGCGCATCGCCATTGCCGTGGTTGCGCTACTCCTGATCATGGGGCCGAGCCTGCTGCGGCTGGCCTTTAATGTCTGGCTGGGTGCGATTGCCACGGGGCTAAGCTTTGCGCTAGTGGCATTAGGAGTCTACTTGACCTTTCGGGTGCTCGACTTCCCGGACTTAACCATTGATGGCTCGTTGCCGTTGGGCGCAGCATTGGCGGCAACGTTGATCACGGCGGGGGTCAACCCCTTTTGGACGCTGCCGGTCAGTTTTTTGGGTGGTGCGTTGGCGGGGACGGCGACCGCGCTAATTGCGACGCGGCTGCGTATCCATAGCCTGCTTGCTTCGATCCTGGTGACAACTGGGCTGATCAGTGTGAATTTGCGTATCATGGGGCGATCTAACATTCCGCTCCTCAACGTCGACACAATCTTTACGCCCTTTGCTGCTCCTTTTCGCACGTTGCTGGTCAGCCTGGCCGGCGATGGCACTGCTCGCTATGCGAATAACATTCTAACAATTGTGCTTTTTGGCCTGCTGGTTGTACTGCTCAAGTGGTTGCTCGACTGGTTTATGCGCACCGAGATTGGCCTGGCCTTGCGTGCCACGGGCGACAACCCGCAGATGGTGCGTGCGCTGGGCGTCAACACCGACGGCATGATTGTCTTGGGGCTGGCATTGAGCAATGGCATGGTCGGGCTGGCCGGTGCGCTGGTCGCCCAATATCAGGGCTTTGCCGATGTGAACATGGGGCTGGGGCTGATCATTGCTGGGCTGGCCGCGGTAATCTTGGGCGAGACCCTCTTTCGCCCGTCACACATTGCCACCGCCACCACGGCAGTAATCCTCGGCATGATCATCTACCGCATTGCGATTGCGGCAGCGCTCACGATTAGCATCCCCCTGCCCAGTGGCCGGCTCGCCCTCGATGCGCAGGATGTTAAGTTGGCGACGGCGCTCTTGGTGCTCGTGGCGCTCTGGTTAAGTCATAGTCGGCAGAAGAAGTAGGAATACAGAAGTAGGAATTCAGCGCAAGCGATGGCTATGTAGGAAGTGTCTGTGTTCCTACTTCTTACTTCCTACTTCCTATGTAACTACCAACCCCAACCCCATCCCCGGCCCCTCACCGATGCCGGGGAGGAGCCTTGCTCTCCTCCCCGGCTCGCGAGGGAGGTTGGGAGGGGGTGGCTTAATAGCTACCTTCCTATCAGAAAACCGAGGAATTTGATGTTAACGTTACGCAACGTCCACCAGACCTTTCATCCGGGTGAAGTCAACGAGGTACGCGCTTTGCGTGGGATCGACCTGCACCTGGCACCGGGCCAATTTGTGACAGTGATCGGCAGCAACGGTGCGGGCAAATCGACGCTTTTTAATGTGATCGCCGGTCTCTTTGGGCCGAGCCAGGGGCAAATACTGATTGACGATGTCGATGTGACTGCCTGGCCGGAACATCGACGGGCGGCGTTGATTGGCCGCGTCTTTCAGGATCCGCTGCTAGGCACGGCAGCATCGATGACCATTGCGCAAAACCTCACCTTGGCCTCCTTGCGCAGTCAACGGTTGGGCTGGCGCATAGGGGTAAATACGGCACGCCGCCGCACCTTTCAAGTGTTATTAGAACCACTAGGGCTTGGGCTGGAGCAGCGGCTTGATAGCCGGGTATCGCTGCTGAGTGGGGGCCAACGGCAAGCATTAACATTGGTCATGGCGACGCTCGCTCACCCCAAGATTGTGCTGCTCGACGAGCACATTGCGGCGCTCGATCCGGCGACGGCGGCCAAAATTTTGGCGTTAACAAGTCAATTTGTTGACGGCCAAGGCTTGACAGCGTTGATGATCACCCATAATATGCAGCAGGCGCTGGCCAGTGGCGACCGCACGTTGATGATGGATGCCGGTCGCGTTGTGCTCGACCTCAGCGGTGAAGAGCGGCAACAGACAACCGTGCAAGGGCTGATTGATCGCTTTAGTCAGGTGCGCCACAGTGCGCTGTTGGAGGATGAGTTGTTGTTGGGGTAGGCTAACTATTACGACAACGTTACATTTCAATCAATGGACAGGATTTACAAGATGCACAAGATTCTCGCTCTGCTGTAGAAATCCTGTAAATTCTGGTAATCCTGTCTAATTTAACGTTGTCGTACTATAGACAGTCAGATAATGTTTCGTTGTAGGGGCAATCCCTTGCGGTTGCCCAATAGTAGGGGCAATCCCTTGCGGTTGCCCCTACCGATACAGCTCTTTTTCTGACCATCTATAGTTTCCGTTGCGCAATAAGCACTAACTAAGTGAACCCCCTAAAGTTTTGGGAAGTAAAGTTGTGGAAGCGGAGGCTGAGCTTGTCGAAGCCAAAGCGGCTTTGGCTTCGACAAGCTCAGCCTCTGCCTCATCCGTGTCCACAAAGAAAGTTTGCACGGTTTGTAGCAAATCATTATTCAGAACTCACGTATTTCTCGGTTGCGATACAGCAGCAGAGCTGCCTACGCAACCAGCAAACTGCATAAATTCTATCGTTACACCAAGGAGACTTTCATGAAAAAAACTCGATTACCTGTGGCTCGCCTGTTGACGGCGCTGTTGACGCTGTTGCTAGTCGCAGCCTGTGTGGCACCGGTGGCCCAAGCACCGACGGAAAGTGATGTTGCGGCCGAGACGGCGACCGAAATGCCGGCGGAAGAGACAACTGCCGCAGCCGACCTACCAATTGTGGGGTTGATGAAGCTGGTCAGCCATCCGGCGCTCGACGCTGAGCAGCAGGGGGTCAAAGATGCGTTGACCGCCGCCGGCTTTATCGATGGCGAAACGGTGATCCTCCAGGAAGCAAATGCCGAAGGGGACATCCCGACCTTGACGACGATTGCCCAGAAGTTTGTCGATGATGGCGTGGCCTTAATGGTGACGACAAGCACGCCGGCGTTGCAGGCCGCCTTCAACGCGACCAAGGATCTGGCAGGGCCGCCGATTGTCTTCAATGCCGTCACCAGCCCCTATGCCGCCGGTATTGCCACCGCCGCCGATGATCATCCCGCTTGGGTAATTGGGATTCAGGCGCTGGCTCCCGTCGAAGATGCGCTGGCACTGATTCCGCGCTTGCTGCCCGACATCAAGTCGGTCGGCTATATCTACAACCCCTCCGAAGCCAATTCGGTCGTCAACACGGAGATCGCAGTGCCCGCCGCCGAAGCGTTGGGGCTCACGCTGGAAGTGACGCAGATCAGCAACAGCAGCGAAGTGCAGGCCGCGGCTGAGGCGCTAGTGGCACGCGGGGTGCAGGCCTTCTTTGTCAGCACCGACAGCACAGTCGTGGCGAGTTTGGAAGCGCTGATCAAAGTGGCCAATGATAATGATATCCCACTCTTTGCCAATGACCCGGCCAGCGCCCAGCGCGGGGCGGCAGTTGCGCTGGGATTGGATTATTATCAGGATGGGCTCGATACTGGTGCGCTGGCGGTGGGGATCCTCAAAGGGGAACTCGACATTGCGGCCACGCCGATCGAACGTCAACGCAAAGGCAGCCTGGCGATCAACATGGCCGCTGCGGCTGAGCAGGGCTTGACCATTCCAGATGACCTCAAGGCTGAGGCCGCAACGGTGATTGAGCAGTAAAGATACATTGGCTAGGGAATCGTAGGGTCCATTGGTTTCTCATCTTCTTCCTTGTCTTATTGCTTTATACTCAAATCAGAATGAAACCCCTAGTTTCGGCCAGCGTGCGTCGCACTGACGGAAGCATCTAGCGGACTGGAAGCAGTTGGCGGTCAGTGCGACGCACGTGATCCCGTTGGTCCGCAAAACTCCGGTTCTCATTCTGAACGCAGTATAGCTTGGCCTTTTCGGTCAAGCTAAAGCAATCATTGTCCACGAAGACACACAAAGACACACGAAGTTTTGCTTTTTCTTCGTGTGTCTTTGTGGACAATTTACATTTTGGAGTGATTCTACTCTTACGCTGGCGCTTGTTCGTTCTCTCAACACAGTACGCAACGTGCTCTAGAAAAGGGCCCCATCACCAGCCGACACTGGCACCGGACAGGTGCAAAGGCAATCTACGCCGCTGACCACTGCGCCTGGATCGCAGCAATCTCAGTCAATTCTTCCGGCGATAGGCCAACGCCATTCGACGCGGCGACATTCTGTGTGAGCTGTTCCAGGTTGCGGGCACCGGGGATTGCGGCGGTGACAGCTTTGGGGCTGATGGCGTAGCGCAGCGCGTATTGACCGAGCGACCCATTGGCATGGCGGTCGGCCAATTGTTGATAGGCGGCGGCTTGTTGAACATAACCCTCGATCTTGTCACCCAACATGCTGGCGCGATACTCTTTGCTCACCGGCACTCCTGGCTGGAATTTGCCGGTGAGGATCCCGCGCGCCATTGGCATACGCACGAGGATGCCGACGCCATGTTGCTCGGCTAAGGGGAAGAGCTCATTGCCATCTTCGGGCGCGACCATGCTATAGTCCACTTGCAGCACTTCGGCCAGGCCATTTTCGATCAGCCACTTGCCACTGGTCACATCGTTGATCGAGACACCAGCGAAGCGAATCTTACCTTGGTCCTTGAGCTTGGTCATCGCATCTGGCCAATCGAACTCCTTCATATCGGCCAGGCTGGGGCTATGCAATTGATAGATCTCGATACAATCCCGTTGCAGACGGCGGAGACTCGCTTCAGCCTGTTGGATGATGCGGGCTGCTGAATAATCTTTTGCATTGGAGTCTTGAACCCGACTCACTTTGCTGGCAATCAGAATGTCATTGCGCTTGCCCAAAGCCTGCCCAAGAATCTCTTCGCTGCGCCCCCACCCATAGGATTCAGCGGTGTCGAAGAGATTGACACCGAGGTCGGCCGCGCGCCGCACGAGGTCGATCCAGTGGCTATCGGGGCTATGGGCTTCGCCGAGTCGGTTGCAGCCCAGGCTAATTTCAGAGACCTGGGTATCGCTTTTACCAAGGTGACGGTAATGCATGAGAGTTGGAGCCTTTCCTGTTGATAAGCCGGTGCAGCAACGGCTTGGTTCATTGGCAAATCGAAGAACACATCAATTTATGATACGCCGATTTGCTGATTGTGCCAATGAGGAGAAAAGGTAAGGGAAAGGGTCGAAAGCAATCGTTTATTGACCACGGGGTGCCATCACCAGCGAAACATCCTCACCAGTCACACGCAGTTGATAGGTACATACGCCTTCGACGACTGGATCGCGATCCACCACCACGTAATAGGTACCAGATTTAACAAAGCTGCCGGTCCAAAAGAGGTCACCGTTGAATTGCTCATTGACCGTGCCTTGCCCGACCGGGCGGAACTCTTGGTTCTGCCGCCAAAGCGCTAGCTGCTCTGGGGTCCACAAGGCAAAGGCAATACAATGGTCTGGATTGGCCGTGGCGCGGATGGCAATAGACCGATCATCGCCTTCGTCGCGGAAGGCATACCAGTGTTTTTCGCCGCGCTGAATTGGCAACACTCTGCCTATTGGGGCTAGCGGTTCATCTGGACTCGAATCTACGCCACTGATGATGGGTGTTGGTTCGATAGCTGGTGATTCCGTGGGTGTGGGCTCTGGCATCGGTGTAGGAATCTTAGGACAGCTCTCCACTTTGTTGGCGATTGGGGGATGGGGTTTGGCAAACGAGAGCAGAGGAAATGAAACTCCTGCGCCCTGAATGGAGAGCATGTAGTTGCTCAAGCCACGACCTCGACTCTCCACCAAGACATAATAAATACCAGATTGCACAAAGCTACCAGTCCAGAATTGATCATCATGGAGTACAGCCAAAGCAGCACTTGCACCGACGGCATCAACCGGTTCACCGCGTTGCCAGGCGCTGAGTTGGGCAGAGGTCAAAATCGTAAAAGAGGCCCCATTTGAGGGCAATACACTCATGCGCACCGATATCGCTGTGCTATCGCCTTCATCGCGAAACGCGTACCAATGTTGATCGCCATCTTGTAGGGCGATCCAGGCATCGATGGGGAAAAAGGGATGGGTTGGATCGTTGCCATCTTTGTAAGCACAAAGGTCAGCAGCAAAGCTTTGGCCAGGCTGTGCAAAAATCAGGAAGAGCACAAGCATGCTCCCACACAGAATCTGTAAGAGTAAGCGCAAAATGGTAAGTGACGACGCCAACTTTCGACGCCGATACCATTGTTGTAGCCATTGATTTTTACCTGACATAATTGCTGTCTCTGCGCTGTGTGGCAATGCAAAATGACAAAAACAAAACGACACCGGCAGAAGCGTTCTGCCGGTGTCGAAGTCATCTACTTCATGGGGCTTCTACCCATGATAATTCAATTGTGTGGTAATACTTTAACCCTCTATCATGAAATCCTCAGAAGTGGACTACCCTACTCGAGAGAACAAGCTATCTCACAATCGAATTTCAAGATGGATGCTTACTGTACCGACAGACTAGCCGCCGACGGGAAACTGACGTTGCCGGTGATGTCAAGTGAGTAAGAGGCCGGTTGTGCCGAACGGTTCATCACGATTAAGTAGTAGACATTATTGGTTGTGAAGGAGCCTTGCCAGAAGAGCGGGTCACCACTGATAAATTCATTGGTTGTGCCGGCACCTGTCGCATCAAAATCTGTACTATTGATCCAATTGTTCAGATCATCGGCAGACCAGACCTCAAAGTCCACATTACCGGATTTCGTACGCAGAATGGCATTAATCGTGGCATCGGAGGGATTGGTCACAATATCGTTGCCATCAGAATCGACATTGACTGGCAACTGCGAGCGGAAGCTGTACCACTGCCATGTATTTGCAGCGATCATTACATTACCGCTAGCAGGCATCAAGGTATTTTCTGGTCCTGTACCCATTGTTGTATCCATGGTGGACGCATCAGTTGTTGCCATGTCGGTCATGGTAGCATTGGCTGGTTGATCAACTGTCAATGCCATCTCACCACTGCTCATTACACTTTGATCGCTTTGCGCCATCTCAGTCTGTGCCGCAGGGACGCTAGAATTCAGGGCCAAATCTGACGGAAAAGCAACGTTGCCGGTAATATCCAAGGTATAGGTCGCTTCTTGGGCACTATTGTTTTGCACAATCAGGTAATAGTTATTATTGGACTGAAAGGAACCTTCCCAGAAGATCGGATCGCCACTAATAAACTCGTTCGTGGTGCCAACACCTACTGGATCAAAGTCGCTGCTATTGCGCCAGTTGTTCAGATTATCAGCGGACCAGACCTCAAAATCGACATTGCCGGACTTTACACGGAGGGTTGCATTAATCGTAGCATCCTCTGGGTTTGTCACAATATCATTGCCACTGGAATCAACATTGACGGGTACTTGTGAACGAAAAACGTACCACTGCCAACTGTGGGGCGCTATGGTCACGGTGCTAGCGGTTGGTGATACTGCAACCGTTGGACCATCCCCAGCGCTCAAGGTTGGGGTCTGCGCAAAGGCTACACCCATGCTCATGGTAAAGAGCATAGCGACCATTGCCACCATACTAATAGATTTTGAAAATTTCGTTTTCATCAGAATTACTCCTTACTGCAATTTTGGTCTTGCGATTAACTCTCTCATACTTCTTTATTGATATAGCTTGTCTGAGGATATATGGGTAACATTGCCACTACTCTGCTTTGGTCAAAGCAATTTCATCACCGACTCTATGTGCAAACCGCTTGAAGTAAACCACCTCTACAAGTTTGCCGTTGAAGCCTATAGCCTCTTACAAAATTAATTGTAACACTGTAATCACCTTTTCTCCTGTGGAAGAATACTCATCCTACTCCAGTAATCTTACCTGACTTTCATCCAGGTAATTCGGGAAATAAACATGCATATCAATGAATTTGCCATTTGCCAAAGAGGAATAATTACCTATATAATCGCTACACAAACTAAGTAATTCTCCTTCCATTTTGAGTAAAAATACTTACCTCAGCCATGTATAATTACTCATTTACAGGAGCCATCGCCTTTCTGCTCCTAGCTATCTTCGGCCATCGCATGGAGAATGCGCACCGGCTGAGCTACACCATCAAGTGCCAGGAACTCTCATTCCACCGCAATTAAGTTTTCGGCATTCAAGGTATGGTCGGTGCCCTATCAGCAGTTGCGCATTGCCGAAAGCCAAAGCATTGCGTCCAAGGCCATTGTAAGAAAATAAATCCTCCATAGGTGCCTTGAAGGTGCCTGCGGAGGATGGCAAATTTTTTTCGTTGGAATAGCCTAATGTCTGTCTTACCCTTCGTGCCTTTAAAGCGTGTAGTACAGGGAGGTTGCCCTTTATGGATTATGTCATCTACCGTTGGATCATGATTGTCGGTATCTTCATCTTCACAGCAGGCGCAGCCTTATCCACAAACCAAATTGCTGCCGCCAAGTCAACGGCCATCGCAATTGACACACCAACTATTCCTCTACCTTATGCACAGATGCAGCAGTCCCCAACCTTCGGCGAGATAAGTAGATCAGTTGGGTCTACGCAAGCACTACGCACCGCCAGTATGAACACCCTAGCCGAATTAGTCGACCGCGCCGATCTCATTCTGCGCGGTCGTATTGTGCAGGTGCAGAGCGGGTGGCAACCGGGCCAGCGGCTGATCGAGAGCACGGTGACAATTCAGGCGGCTTATACATTCTTGGGCAATGTCGGCCAGAG
Source organism: Caldilineaceae bacterium (assembly GCA_034432375.1). Classification (GTDB taxonomy): domain Bacteria; phylum Chloroflexota; class Anaerolineae; order Caldilineales; family Caldilineaceae; genus JAHBVH01. Next base: position 36,343 of record DAOUCA010000148.1, read on the forward strand.
ACTGACGCTCCACACACCAGGCGGCTACTTGCCGACAGAAGGGCTTGGAATGATCAGTATGCATGCCGCCGATTTTGTTGCAGGTGAGGAGGTATTACTCTTTCTCCACCAAGCTGGTCAGCAGTGGCAGATGGTTGAAGGAGCGGCCGGGAAATTTCTCATCCAGGGGGATCATGCAATGACACACGATGGGGCATGGGTGGAATCGGTTGATAGCCTGTTGGCAACGGTGGCGACCTTGTGCGAAAGCCGCGACGGTACACGGCCGGCAACAGCACTTTGGCGTTATGCCACACCGCCAATGGCCCCAACACCCTTGTTGGCGACAGCGCCACAAGGGCAGAATAAGTGGCCTACACCACACGCCGCGGCTAGCTTTTATCTCAATCTCAACAGCGACCAAATCGATGGGGGACGGGAGGGCCATCACCGCAATGACTTTCGTGACGCCATCATCGCCGCAGCCAACCGTTGGAGTGGATTGGCAAATGTCGATTTTGCCTTGCGCTACGGTGGTCCGTCAGTGGCAACGACCACAAGCTACAACGGGGTCAATGAGATCCTCTTTATGCACAAAGGCGCAGAGGAACGGGCAGCGGCTGCCGAAGTTTGGTACAAGGCGGACCGGACGATTGTGGAAGCGGACATCTGGATCAATGATGATATTCAGTGGGATACAACGGGGAGACCGGCCGCCAACGAAGTCGATCTGCAGAGTGCGCTGATTCATGAATTTGGCCATTGGTTGATCCTGGCCCATACAGCGCAAGCTGAATCAGTGATGTTCCCGCGCTTGAGCGCGGGAACCATCAAGCGCGATTTGCAAGGCATGGACATTGCCGGGATTAGCGCGATTTATCCACGCTAGTCCACAGGGTTAAAAGCCGCTGCTGACAATGAGAAGTCGCCGCTGCGACTGAGAATTTTTCTTAGCGCCTGAGGGCGCTTCTCGGTGTTAGAGCGGGGTTTCAACCCTGTTGTAAGTAAGAACGGGACATTCTGTCAGGCGGGAATAGGATGCAACGGAGCAATTCCTTCGCGCAGCGCGTAAAGGGCTGCTTGCGTCCGATTTGCCAGGTGCAGTTTGCTCAGAATACTACTGATATGATTGCCCACCGTCCGCTCTCCCAACACCAAACGCTCGGCGATCTCTTGGTTTGTCAACCCTTGGGCCACGAGTTGCAACACCTCTAATTCGCGCTCGGTCAGTGGATCTTCGGTTGGAGGCAGGTTGGAGGTATGGTTCAGTTCATGAATAACCCGCAGGGCAACTGTTGGATCCAAAGATGATTTCCCGTCGCTGACATCGCGGATCGCCTGGAGGAGATGATCGGTCTCCGTATCTTTCAGCAGATAGCCGAGTGCGCCGGACTTGATAGCCGGAAAGATCTTATCATCCTCGGCAAAGCTGGTCAGCACCAGGATACGCGCGTTGGGGTTCTCTTCTTTGATCTCGCGAATGGCGGCGGCACCTTCTTGGCGGGGCATGACCATATCCATCAGAATCACATCTGGAACATTTGCGCGAGCCTTAAGCACCGCCTCTATCCCGTTCGTTGCCTCGTCCACTACCTCCATATCCGGTTGACTATCAATCAATGTCCGAAGACCGCGCCGCACAATCGCATGGTCATCGGCGATTAAAACTCGTATTGCTTGGCTCATAAGTACCTCTGCTATCCTTCTGTCCCAGTCTCAGTTCCGGTATCGGTAGTTGTACACGGATCTTTACACCCGCTCCTGGTGCACTTTCCAGTGTGAAGGTGCCCTGTAGTTCTTCCGTTCGTTCACGCATATTCATTAACCCCATGCCGCCATTGTCAGTCTCCTCATACAGCGCACGATTGGCTGTGGTGCCTGACAACAGTGGATCCCGCGCACTGCCATTATGATATACCCGATGCCCGTTCGTTGTAGTATGACTTCTCTCAGATTCTGCGTTTCCAGAGTTGGCTATGTCAGGATCACCCATCTCAGGCTCGCCCATCTTAGGCGCAAATCCGGCAAAGAAATGGGTCGTGTCAAAGCCACAGCCATCATCGGTAATTTCTAAGGTCACCTGCTGCGCATCAGCAGCGATCCGCACAAAGACATGCTCGGCATTGGCATGCTTCAAGGCATTCGATAGTGCCTCCTGTGCAATCCGATAGAGATTCTCCTCCAACTTGACGGGAAGACCCGCTAATAACCCCTCTGTAATCAACCGGGCTTCGATCCCCGCACGCTTCTCCACAGCATTGAGCCGCTTGTGTAGCGCACCGACCAACCCTTCTTTTTCCAAATCAGGTGGACGCAACTCATAGACCAGCAGCCGCATCTCTTTGAGTGCCTGTTTGGGTACCTGCCCCAACTCTTCTAGAGGTTCAATCAGATCGGTCAGCTCGCCATTACGCACCATCTGCTTCCAGCCTTCGACAAGGAGAATTTGGCTGTAAAGTGCTTGTGTTACCGAATCGTGAAGTTCACGGGCCAACCGGCTGCGCTCTTCCAGTGCCGCTAACTGTTGCGCCTGTCTGTAGAGTAGCGCATTCTCAATCGCTACCCCCACTTGGTAGCCAATCGAGGTGAGCAGGTTGATATCTTCATCACTAAAATTGCGTGGCACATAGGTCGTGGCAAAGAGCGTGCCCATCAACTTCTCTTTCGAGTTTAGCGGCACACTCACCAGTGAACGCACGCCAGCCCGGATGACTGCCGGTCGCGCCATGCGCGCATCCAGCGCAATTTCATCAACCACCAGTGGCGAACAGTGCTGCGCAACAAAGCCATTGAAGCCCTTGCCCAGTGGCAGATGATCCATCTCGGCAATTAATGTAGCGGGGTAGCCGCGATGGACGGCAAGACGGAGTTCCACCCCTTTCTCATCGAGCAGATAGATGCCGCCCGCCTCTATATTGAGCGTTTGGAGCGTCTTTTCCAGAGAGTGCGTCAGGGTCTCTTCCAGATCAAGCGAACGGTTCACGGCCGCAGCAATGTCAATCAACGCCGAAAGCACACGGGTGCGCTCGGCAACCCGGTTCTCCAATCCTGTATAAGAGGCGCGCAATTGCGCCGACATCCGGTTGAATTGCGCGGCCAGAATGTCAACTTCATCCCCACTATTGGTGACAATTGTCTGGGCAAAATCCCCGGCGGCAACCTTTTGCGCGGCACCGATCATGTCAATAATCGGTTGGATAATGCGTTGAGTGCCAATCGAGACAAAGAAGGCCGGTGTCACAATACCCAAGACAAAGAGCAGCAGTAGAAACCGTTGATAGGCATTGCCCATGCCCAGCAATGTCTCCCAGCTTGTTTCAGTCACCAGCCCCCAATCGGTTACGGGTACATGGGCAAAGCCGGCGACAATTTCGTTACCCGCCCGGTCTGTGCTACGAATAGCCCCCAGACGATTACCGCCGCCAAGCGCATCACTGCTAAGTGCACCAGCAGCAGATGGATCCGCCCAAACTGTGTCCCCCAGTAACTGGCGTACGACCGGCTCATCAGAGAAGTCTTCGCCGATTTGTGTGGCCGTCGAGTGATAGATCACTTTGCCTGCGCCGTCAACCAGATAGGCGATTCCATGACGCCCCACGCGCAACCGGACAATATCGCCATAGAATGTGCTGATGCTGGTTGCCCCCAACTGAAACATGCCAACCAAGGTACCTAACATCTCCTCTTGGCTGCCCAGCATTGGCACGGCGACAGCAACCACAGCCGCATTATGCACGCCATCGTAGAGGGTGTCTGAATAGACGGGGCGGCCCGTGCGCAGTACTTGTCGGAAATAGGCGCGCTGTGACCAATCTGCCCCCATAAGCTCTGGTCGTACCGGCTCAGAGGCCACAACTTCTCCAAGGTTGTTCAGCAAGACGAGGCCACCATCAAAGATCGCCAAGCGATTGCGGGCACTGGTGAGGGCCGCTTGTTGATAGATCAGATCCCCTTGCCCTAAAAGCGCGTTCCGCTCTTCCTGCAACAAGAGATCAGCATATTCGCCAAGCGAGGTGGAAATCTGGCCAGCAGCCAAGCGCGTTACCTCTTCGTCGCGCTCCAGAATCAAGGTTTCTGCAACGCGCCGATAGGCGACATAATTGACCGTCGCCACTGCCATCAGAATAATTGCTGTGGGAACAAACGCCCAGAGAATAATCTTACGGCGCAAGCCCAGTTGTTTCATCTTGAAGAGAGCGAACAAATGCTTCATGGTAGGGAATTTATGGGTAGATAGGTAGATAGGTAGATAGGTAGATAGGTAGATAGGTAGACAGGTAGATTGCACTAACCGATTTACTGTCCTACTGATTTACTGTTCTACTGATTTACTGTTCTACTGATTATTGTCCTACTCCGCTAGCCGCGGGCGCTGCCGCACGTTTCCGCGTTGCAGTTGATTGATCTGTGCGCAGGTTGTCGCAAGTTGACGAACCGGCGCTTGCCCCAAGGTAAAAATTTGCTCAAAGGCAGCGGCCATTTTGGGCTCGACTTCCGCCATATTTTCCGCAATTTCGACAGTCACTGAATAGCCTTGCAAATGGCCATCGGCAAAGGCGGCCAAATCGAGATCCTGCGCTTTGTCTGGCAATTCAGCCTGAATAAAGCCAATCCAGTCGTCCAGAAGCGAAGCTCGTGCCGGCTGCAAGAAATCCGCTTTCGCCAGGGCCAGTCCATAGGATTTGCTGGTAAGAAATTTGAGCAATTCCCAAGCTGCGTCGGGATATTGTGTTTCATTGAAGATGCCGAACCCATCAGAGGTCGCCAACGCCACGCGCTGCTGCGGCCCGCGCGGCAGTGGTGCCACCCCCACTGGGAAATCACTATTCTGCAGAATATCCTTGAGCACCCAAGAGCCCTCTTCAACCATCGCCACGCGCTGGTTGATAAAGGCACTGCGTGGAGACATGTATTGGACATCGGGGAAAGTAGCCATGAGATGCTCATCCCACATGCGCGTCCGTAGCCACTCAAATGCGGCGATTGCCGGTGGCTCGTCCGCCACACAATAGGCCGAGTCATAGGGGGCCACGAGATGACCGCCCCAGCCATTGGCATGGATCTGCAAGCGATCCCAGGCAATATCGACCATGCTCCCCCAAAAATCATGGACCCCTTCGCTGTTGACGTGGCTCAACTGTTGCATGGCCGCCAGATACTCTTCGTAGCTCCACGATGCAGTCGGATAGGCCACGCCGGCCGCGTCGAACCGTGCCTTGTTATAATAGAGCGCGACCGTGCCGTGATACTTTGGCAAGCCGAATTGTAGCCCGTCATTCAGGAAAAAGGCCTGATACTGCGCTTGGTCCCAATCAGCAATGGTGGCTTCATCCAAATCTTCAGCGACGTAGGGGCGCAGATCGAGCACATAGCCCTGCTGGGCCCACGTGGGGAAAACGGTGGAGCCACCCCAGAAGAGATCGGGGGCAGTGCCGGCTTGCATGTCGGCAAGCATGGCGTCGGCCAAGTTATCGGGATCGGGGGTAAAGAAGACACGCACATTGGGATAGGTATCGTGAAATTCGGCCAACATGGTTTCGACCATATCAGGAAACCAATCGGTTCGCCAATCTTGATAAACAAGCTGGATCTCTTCGCGATCGGGGGTAGGGAAACGGTCAGCAGCCCACTCATTGCGCGGCGCAAGAAAATTATCGGCCCAAGGGGTGCAACTACTCAAGGCGAACCCTGTGGCCAGAGCCGCCCCCATTCGCAAAAAGGTGCGTCGGCTTGCTCGGCTTGGCGGGAGCGCAGCAGCTACAGCGTTCTGGTCGGTTGGCGATGTGGAGCGTCTCTGCATTCGTACCATTCTGCATTCTCTGTTGATAAACGATGACCTCGCTGTTTATACCGAGCAACGCCATAAAATAACATATTTACTCGTGCAATAAATGCTAAAATGTGCTGCGACGGCATACACATAGCCGGCAAACACATAGCGATACGCTGCAATGAATGAGAACTGAAGTTTTGGTTGAGATTGAAACTCTGGTTCCCAATTCAACCGCAGTATAGCAAGAAAATCATCATCTGTTGTACAAAGCAATACGCACAGCGGATCAAGAAGTTGCGCAGCAGAACGCATGCAGTGGGCGCGACACATTGTCGCGACCACATTGTCGCGACCACATCCGGCTGCTTTACCTTTGTCGAAAGTAACGAAGTACCTAACGCCGACTGCCAGTACTTTGCACGTAAACGACACTCATTAGCATAGCGCGTTCCTGAAAACTGTTTAAGCGTTAACATTACAATTGAACAAATGTTTCAAGATAGATCAAGACACAGTCAATCATGCTCCCATTGTGCGCCTCAAAAGGCGACTGGGACAACTGTGGTCACTCATAACAATCAATGAGTATTGTAACGACTCGATGTTGCTTTGCCCATATCGCTCTGCGCATGGTACTAGTCATCCCCCTTTGGCATTTTGGGTGCGTACCACATTGGGGGGATTACGCCGGACGATCAATTTTGTCCTTCTGTGTAATCCCCCAAAATGGGACGCACCCTGGCATTTTGTATTGATTGCTTCCCGCTGAATCTCCATGTACAATATCCTCATTCTGTATATAGATTCCCTATATAGTTCTCTAGATTAAACTATCGTTGAAAGTGAGCGAGCATGAATATTCGGTTTGGCTATCGCACGCTCTCCTACCCTAGCCCAGAGCTAGCGGAGTTACGGGAGAGCAATGCGCTCTTGGGAAATGCCGCGGCGCTCCAAGAGCGCATTGCGGAAGATGGCTATTTACTCTTGCGCGGGCTGATCGACCGAGACAAGGTTCAAAAGGCGCGGCAGACGATCATGGAATATATGGCAGCGCAGGCAGCGTTAACTCCCGACACGCCTGTTCTGGAAGGGGTCATGCCCAAAGGCGGTCGCAGCGTGCCGATGATGGGTCGCAAAGGGATCGCCCACCAGGAAGATGTCCGTGCTGTCTTAGAGAGTGATGAACTCTACGCTTTCTTTGCCACCTACTTTGGCGAGTCGGCCCTGACCTTTACCTACAAATGGCTGCGTGCCGTCGGCAATGAGCAGTACACGGGAGCCCACTATGATTATGTCTATATGGGGCAAGGGTCACCCCATCTACATACCGTTTGGATCCCCTTTGGCGATGTCGAGATCGAGCAAGGCACGCTGGCAATGTGTGTCGGCTCCAATCGCTTGCCGGCCTTTGAGAAGCTGAAGCAGACCTACGGACGCATGGATGTCGATCGCGACCAGACCGAGGGCTGGTTTACCAAAGATCCCTTGGAGATTGTCGAACGCTTTGGTGGCCAATGGGCAACGACCAATTATCGCGCAGGGGATGTGATCCTCTTTGGTATGCACACCATGCACGCATCGACAACCAATCTGACGAACCGCTTCCGTCTCAGCTGTGATGTGCGCTTTCAACCGGCCACTGAGCCGGCCGACAAGCGCTGGATCGGTGAAGAGGGGACGGGGCACACAGCATTGGGGAAAATAGCATTGCGCTCGATAGAAGAAGCGCGGGTAGCGTGGGGCGTGTAGTACGTTCAAAAGAGTTTTGTAAATTTGCGCTGTTTGCCGGATAAATGGGATGTATATTACAATGGGGCTGCACCAAAATTTTCCCTTCCCATGAATTATATTTCCATCATCAGGTTAGCAAGCCCAACCGGTGTGAATTGTTGTTACCTCAAATAAACGCTGCTTATCTTGAAGATCGAAGCGTTGGTGAACTTCTTCAAAGCAGGCGCAGACGGGGGCAATAGTCACACGGGTGGGGCTGATAACCCACACCCAAGGAGCGCCTGGTATGACGTTGCAAAGATCAAAAAGACTCTATCACCCCCTCGGCGTGACAATCCTGCTATTGCTTGCCTTAGTGCTGGCGGCCTGTGGCAGCACCCCAACTGCGCCAGCTGACGGTGAAGCGGCGGTCGTGGCCGACGGTGGGGCCGCCGCACCCGCCGCTGGTCTGGCCGAAGTACCACGCAACCGCACCTTTAAGATGATGCGTGGTGGCGTCAGCGGGCAACATGTGGATTATGAGTTGTGGAATCCCTATGCCATCGGTGCCAACCACCAAAATGGTGCCAACATTATGTACGAACCCTTGGCCTTCTACAGCGCCTTTGCTGACAAAGAGTTGCTGTGGCTGGCGGAAAGCTATGCGTACAATGAAGACAGCACCGAGCTGACCATCAAGACCCGCCAAGGCATCAAATGGAGTGATGGCGAACCCTTCTCAGCAGAAGATGTCGCTTACACCTTTACAACCCTCAAAGAGCTTGGCTCGCAGGTACGCTGGGGGGTGAACGTACAGCAATTTTTGGAAAGCGCCGAGGCAATCGATGAATCAACGGTACTGCTCAAGTTCGTCGTGCCGGCACCCCGCTTCTTTAGTTTTATCAGCTACAAATATGATATTGGCGTCTATATCGTGCCCAAGCACATCTTCGAAGGGCAGGATTGGACGACCTTTAAAGCCTTTGATATTGCCAAAGGCTGGCCGGTGACCACGGGACCTTTCCAGGTCGTGGCATCGTCGCCAGAACAGAAGATTTACAATCGCCGCGATAGCTGGTGGGCCGCCGATCAAGGATTGGCCCCCATGCCGCAGATGGAACGCATCGTCCAGTTACCCGATGCGCAAGAACAGCAGCAGGCCCAGTCTCTGATCACGAACGAGATCGACATGGGCTTCACGATTGCGCCAGAAACCTTTGCCACCATCTTTGATCAGAATGAGAAGATCACAACCCACGCGGGCCGCCAGGCGCCCTATGGCTATCTCGACTGGTGGCCGGTTTCCATGTACGTAAACACCACGGTTCCGCCCTTTGATAATCCAGATGTACGCTGGGCACTAAGTCTCTTCATCAACCGTGAACAGGTGGTCGAAGTGGGCTGGTCGGGTGCCAACACCATTTCCCGCCTACCCATGCCGGACTATCCACCCCTGAAACGCTATTTCAATGCCGTCGACGACCTGCTAAAGCAATATGACACTTCGGAGTTTAACCCCGAAAAGGGGGGCAAGTTGCTGGAAAAGGCCGGCTATACCAAGAACAGCGATGGCATGTGGGTTGACGCTGCCGGTGAAACCCTGAAGCTGGACATCTTTGTATTGGACTTTCTTAGCGGCATGGGCATGACGGTTGTGCAGCAGTTGAAAGACCAGGGGATTGAGGTAACGCCCAGCAATCCGGTTGACTTCAACGATCGCTTCACAAAGGGTGATTATCAAGCAGCCTTCTATGGCCACGGCGGCAGCGTGCGGGATCCCTATGCCACGCTAAATCTGTACACATCATCCAGCGAAAAGGTACCAGGTGCGCATCAGGCTAATTTCCCGCTCTGGAGCAACCCCGACTACGACAAGATCGTGGATGAGGTCTATGTGACCCCGATGACCGACTATGCTAAGTTGGAATCGCTCTTCCACGATGCGATGGCAATCTGGTTGCCGGCGTTGCCCGATATCCCGTTGACCGAGCTCTATCACCGCATCGGCTACAACGAGACCTACTGGACCAATTGGCCCACCGCCGAAAATCCCTACGTCAATGGTGCCTCCTGGCACTTGACCTTTGAGATGGTGCTCTGGAATTTGCAGGCCGTAGAGTAGGTCAAAGCTATGTTGTAGAGACACGGTATACCGTGTCTCTACAACATAGCTTTGATGTACATTAGTTATCTGACCACAAAGCGGGAGTTACTCTTTTGCGATTTACCTACCTACTCCGGCGCGTCGGCTTTTTCCTGATTATTGTCTGGTTGGCGGCGTCGGTTAATTTCTTTTTGCCGCGCCTGACCGGGCAAGATCCGATTCGAGAAAAGTTGATGCGCGAGGCAATGCTGGGCGGGGCGGCGCAGGCGGGCATGGAAGAGATCATCAAGACCTATGAAGTCAAATTTGGTCTAGACCGTCCACTGATTCTGCAATATCTCAGCTATCTTGGTGATGTGGCGCGCTTTGATTTCAACTATTCGATAGCGCACTATCCCAGCCGCGTGATGACCATGTTGCTCGATGCGCTGCCGTGGACGATTGGCCTGTTGAGCGTCTCATTTCTGCTCTCCTTTTTTGTCGGCACCTTTCTGGGCGCGCTCTTTGGCTGGCCCCGCGCCCCACGCCGCATCAAATGGCTCTTCATCCCATTGCTTTCCCTCAATGCGATTCCCTACTTCCTGCTGGGGCTAGTGCTCCTCTATCTCCTCGCCTTTACCGTCAAATGGCTACCTTCGGGCGGCGGCTATGAACGGGGAACGCTCCCAACCTGGAGTTGGCCTTTTGCGCTGGATATCGCCTACCATGCGATTTTGCCGGCGTTGTCGATTCTGTTGGCGCAAATCGGCGGCTGGGCATTGGGAATGCGCGCTATGATGGTGACAACCCAAGGTGAAGACTATATGATCTTTGCCGACGCCAAAGGGTTGAGCGAGCGTACGCTATTCATGCGCTATGCCGTGCGCAACGCCATTTTACCGCAGGTGACTGGCTTGGCGCTGGTCTTGGGGCAACTCATCTCGGGCGCAGTGTTGGTGGAGGTTGTCTTTCAATATCCTGGCGTGGGTTCGCTCTTGTGGCGTGCGATTCGCGAAACCGATTATTTTGTGGTGCAGGGAGTCGTCTTCTTTTCGATTGTCACGATTGGTCTCGCCACACTCTTGTTGGATTTGATCTACCCCATGCTGGACCCACGAATTTCCTATGAACGATAAGGCGAATTGTCCATGAATTCGAGTCAGATTTTGCCCAATGCACCAAGCCGCAGCGCAGAACAACCAGTCATTGCAGCGGCCTGGCTTATGCGCTTGTATGATGTGGGGCGGTTTATGCGCCGCAACCCCGCATTGATGATTGGGCTGCTGCTACTGCTGTTACTCTTTATATTTACGGTGACCGGAATCTACGTCACCGATCCCAAGGATGCCCAACCCTTGGCGGCCAAACCGTTGCTCAAACCGTCAGCCGAGTACCCCTTTGGTACCGATAAATTGGGCCGCGATCTCTATGCCACCATTGTCGCCGGGATTCCGCTTACCTTGCACATTGGCCTGTTGGCCGGGCTGATTGGGCTAGCGATTGGGACAACGCTCGGCTTTGTCTCGGCCTATTATGGCGGCTGGGCCGACACGCTGATCCGCGGCGTGGTCGATGTCGGGCTGACGGTGCCGGGGCTGATGGTGTTGATTATCCTCGCCATCTCCTTTAGTGGGAACTTGGATGTAAACAACATGGCGCTAATCGTCGCGGTCCTCGCCTGGCTCTATCCGGCGCGTGTCATCCGTTCACAGGTGTTGACCCTCAAACAGCGCCCCTTTGTCGAAGTCGCACGGCTAACTGGCCAAAGCGGCTTGGAGATTATCTTCTTTGAATTGATGCCCAATCTGCTGCCCTATCTCGCCGCCTCACTCGTCGGTGCCATCTCCTCAGCTATTCTCGCCTCCATTGGGTTGGAAGCGCTTGGCCTTGGTCCAGTCGATTCGCCAACGCTGGGAATGACCATCTACTGGGCGATTTTGAACGGTGCCGTGATCAATCGCTGGTGGTGGTGGTGGGCACCGCCGATCCTAGTCATTTCAATTCTCTTTAACGGCCTCTTTCTGCTCTCGATGGGGCTGGATGAGATCGCCAACCCACGCGTGAGGAGCATGGTATGAGCCTGCCACCCACAGCCGTGCTACAAATCCGCAATCTACACGTGCAATACAATACCTCACGCGGCCCAGTGAACGCTGTCAACGATGTAACTTTTGATCTCTACAAAGGAGAGATTCTGGGCTTGGTCGGCGAATCTGGCTCGGGAAAGACGACCTTGGCGATGGCGCTAATGGGGTTGATTCGTGCGCCTGGTAAGGTGGCAGGGGGCGAGATTCTGCTCAATGGGCGCAACTTGACGGGGATCTCCGAAGATGTCTACAAACAAGTGCGCTTGGCAGAAATCGCTATGATTCCCCAGGGTGCCATGAACTCGCTTAATCCAGTCACGCGCATTCGTGAGCAACTTCTCGATGGCCTTTCCAACCACGGAATCGTGCTTTCCCGTGCCGCCGCCGACCAACAGGTTCAGGAATTGTTGGAGAAGGTCGGCTTGCGCGCGGAGGTCGCCAATATGCACGCCCACGAGTTGAGCGGTGGCATGAAACAGCGGGTAGCTATGGCGATTGCGATCAGCCTAAAACCGAAAGTGATCATTGCCGATGAACCAACCAGTGCGCTCGATGTGGTGGTGCAGAAACGAGTGATTGAAACTCTACAAGATGTGCAGGCCGAGTTGGGTTCAGCAATTATTCTGGTTGGTCATGATATGGGCTTGATGGCACAGACGGTAGATCGCTTGGGCGTGATGTATGCCGGTCGCCTCGCTGAGATTGGCGATATTCGGCAGACTTTGATTGACCCCAAACATCCGTACACGCGCATGTTGATCGAAAGTCTGCCCTCCGCCACCAAGAAAAAACCACTCGTTGGGATTCCCGGCTTGGCACCGCAGTTATTAAATCTACCATCCGGCTGTGCATTTCATCCCCGCTGTCCTGCCGCCTTTGACCGTTGCACACTCGAATCCCCCCAACTGATCGAGGCCGCGCCGGCGCGGTGGGCGGCCTGTCATCTATTAGAACCCAACAAAGATTCAACCGCACGATAGGGAACGCTATGGCTCCGCTGATCGAATTTCGTAACGTCACCAAAACCTTTGGCGGCGGTCTGTTTGATAAAGAGCGCACGGTCGCGCTAGAAAACTTCTCGATGACATTGCATGATCAGCCACCACTCATTACGGCCGTGGTGGGCGAAAGTGGCAGTGGCAAGACGACCCTCATGCGCCTGCTTTTGGGGCTAGAGGTGCCCACCGAAGGTGAAGTTCTCTACAACGGCCGCAACATCCATACAATGAACAAGCAGGCGCGCCGCCAATTCTTACATGATGTCCAGTTTATCTTTCAGGATCCCTATGGCGTCTTCAATCCTTTCTACAAGGTCGATCATGTCTTGACCAAGCCAATTGCCAAATTCAAATTGGCCCACTCGCGCAGCAATGCACGCAAATTGATTGAAGAGGTATTAGAAACGGTTGGCTTGCGGCCAGAGGAGACGCTCGGGCGGTACCCCCACCAAATGAGCGGGGGTCAACGCCAGCGGATCATGGTCGCACGCGCACTCTTGCTCAAACCCAAGCTCATCATTGCCGACGAGCCAGTCTCGATGGTCGATGCGTCACTACGCGCTACAATTCTCAGCAACTTGCAAGAGCTCAACCAGAAATTTGGCATCTCAATCATCTATATCACCCACGATCTGGCCACCGGCTATCAGATTAGCCACAACATGATCGTGCTCTATCACGGCACCGTCTCCGAGGTGGGCGCGGTTGACCTGGTGGTTAATGAGCCACAACATCCCTACACGCAATTACTCATGAACTCGATCCCCCAGGCCACCCCCGAGCGTATGTGGCACCGCGATGACGCGGCCCCTGCGCCCACTCGCCCGGCCACGGACTTTCCTGGCTGTAAATTTGCCGACCGTTGTCCGCACGTCATGGCGATGTGTCAGGCCAAACATCCACCACTCTATCGAACAGCCGAACATCGTGCCGTTGCCTGCTACTTGCGGGAGAGCGATCCGCAGGGCACAGGGATCTCCACCCTCGACCAAAGTGGGTTGGAGCGAGTCTTTAGCACAGCACCAACCGTCTATGAGCCATGAACTGTGCTTTGTCTCACCATAAAACTTTGGCAAGTAGGGCGCTTGAACTACAATCAGTAAATCACAACCGCGCCAGGAGGATCGTCAGCTCCGAATTGGGGATTTAACAAGCGCCTTTACGCGGTCAATGCGGTCCACTGACAATCGATGAATAGGATCGGCTCGTCTGTGAAACATGTAAAGACCGATGATTTGCCGTGGGGAATTATTCTGTTTTCACACTTTCGGCTGATGCGTTAAAGGATCAGGATAGCTGTCGATCGTCCCGTAGGGAGGGTTGCGCTTGGGCAAAAGATCGAATTGCGTCTCTTCTGCCCAAATTCAATCGGTCCCTACGGGACGCTCCTTGTCATGTAGAAATTAGAAGCGAATTTATCGTTCCAGATCATAAAAGTGAGCCACTATGACAATTTCTCTGATTAAAATCGAGCAGGTGACCACCACCGGTCCCTATCAGCCGGATTGGGCAACCATGCAGAATTTTCCCGTGCCCGATTGGTACATCGATGGCAAGTTTGGCATCTTTATTCACTGGGGACCCTACTGCGTGCCAGGCTTTGGTAATGAATGGTATCCCCGCCAAATGTACATCCAAGGTCGTCCTGAATTTGAGCACCATGTTGCCACCTATGGGCCGCAGAGCAAATTTGGCTACAAAGATTTTATTCCCCTGTTCACCGCCGAGAAGTTTGATGCCGACGAATGGGCGGCGCTCTTTCAGGCGGCCGGGGCGCGCTTTGTCGTACCAGTGGCCGAGCACCACGACGGCTTCCAGATGTATGCCAGTGACCTCAGCCAGTGGAACGCCGCCGAAATGGGACCAAAACGCGACATCATCGGTGAACTGGCGGCAAGCACAAGGGCTGCCGGCATGGTCTTCGGCATCTCCAGCCACCGCGCCGAACATTGGTGGTTTATGAATGGCGGTCGCGACTATGACTCCGATGTAAACGACCCTGCCTATGCTGATTTTTATGGCCCGGCCACCCCAATGAATGGCGATGCTCACAAACTCGATGTGACGCCTTATCCTGACGAAGCGTATCTAAACGATTGGCTGCTGCGCACCTGCGAGCTGATTGACAACTACCAACCGCAGTTGATCTGGTTCGATTGGTGGATCGGCCACGAAGCCTTTAAGCCCTACTTACCACGCTTTGCCGCCTACTATTACAATCGCGGGGCCGAATGGGGCAAAGGAGTCGCCGTCAACTATAAGTTTGAAGCCTTTCCCAAAGGTAGTGCCGTCTTCGATATCGAGCGTGGACAGCTGGCCGGCAAGCCCGATTTCTTCTGGCAAAATGATACCTCCGTCGCCAAGAACTCGTGGGGCTATACCCCCAACCAGGAGTACAAGACAGTCGAATCGCTGGTGACCGATCTGGTCGATGTGGTCAGCAAAAATGGTGCGCTCCTCCTCAACATCGGCCCCCAACCTGATGGCACCATTCCTGAAGAAGAGCAGCAGATGTTACGCACAATTGGCCGGTGGCTAGCCATCAACGGCGAAGCGATCTATGAGACACGCCCCTGGCAGATCTTTGGCGAAGGACCGACCGAAGTGAGCGAGGGATCCTTCACGGATACCAAACGCGCAGCCTTTACCGGCGCGGATATCCGCTTCACCACCAAAGGCGAAATGCTCTATGCCATTGCGCTCGCTTGGCCTGGCCAAGAAATGGTGGTCATATCCCTAGGTAAAGCACAAGGGCTGTGGAATGGGTCTATTACCCAGGTCCAACTGCTAGGCTACGATGGCACGCTTACCTGGTCCCACGATGAGGATGCCCTGCGCGTCCAATTGCCGGCGACGCCGCCATGCGATCATGCATTTGTTCTAAAGATTGAATAGGCGATGGGTAGAGCAGTAGAACGGGAAATAGATAAGCAAGTACGTAGACAGGGAACTTGGCTAGGATGATTCCAAGTTCCCTGTCTATCTATTTCCCGTCCTACTGTCCCACTGGCTTACCGTCCTACTAACCCACCAACACAGAATGTCACCTAATCCATGTACCTTCCGCAACTCTCGCTCCGTACCTTTACCCCAGACGCCCAGCAACTACTCATCGCTTCTGCACTGTCGGCGATCAGCTTTATGGGCATCCAGATGTTATTACAACCGCTCTACTTGTTGCGGCTCGGCTACGATTTGACCTACCTTGGTATCTTTGGCGCGACGGGTTCGCTCACCTATATGTTCATGAGTTTGCCTAGCGGTGCGCTGGGCAGTCGCTTTGGCAACCGCGCAGTGATGATCTGGGGCGGCTTTTTCATTGTAATCGGCATGTTGACATTACCGCTGGTCGAGTTTGTACCGGTGGGTTGGCACTTTGGCTGGCCCCTGTTGAGCCAATTTATCATTACGGTGGGGTGGGCCTTCTACGGCATTAGCATGGTACCGGCGTTGATGATTGTGACAACGCCGCAAAATCGCACCCGTGCCTATGCCTTGAGCAGTGTTCTGCGCGGGGTCGGCACCTTTAGCGGGACCTTATTAGGTGGGCTTTTGCCATCACTCTTCGTCTTGATCATCGGAGGCAGCGTCGAGGAACCGGCCCCCTATCGTTATGCGCTGTGGGTTGGCGCAATTGTGGCATTGGGTGGCATTGTCCCGATCCTGCGCATGAGCCGACCGGCACGCACCGTCGAACGGGTACAGCAACTCGACGAACCCGTTGGCTTTCCCATCTGGCCAATGGCGCTCCTCATTCTACACGTCTATTTAGGCAACAGCAGCGCTGCAGTCTGTCAGAATTTTTGCAGTGCCTATATGGACACCAAATTGCAACTCTCGACTGCCGTCATCGGCATGATTACGGGCACGGGTCAATTTGTTGCCATCTTCTCGCCCCTCGTTGCACCGCGGCTAGCTGCGCGCTATGGCAACGGCTGGATCTTGATGATGGCAACCTTTGGCTCGGCGCTCAGTCTGTTGCCCTTGATCTATGGCATCAATTGGTTAGGGGCTGGGGCCGGACGGTTGGGGATTCTTGCGCTGTCCGCCATGTGGATGCCGGCGCTGCAAGTCTATCAAATGGAGATGGTATCGGCGCGCTGGCGGTCGCTAGCCTATGGCATCCTCTCCATGGGCATGAGCCTGACCTTTACCTCGGTCAGCATCGCCGGCGGCTATATTGCCACCGAATGGGGCTACCAGCCCCTCTTCTTGCTGGGGATGGGGATGAGTTGTGCCGGCTCATTGCTGATGTGGGGCATGATGCGGGCACGACGGTTGCAAGTGCAAGTGGTGTGAGGATAGCACGGGGTGGATGAATTCATTCATCCACTGGTATGCAAAACCCGTTGAAACGGGTTACGCTATCAGAACGTTTCAACACACTTTACCTGCTAGATAGACATCTCAATGCTAAGCTCTACGCCATGAACTGCCGAGAAACAAGAGAGCGAAACCAGTCGATCATCTGCGGCAAGTGCTCGGCGAAATAGCTGAGCTCTGCCAAAGTGGACTCTAGAAAGGGGTCCACTCGCGTATTTTGGTAGAGATAATGCTCGGTCACCACCCAGAGTGAGCAGAGTGAACCCCAATAGCGAATACGAAGTGCCTCGATAAACCGTTCCGGCTCAATTGAATATTGGGAATGGTAGGCGCTGAGGAAGAGAGCCGCTTGCTCAAAATTAGGGGGCAAAAATGTGCCACGGAAGTTATCGGGATTGCTAAAGCAGGTAAAGAGCAGTGCACGCACTAGCTCCACTTCGCGCGGCGCAATCTCAGCCTTCTCCCAATCAAAAAGGTAGGCAACATCGTCCGCTTTATTGAAAAAAAGATTGCTATCATGATAGTCACCGTGGATCAGATGATCAGGCTGCAAAGCAGACACCGCTAGATCCATTGGTGTCTGCTCCACCAAAGCCAATTGCAGGCGTACAGTCTGCTCGGCCAAGAGATCAAAGGGCGTCAAGGTCGGCCGTTGAATAATGCGCTCAAGAATGGCGCTTGCGTCAGCCACAAAGAGCGAGCGATCTGCTTTCAATCGCCACTGACGCAGTTGCGGCAACCGCACATTGTGACCAGCACGATGAAGCCGTCCTAACATTGTACCCATCGACTGAATCGCAACAATCGGTAAGGCTCCACGGCACAATTGACGCCCCGCAACAAAAGGAAACAGCGTATAATGGCGGCCCTCTGTGGTGCTGATCCGCTGGTCCTCGCGAGTGGCAAGCGGCAGAATGGCTGGGAGGCCAGCACGGTGAAAGTGGAAGAGCGCAGCATGGGCCGCGGCGACACGCTCCACATCGTCAAATCGATATTGCTTGAGGAAATAACGATTGTTACCGGCGGTGATCACCCAATTCTGGCTCAGGTAGCCAACTGCTACCGGCGTAGCGTGGTGCAGCGCAGGTAGCAGATAATTTTTTTGTAGAAAGGCGAGGAGCGCCGACTGGTTCATCGCCTACCGGCGCGTTTGCGCCAACAGCCACGGGAACAACGCAGGTGTGTTAAACGCCGCCGTCCATGAATCGTGGTCGGCCTCTGGATAGATCGTCAATTTGGGATCACCGCCGGCCGCTTTGAGCGTGGCGACGATCTTCTCTGAATTCTCCACCGGCACCACCGGATCCTTGGCCCCGTGAAAGAGCCAAATCGGCTTCTCCTTGAGCACCAGCACCCGTTCCAGAAAATCCGGCGTTGGAATGCGCCCACAGATCAGCGCCAACGCAGCAAAGCGATCGGGCTTGTCAACCGCCAACAGCCAGCCACCGCGCGCCCCCATGCTCAGCCCCGTTAAATAAACTTGGTCTGGATCAACTGGCAGGTTTGCGACCGCCTCATCAACCAGCCGCCCCAATGTACCGATCAGATCTGGCCACTCGTGGCTCAACGGGCACTGTGGTGAGATCGCAATAAACTCAAAATTGGCACCGGCATCGGCATGTTTGGGGACGCCATAGGTCCGCAACACGTTGACGTCATCCCCGCGTTCACCCTTGCCATGCAAAAAGAGCACCAACGGCCAACGCCGGTTTGTCTGTTCATAGTAGCCATCCGGCAGATAGAGCAGATAACGCAACCGCAAGCCATCCGCCGCCCGGTCAATGTAGGTGTAGGCCGTCTGTTTCATGATTTCTTCCTCCTAGCTGAAAAAAGAAGATACAGGGACGAAAAGATGACAATTCATCCAGTCATCTTGTGATACTGTGCAACAGTATCATCTTTTAAGAAAGCCCCATGCCGACCAGATTTCGATAGCTGATTGCGAGGCTCTCAAAGGGATCACGCTGGCAGATATCCTGCTCCACCGCGTACCATTCGACGCCAATCTCCTTACAGGCGGCGAGAATGCCGTCCCAGTTCATGTTCCCTTCACCCACTTCGGCCATCCATTGGATGCCCATGCGCTCGTGTGCCGGGAACGAGACAACCATATCTTTGAGATGGACGACCGGCATGCGATTGGGCAGCCGCTTGATCCAAGCCACGGGATCGGCACCACCATGTTGCACCCAATAGACATCAATCTCGGCCTGGAGAAATTTGGGATCACTCTCACTATAGATAATATCGAGACCGGTACGTGTACCGTGTGGATTGTCGGCGGTTGGGTGGGGAAAGCGCACAAATTCAAAGCTATGGTTGTGGTAACTAAAGGTGAGATCGGCCGCGGCGAGTTTCTCGCCCACCTCGCTGGCCTCGACGGCAAAGCGCTTGTAGGCATCCTCGCCCCCTTCGCGATAGGGGCCGGGCATGCTGCCAATCGCGACATGCTTGCAATTCCAAAGTTTGTGCTGCGCAATCACCTCATCCAGTTCATGCCAGAGTTGATCATAGCCGATGTGGGTGTTGCAGATGGTCAACCCCAGGTCATCGACCATCGTCTTGACTTCTTGGTGAGGAATCGGGCCAATCGCGGAGACTTGAACGGCGGTGTAGCCAATGTCGGCGACTTTGCGCAGCGAGGCCGCGAGATCGGCGGCGGTCTTGGTGAAATCGCGCACGGTGTAAAGTTGCGCGGCGAGTACGGGCTTGGTCATAAGAGGACTCCTATTGTGCGTGTGAATTCGGGGAGGAAGATTTATCTGGAACTATTATCGTAGCTTTAGGCAGATTGGTCAACAATGGCTCGTAAGTTGAATGGCAGTATAGCCAATTTCGGTCATTCCTGAGGCTTGAAATGCGACACGCCATCGCCTATAATAACATTTGCAGCATCCCCCCAACGTTTACGCCGACATGCGCATCGCAGCCACCATCCTCTTCTCGTCATTGCGGCGCTTTGGATCAACTTGCCCCAACGGGACAGCTAAGGGACAAACCATATCAAAGTCCCATCTTTATATCTAGAGAAATAACGGTCTATTTGTGCGCCTTTGATGGGTTTTATACCAACGAGTGCCAGAAAGTAACACTTTTTACAGGAGGAAGAAGTTACTATCTGTGCTGCTCGTAAATATATATCTATAAGAGTAGGAATAACCGATGCACTACCAGATCACCGATCCGATGTATCAACAGATGATTGTGGCCGCCTTTGACCACCCATCCGGTTGGCAAGCCCAGAGCAATGTCGTTTGGAATTACCAAAACAGCAGCCAGCCAGCACAGCTCTACGCCGCGGCCTTCAACCCGCAAGGAGCCGAGGCCATCGAATTTTTGCCAGTCGAGGCTTGTTATTGGCTCGAACCCAATTATGGCTTCCAGCCGGTCGGCTCCCAAAAATTTGGGCTAACTTTACTGCCCCCCATGCCTGCCGTCGAGATGATGAGCCGTTGGCTTATCCCCAAATATCGCAATAATCGCCAGCAACTTCAGGTGGTTAGCATTCAGCCGCTGCCACAATTAGCCCGAATGATCAATGCCGTAGAATTGCAAGCTTTGCCAACCGAAGGCGTGGGTGCACGCATCACCTATCTGGAAAATGGCTACGCCTTTGAAGAAGCCTTTTACGCCTGCCGTTATCAGTTCCCACCAACGTATGGCGCAACCACCCAACATAACTGGGGCGGCGTGCGCATCTTTGCATTTCGCAGCCTGTTGGGAAAACTCGATGCCGCCCAACCAACCTTATGGGCGATCGCATCCTCCCTCTTCTACAATCCCCAGTGGCAAGAATTATTCCAGCAGGTATCGCAACAGCTCCACGGCCAATTCGTCGGCCAGATCCAAGCCGGCTATGACAAACTGCGCGCCGAAGCGCACTTTCAACAGCAGCTTACCGCCTACTATCAAAGCACGCGTGACCATCAAAGTGCCGCCGTTGCCCACAGTGTTGCCCAGCAACAGGAGCTGAACGCGGCGCGCAGCAATAGCGGTTATTCGGCGCAGGACGCGCTCGGGGACGCCACGTTCTTTAATCGCACCGCCTATCAGGATCCCAACAGCCAGACCGGCAACTATCATTATGATCAGGGCAATCACGATTGGGTTTGGACCGATGGCCAGGGCAATTTCTTTGGTACAAACGATCCCAATGCGGACCCAAATCTTGGGTCCGATCGCAGTTGGACCCTCGCCAAACGTGCGCGCTAATCAATGAATACACAGGAGAAGCTCAACCATGTATGCCACCCCTTTAACCGTCGCCGTGATCACCGGTGGCCATAGCTACGATGTCATCAATTTTCACAAACTTTTCCGGCAATTGCCCGGTCTTGACGCGTACATCCAACATATCGACGACTTTGCCTCCTCGCCGGAAGCCGTCCGTGACCGCTATGATGTACTGCTCTTTTACATTATGATGATGGATGGGCCTACGGATGATCTGCCCAATTTTCGGGGCAAACCCCATCGGGCACTTGACCGGCTGGGGGAGACAGCCCAGGGCATTGTCATCATGCACCACGGTCTGCTTGCCTACCCGCAGTGGCCATGGTGGAACCAACTCGTGGGCATAGGCGACAGATCACTCCACGGCTACTCCCATGACGAGCCACTGGCGATCAAGGTGGTCGATCCCACCCACTCCATCACCCAAGGCTTGTGCGATTGGCGCTTGGTCGATGAGACCTACGACATGGCCGATGCCGGCTCCGACAGCCAGATCCTGCTGACGGTTGAGCATCCCAACAGTATGCACACCGTCGCCTGGGCACGGCAACATGGTCAAAGTCGCGTCTTCTGTTTGCAATTGGGCCATGACAATCAAGCATGGGAAGATGCAAGTTTTCAGACCGTGATCACGCGTGGCATCACCTGGAGTGCAGGACAAAGCGCATAATCCCCCAAGTTACATCCTGTAGGGACCCGGGACGTTCGGCTAAATCTTGTGCAAGCTTGTTCCTAAAGTCAGCGTCCCTATAGAAAGTATCGGATGGTAAGGGCGTCGGCTGCTTTTTAACCCCACAACGGGGCGGCTGCTCGTTACGGACAGCGCTCGCCTAAGTATTCAACGCGGATCCGGGTAATCGTAGCCGGTTGCCCCGTGCTCTGCGCCACCGTCTCAAAGCCATAGCCATTCGTCGCCTTGCCGGGCCAACAGAATTGAAAGCTACCCGGCAAGTTGAGGATCTGCTCGGCAAAGCCAAAAAGTTGGTTGGTTGCCCCATAGTCGGTGGCACCGGCACGCACGGTCCCAGTGCCCCCAAAGGTCACCTGATAGAGGCCGGGCTTGATGTAGGGGTAGTCGCTTTCACGGCAGTAAGGCCCCCAGACCAGCCGGTAATTTGTCGGACAGTTGCCAAAGTCACACTCGGACTCAAAGCCGCTGCAGAAGGTGGGGTTCGCTCCACGCCGGTTGTTGCGCGGGTCGCTGTCGAAGAGGATGCGTCCAGCCGTCGCCACCGGCGTCGCGGTGGGGGCCGGCTCATTGACGGGCGCGGCCAGTAGATCCATCTGCACCCGCGCTTCGCCCCGGTTCTCTTGGTAGTCAACCCGCACGGTGTACTCTCCGCCGCCCAGGTGCACTTCGGTCGTAAAGCGCTGATCGGTTGTATTCCCCTGCCAGCCGTCGAGGACTAAGTCATCGTCGATCCAGATGCGCACACCATCGTCGGCGCTGGCCGAGACGCGATAAACGCCGCCATCAAGATGGAGCCGACGCAGCCAACGGACCGAGAAGCCGTCGGCATTGACGCGACTGTCCGGGCTGCCATTGGCCCAATCAAAGTCAATCGCGCTGTCGTAGCGTTGTAGCACAGGATCGCCGCCCAGATCGCGGTTGTTGTAATAGGAGCCGAACCAGCCGAAATCGCGCGCTTCCCAGCGCAGGTTAACGAGCGCAACGCCCTTGTCCTCAAAATAGTCCAGCCGTACGGTATGCTCGCCCGGCTCCATGGCGTGGTCGAGTTCCAACGTGCGACGGGAACCGGGGCGCCAGCTCTCCAGCAACAGTTGATCATCGAGATAAAGCCGGAAGCCATCGTCGGCTTCGACGGTAAAGCGATAGAGCGCTCGGTCAAAGGTTGCAGTGCGCCGCCAACTGACACTAAAGTCATCGTTGGGCACGCGCGGATCTGGCGCGGCGCTGCCCCAGTTAAAGCGCAATTCCTGATCGCCGCGCACGAGCACGGGGCTGCCGCTCAAGTTGGGGTTGTCGTAGTAACGCCCTTCCCAGATTCCCGCGCTGATCGGTGTGGGCGTAGCAGCCGTGGTCGGCGCGGGTGTCGGCGTCGGCACGAGATAATCGAAGGTAGCGCTGGCGCGTACAGCAAAATCTTCGGTTGCAATCAGAAATGCCAAGCGGCCATTGGCAATCGCGCTGCCATCCGGCCAAGTGGCAGGCATGGTAAAGCGCATGCGGTAGCTGCCGGTAGCATCGGTTGTGGTGGTGGCGTAGCTGTTTGGCCGGGCAGAGGCCGCAACCTCGCTTTTGACCAACCCAGCCAGATAGAGATCGACCTGAACATTGGCCGGGAAGCCACCACCACTGATGGTGATTTCGGTGCCAGCGCTGCCCGCCGGTGGATCGAGTTGAGCATAGGGATTGGCGGCGGGTGTCGCTGTCGGGGCTTGGTAGTCAAAGACCGCACTCGCCTGTTGTTGAAAGTTATTCGTCTCCGCCAGAATGAGCAGTAGTCCGGCATCGACGGCAGCGCCATTGGGCCAACGCGCCGGCAGGGCAAAGGAAACCGTGAAGTAACCATTCCCATCCGCTGTGATCGCGGCATAGCGCACATTGTTGCCGTCGCTGCTGCCAATTTGGGCGTCAAAGGTGCCTAGATAGACATTGACCGTGGCCCCTGCCCCAAAACCACCGCCGTGCAGCGTCACATGGGTGCCACCACTGCCACTTCCTGGCGTCACATCGACAAAAGGATTCTGTGCAGGAATCGGTGTGCTCGTCGGCGTTGGCGAAGGGATTGGCAGCGCGGTCGCCGTGTTGGTCGCCGCCGGCACAGGCGTGGGCGCAGCGGTGGCGGTGGCCGTGGCAACGGTCGGTGGCGTATACGCAAACGTTGTGTTGGCGCGCGCCCCAAAATCTTGGGTCGCCACCAGGACCACCAGGTCACCGGTCAAGATTGGCTCACCGCTGGGCCAGTTCGTCGGCAGGACAAAGGTGAGCGTGGCGTTGCCGTTGGCGTCGGTGGTGGCCGTGGCATAGCTTTGGGGGCGTTCGGCCGTCGCGCTGGCGCGTACCAAGCCGGCAAGATAGAGGTCGACTTGGGCATTGGCCGGAAAGCCGCTGATCGTCACGGTCGCCGGTGTGTTGGCGCTGCCACTTTCTGGTGAGATCGAGGCCGCGGGGCCTTTACCAACGGCGGTCGGTTGTACGCCATCGCTTGGGTTGGCACCACTCGCCGCGCTGACACTATTTTTTGCCGCGGCGCTCTGCTCGGTGGCTACAGCCGCTTGCAGCGCGGCGTCAGCAGCACCTTCGGCGGTGGTTGCAGGGCTTGCTGCAGCATCAGAGGCAGTGACTTCTGTCAATGGCCTCTCCGTGGAGGGTTGGGGAGTGGCTTGCGGCTTATTGGGGGTACAACTTGCAAACGTGATTGCAATGAGGAGCGCGACGAAATAGAGTGGGGTCTTTGGTAGGTTGACCATTTGTCTTTCCTATTTATATAAGTTCTATTTTATATAAGTTCTATTTGGGTCACAGGCACGTGCGCAATTGTACTATAGTTTCAAAGACAGGACTTATGCAGTTCCGCTTTGGCTTGCTGCTTTGCAGCCACTTCGTGAACTGCCAAGCTCAGCCGCCGGGAATTGCGTAAGTCCTGAAAGAAAGAGATTTTGCGCCCTTACCCTTCGACCGGCTCAGGGAGCGGTCGGAAAATATTTTTCTTACTGTCTATAGATTGGGTGGATATTACTCCGCCATCTACGCCGGCTCCCGCACCTTGTCATTCACGAGCTTTGTGACTTCATCAACGGAGTTGGCACTTACGACTTGCAACAGTAGCTCCTTGAGTAAGTCTATATCGTTGATTCTCTGGATTGCTTGCATTAGTTCGACCGCTATGCTTGGGAATCGCATCGTAAGGACATTTGTGAGCATTTCGCGGGCATTTTCAGCTCACCAATCTCAATCCCATCGTCCATCGCGTCCTGCAAGAATTCGGGTAGATATTTCATCTTTTCCTCCTGAAACTCACGCACTGCCGGCTCAAACTGTTGCTCTAAAACCTTGGGTAGCACCAACACCCAATGAATAAAACGCAGCAATTCATAAATCTGTTCGCACGTATACTCTTTGGCATAGAGCGCACGCACCAGATCGATTTTCCAACGCAGCCGGTCTTGGTTATTCTTGCGCGTCGCTTGTGCCTGGAGATAGGCCATTACAACCAGCGCAAACGGATTTGTTTCTGTTTCTAACGCCGCCCACCGCTCCCGATAGGCCAGTAGTTTGATCGAAGGGAAGGGCATCTCCATAGTCAGTCCGTGGATGTTTCCGAGCTTTGCGCCTTCGGTTGGATGACGGCCGTCTATTGGTTGCGTTCATGGCATCCATTATAGCACAGCCGCCTTATGATTGGCCTTTGTGCGTGTTAATTAGTTCTCGTTGCGAAAGGCAATAAGGATCTCGCAAAGGCGCGAAGAACGCAAAGGGTTTCTCCTGTATTTCTTTGCGTTCTTCGCGCCTTTGCGAGAAAAACAGGGTTCCGCAACAGGTATTAATTAATAACGGGCGGTCAGTGACTCATTTCCAGCTTGGGAGCGGGTTACTCCCCGCGCCGCCGCAGCCACTTCACCAACTCAACCGCCACCAGTACCGTCATGCTGACGATTAGGCTAATCGCCAACTGCATTGCTGTCAGCGGCACAGTGCGGAAAACACCTTGCAGGAAGGGTACATAGATCAACGCCAGTTGGAGTAGGAAGGTTGTCACCACGGCGAAGACCATGAGCCGATTGGAAAACAATCCGATCTCCCAGAGCGAATCGTGGGTAGCACGGATGGCAAGCGCATTGCCCATTTGGGCAATCGTCAACGTCGTGAAGACCATGGTACGCCAGGTCGCCATATCGAGCCCCATGCGAAAGGCCCAGTAACCGACCCCCAGCGAAACAACTCCCATGAGGATGCCGACCCAGAGAATATCGGTGCCAAGGCCACGGCTAAAGATCCCCTCATTCTGCGGTACCGGTTTACGATCCATAATGCCATGCTCCCCTTTTTCGACCGCCAGCGCCAACCCCGGCACCCCATCGGTGACGAGATTGATCCAGAGGATCTGAATCGGAATCAAGGGCAATGGCATCCCTAGGAAGGGGGCGACCAACATTACAAAGAGTTCGCCCGTATTGCTCGAAAGCGTATACCGAATAAACTTGCGGATGTTGTCATAGATCGTACGTCCCTCTTCGGTGGCGGCAACAATCGTGGCAAAGTTGTCATCGAGCAGGACCATGTCGGCAGCCTCTTTGGAAACATCGGTGCCGGTGATGCCCATCGCAATGCCGATGTTGGCCCGTTTGAGTGCCGGTGCATCGTTGACACCATCCCCGGTCATGGCCACCACATGGCCTTGTTCCTGGAGTGCATCTACAATATTGAGCTTGTGTTCGGGCGAAACGCGGGCAAAGACCGAGACTTCGCGCACCTGATTTTTCAGCTCAGCCTGACCCATCTTCGAGAGTTCCGCGCCAGTCAAACAGCGCTCATTCTCGGTAATCCCGATCTGTTGTGCAATCGAGAGTGCCGTCAGCGGATGATCACCGGTGATCATGATGGGGCGAATCCCGGCCGAACGACAGCGCGCCACCGCGGTCTTGACTTCATCGCGCGGCGGGTCCATCATGCCGATCATACCGACAAAGGTCAGTTCCGCCTCCAGCGCTTCGACATTCTGATCGGGCACTTCATCTAACAAGCGAAAGGCAACACCCAATACGCGCTGACCATCCTGCGCCAGTGATTCATTGCCCCGTTGGATGCGTTGGCGCAGATCGTCATCAATTGCAACGCGCTCCTCACCCAACCAAACTTGGGTGGAGCGATCCAGCAGGACATCGACACCCCCTTTGGTAAAGGCAATGTAGGCGCTGGGCAGAACAAAGGCTTCGCTCGGCTCTGCATTGCCAGTTGATCTGGGCGCACGATGGATGGTCGTCATACATTTGCGTTCAGAGGTGAAAGGCGCTTCGGCAACCCGTGGCCAACGCTCTTCCAGCGCCTCTTTGGGCAGATCAAATTCACCGGCAATCCGCACAAGCGCGGTTTCGGTTGGGTCACCCAAGAGCTTTTCTTCGCCACTCGCCTCGTCAATGTTACGAGTCGTATCGTTGCAGAGGGCCGCGCCACGCAAGAGAATACTCAAACTGCGCGCCAATGGTTCTTGGGGCTCTTGTTCTTCCGCATGGGCAATCGCCGAACGGACCTCTTCCAATGCATCAGCCGTGCGCTGTTCCCCGGCCACATCAAGCATGGTCACCGTCATTTGATTCTGCGTCAATGTGCCCGTCTTATCCGAACAGATCGTCGTCACCGAGCCAAGGGTCTCCACTGCCGGCAGCTTGCGGATCAGTGCGTGCCGTTGCAACATGCGCCGCGAACCAAGGGCCAGCGCAATTGTGACCATCGCCGGCAACCCTTCAGGAATGGCAGCCACCGCCATACTGATCGCAGTCAGGAAAAGCTCTTGCACCACATCACTTTGCAGCAGGTGCCCAAAGATGTTGCCCCCTTGGTCCCAAATCGCGCGCACTTCTACGCTGGTGGTGAGACCGACGATAAATACCACGGCGATAATGGCCAGGGCCACCCAGGCCAGATTCTTGCCCAAATGGTCGAGCCGATCTTGTAATGGCGTCTGCTCTTGCGTGACATCCTGCAACAACGTAGCAATATTACCCAATTCGGTCGCCATGCCAGTGGCCGTCACCACAGCCGTGCCGCGGCCATAGCTGACAATCGTGCCCATGTAGACCATATTTTTGCGATCGCCCAATGCAACAGCGTGATCATCGGCGGCGGCGTCAATTGGGGCAACCCGTTTCTCGACCGGCTCCGATTCGCCGGTAAGCGCGGCCTCTTCGATCTTTAGGCCATTGACCTCCAACAGGCGACCATCGGCAGGGGCCACATTGCCCGCTTCCAGCAACACAATATCACCTGGCACAAGATCGCGGGCCGAAATCTCCTGGACTTTGCCGCCGCGGCGGACGCGTACACTGGGCACAGAGAGCTTTTTCAACTCGGCAATCGCCCGTTCGGCGCGGTACTCTTGGGTGACGCCTAACACAGCGTTAAGCACCACAATGGCGATGATTACAATCGTATCCTGTACTTCGCCAATAAAGCCCGAAATGATCGCCGCAATGATCAGGACAATCACCATGGCGTCGGAGAGCTGTTCTAACAAAATTTGCCAGGGGCTTTTGACCCCTTTTTCGACCAACTCATTCGGCCCATATTCGGCCAGACGACGATCGATTTCAGCCTGGGATAGGCCGGACCCGCGGTCGGCAGTAAGAGTCTCCAGGACAACGTCTACGGGCTGGGCATACCAGTGATTGCTCATAAGGCGTTTGTCTTTCTTTGCTGTATCCCCTGCTCTTCAAAGAGAGAGGTATAAGAATGGATTGAATCTATTATAGTTTAGCATTGGTTGCGGACAAGAACCTATCCATAAATTCGGTTGTAGCCAGAGAAACAGAGCATCTATGGATGAATTCTACGTGATAGCAAAGCGCGACACCGCCTATCAGCTCATTATCGCCCAAAAATTCAAGCACGCCATGGGCAAGAGTACAGACAAACGTACTGTCAATTGCAACATTCTCGCCCCATGCACGTATTGTTTCATAGCTACTGCCTACTTCTTTCCCCTGGGCTTGGACTATCTCCCCCTACATTCATGACCTGCTGGATGACGTTTGGCACTACAGAGGATGAATTTATGTAAGTTATCATTGGTTTTGACAACAATTTGTTAAGTTAATTCAGCTGTGGAGGTGATACGATGCAAAGAACAAAAGACGTACGCAATGGCGCGGTTTGGGGCATTCTTCTAATATTGGCCGGTGTCATTTTTCTGCTGCAAAACATGGGGATCTTTGTCCACGTTGGGGCCTTCTTGGCAATGGCGCTCTTTGCCACCGGTGGACTTGTCTTTCTCTATTTCTTTTTGACGGCGCTACAAGAACGTTGGTGGGCAGCAATTCCTGGTGCGACGCTACTTGGCCTTTCTGGCACGATCTTTTTTGATAATTACGCGCCGCGTCTTTTTGAAGGCTTAGCCGGGCCATTCTTTCTAGCCGCGATCGGCTTTGGCTTCATCCTGGTCTACCTGGCCGATTTGACAAAGTGGTGGGCCATTATTCCAGCGGGTGTGATGTCCACATTGGCCGTCGTGGCCGGCTTAGATGGGCTGCACATGCGCGGCGTCGAAAGTGGTGGCATCTTCTTTTTGGGGCTCGGCTTCACTTTCTTGGTGGTCGCCTTGCTAACAGGCCAACGGGGCGAACGCCAAAGTTGGGCCTTGATTCCTGCCGCAGTCTTGCTGCTCATGGGCGTGTTAATCGGGACCCCTTGGCTGGGCTATATGGAAAACTTGTGGCCGGTGGCACTGATCGTCGTTGGTCTCTTTTGGGTACTGCGCAATTTTTCAGGGCGCGGTGCCGTGCGGGATCCGTCTCCGCAGCGGGAGGATTCCCGTAGCCCCATCGAGCCAGACAGAGAGGATCGGTAGGTCGAGACGTATCATTTTGTGGGATTTAAACAACAGTAAAAAGTAAAATATTCGTCAACGTTGCATTCGGGAATTGTCTATGGACACCCCCTTCCAAAGGATAGGCACACAATGTATAGCACAATGAGTCAACCCATCAAACCGGAAAAGGGGCGCTCTAGCCTCTTTGGGCCGATTGTCTTAATTGGTCTGGGCATTATGCTCCTCCTGGGCAATCTCGATGTCATCAATCTCAATTTTTGGGAATTGCTCTTCCGCTTTTGGCCAATCTTTCTCGTCGCCGCCGGGCTAGATATTTTGCTGGGGCGGCGGGCCAATGGGGGAGCCTTGATTGCGCTCATGCTCCTTCTTGGCGTCGTTTTTGGGGCCATTTGGCTTGGCTATGTGGAGACCACCGTGCCCTTTGGTGCCGTACGCGGCGAAAGTGTCGTCCAGACCCTCGATGGTGCTTCGCTGGCAGAGGTAACCATTGCGTCCAGCGTGAGCCAAATGCGTTTGGCTGCCGGCCAAGGCGTAGAAACCCTGCTGGACGGCACCATCGCGTTACACCCCAATGAGGAATTAGAACGGGAGTTCACGGTTGATGCCGGCACGGCTCACTACACCT
This sequence comes from Caldilineaceae bacterium, assembly GCA_034432375.1. Lineage (GTDB taxonomy): Bacteria > Chloroflexota > Anaerolineae > Caldilineales > Caldilineaceae > JAHBVH01. The sequence continues at coordinate 66,664 of DAOUCA010000148.1, forward strand.
TGGAAAGTGGCTCGCGCAGTCTGATCCTGCCCAGCTTTGGCCGCTCCAACGATGGAATGTGGGATCTCCATCTAAACCGCCTCATCCCGACCGATCTCACTGTCTCTACAGGGGTTGGTTCAGCAACATTGAATTTGCAAGCGCTGACGTTGAAGGGGCTCAAAGTCGACGCCGGTGTCGGCAAAGTGGAGATCACCCTGCCCGATACAGGAAATTTCAAGGCTGAAATCAACGGCGGCGTTGGCGGCATTGTGATTAAAGTGCCAGCAACCATTGCCATGCGGATTGAGGCAAGCACCGGTCTTGGCAGCGTGCGCGTCGACGGCGATTATATCCGAGAAGGCAACATCTATCAATCCGCCAATTACGCTACAGCGCTCAACCGCGTTGATCTGACCGTTACCGGTGGCATTGGGTCGCTGACCGTCGAACAGATAACTGCGCAATAGCATAAGTCATTTCTCGAAAGTTTTATAGAAATAAATACACGGTAGCGTAGGCTGAGCGGGTGCCTGCTGAGCGCGAAGCCGAAGCGGCTTCGGCTTCGACAAGCTCAGCCTACGCGCGATTACCGGGTTTAATCTTTAATGTCCATCGGGACAGGTTACGCTAGCAGAACTGAGCCATTTTCCCCCCTTGCCATTCGCCCCATCATCCCTTCTACCAAGCATCTCACTTGACAAGCGCCTACTTCTATCGCTAAACTGCTCTACCAATTGCAACCGTTTGCGCCGATTGCTCGGCGTCTGTGCGGTTCGCTGACCACTGTTCTTACTCGCGAGACAGATAGGAATCGCTGCCGTGACCAAAATGCACAACGTTACCCTTCCACAAGCCCAAGAGCCAGTTGGCCCCGCAACTCCAGCCACGGAGGGTGATCATGCGATCATCCACTACCACCGACCCGACGGTGAGTATGGCAATGCAACAGGTCAAAATTATCAGGATTTTTGGGGGCTACACGTTTGGGAGGGCGCGGCCACACCGACTACCTGGCAAGCGCCGCTAAAACCGAGCGGGCAGGATGACTTTGGCATCTACTTTGATGTGCCACTCAGTGCTGGGGCCACCGAGCTCGCCTACATCCTCCACTGTGGGGAACAAAAAGATCCTGGCCCGGACCAATACTTGCAATTAACCGAGAAGAGCAACGAAGCGTGGCTAGTCGCCAACCCAGCGGTCGAACAGGGGTATGTGCTCCCCACCGAACCGGGTCGCATTGCGGGCAGCGATCTGAGCAAACAACGCGCACATTGGCTCACGGCGAATACGATTGTCTGGGATGTGGAGCACCAAGCGGGAATGCACTATGCGCTCTATTATGCGCCGTTAGGTGGGTTGGCGATTGACAATGGCCAAATTATTGGTGGCAAAGCAATTCCTTTGCATTATGAACCGACAGAATTGAGCAGCACCCTCAAAGCGAAATTTCCCCATTTGGCACACTATCAATGCTTTACAGTAGAACAGGTCGAACAAGACGAGCTGGCGGCGTTCCTCCAAGGGCAACTTGCGGTTGCCGTAACACTCGATGAGATCGTAATTAACGCCACTGGTATCCAAATTCCGGGAATACTTGATGAGCTCTTTCACTACACAGGAGCGCTGGGCGCAATCGTAAGCCCGACCGCTGTTACGGTGCGGCTTTGGGCACCTACGGCGCAGCAGGTAACGCTCTATCTCTTTGATGATGCCACAGGAAACAGTTGCCACCATGCCCCGCTAGATCGTGGCCCCCAAGGAACCTGGGAATTACAGGGGGAGCGCAGTTGGATTGGCAAATATTACCTATACGAAGTAACTGTCTATGTCCCAGAGACAGGCAAAATTGAGCATAACCTGGTGACCGATCCCTACTCCTTAGGCTTGGCGATGAACGGCACCCGCAGCCTGATTGTCGACCTGACCGATCCGGCGCTCCAGCCTTCCGGTTGGCAGCAGCACCCGCGGCCACAAGTTGAGGCCCCCACCGATATTGTGCTCTACGAACTCCATCTGCGCGATTTTAGCATCAACGACCAAAGCGTGCCGATCGCATTACGTGGCAAATATGGGGCCTTTGCCATGGCCGATTCTGCCGGAATGCGCCATTTACAGCGCTTGGCCGCGGCCGGTCTTACCCACATCCACCTGCTGCCCGTCTTTGATTTCCTCTCCGTCAATGAAGATCCAAACGCACGCCGAGAACCCAATATTCCGATCGATGCCCCACCCGATTCCAATATACAGGCCAATGCAATCAAAGCCGTGCGTGAGGTAGATGGCTTTAATTGGGGCTACGATCCCCATCATTACACCGTGCCCGATGGCGCTTATGCCACCAATGCCAACGGTACGGCGCGTATTCTAGAATTCCGCCAGATGGTCCAGGCGCTCCATGCGGCGGGGCTATCTGTCGTCATGGATGTCGTCTATAATCACACCCATGATGGCGGTCAGCAACCGCGCTCCGTGCTCGGCAAGATCGTGCCCGGCTATTATCACCGGCTGAATGCCGAAGGGGGGATTGAGCGAAGTACCTGCTGTGCCAATACCGCTACCGAACATGCGATGATGGAAAAGCTGATGCTCGATTCGTTGCAAGTATGGGCCGAACACTATTGCATGGATGGCTTTCGCTTCGATCTCATGGGCCACCATATGAAGAGTAATATGGTGAAGGTACGTGCCCTGTTAGATGCAATCGACCCTTCGATCTACATCTATGGCGAAGGCTGGGACTTTGGCGAAGTGATGCACAATGCGCGCGGGGTCAACGCCACTCAACTCAACCTGGCCGGCACCGGCATTGGCACCTTTAACGACCGCTTGCGCAACGCCGTACGCGGGGGACGCCCGTTTGACAGCGGTGCCGCGCTGATCGCCAACCAGGGCTTTATCAATGGCCGCTGGTACGCCCCCAACACCCAAAATTGGGGACACGATTGGGAGCGCGATGCGCTGCTCAGCATTAGCGATCAGATACGCGTGGGGCTAGCTGGCAATCTGGCCGACTACACCTTCGAGGCTGCCGATGGCTACCTCACCAGCGGCAGCGAGATCGATTATTATGGGGGCCCGACCGGCTACAATGCAGAGCCAAACGAAAATGTCGTCTATGTGGAAGCACATGACAACCAGACCCTCTACGACAACAATGTCTACAAGCTACCGCGCGATACCTCAATGGCAGATCGTGTCCGCGTGCAGACGCTCGGCCTGGCACTGACGATTCTCGCCCAAGGGGTCCCCTTTCTCCATGCCGGCAGCGAAATGTTGCGATCCAAATCGCTGGAACGGGACAGCTACAATAGTGGCGACTGGTTCAATCGTCTCTTCTTCGATTACTCCTCCAATAACTTTGGTGTGGGGCTACCGGTTGAGGCGGGCTTCGAGAGTGAGCTCATGCGCCCATTTCTGGCTAACCCTGCCCTACGTGCCGACGAACGCGCGATTCGGCAATGCATCGCCAATGTACACGCATTGCTCACCATTCGCAAAAGTTCCCCGCTCTTCCGCCTGCGTACCAAAGCAGATGTCATGGCGCGGCTGGCCTTCCATAACACAGGACCCAAGCAAATTCCGGGTATGATCGTCATGAGCCTGGCCGACCAGGTCGAGGATTTTCCTAGAATCGATGCCAAATACAAATTGATTGTCGTCGTCTTTAATGCCACGACGCACCCGCAAAAGTTTCAGAAACTTGACTGGCAGGGAATTGGGTTGACGCTGCACCCGGCACTGCGCGACTCGGGTGATGCTGTTGTCTTAGAGACAGGGATCGATGATGAGAAGGGCGCGCTGACGGTGCCGCCACGCACAGTAGCGGTCCTCGTCAGCTAGCACGACAAAAGGCGGGTGCCTACGCTGGAGCGCAAGCACCCCATTCGACGCTCCGGCATCAAGCAATCCACGCAGTAGGGAATTAACAAAATAATCGGGTATCCGTAGGCTGAGCTTGTCGAAGCCTACGCGGTGCCGGCTTCGACAAGCTCAGCCTACGCTCGTTGTCCTGTTTAATTTCTTACCTTGCTACCGCGTGGAACGAGCATTGACTTCATCTTAGACGGTTGGCACCGCCACCCCAAGCCCACGCGCTGTCTCGACAATTTCCCCCCAAATGCTCTCTGGAATCGTGATCCCCTCGGCCTCATGTTTGCGCTGCCGTTCCGCTTCGATCTCACCGGGCAGATAAATTTGCTCGACGCCCGGCATCGTCGGCGAGGATTTGACCCACTCGATCAGCCGCTGCACCTCTTTTTTATAGTCGGCCACGTCGATAAAACTTTCGATCTTAATTGCCAGCGCCAGATAGCCACTACCACCGCGTGTCGGCTCTTCGCTGCTACAGCCGGCCCAAGAGAGCCCCCCGGCAATCGCATCGATCATCATCGCCAATCCGTAGCCCTTGTAACCCAATGCACCACCAAGGGGCAACATCGCCACCTCATTCGAGCGAAACTGGTTGGGATCGGTCACCGGATTGCCAGCGAGATCGACCATCCAATCTTCTGGGAGCGCCTGCCCTTTGGAGGCGGCCACCAGTACCTTGCCACCGGCGACCATGCTCGTCGTCATATCGAGCATCATCGCCGGGCCATCAAGGGTCGGCACGCTGATCGCGATGGGGTTTGGCGGCAGCTTGCGCGCCGTGCCACCAAAGGGTGCCACAAAGCGCCCACCACCATTCAACATGATCACGCCGATACAATCTTCCGCCGCGGCCAACGGGGGGAAGGCCCCTAAGCGCCCAATGTGGCTGGCACGATGGACGGCAACAGCACCCAATGTGTGCGTTTTTGCCCGCTCAACGGCCATGCGCATCGCCTCATAGGTGAGCACAATGCCAAAGCTACGGTTCGCATCAATCACCGCCGAGACGGGTGTTTCGCGGATAATCTTCTGGTTGCCCACCGGCTGGATCGCGCCGCTTTGCAAGCCACGAATGTAGCCGACCATGTGTAAGACGCCGTGCGAATCATGGCCCATCAAGTTCGATTCGACGAGATGATCGGTGGCAACGCGGGCCTGGTCGGCCGGCACCCCGGCCGCTTCAAAGAGTGCATAGCCGAAGTCGCGCAGGGGTTGATGGTGAATCGTTGGCATGAATGGTTCCTCTCTGGTGATTGGTTGATAAGGATTGGATATGTACGGACGAAACCACATCGCAATCTGTAGGTATGAAGCAAACTCAATTGAATTGATGTAATGTATTGGGATGGCAAAGATCATACCGCTAAGCGCAGGAATGATCAACTCGCAAAAAAAAGCTGTATCTTGGGTGCGTACCACAGTTGGGGGATTACATCGGACGATCAATTTTGTCCTTCTGTGTAATCCCCCAAAATGGGACGCACCCTGTATCTTCCCCCGACTGGAAAACAAAAGCGACCTGTGGTAAGCTTAGGATATTCACAGAGGCATGGATCTGCTCGCGCATGGAGAGCCGGTGATCGTACACGCAATACGCAACAAGCTCCAGTCAATACGCGCGAATGAACAGAATGCTTCTTATCACCAATAGAGGAGAAACGCATGTCCACCCACATTGAGGCTGTGGCCGCCCGGGTCCGCAAAACTGGCCTTGTTGCCATTGTCCGTGGCAACTTTAGCCGAGAACAGGTGCTCAATATCGCCCAAGTGCTGCTCGACAACGGCGTACCGGTGATGGAAGTAACGCTCAACACGACGAGCGCGCTGGAGAGTATTAGCCAATTGCGCAAGCAATTTGGCGATCAGATGGTCGTCGGGGCCGGCACGGTGCGCACAGCCGCGCAATTTGACCAAGCGCTAGAAGCCGGCGCGGAATTTACCGTTGCGCCCAATCTCGATCTCGACACGGCGCGTGTTGCCCTGCAAAATGATATTTTGCACCTGCCCGGCGTCTTTACCCCCACCGAAGCACAGACCGCCTTTGTCGCCGGCTGTCGCATCGTCAAGCTCTTTCCGTCAGATATTATGGGGCCACGCTATATTAAAGCGATCCGCGCACCACTCGATGACATCGGCATCATCCCGACCGGTGGCATCTCGGCAGAAAACATTGCCGACTATGTCAAGGCGGGCATTGTCGCCGCCGGGATTGGCAGCGCACTCGTAACGGGACCGACGCAAGATCTCCAAGATCTGGCGCAACGAGCGCAGGCGTTGCGCAAGGCGTGGGACGCCGCGGTGAAGAAGTAGGACAGTAGGACAGTAGGACAGTAGGACGGTGGATGGTTGCCGATACTGTCTCACTGTCTCACTGTCTCACTGTCTCACTGTCTCACTGTCTCACTACTCTTCGAGGATAAGGAAACAGATCACGATGACCTTTTTATCAGCCGGCCCGAGCGCGGTCACCCCTGCGGCGTTCCATGTGATGACCAAACCGCGCGGGGCGATTTGCAATCTCGACTGCAAATACTGCTACTTCCTCGCCAAGGAGATGATGTATCCTGGTAGCCGCTTCCGCATGGCCGATGAGCTGCTGGAGAGCTATACGCGTCAATACATTGAAGCGCAGGGGGTGCCGGAAGTGACTTTTGCCTGGCAAGGGGGCGAACCGACGCTGATGGGACTCGATTTCTTCAAGCGGGCTGTCGAACTCCAACAGCAGTATAGACGTCCAGGGATGCGCATCTACAACGCCTTCCAGACCAACGGTGTTCTGCTCGATGATGCGTGGTGTGAATTTTTTCATGCGCATGAGTTTCTGATCGGCCTGAGTGTCGACGGCCCCGAGCATATCCATGACGCCTACCGCGTTGACAAGGGGGGCAACCCGACCTTTGCCAAGGTAATGGCGGGTCTGGCGTTGCTCAAAAAGCACAAGGTCGAATTTAATATTCTGACCACTGTCCACGCCGCCAATGCTGAACATGGCGTTGAGGTCTACCGCACGTTGCGCGACGACATTGGCACGCAGTTTATGCAGTTCATCCCAATTGTCGAGCGCGACAACGAAACTGGCTATCAGGAAGGCGAAGAGGTCACCAACCGCTCGATCTCCGCCGTACAGTATGGGCGCTTTCTCAGCAACATCTTTGACGAGTGGGTACGCCACGACGTGGGGCGAATCTTTGTGCAGATCTTCGATGTAGCGCTGGCGGCGTGGGTCGGCGAACGGCCGGGCCTTTGCGTCTTTGAAGAGACTTGCGGGCTGGCGCTGGCGTTGGAACACAACGGCGATCTCTTTTCGTGTGATCACTTTGTCGAGCCGGCCTACAAACTTGGCAACATTTTAGAGATTCCCTTAATCGAGATGGTTTCGTCCGATCGGCAGCGCCAATTTGGACTGGACAAGCGCGATGGCCTCCCCCAATATTGTCGCGACTGCGAAGTGCGCTTTGTCTGCAACGGTGGCTGCCCCAAAGATCGCATCCTGACCACACCCGAAGGTGAGCCGGGGTTGAATTACCTCTGTGGGGGGTATCGCTCCTTTTTCAATCACATCGATGAACCCATGCGCCTCATGGCCAACGAATTGCGCCACCGTCGCCCACCTGCCAATATCATGGGGATTCTCGCCCAGAAAGAGGCGGCGCTGCAACAACAATTTAATGCGGTCGGTCGCAACGATCCCTGTCCCTGTGGTAGCGGACGTAAATTCAAGGCCTGTCACGGGAAACGGGAGCGAGTAGTCGTGTGATCGGGAGGAGGATAGGGTGACAAGAAGGACAAGATGCCGGGATGACAAGATGACACTGTTGCACTGCCTTAAGACAGGGTTAAAACCCTGCTCTAACAACGAGAAGTGCCCTCAGGCACTGCTTCTGTTTTCTCAGTCGCTGAGGCGACTTCTCGCTGTCAGCAAGGGGTTTCAACCCCATTGCGTAAGAGAGTGCAACAGTATCACAAGAAGGACAAGGTGACAAGTCAGTATGTTGGTCACCCCTTCATCCTGTGATACTGTTGGCGTATCTTACGGAGTGGGATTAAAATCCCCTCCTAACAGCGAGAAGTGCCCTCAGGCACTGCTTCTGTTTTCTCAGTCGCTGAGGCGACTTCTCGCTGTCAGCAAGGGGTTTCAACCCCATTGCGTAAGGTAGACCAACAGGATCATCCCGTCACCTTGTCATCTCTTCATCCGGTCATCTCTTGATACGAATTGTATAACAACCGGAGGAACCATTGCTCGACCGCAATAAAGTTATCGGTGCGCTGGAAGGCAAACGTCAGGCCTTTCAGCGCTTTCAAACGACCCAGCGCGAACAGCGCGAACAGCTGGAAACGTGGTTGAACAATTTCAACCACTATAACGTCTATACAATGGAGGCGGCGATAGCCGACCGCGGGTTGGCTTGGCCTGGGGCATTGCCCACCGAGGAACTCGACCGCGCCGAGGGGCTCTGTCTCTCCTTTGACCAAGAGTGGCGCGACCATCGGGAATCGCGCAGTTGGGCCTTTGACATTTTGCTCAACTGTCCTGTCGTGGCCGTCGATGGTAGCCAGATCACGCCAACTAAGGATGTGGCACCGGCGGTGGCCGCAGTGCAGATCGGTTGGTTTGTCAACGACCATAGCACGGGCAGCGGTGGCTATGTTAAGGATGTCGCCTTTGAAGTGCTGTCGCCCGAGGATTTGAGTGAGGACGATCCCGATGATGCGGCGGGGACCTTTGCGGGTCAATATGTCAATCGCGTACGCTTTGAGCGAGAGTGTGACAAACTATGCGAATTGATGGAAGGGTACGCCGATGCGCCAACCGCCGCCAAACCGCTCTGCTTCTTCGACGGGTCGCTCATCATCAGCTTTGCCGGTACGATGAAGCCGATGCACTCGCGCCTCTATGTGCGGGCGATCCAAAAGTTGCTCGATTGCTCCACACGCACAGAGGTACCGTTAGTCGCTTTTGTGGATCGGTCATTTAGCAGTGATATTGTAAATTTGATGACGGTGCTCGAAAACAAGCCCAATGCGCTACCAGTGAGCGATGCGGCGTTGGTGAGTCACTGTGTGACCAAGTGGGGCGACCGCAGCCCACTCTTTATCTGTGCCCGTAGCGATAGCCTTACTGAGCAGAATTTGGCAAACTTTTATAAAGACGTCGTCTTTACCTATGTCAAGCTCTCCAATGAACATCCGCCGGCACGCATTGAAATGCCCCGTTGGATCTGGGAAGCCGGCCGCGCTGATGAGATCCTTAACCTCGTGCGCGCTGAATGTGTTGTGGGCAATGGCTATCCTTATGCGGTGGAGACAGCCGACGCCGTTGCCGTTATCAGTATGCAGGATCGGCAACGGTTTTATGCCCTGTACCAACAATTCATCGAACACGAAGGGCTCTCACTACAGCAGACCCGCAAGGCACAAAGTAAGCTTGGCCGACGATAGGTGAGTCAGTGCTTATCTAACTCTTGTTGCGCAACAGAATAAGGTTCACGCCAAGGCGCAAAGCTCGCCAAGGGCTTCTCTGGATTTTCTTTGCGGGCTTTGCACCTTGGCGTGAGATTTTTGCCTTTCGCAACGGTAACTAACCAGGCGAAAGTCACTGCCCGTGACGACCTCAATCATCCGATAGCGGAACAGTCACTGTCTCACTGTCTCACTGAACTACTGGCTTACTTCCGCCGCAGTGCACTAGCCCCAATGATTCTGAGCGCGACTCTTCGCCCTTGGAGGGGTTTCTTTATCTGAAACGTACCTTATTCACAAATGGATTGACGTGACAGATTTCACACAAAGCAGGGATGAGAAGGGCAATGGCGCCGCTAACACAACCCGCGAACCAGTGGTAGAAAATAGCAAAGCAGAGCAAGGGACCACGCAAGTCGTAACCGTGGCGCATATTGATGATCTGGAGGTTCCGGCCAGTTCACGCTGGGATCGCGCGACCAAGCGTACCGTCATTGTGCTGATGATTATCTTTGGCGCGGTGGTGCTTTGGCTGATCCAACCGGTGCTGCCCATCCTGATCTTTGCCGGCATTATCGCCTATCTCTTGAGCCCAATTGTCGATCTCCTCGACCGGCTACGCGTTCCGCGCAGTCTGAGCACGATTGTGCTCTTTATGTTGTTGCTGATTGGCTTTATTCTCCTGCCCGTGCTGTTGATTCCTGTGCTACTTAACCAACTAAGCAGTCTCGCCAACTACAATCCGCAGCAGATCACTCGCGATGTGATCAACTGGCTGGGCAACTCGATTGACAATTTACCGGAAATGCTGACGGTTCCGATGCTGGGGTTGCAGTTCCCGATTGGCAATACGTTACAGGAACTCCAGGCCAACTTTCAACAGTACCTGGTCATTCCCACCCTTGGCGAATTGCTCAACTACATGCAGCAGGTGATTGGCACGACCACGACCGTGGTCAGCAGCACAGCGGTCATTGGCTTTAGTGTCGTCGGTGGCATCGTCCAATTTTTCTTCACTTTCCTGGTCATCTTTTTTATGAGCCTCTATCTCACCAAAGATGCGCCAACGATTCGAAGCTATGTGCAGGGGCTCTTTCCACCTTCCTATCAACCGGAGTTTGGCGAACTTTTGCGGCGGATTAGCCGAATTTGGCAAGCGTTCTTCCGTGGCCAGATCATTCTCTGTCTGACCATCGGCGTTACTACTTGGCTTTCGCTGGAATTGGCAGGGATGCCCGGTGCGCTGATCCTGGGGGCCGTGGCCGGGGTGCTGGAGATTGTGCCCAATCTGGGACCGACTCTTTCGATGATTCCCGCCGTGATCGTGGCGCTGATCCAAGGCAGCACGGTGCTTGGCCCTTTGGGAATTGACAAAATGAGCTTTGCCCTGATCACGGTGGGGATTTACTTCTTGATCCAACAACTGGAGAATAACATCGTTGTGCCACGGGTGATTGGCGATAGCGTAAATCTGCACCCAATTGTGGTTATTTGTGGCGTGGTGATTGGCTTTAATGTTGCTGGTCTACTGGGTGCCTTTCTCGCGGCACCTGTCATTGCCAGCCTACGCGTCATTGGTGGCTATATTCACGCTAAGCTGCTAGATTATCCGCCATTCGATGGACGGATTGGCGTTGCACCACCACGCCCCCGCACCTATCGGCGCACATTACGAGGGGAAGATATCCGTCGCATGGTCTTGCGAAAATCGACCTCATCTCTCCCCGCGGACAGTGCTCTTACAGGGGACGCCAATGCCACAGCGCGTCCTAACCTTAGATGATTCCGCTGCTACCACAGCTGTGGCAGGTTCCATTGGGCTACTACGCCAACGGCAGATTGGCAAATACATCTAACGCTAGATCCCCCGGCACGGCATCACCCCGCATTACTTCACCCCGCAGCATTCGATAGTGGGCCGCCGCACCGATCATGGCCGCGTTGTCCGTACAAAGGAAGAGGGGCGGGATGTAAAGTGGCAGCGCCAACGCCGTTAACGCCTTCTCTGCCCGTGCCCGGAGACGCGTATTCGCGCTGACACCCCCACAAATACAGACCCGTTGCACAGCAAAGTGTTGGGCGGCATCCACCATCTTGCGCACAAGTACGTCAGCTACAGCTTCCTGAAAAGAGGCTGCCAAGTCGGCTAGCAACTGCGGCTCCGTCAGATCTTCGCGGCGCCGTTCCAGATCACGCGTCAGATGCAAGACCGCCGTCTTGAGGCCAGAAAAGCTAAAGTTGAAGCGATGTTCCGTGTTGTGCGCGAGCGCACGGGGCAGGTCAAAGCGCGTGGCATCGCCACTCAATGCCGCCCGTTGAATTGCCGGCCCGCCGGGGAAGCCCAGGTTGAGCAGCCGTGCGATCTTGTCAAATGCTTCGCCGGCGGCGTCGTCGATCGTGCCGCCAAGATGGGTATAAGCCCCATGTCCATGCATCAGCAGCAGTTCCGTATGACCACCGGAGACAATTAGGATCAGCGCCGGAAAGAGATCCAGCTGATCGGCCAGCGCGGTCGATTCGGTGACCACCCCTGGCTGCGCCACCTGCAACCAGTTGCTGTAGACGTGCCCTTCCAAATGGTTAATCGGCAGAAGCGGCAGACCACTGCCAAAGGCGAGCCCCTTGGCCATGTTCACCCCCACCAACAGGCTACCGGCCAAGCCAGGGCCGTGGGTCACGGCAATGGCGTCGAGCGTGGTGAGATCGGTAATGGCGGCTTCATGTAGCGCTTGGGTGACCACCGGCTGGATCGAGAGCACATGCTGGCGGCTGGCTACCTCTGGAAAGACACCACCATAGCGCCGATGAATCTCAATTTGTGTGGCGACCACGTTGCTCACAATGGTGCGCCCATCGGCAATCACAGCAGCCGCGGTTTCGTCACAACTGGTTTCAATCGCTAAAATTTGTGTCATTGTTGGATCGGTCGCTCTCTCGGTTTTCATTACCTTCACACCCCCTCCCGGCTTCCCCCGCAAGCAAGGGAGGAGCATTATTCATCTCCCTTGCTTGTGGGGAAGGTAAGGGCGGGGTTATATAACGCTGTTGCTTTAATTTTGCGCCATAGGTGGCCCAATAGAGCACACCTAACGCCAGAATCCCCAACATTACCAACGCAATAATCTTCTGTGCTGGACCATTGAGCAGCAGCGTCACCAGGCCAAAAGCGGCGCAAAAGGCCCAATAGCCGATGACAATCGTCCGCTCGCTAATGCCCAGATCGGCCAGGCGAAAGTGTAGATGATCCCGTCCTCCCTGCCCGGGAGAGAGCCCCCGTCGCCAGCGTGTGACTACGAGCCAGATCAGATCGAGCGCCGGCAACCCCAACACCAACATGACGGTCGCCAGCCGCGCGCCGCCAATGATCCCCAGCGAAGCGAGCGCATAGCCGAGAAAATAAGAGCCAGTGCTGCCCATAAAGATCCGGGCAGGCGCAAAGTTGTGCGGCAAGAAACCGAGCGCTGCACCCAAAAGCGCCACCGGCAAGAGCGCGACACTGCCTTGTGATGGCTCGGCAAAGAAGAGCATGTGAAGCGCCAATACAGCACAGAGAATTGCCGTGACCCCCGTCACCAGTCCACTGAGCCCATCGAGCCAGTTGACCGTGTTGATCATAAAGAGGAACCAGAAGATCGTCAGTGGCCAAACCAGCCACCAGGGCAATCCTGCTTCGCCAAAAAAGAGACCAGGGGCAAAAGGGTTGTTGACATGTTTGATAAAGATCAAGCCGGCAATGGCAATCAGGGCCGCCCCCACCTGCACCGCATATTGCGGCAACGACCCCAGTTCGTACCGATCATCGACCAGCCCAGCGATGACACAAAAGGTGCTGCCAATCAGCAATGCGCTGAGACGCCGCATCTCGTCGATATCATCGCGCAAGGGAAACCAAGTGGAGAGGGGCACGGGTAGCAGTGTGGGTAACCAGAGTGTGAGTAGAACCGTCACCAAGAAGCCAAGGAAGAGCGCCAGCCCGCCCGTGCGCGGAATGACACCCCGATGACGGCGCCGCCCACCTGGCTGGTCAGCCAGCCCCAGCCAAAGGCCCAACTGGCCAATCCAGGGTGTCACCGCATAGGTAAGAGCCAGCGCAAAGAGCAAGGTAGCAAGATAAATCATAGGGAGATGCGAATTACATGGTACGTGTTGCGTGGACTGTCACTGCGGCCTTACGCTTGACCGAGAAGTGATTCTTTGAACGTAACTATTCAGCCAGCTCCTCCCAGCCACTCCCGCTAGCAAGTGAGGAGCGTTTCCCCCTCCTTGATGTCGGGGAGGGGTGGGGTTAGTCGTGAACGTATTTCTAGAACCCGATACCTCACAAATGAACAAGATCCGCTTATCATACACGCAAAACGTACCACGTAACACGCTTATGGCCGCAGATTGTTCAAGGTACGGGGAAAGGCAATCGTCTCGCGCACATGGTCGAGGCCACAAACCCAGGCAACCGTACGTTCAACGCCAAGGCCAAAGCCGCTATGCACAACCGAACCATAGCGCCGCAGGTCGAGATACCACTCGTAGACCTCCTGTGGCAGGCCGTGCTGCTTGATCGACGCCGCCAGCTTTTCGGGATCACTCATGCGTTCGCTGCCACCGATGATCTCGCCGTAGCCTTCGGGGGCCAGCAGATCGACACTGCGACAGACTTCGGCGCGGTCGGCTTCCGGCTCCATGTAAAAGGCCTTGACCTGCGTTGGATAGTGATGGACAAAGACCGGTTTATCAAATTGGGCAGCGATATAGGTTTCGTGGGGACTGCCAAAGTCATCGCCCCATTCAATCGCCGGCACCGGATCCTCATAGCCAGGCACCAGTTCGCCGGCCGCCGCGGCCTTATTGAGCATGGCAACCGCTTCATCATAATGGATGCGCGGAAAAGGAGGCATCACCGTTTGCAGATGGGTCAGATCGCGTTCGAGCACCGCCAACTCTGGTGCGCAATCACGCAAACAACGCTGCACAATGTGGCTGACAAATTGCTCTTCGACCTCCATCAGCCCCTCAAGATCACAGAAGGCGATCTCCGGCTCAACCATCCAAAACTCTTGCAGGTGGCGGCGCGTCTTGCTCTTTTCAGCGCGGAAGGTGGGGCCAAAGCAATAGACCTTACCAAAGGCGAAAATATTGGCTTCGTTATACAACTGACCCGTCTGCGCCAGAAATGCCGGTTCGCCATGATAGTCGATGCTAAAAAGGGTCGTCGTCCCTTCGGCGGCGGCGGGTGTTAGGATGGGTGTATCGACATTGAGATAGCCGTGGCCATCGAGCCACTCGCGAATCGCGCTGACGATCACCGCGCGCACGCGCATGGCGGCCCACTGCTTGGAGGAACGCAGCCAAAGATGGCGGTTTTCCATCAGAAACTCTACCCCATGCTCCTTTGGCGAAATGGGATAGGTCTCGGCGATCTGGATTACCTCTAAGGCGTGAACCTCCATCTCAAAGCCACCTGGAATACCTGGGGCGCGTTCCTCGGCTTTGATCAGGCCGGTGACACGGATGCAGCTCTCTTGCGTGAGCCCCTTACCTGCCTCAAACGCTTCATCGCTTACATTGCCGCGGAAAATGACACATTGGCAGATCCCAGTGCCGTCGCGCACCTGCAAAAATTGCAACTTGCCCTTGCCGGTCTTGTTATACAGCCACCCTTGCAGGGTAACCTCTTGACCAATCTGCTCTTTCAACTGGGTAACTGATACCACTGGCACCACAATCCACCTCTTCTCTGTTCCTCATTGGCCCTTTGTCGTTAGCAATTGATTATTGATTATTACGATTAATCCTTTGCTATTAATCCTCTGCTTCCCAATCGCCATCGTTGAAAGTATCTTCCTTTACCCCTTCATCGGCGCGGCGGAAGGTCCCTGGCGGCAACATATTGCCCTCTCCGTCAAAGAGCGGCGAGATATCAACATAGAAATCCTCCAAGGTACGGCCCGTGCGCGGGAAATGTTCTGTGCGATAATCGGGCATGCCCTGATAGGTCGGACGGCTGACATGGGTATAGACAAAGACCGCTTTGGGTGACTGGTACTCATGGTCAATGGCCGCAATCGTCGACTCGGTAATCGTCGGGACGGCAGGAGGGGCTTCTTGGCCCGATGAACGCCGACGCCGACGCGAACGGCTACTCCGTCGGCTGTCATCCGCGCGGTCGGAGCGCTCTGTTCGGTTAGGGCGCCCACCGCGGCTGGAGCCGCCATCGCGACCAGATGCACCTTCACGGCTGCCCCCTTCACGGCGGGCGCGGTGCGTGCGACGGTTACCACTCGATGTACCTCCTTCGCCAGTTTTTCGATTGGTTGGTCCAGCACCGTCTCCGCTCTTGCGATTTGCAGCAGGCGCGCCCTCTTCCGTTTTCTGATTTGCCGGCGCGGCGCTGTTTGAAGCACTATTGCTGTTGTTCGTGCGTGTGCGACGTGAGCGACGACGCACGCCCGAGCGACTATGGGTCGCGCTACCACGGGTCGCGCTACCGTGGGCCTCACCAGATTTACTATTACCGGACGACCCTTCTTTGGCACTCTTCTCTTTGCCTTCGGCGGCTGGCCGACTACCGGCCTCGCCACCTTGGTCCGCGCCTTTGCGCCGCCGGAAATAGCGCCGCTTGCCATCCCGATTTTCATTACCGCCACCGCTATTATTGGCACCGCTATTCGGTTCATTTGCCATAAAATTTGTTTCCTTCGGTTTCTCTGATGCTATCAGTAAAGTTAGATAGCGCACGCCCAACCGGTTGTAGCGATTCAAGAAATTGACCAGTATACCGTTTTGTAGGGTCACGGCATGCCGTGACCCTACAAAACCCCGATTAACTGTTTAACCGTAACTACTACGACAACGTTAAATTAGACAAGATTAACAGAATTAACCGGCTTGACACAGCAGAACAAAAATCTTGTGAATCGTGTGAATCCTGACTATGGAATGTAAGTTAACGTTGTCATACTACTCAGCCTTTGCATCAATTCAAGGCTGATAGCGCAAGTCGGCTTAAGCCGACTTCGGTTGTTAGCCTGAACTTTAGTTCAAGGCAGCCCTGCCTGAATAGTTACGGTTAACCTTCTAAAACAGGTTTCTGCCTATCAGGCACAGAATGAATTCTGTACCGTTGGCTGCTAAGGAATGGTAAAGGTCGCCACTTCCGTCCCCTGTGGATTACGCAACCGCAAGCGCGTACCACTGCCCCACGCCGCGCTATCGCGCCCCCAATAAATAGCGATACTCGTCGCTTCGCCGCTACGTGTGTGCAACCAGATGTAGCTACCGGCAAAGAGGGACAGGTTGCCAAAGGTATAGCTGCTCCCCCCTTCACTCTCCAGCACCCACCCAGATAGATTCACCACCAGCTCGGTATCGTTGACAATTTGCACCGCTTCGGCCAACAGATCGCCGGGCCCCTCGACGACGCTAATGAGTACGCCTTCGGTAATGGGTTCATTGCTGGGCGCTGCGGTTGGGGTCGGTGCGGCACCATCAGCCGCCGTGGGAATCCGCAGCCGTTGCCCAACAAAGACATAATCTGGATTCGGTAATTCATTAATGCGCACCAACGTATCAATGGGCACACGAAAGCGGTCGGCGATTGAAGAAAGGCTATCGCCCGTCTGTACCGTATAAACTTCTGTCTCCCCCACATCAAGGGTCGCT
The DNA here is from genome assembly GCA_034432375.1 of Caldilineaceae bacterium. Taxonomy (GTDB): domain Bacteria; phylum Chloroflexota; class Anaerolineae; order Caldilineales; family Caldilineaceae; genus JAHBVH01. The sequence goes on from DAOUCA010000148.1 coordinate 83,635, forward strand.
TCCGGCGTAACGGCCACGGCGTCGGTGGCCGTTGGTGCGTCGACGGCTGCCACCGTGGGGCCAACGACTGCCGTTGGTTGATTGACTGGCAGCGCCACCGCCGGCGTACTCAGAATCGCCAACTCTTCTGGATCAGGCCGTCGTGCCTCGACCGCCCAGACGACAATGAGCGCGATCATCAGGCTGATGATCGCATTGAAGAGAATAATAAAAATGAGTTGACGACGATTCATCGGCTATCCAAATAAGAGTCTGACCGTTCGAGCACCACTGTAATTTTTTATAGAGCAGGGCAAAATGTTGGTCGTTATCCCAAAATTCGCTGTTCGCATTGGGCCACGACCGATTTTCGGATAGTTCTCAGCCCCATAGGCGAGTATACCATACTCTCAAATGGCTTCAAAGAGTTTCCGATGGTCTGTGCAGATTCTCACCGGCCCCGTCCCTACAACCAACCGCCCCTTCCTGCGTATTGCCTCTAGCAAGCGCAACGCGCAAACTTGTCGCGGGCTGTCGTTCATGCTAGACTAATTTTTAGTAGCGGCTAAATCCAATTCCAAGGAAAGAGACCTATGATCTCCCCACGTTGGCGCAAAGTGATCCGTGACCTCTGGTCGAACAAAACACGCACGATCCTTGTCCTGCTCTCGATTGCTGTCGGGGTGACGGCGATTGGGATGGTGTTGGGGGCGCAGGAGATTGTCGACCGCAGCCTGCCCGCAGCCTATGCCGCCGTCCACCCCTCCGATGGGTTGATCTTCTGCATCTCAACCTTTGACGACGATATGATCAAGTCGATCGCGGATATGCCCGAAATTGAGTCGGCGGAAGGACGGCGCTTTGTCAATGTGCGCTTTCTCGACCAAAGCGGCAATTGGTACAACATGCAGTTGAATGCCATCCCCGACTACGAGAAGATGGATATCAATATTGTCCATGGCCAAACCGGAGCCTTCCCGCCGCCCAACCACGAACTGCTGATCGAACGCGCCTCGTTGGCACCGTCGCTAGGGTTGGGTGGGGTGAAGATTGGCGACTTCATGACCGTGGAAGCGCCCAATGGCAAACAACGTCAGATGCGCATGGGGGGCACTGTTCACGATCTCAGTCAGCTACCCGCCTTTCTCAATGGGTCCGGCTATGGCTATATCAACTTTGACACACTCGAGTGGCTGGGAGAGCCGCGCGATTACAACCAGGTCGTCTTTCGGGTGGCCGATGACCGCCTGAATGCCGAGCATATCAACGCTGTGGCCAAAGAAGTGCAGCGCAAGCTCGAACGGGCCGGTGTCAATGTGATCTTTGCACTCGTACCCCCACCCGGCGAACATCCGGCACAAAACTTTTTGGATACGCTTTCGCTGGTCTTGGGCGCGATTGGGGTGCTTTCGCTGGCGTTGAGTATGTTCCTCATCGTCAACACGCTCTCGGCGATCATGGCGCAACAGGTGCGTCAAATTGGTATTATGAAGGCGATCGGGGCCAAGGCGGGCCAAGTCACCTGGATGTATATTGTGATGGTGTTGCTCTTTGGTCTGCTATCGGCGCTGATTGCGGTGCCCGTGGCTGGGTTGGGTGCGTTGGGGTTGGCCTCCTTTTTTGCCGGTTTTCTCAATTTTGATCTGGCCGGCTTCCGGCTTGATCCAACGGTGGTGGCGATCCAAGTGGCAATTTCACTGGTGGTGCCCCTGCTGGCAGCGCTGGTGCCTACCTTTCGTGGCGTACGCATTACCGTGCGCGAAGCAATCAGCGAATATGGGCTGGGCAAAGGGCAATTTGGCACCGGCATGATCGACCGCTTTTTTGTTGGGCTGCGGCGTGTGCTACCGATGGGGCGGCCCCTCCAAATTTCGCTGCGCAACACCTTTCGGCGCAAGGCGCGCTTATCCTTAACTTTGATTACACTCTCCTTGGCCAGTGTGATCTTTATCTCGATCTTTAGCATCCGCGCCTCGCTGCAGCAGACGCTCAACGATGTGCTCAATCTCTTTGACTATGATGTACAGATCATCTTTGACCGCGCCTATCGCGTGCAACGCATTCAGGACGAAGTGATCAACATCCCTGGTGTCGCCGCCGTCGAAACGTGGGGCTTTGGGTCGACGCGACGGATTCGCCCTGACGACACCGAAAGTGACAGCATCATCATTTATGCGCCGGAAGCGACAGCCAAAACCCTCAAACCGACGATTGTCGAGGGGCGGTGGCTGTTGCCCGATGATGCCAATGGGATTGTCATCAATACCGACTTTATTGGCGCAGAGGAGGATGTAAAGCTGGGTGACACGATCACCTTGGATGTCGTCAACAAGAAGCGCCCCTTTGTGATTGTAGGGATCTCGCGTGGTGCGCTCACCGGTCCGAATATCTTTATGAATTACACCTATTTTAGCCAGATCACCAATGCGGTCGACCGCGCGCAGATCTCGCTGGTACAACTGACGGATCGCAGCGCTGAGAACCAGATGGCCATAGGCCAATTAATTGAGCAGCGCTACCGCGACAGTGGCTTTCGTGTGCAACAGATGCAGACGATTGCCCAGGCGCGAGCGATTATCAGCACCGTCTTTGATGTGATTATTCTTTTCCTGCTGGCGATGGCGGTCCTGTTGGGCATTGTTGGCGGCTTGGGCTTGATGGGCACGATGAGCATCAACGTCCTGGAACGCACACGCGAAATCGGCGTCATGCGTGCGATTGGTGCGACCGACGGTGCCGTGCTGCGCATTGTGCTTGTCGAAGGGATGTTGATCGGTCTAATCAGTTGGCTGATCGGCGGGCTCATCGCGCTGCCGGCCAGCAGTTACCTGACCAATACGGTGGGCGAAGCCCTCTTGCAAGCCAAGCCAAGCTATATCTTTTCGACCAATGGGGCGATTCTCTGGCTCTTTATTGTGATCATCTTGGCCGGGCTGGCCAGTTTCCTGCCGGCGCGCAACGCGTCGCGCTTGACGGTGCGCGAGGTGTTGAGCTACGAGTAAACCTACTTTGCGCTGTTCAACCCTTGACAAATTGGTTCTAGACAGATACAATGCAACCAAAATGGTGACAACTGATGCGCATTATATCTCGTGAACCGTTGCGAACTTCCGCAACCAAACATCCTCAAGCAAATGAGCCGCTCGATGCGTGGTATCAACGTGTGCGACATGTCGTGTGGAGAAGTCCTGTTGAACTAGAGAGCGATTATGGCACTGCTGATATTTTGCCAGATAACCGTGTAGTCTTTAACATTAGCGGTAATCACTATCGACTGATCGTCAGAGTTAATTATCATCGCCAAGCTGTCTATATCCGTTTTCTAGGAACTCATGCTGAATATGATCGAATTGATGCAACCACTATCTGACCCCGTGTGGGTGAGACCGATCCACACGGAGGCTGATTATCGAGAAGCACTCCGTGAAATTGAGCAGTTGTTCGATGCTGAACCAGGAACACCGGAAGATGCACATCTGGAAGTTTTGCTGACTTTGGTGGAAGCATACGAGGAAGCCCATTATCCAATGGGGATGCCTGATCCGATTGCGATGATCGAACATGTGATGGAAGCGCAAAATCTGACCCGCGCAGATCTAGAACCCTATATTGGTCCTCGTCAACGTGTCTGGGAAATCATGGAAAAACGCCGACGATTGACCCTTGCAATGATTCGGCGTCTGGCAAGCGGCTTACATATTCCTTCTCAAGTATTAATCCAAGAGTATGAACTTACGACAAATCATCGGCAGGGAGGATTTGATCCCCAGCCTACCCATCTATAGAAAATGGTCCTTCAATGTCCAATCCCACCATCACCACCTGTAACCCCTTGCTGCGTACCCCCCTCTCTCTACTGATTGATGATTCTTGCCCCGTTATCAACTTAACCTACTACTGGATTCGGCAACGCCAAGCGTGGCTGGCCAAGCATACGCCGGATGCGCCCTTCAAAGCGGGTAATGGCGATCCGGCAAAACTTCATCGCGTACCCCAGACGATCCCAGCCGCCTTCGCCCGCAAGTGGGGCGAGTGGTGTGCGGAAAGTGGCGTCAAGGGCAAATTTAGCATGGTGCCCTACCCAGCGGGTGTGGCGCGCATTGACCAGGGCTTCCCCGACTTCCCCCAGCGCGAATTCGATGATTGGATGCGCACGACACACGATGTGATCCATCCAAACTTTGATATCACCTGCGAAATGTTGACCCACTCGCATGTGGTCGACCTCAAAACGTGGCAATTCCGTGATATTTGGGAACAGTACGAGTGGGTCGATCCACCGGTAGGCGATGAGTTGGTGGAATACATTGCGGCGTCAATGCAGATCCTCAAAAATGCCGGGCTGCCTTGCGAAGGGGTAACCAGCCCCGGCGGCTTTGGCACAAAACAAGAGGAGGGCTATGCCAAGGCGGCGCTGCTGGCGGCGCAACAAGTCTATGGCAACAAGCGTCCCTTCTATCTGTTGCACGTCAATATCCCACCGGAGGAGTGGCCCTCGGTACCGATCTGGCACGCCGACAAAGCCGCCGGTACCGCCATCGCCAGCATCATTGGCTGCACCAATGACTGGTTTGGCAGTTGGACCGGCTATGATGCTGGCAGCCCCGACAACTTTATCACCGAAGATTTGCAGGGCGGCGTCTTACCCCAAGTGTTGAGCCGCGAACTGCCGGCCGTCCTCGTCAGCCACTGGCCGGGGATGTACTTCAACGGCGAAGAGGTGGGCTTTCAGGTGCTGCAAGAGGTAAAGCGCCGCTTGGATGCCTATGATCCCGACGGCAGCCAAACGCGCTGGATGAAATTCTCGGAGATTGGCCACTATTGGATGGCGCGCGAGTTGAGTGACATCACCGTCAGCGACACAGCCACTGGCTGCTCGCTCCATATTGACACGCACTTCCCCACGGCCGATTTCACGCTGGCCGCTGAAGGCGAAGCAAGGGGTGTAACAGTCAATGGTCAGCCATTGCGCCAGGTACTGAGCCGCCAAGCGCTAACCGGAGAGACCTTCTGGGTCGATGGTGGGCGCACCGTTTTTGCCTTTGCACTGGCAGATGGGCAAACAATGGTTGATCTCCAGCTTGCAGAGTAGGGCAAAGGCCCATCGATGCGCGTGGTATGGCACTCGTACTTATGATTTGCCATCGGTGGGCTTGCTTGGAATGACGACAATTTGCGCCAGAAAAATTCCCGTGTATACTGGCAGCATTGATCTGTACATCGTTTGATTTACCACATGATGTTATACTCCGCAGCAGCACGATTTAACATTTTTCCATAGGCAAAAGTATTAGTTTGTGGCGCGGCTCAGTATATCCTCTGTCTTACCCTTTCCAGATGATGGAGTTGCTAATGATCGACCCACAAGGACCTGGTACTCCCTTTCAATTGCTCTTTGACGATGCGCCAGCCGCTACAGACGACGCGGCTTCGCTGCCGGCTGCATTTCGCCAAATCTATGGCAGCGATTGGCGCATGCCAACGATCGAAGGACGGCCCTATACCTTTTCTAACTTTGCCCAATCGCGCGATGGCCGCATCTCTTTTGCGGAGGCGGGGATTGCCACCGGTGGCGATGTGACCGGCTTCAATGTGCACGACCGGTGGCTCATGGGACTCTTACGGGCGCGCGCTGACGCGATCCTGATGGGTGATGTGACGGTAACGATGGAGCCGGAATTTATGTTCTGTGCCGAGTCGATTAGCCCCAACGATGCCCCGGCTTTTACCGCGCTACGACAGGCAGAGGGGCGCAAAGCGCTACCTCTAGTTGTGATTCTCTCGCTCGCCGGGCGGATCAACTGGAGTGAACCTTGCTTTCAAGATCCCCGTACACAAGTGTTATTGGCGACAACCTCGGAGGGTGCTGCCAATGTGAGCGACTGTGGCTGCGCCGCCAGCGTCGAAGTGCTGCTGCTGGGCGAAGAGAGTGTCGATCTGACACGGCTGGTAGCCTTGCTCTACAGTACCTATGGTGTACGGAATCTGCTCTGTGAAGGAGGCTCGCGCGTCTTTGCCAACATGCTCAACGCCGGGCTCATTGATGAAGAGTTTGTCACCTTCTGCCCCACCTTTATTGGCCGCACCCCCACCCGACACCGCCCCAGCTACACCGAAGGGGTGGCGTGGACGCCGAGTGACGCGCCCTACTCTAGGCCGCTGAATCTGCGCCGTGCCGGGGATATGCTCTATATGCGGACACAGGTGCAGTATAAGAAGAGTCAATAATCAATTGTCAACGGTTAATTTTCAACGAACGGTGGCTCGGCGATTGCGCAGGGCAGTGACCAAGGTCAATAACAAAGATCAAGGGACCAATCATAATGGTGATTGCGGAAACGCTTTATCAGGACTTTGCGGCGGTTGTCGGGGCGGAACATGTGATCACCGATCCAACGCAACTCGACAATAATTCGCGCGATTGCTACTGGTATTCACCGGTGCTCAAGCCGCAGCTCGACCAGAAGGTCGGCGATCTGATCGTGCGCCCGGCCACCGTCGATGAACTACTTGCCGTGATCAAGATTGCCTTTCGTGAAGAGATGCCGATTACCATGCGCGGTGCGGCAACCGGCAACTATGGCCAAAGTGTGCCACTGCACGGGGGGCTGGTGATCAACACCAAACGGCTCGACCGTATTCTGGCACTGACGCCGGATCATGCGCAGGTCGAGGCAGGGGTGCTGCTCATCACCATCGAAAAAGCGGCGCGCAAAATCGGTGCCGAGTTACGCTTCTATCCCAGCACGCTCATGTCGGCCACGGCAGGCGGCTTTCTCGCCGGCGGCTCTGGCGGTGTTGGCTCGGTGACCTGGGGTACGCTTTGGGATCCTGGCAATGTGTTGGGCGCAACGGTGGTGACCGTCGAAGCCGAACCGCGCGTGCTCACTATCTCGGATGCCGAAGAGCTCAAAGGCGTAATCCATAATTGCGGTCTAAGTTGCATCATCACCGATCTAACGCTGGCGCTTGCCCCGGCCAAAGCGTGGTCGCAGTATGTCGTGAGCTTTGCCACCTTTGAGGATGCCCTACGCTGTGGTCAGACGCTCGCCTATGATGGGGAACTCGACAAGCGCCTGATCACCCTACTGGAGTGGCCAATCCCCAGCTTTTTTCGCCAATTGGTGCGGGTGGAAGCTTCGCCCGAAGGGCGCGCCCAGATGTTGCTGATGCTGACGATTGGCCAGGAGGAGGTACAGCGACGCGTCAACGGCTATGGTGGAATTCTCCATTGGAGCAGCGGCCCGGAGGAATATCTCAACGGGGCGCTCCTGCTTTCCGATTTTGCTTGGAATCACACGACGCTCTGGGCGATGAAGACCGACAGCCAATGGACCTATCTGCAAGATCAATTTGACCCCGATCGCGTCTTTGAACAGCTGAAGTTGCGCAAAGAACGATACGGCGACGCTGTCTTGGAGCATATCGAGTTCATGATCTTTCAGGGACGCATGTATCCACAAGGGCTCAGCCTGGTACGCTTCTACAACAAAGAGCAGCTTTGGGGGTTGATGGAATACTGCGAAGAGATCGGCATCTGGAATGCCAACCCGCACACGCACTTCCTCGACGAAGATGTGCGATGGAATGGTCAACCCCTACTCGACGCCAAAGCAGCCTGGGATCCGGCAGCCCTATTGAACCCCGGGCATTTGAAAGGCTTCGTAAAAGAGGGGTAGAGATTCTTATGACCCAACAACGCTACCTCGCCCACCTCGCCTGGCCCGACATCGCTGCCCTTGACAAAACAGAAGGCGTTGTAATCCTGCCGATTGGTGCGATCGAGCAACATGGCCCCCATCTGCCCACCATGACGGACACACTACTGGTGACCCATGTCCTCGATGCCACGCTTGCCGCGCTGCCGGAACCCGTGAAAGCCTGGGCATTACCGCCGCTCAACTACGGCAAGAGCAACGAACACACCGGCTTTTCCGGCACAATGAAGCTCTCGGCGTCAACGCTGCTCGCCGTGCTTCACGATATTGCGCAGAGTGTGCACGAGGCGGGCTTTCGCCGGTTGGCTTTGATTAACGGCCACGGTGGCAACAGCGCGCTGCTGGAAGTCGCCGCCCGTGACATTCGCGCCGCCACGGGGTTGATGTGCTTCTGCCTGCAACCGGGGCTCTATGTCGACCCACCCTTTGCCATTAGCGCCGACGAAAAGCGCTTGGGCTTTCACGCCGGTGAGTTGGAAACATCGCTCGTGTTGGCAATTGCACCGGAGTTGGTCAACATGGAGAAAGCGGTGACCCACTTTGCGCAGTTCCCCCACACCGACACCGATCTCTTCTTCTTTGGCGCGGCTTCGACCGCCTGGCTTAGCCGCGACTGGAGTGAAACAGGTGTCTTTGGTGATGCCACGCTGGGCACGGCAGAAAAAGGGGAGGCACTCATCGCCGGCGCGGTGACACGGCTGGGCAAGCTGATCGCCGCGATTAGTCGATTTGAAGTCAATACACTCTCCTAAAATATCTTCGTCAATAACGTTTTTCACGCGCAAGCACTGAGGTGACCTATCTTCGACTGGATCTTACGTCAAGCACGTTTGCTTGATACTCCAACACTCGTTGATCTAGCCATTCACAATGGTCAGATTGTCGCGATGGCTCCGACTTTGACAGGCTCTGCCACCCAAGAATGGGATCTTGCCGGCCGTGTTGTGCTCCCTGGCCTGATTGACATGCACACGCATCTCGACAAAAGCTATATCCCCACCCACAACCACAGCGGAACGTTGCTCGAAGCGATCGAGGTCTGGCGCGCCTACAAAGGCACGCGCACCAAGCGTGAAATTCAAACAACTGTGCGAAGAGCCCTGCGCGCGGCGATTGCCAATGGCGTCACCGCAATGCGTTCGCACATCGATGTTGTCGAGACCGCCGATCTACAGACGGCCGCGATTATTCTCGAAATCCGTGAGGAGATGCGGGAGCAGATTGATCTACAACTAGTGGCACTGGGCTATGCAGAGCGAACGCTAGAAAGTCACCAAACCATGCAGACGGCTCTGGCCTTGGGGATTGATCTCGTGGGCGGCGCGCCGGCTTTGACGGATGATCCCAAAGCCGAGATCGACGCGCTCTTTGCCCTGGCCGAAGCCACAGGCAAAGGGCTTGATCTCCATGTAGACGAAACTGAAGATCCGCAGATGCTCTCGCTACAGTACATTGCGACTAAAACGCAGGCACACGGGCTACAAGGGCTGGTCACCGCTGGCCATTGTTGTTCGTTGGCCTTTGTTGATGGTGAGACAGCGGCGCGCGTCATTGAGGATGGTGCGGCAGCCCAACTCAATATTGTGACGCTGCCCTCATGTAACCTCGTGCTCATGGGACGGGCGATCCAGCCGACCCCGCGCGGGGTGACACCGATCAAAGCGCTCTTGGCTCGTGGGATCAATGTCTCTGCCGCCTCGGACAATGTGCACGATCCCTTTAACCCCTTTGGCAACTATGATCTATTACAGATCGCCAATCTCACGGCCCATGTGGCCCACCTCACTGGGGAAGCGGAAATCCGCACGGCATTGGCGATGGTAACGGCGAATCCAACTCGTGCCATGGGTCTATCCGATCAAGCCTTGACCGTTGGTGCGGTTGCCGATCTGGTGGTGTTGGATGCGACTGAGCCACTCCATGCGGTGACCACCATGCCCCCGCGGTTGGCAACCTTTAAGCATGGCAAACTAATCGTACGCACCACGATTGAGCAGAGTTGGCGGTAATGGTCTGCCCAGATCAAGTGCCATCTCTCATCTACTGGCAACTTACACGCATTCGCTTTCAACCTTCTCTCAATGGTTCTCACAAAAACAAGCAAGCTTACTTAGAAACTCACTCATCACTTGATTGATAGACAGAGTTAACGAAGCCACAGAGAACACAGAGAACACAGAGAACACAGAGAACACAGAGAACACAGAGAACACAGAGTATAAAGGGAGTACCGATCTAGGTCCTCGAGGGCTGAGCTTGTCGAAGCCCGCCTGCGCCTTCGACAAGCTCAGGCTACGGCTGGATAGTTACTAAACGGAAACTGTTTTCGCTGTGCTCTCTGTGGCAGAAGTTACGGTCAATCAACTAGCATATACCGGGGATACCATGGATCTGATTCTTCGCCAAGCGACCTTACCAGATGGCCGCGCCGTTGACATTGGCATCGCAAATGGCACCATTGCCGCCATTGCCTCGCAATTGGCCGCCACGGGTGATCGGGAAATTGCCGTCGGTGGCCGGTTGACGATCCCAGCCTTTGTCAATGCCCAATTGCACGCCTGCAAATCCTTCTGGCGCCGCCCGTTAGCCACGCTACCCGCTGAGCAACAGCGGTTGCCGCGCTTTCAGGCTTCGCACTACGTCAAACAACGCTATACGGTTGACGATGTTGTGGCGCGGGTCGATGAAACAATGCGACTGGCGATTCAGCATGGTACCTGCGCGATCCGCCTCTTTGCCGATGTCGACGACGCCTCTGGCTTGATGGCCGTGGAGGGGCTGCTCGAAATTCGCAAGCGCTACCAGCGCTGGTTGACAGTGCAGGTGGTCGCCTTTCCGCAGGATGGTGTTACCAGTGAGCGCACCCCGATTTTAATGCGCGAGGCGCTAGCGATGGGTGCGGATCTGGTAGGGGGCATCCCCTGGATCGAACAAGGAACGGCGGCCCAAGAGGCACATACCACTATGTGTTTTGGATTGGCCAAGGCGTTCGACCGGGACCTGCACTTTGTCTGCGATGATGTGGCCGATCCGGCGTCGCGTACACTGGAGATGGTGGCACGGCAAGCCCTGGCCAGTGGTTGGCAGGGCCGGGTCGCCGCAACCCAATGCGCCGCGCTAGCCTTTTACGATGATGCCTACGCCGCCGAAGTGATTGCGTTGGTCAAAGCGGCCGGCATGACGATCTGCTCCAATAGCCACGTCTCGCTGATCGCCACTGATTTCCCAGATCGGCAGCCTTGGCCGCGTGGACTTACCCGTGTGCGCGAATTGTTAGCCGCCGGTGTGCCGGTTGCCTGTGGGCAGGATGATATTGACAACTGGTTTTATCCCTTTGGGCGCAACGATCTGCTAGAGGTGGCACACTTTATGGCGCACACCGGTCAATTTGCCTGGCAAGGAGAGTGCAATCAGGTTTTGCCGATGGTAACCACCGTGCCGGCCCAACTTCTCGGCGTTCCCGATTATGGTTTGGAAGTTGGCGCAGCGGCCAATCTGCTGGTGCTTGATGCGCCCGATTGGCACACGGCGTTGCAGTTCCAAGCCGACAAACGGGTTGTGATTCTGCGGGGCATGGTAGCGGCAGAGACGACGCACACGACTCTTTACAACTTGTAAGTAAAAACGAGAAAGTTTTTGGTAGCGGAGGCTGAGCTTGCCGAAGCCGTAGCCTTAGCGGCTTTGGCTTCGACAAGCTCAGCCTCCGCTAGGTCCATTTTATTTCTACTTACTTTCTCGCTTTTGCTTAATATCGATGGGAATTCCGCAATGCGCGGCTGCGATAGGCAAAAAACACCCTACGCAGCCGCGACGCGCAGAATGCCCAATATACAAACCTTACCTTTGCCATTTTTCTGGTTTTATGAGATCGTATGCAGGGAACAGTGTGGCGCACAGTGCCGCAGCCACCTGTTCGTGCCGAGTGCGTACTGATGAATCAGGGGGCTCCCCGGAGAGAATCATGAACCTACACCTACCTAATGAAAATCCATTTGATGATAATTCCCACGATGAATCGGCGAGCCGCGAAGATAAAATTCAACGGATTATGAATGAAAAGAAGCGCCAGGAGCTGGCCAAACGCTATGGCGCGGCCTTTGGGGATGAGGAAGCAGCGCTGCCGGTCGATGTGGAGAGCGAGTGGCTCGATTATGTCGAGGAATTCGAGCGCCAATTCGAGGATGCCGGGCGCGTAACCGTGCGCGAATATCTGGGCTATCCAATTGTGGTGTCGCTGCCCTCGATCCTGCCGGAGAATCTGGAGATGGAACTGGATCATCTAGTCGAGTTTATGTATCTACATGGCGTGGCGGTCCACTTTCTTAGCGACGTCGCCTACGACGAGGCGTACCGCTTTATTGTCGAAGAGCTCTTTGATGAAGAAATTGACGACGTGCGCATTCCCGGCATGACGACAAATTTTATCTATGAAGAATTTCACCCCAATGATGAGTATGATGCAAAAATTTGGGCGCAGGATTTTCTCTTCTCGCTTTTTGGGCACCACCGCGAAGGGGTAGAGGTTGCACTCTGTAACAATGAGCTATACACGGCCGCCGGTCTGCCGATTTCCAGTGCCGCCATGATGCAGAAGGTCGATGCCTTCTTCACACGCCATCCATCAATTATTGACACAAAGATCACTCCTCTCTCTTGTACGCTAGAGGATCTCTATGCCGACGTTACCGTGTCAACAACCTGGAGCAGTGTTCGTACCCAGCCGGAGGACCAATATCAATATACCGGCTGCTCGCTATTGCGTCTCAAACGAAGTGACTATGGCGGGTGGGATATTGTGCAAGCCAAAGTGGTCGGCTTCGATTCGCCAGTGTAGCTACCGGATGAGCGTGGACGTTGATGGCATAACCACGGTGGCTTCGGCAGGCCCAGCCACCATTGATTACCCCTCACCACTTTTCTATCAGCTCGAACCCTATTCATGGCCGACAACATCTACCCACCCACCCACAGTATCATTCTAACTCACGAGCATACGGATTTTGATGCGCTGGCGTCGTTGCTTGGCGCGGCGTTGCTCTTCCCCGAAACCATACCCATTTTGCCCCACCAACTCAACCGCAATGTCAGTGAGTTTCTGGCGTTGTATCGCAATCAGTTTCCCTTTGTCGAAGCGAAAGAGTTGCCGCGTGGAACGGTTGAACAGATTATTCTAGTTGACACACGCAGAGCTAACCTCCCCAAGGGCGTGCAGGAAACCACTCGCTATCAGATCATCGATCACCATACCGTGGAGGCACAACCTCCGGCAGGGTGGCAGTTGTGGAGCGAGGCCGTGGGAGCCAACACAACCTTGCTCGTTGAGAAATTGATCGAGCGTCGGCAGTCGCTCAGTGCCGTGCAATCGACCCTTTTCGCCCTCGGCATCCATGAAGACACCGGTAGCCTCACCTATGCCTCGACGACCTATCGCGATGTGGCGGCCTTGGCCTGGCTCATGCAGCCGGAGCGAGGGATCAATCTGCAGGCGTTGAGCCATTTTCTACAACATCCCATGGCAGAAGAGCAGCGCCGCCTGCTCCAGACGTTGATTGATGGCAGCAATTTTTCCGAAATCGACGGCCATACGGTTGTCATTGCCTGCGCCGACGCGCTTAGCTATGAGAGCGAATTGAGCACGCTGGCCCACCGTCTGCGCAACTTCCACGAATGTGACGCGCTCTTCATGGTGGTACAACTCGATGAGATGGTGCAGGTGGTCGCACGCAGTACCACAGATGCGATTGATGTTGGTGCGATTGCCCGTGCGCTCGGTGGCGGCGGCCACACGCGGGCCGCTGCCGCGTCGATCCACGCGTTGAACACGGCAGAAATCCGCACACAGATTTTGCACTTGTTGGGCCAACAAGATCACACCACGGTCACCGTGCGTCAGATCATGAGCGTGGGTCGGCCACAGATGATGGCTCCCGATCAGTCCATTGATGAAGTGGCCGTACTAATGCGCCGCTACGGCCATGAAGGCTTCCCCGTCGTTGAGCCAAACGCAGATGGGCAGGAGCGTTTACTGGGCGTCATCACCCGCCGCGAAGCCGACCGTGCGATCAATCATGGCTTGGGCGAGGCCACCGTGCGGCGCTTTATGCAAGCGGGCATGGTCACCGTGCACCCCAGTGACTCCGTACAGATCCTGCGCAAGACCATGATCGAAAGTGGGTGGGGGCAGATTCCCGTCGTTGATGAGCTTGATCAGATCATCGGCATCGTCACCCGCACCGATCTGATCAAGCTCTGGGATGGCGATGCCGCGGGCAAAGATCACAAGGCAGAGATCGATAAACAACTGCAGAGCTTGCTCGCATCGGCGCAGTATCGCTTGCTCCAACGCATTGGCAGTGCGGTTGACGAGATGGATTTTGCGGTCTATATCGTCGGTGGTTTTGTACGCGATCTGCTCTTATGTTGCGGCTGGCTTGAAAACAGCAACGCCACCCCCGGCACACATACCCCCGGTACACATACCCCCGGCACAAACGCTGCTGTGCCAGGCGTCGATACGAGCGATCTTCAGGTCGATGCGCTGGATATGGATATCGTCATCGAAGGGGATGCCGTGGCCTTTGCCGAAGCGATGCAAGCACGCTACGGTGGACGGATTGTGGTACACCATCGCTTTGGCACGGCCAAATGGTTCCTGCGCGATGCTGACCAACCGCTGTTGGCCGCGGCGCTGCTGGCCGCGCCTGGCGCAGCAGGTGCGGAGACGGAATTGCCATCAACGGTTGTGGGTATGTTGCCGGAACATCTCGATTTTGTGACGGCCCGCACTGAATTTTATACGGCTCCCACGGTGCTGCCGACGGTGGAATGGGGCAGCATCAAGCTCGATCTGCACCGGCGCGACTTTACGATCAACACGTTGGCCCTCTCGCTCAACCCAGACCGCTGGGGGGAGCTGCTCGACTTTTATGGCGGGCTAGCCGATCTGCGCGACGGGGTCGTACGTGTACTCCACAGCCTCAGCTTTGTCGATGATCCGACACGCATTCTACGCGCCGTACGCTATGAGCAACGCTTTGATTTCCAGATTGGTGAGCGCACGTTGGAATTACTACGCGATGCCGTTGCGCTACTGGAGCGGGTTAGCCCGGCACGCATCCGCCACGAGTTGGATCGCATCTTACAAGAGCAGAGCCCCGAAAAGACGATACAGCGGCTTGCCACGCTGGGAGTCTTGCAACAGTTACACCCAGCGTTAACAATTGATGGGTGGACGGCTCAGCAATTTTTGGCCTTACGTGCTCTGTTACAGCAGCCAACGCCCCCCCTACTTTTGTCAACAGAGGCGATTGAGCGCTTATATTGGGGGTTACTGGTCTTACACTTGCCAGCAACCATCCATCAGACGCTCACCGACCGGCTTGGTCTGCGCAACGAAACGCAACGGTTGATGGCCGGCCTGGCAGTCATTAACGACCATCGCACAATGCTAGCCGACCCTGCGCTCCGGCCAAGCAAAGCCGTGCAGATCCTCGATCGGTCGACCGATGTGGCCCTAGCGCTCTATCGCGCACTCAACCTAGCCCCCGCCTTGACGCCAATCTTGACGCGCTATGTCGAAGAGTGGCAACAGGTGCGCCCCACGCTCGATGGTCGTGACCTGCAAGCGTTAGGGATTCCCCGTGGCCCGCTCTATGGCAAGATCCTAAAGGCGATTCGCGCCGCCCTTTTGGATGGAGAAATCGCCACCCATGAGGATGAGATTACACTGGCGCAACAGATGGGCCACTGAGTAAGAATCGTAGGGCCACGGTATGCCGTGGCCCTACGATTCTTACTCAGTGGTTGAACGACCCCACGAAACGCCGCCCTCGCACACCCCACCAGACCGTGATTGCCTCGGCAATAAAGCCATTTAGCAGGGCCATGACCCCAAGCGTCGCGCCAGAGATCTGGATGAACGGCAAAAGTAGCAGTGTCGTCCAAATCGCCGCCAAGCGCAGGGGCGCGCTCGGAGCAAGCGCCGCGGTGCGCCGTTCGACAAAGGCTACGCCATGATAATACGCGCGAATAGCGACCACAATGGCAAAGAAGACAAAGAAATAGAGGGGTACCCGACTCATCTCAGCCAACTGTGGGTCGAGGCCAATCCATTGGCGTAAAATCACCTCGCGTAGGGGCGTCCAGAAGAGCACGATCATCAGTGTCATGGAGAGCAGCGCACAGCCGATGGCAAAGCGCCGGATGTGATAGAGGCTATCGGTTTCGTGGCGAAAGGCCGACGCTAAGTTGCGGATATCATTGAGCCAGCCATAGGGGATCCGCCCTAGAATATAGACGATTGCTAGCACAGCCAACGCTTCTGGGCCATCGCTCTGGCGGGAGACGTAGAGATTGATCAGCGGGCGGCTAAACTCCTGGATCATCATAATCAGCGCCAGCGGCCAGAAGAAGCGGATAATCGCGCCATAGGTGGGGGCAATATCAACAACCGGCTCGCCGCGCGGCTGCTCTTTGTGTGTAACGTGAGCCACCTCCGCCCGCATCGTGCGCGCATACCCCCACAGTATCACCACCAACTCAACGAGAATCCCGGCATAGACACCAAAGATCGGCAGCCGGATTGGCACGACCCTAATCGCCGGCAGTGGTAGCAGCAGAAAAACAGTAATGACACTCGTGCCAATGCTGGCCACAATCGCATAGCTCACCAATTCGGTGCGGCGGTGGCGGATCAGCAATCCCGCATGATAGAGCGAGGTGCCACGGATCAGCGGATAAGGCATTAGCCAGAAGAGGACAGTGCGCACAGCCGCGCCCAGGCTGCTGTCAATGTTATGCAGCTCTTCGATGGCGAGATGGCCGACGGGCGTTAGCGCCAACACACCCAATCCTATTGTCAACACAACCCCAGTGGCCAGCACAAAGCGCCGCACCTGTTTGCGCGCCGCCGGTCCATCGCCCATGACAAGCCCCAATTCCTTAGCCTGGGCCAGCGGACTGGTGAAGAAGAGCACAAGTCCCCACGCCACGCCAAAGCTGGCCAGCGTGGTCGTCGCCTGCGGCACACGCGCCATCCCGGCGTTGAGCGCCTGGGTGCCCAGTTCGAGAACAATGGAAGTAACCGCCAGGGGAAAGAGAAAGCGCGCAAAACGGAGGTAGACCATCTTAGGCCACTTCAATCCAATGCCATTCGGGAAGTGGCGGGTTGCGTGTTGCGTGCACTTTTATTCTACCTTGTTACATTTTAGATGAAGGGCGGGTCGAATCGATTATAGAGGTGGGTAAATCTGCAAGAGGAGGGGCAATTCGCTGCCGCTTAGCGATTCGACAAATTTAATTTCGCGCCGACCATGGGTCCAGGCGTAGCGGTGCCAGTCATTTTGGAGAACTTCGTGGACGAGTAACGAATCGTCGTGGGTATCTTTGTAGACAACGCCGTCGAAATGTTCGGCCAGCGCTTGGAGCGAGTGAAAGGATTGAACAGCCATGAAAGTCCTGACGCATCTAGGGTAAAAATCGATCTTCTGCGGCAAGAATAACATCCCGCGTTGGGGCTGTCAAACCGGGATAGTCACTATCCTGTCAACGTTGGATTGGTTCACCCAAGGGGTATGCCAAAGCTGCCGCTGGCAACAACCCAATGTCTCGCTGCTTGCGTTGACAATCCCCGGCGTCTCCTTGCCCCTTCCCAGTAAACAATCAGCCAAACAATACATTAAACAAATGCTGTAACTACTACGACAACGTTAAATTGGAGGCCCTGAGAGCTTGCGGAGCCTAGAATGGCGAGAACGGGTGCGGTTATCGAGATGTTCGACAACGAGAGCGGCAGCTTGGTCGGGCGAGAGTTGGGGAAGGGGGATAGCGGCCCGC
>DAOUCA010000149.1:0-69474 GCA_034432375.1 Caldilineaceae bacterium
AATGAAACCCCTAGTTTTGGCCAGCGTGCGTCGCACTGACGGAAGCATCTAGCGGACTGGAAGCAGTTGGCGGTCAGTGCGACGCACGCGATCCCGTTGGTCCGCAAAACTCCGGTTCTCATTCTGAACGCAGTATAACAGCAAGAAGCCGCCTCAGTGGCTAAATTTCTAGCCGCTTAGGCGGCTTCTCGCTGTTAGCGCAAGGTTTAACCCTGCTGCTGTCGAGAATCGAGCAGGGTGCGAAACGTATCACTGCCTAGCGGCTTGGCAAAGTAGTCGTGCGCGCCGGCCGCTTTGGCTTGTAGATCTTCATCTGGCAATGCAAGTGCAGACATCGCGATGATTGGGATCATCTGAAGCTGTTTGTCCGTGGACAAGGTGCGGATCAAATTGAGGCCATCATGCGTACCCAGTTGTAGATCGACAAAGATCATCTGTGGCTGCACTTCACCGGCCAAGCGTACTGCATCCAAGGGATTGCTGGCTGGCAGCGTCTCATACCCTCTGGCCGCGGCAAGCGACGCAATCCACGATTGGGTGGTGGTCTGATCATCAACGACCAGCAGCAATGGTGTTCGGCTCAGGGGCAGTGGCTGTAGTGCGTCGATTGCTTTTGGCGTTAGGGCAGTCGGTTGACCCGTTCGGGGCAAGCGTTCTTTCGAGGGTGTTTCTTTCTCATTTGTAAAGAATGGATCCTGGCGCATTGTCACTTTGCGCCAGGGGAGCGTCACAATAAATTCACTGCCTTGGCCTGGGCTACTCTTCAGGGTTACACTGCCACCGTGCATTTCGATCATCCGATAGACCAGTACCAATCCTAACCCAGTGCCCGCATAACGCCGCGCTAACCGGCTATCGAGTTGGATAAACGGTTTAAAGAGCCGCGCCATCTGCTCTGGCGTGACGCCGATGCCTGTATCCCATACGCAGTAGCGCACAAGTTCGTTTACCCGATCACCTTCGAGACGCAGCCCGACTTCTCCTCCGTCTGCCGTGAATTTAATTGCATTGCTCAACAGATTCACCAAGATCTGTTTCATACGGCGCTCATCGGCCAAGAATAAGGTGACTCGTTCGTCGCAATCTAGACTGATCTTCAACTGTTTTTTTTCTGCTTCTTGCTGACAGAAACGCAGACTTACCTCGGCAAGCAGTCGTGCATCGGCGGGCAAAAGTTCCAGATCCAATTTGCCGGCTTCGGTCTTGGCTACATCGAGAATATCATTGATCAGGTCAAGTAGATGGCGGCCACTTTCATGAACGTTACGGACAACCGTATATTGACGGTCTGTGAGGGGGCCGTAGATACTCTCCCGGAGCGATTCAGTTAATCCCAGAATTGCGGTAAGGGGCGTTCGCAGCTCATGGCTCATATTGGCCAGGAATTCATCCTTGAGTGTCGCTGCTTGTGCCAGTTCCTCATTGGCAAGGCGCAACGCTTCGGCTTGCTCTTCTAGACGGACCGAAAGTTGCCGGTAACTTGTTTCAGATTGGCGCAGTGCAGATTCAATTTCACGTTCGGCTTCTAGCACCTGCTGCAGATCCTGCGTCCGTTTTATATCGCGCAGTCGCAGCAAGGTAAACCGTCTCAACGTCCGTTTGCGGGCTAGATGGGCCAGTGTCGCAAGAATAGAAGCAGAAATCAATCCAAAGGCGAAGTGCGTCGTTTCTGTGATTGAGATGTCAAGCAGATAAAAAGTGCCAGTCCAGCAAAGTAAGACCAGGAGCAAAAAAGATAAAAACCAGCGGCTCGACAGAAAGAAAAAGCCAATGCCGACAATCAGCAGCATCAAATTGGTGCTCTGCACTGGAGCACCTGTGAGCCATAGATGTAGCCAACTGTTAATCAACACAAAGAGTGCGATCAGTACGGCCCCAAAGTGGGCCTGCTGGTTGAGGATTGGATGGCGACGTAAATAAGCTGCCATCCCCAGCAAAACGACCGTGCTGATTGCCGCACTGATGACCAATGGGGTGCGTATCGAAAGCGGAAGTAGCAGATAGTGGGCGACAGAGAAAAGTAGATAGAGTAGGCCAAGCCCCGTCGCTAGCGCCGGCAATGCTTCTCCTACCGAATGGGCCAACGCAGATTTCAACGCAGCATGATCAATTGATTCAGCAACGTGGTCCCTTTGAAGGACCGTCTCTGGATTAGCTGCTGATGGCTCTATTTGTTGCTGGGCATTTCGGAATGGCGAAGGTCTACGCAAAGAAATATGTGCTCGATTTTCAGAGTGCTATAGAGTAGAGTGAATGGGCGTTGAGACTGATTTGGAAATTACCTAAGTGGTGAACCAGCTAAGTGCCGGGCCCCAAATGGAGAGCACAAGTAGCCACTGAAACAGTAAGGTAAGTACTGGCGCGAGTGCGACACTTTTTTGGGCGAGGCGTGGCAACCTGATGCGTTCGATGATTTGTACCATACCTATTTGTAACGATTGCACCCATTTACCAAGACGCGCTGGTAGGTATCTACCGATCGTCTGTCTTGCCCAGAGTAGTTCTGCTGCCCGTGCGCGGCTGGGATGGGGGGCACGCGCTGCTGAGTAGGCATAATCAATAACCAAAAGCGCTTTCACCACACAAACTCCCAGGGTGCCTACCAATGCTAGCCATGTCCAAAGTGCCGGCTGCACAGCCACAATTTCCATGGCCTGCCAGCCCATGAGCATAAGCGCAATGGTGTAGCAGGCAATTGTGCCATCAAGCTCTGCCAAGCGGGGAAGCAGCGCCCAATAGAGCGATCCGCCCAGTAGCAACAGTAGCAGCAGCCAAGGGGTGGGCCACTTGAACGGATGCAGCGCGGCAAAGGCGGCCATGTATAGCAAAATTGTGAGAAAATCAAAGGCATAGACAAGGGTTACCGGCGCATGCAACAGCCGATGCAGCAGGATCGCAAGAAAAGAGAGCAGCAAGCCCAAAATGATCGCTGCTTTGTAGTTGACAGTCACAGGCAGCAAAACAAAGCAAGCTACCAATAGGATTGCTAACTGTGCCAGCAAGTAATAAAGCGATCCTCTACCGGCTTGATTGCGCCAGGAGAAAAACGCCAATAGGCCGGCGGCAATTGAGCATAGGATCGATAAGCCAATCAATGTGTATAGATAGTACATAATGGCATTATGCCGAAAAACGCGCTTTGGGACAAGTTTGCTTCATGCGTTGTGTGTCGCTCTCATACACAATTGTGTGCTATATCTCCTTATTCCTGCACCCAATCCCAATCAAAGACGCTCTGCAATCGCGCATAGACCCCAGGCATATCAGTTAGCACCACAACCTCGCGATTGAGTTTGTGGCTCACTTCGCTCCCGTTTAAGCTGCCGACTGCCGACCAATGTTCCCCGCCAATGCGCAGCAGGATGAGCTTGGCATGAATGCCGCCGTGCGTTGGGTTGCCCAGCTGTGCCGCCAGTGCAATGCCTTCGCTCAACGCGATCTGATTGATGTAATCGACTGTTGCTTGATTATTGCGTAGTGCCGCAGGATCATCAAAGTAACGATCCAGTAGAATTTGTACCTGTGCACCGCGCCGCGCCGCGGCGATCAATGCTTCTAGTCGTGGGTTGGGATCGGCAACAGGGTTGCTCGTTGAATCACCCCAATTTTTGTGCTCATAGAGTTGCATAACGGCAATCGCATCGCCCGCTCCGGCCCGTGCAATCAAGGCATGGATACCCCGTTCTGGTCGCGTGGCATTCTCCGGCGCGCTGACAAGCGCAAACGCAGCACGGGCAGAAAAGCCAACAGCTTCGCGAAATGGTGCTTCTTCGATTGGGTAAAGGGGTAATTCTGGGA
This sequence comes from Caldilineaceae bacterium, assembly GCA_034432375.1. Taxonomy (GTDB): domain Bacteria; phylum Chloroflexota; class Anaerolineae; order Caldilineales; family Caldilineaceae; genus JAHBVH01. Next base: position 3,799 of record DAOUCA010000149.1, read on the forward strand.
AGAGAAAGTCTGACGGTGGTCCCCCATATTTGGCATGATCGAGAGTAAATGGGAAGAGATCGGCAAAGCGCGCCGGCTGCCAGTCAATCTTGAAGAGCTCTTCCAACCCTGTCACGATTGGGGCGGCATCTGTCAACAGATAAAAGCCGCGGCGTCCGCCTGTTGGTACAGTTGTCTCCACCGGCATGGAATCATACCCAAAGTTCTCGGTCCCATTAAAGGCAATGCGGCCATCACTGATCCCATATTTGGCATGGAGAAAGCGATAGCGGGTTCGATAGCCTTTGGGGGCATCTTCGCGCACGGCTACATAGTGTACTTCACCACCGGCCGCGGCAATGATCGCCACACACCATTTTTGAAAGTCACTGATGCCCCCAGGCGGGCTCCCTTCCAATAGCAATCGCACATGGACACCCCGTTGGGCTGCGGCGGCAATGGCTGCGGTCAATTCGCGATGTTCAATGGTATAAAGGCTCAGATCGAGCGACTGTTGGGAACGGGCAATGAGGGTGGCAAGCGGTTGATAAAGCCCCTCTGGCCCAACCGCAACGGTAATCGTGGCTGTCGCCAAAATGGTTTCTGGGGCGGCTAGTGCAGGTTGATCCAACCCCAACCAGCCGGGCATGCGTACCTGCCGCCCCCAAGCTAGGTCGGCGAGATCGGCGCTCCAGTCGGCGGCTTGGTTGGTATCGAGCGGCAAGCCCGTGTGCGGATCGCGTTTGCGCTGCCAGATCTGCCCTTCGCGCGGGATATCACCGCGGGTATAGAGCTGCACGGCGGCACCTACCCAACCGGTGGCCGGTCGGCTTTCATCGCCATAGAGCAGGGCATCTACCAAAATTCCGGTGGCCGAAAAGAGCTGGATGCGACCGCCACTGTTCGCCAGGGGCAATTTTCCCTCCAGATTTGGCACGGTTGGATCGCTATCGGCGGCCCATTCACAGGCGGGTGTTGTACCAAAGGTAAGGCGAAACGTTGTCGCTTCTGCCGCGCACCAGATCTGCTCGCCCCCTCCCAAGGTTAAGGTACTGGTGATGGGGAAGGTGGCACGCCGTGATGCGGTTGTCACTGTCCAACCAGCCAAAGGTTGCTCTCTTGTGCCCCGATTCCAAAGCAATAGGGCTTCATCCCCTTCGCCACTAATGACGCTATCGATGTGGGCCGCGGCAATGACGATCGGTGATGGCAACGACCCTGCTACAACTGGTAAGTAAACGGTCGTGGATAGCGCAGCTGATAACTCGCCAACCGTGCGCGCAACGGATGATGTCGCCGACGCAGCAGTCGCAACTGGTCGTATAGTGGCGGCAACCATTCCCCACCCGATACAAGCTAACAGCGTCGCGATTGTGCAAGAGATCCCAATGGCTAAAAATGCTCGATCCTTTTTCATACCAGAGATTATAGCGGATATTTACCAAGCAATCTTCAGTAGTCTGTCTGAAATATCTGATTATAATTTACACAATACGCTGAGGAGCAGAAGAAACAAAGCTAGCCACGGTTGCGTTATACCCAGTAAGGTAGCTAGCGGCATTTGCCCAAATTGATATCCCTAAAATAGCTATAGATAATTGACTACTTTGCCCTTCTGATACAATTGTCTTATAAATTTGCCGAATTTACCTTACGGAATTCTTTACAAAATATGCAAAATGTTCTATAGTCAACGCTACTCAATCTGTCCAGATCCTTTATCCCACTGGCGCACAGCCAATCGGGGAAGGGTAACTTGATCATCAATCTTATTGCAATCGCGCACATCAATCGAAACAATGGTTATGCCACTTCTTGAACTTCACCTTTTTGGTGGACTTAGTATTCAACTACAACATAAACCTGTAATGGGGCTTGTATCGCGTAAGGCGGATGCACTGATTGCTTACTTGGCGTGCAACCCTCATGTGTACCGACGCGAGGTATTGGCAGATCTATTCTGGGATGATCGATCACAAATCCATGCAATGGGAAATTTGCGCGTTGTGCTCAATAGCGTGCGGCGTGAACTTGCCACTCAAATCACAATTACACGGCAGACCATTTCTATGCCGCGCACTCCGCAACTGTGGGTTGATGCGGTAGAGTTTGAAAATTATTTGGCACCTTTGCTCCACGCCACATCAAACACAACATCTGCGCTGCTTGGGCTACAAAAGGCGCTCAATCTCTATAAAGGTGAATTTTTGGCCGGTTTCTTTCTACGGGAGGCCCATCAATTTGAAGAGTGGATGTTATTCGAACGGGAACGGCACCATATTGGTGCTGTCAAGGCCGCCCAAACTTTAACCCACTGCTATCTAGCAAGCCAAGATTATGGGCAAGGGATTCAGACCGCCCAACGTTGGGTGCAGCTTGATATGCTCAACGAAGAAGCACACCGAACTTTTATGGAATTATTGGTCTACAATGGTCAACGCACGGCTGCGCTAGACCATTACCAGCAATATCTGGGCAAAAGTCTACGCGAAGGCTTTGACTTATCCGGTGAGTTCAATGCCTTTTATCAACAACTCACAAGGGATGAACTGGCAATTCAAGTTGAAGGGCTCCAGGCTGGCCTGGTGCGCTTGGAGAATTATCAGGCTACCATTCCCCACAACCTTCCTTCTTCGCTGACACCGATGATCGGACGCGAAAAGGAGTTAAGACAGATCCAAGAGCGATTAGAGGATCCTTCCTGTCGGTTATTGACGGTAATGGGGTTGGGTGGTGTAGGCAAGACGCGCCTAGCGATCGAAGCCGCACTCGCCCTTGCCACACCTACGCCGGGTAATCTCTTATTTCGCGATGGTATCTATCTCGTACGCCTTGATCGTATCGAATCTGATGAACTCCTCCCTTCGGTTATTGCCAACGCGCTCAATTATACCTTTCAAGGGCCGCTCCATCCGATCAAACAGCTCCATCAATATCTGCGTAGCCGTCGGCTCTTACTGATTTTAGATAATTATGAGCATCTTTCGCAGTACAGCAATCTCTTGATGGAAATTCTACAACATGCCCCGCACGTCAAAATTCTGGTCACCTCCCGTACACGGCTGGAATTCCTGGGCGAATGGATTCTCCCGATTGAAGGCTTGTCCCACCCACCTGCCGCTGCGCCCACGGGACAAGCTGGCACACATCGCCAGAAGACTACAACAGTGGCCTGGGACGAATTCCCTGCAACCTATCTATTTATTCATACGGCACACGCAATTCAGCCTGAGTTTGATCCAAATGCAGAACGACTTGCGATCATCGAGATTTGCCAAACTGTGGATGGCCTGCCACTCGCGATTCAGTTGACAGCCGCGGCTGTTCATGCACATAGTTGTCAAGAGATCGCAACTGCGATTCGGCGCAATCTGGATTTCATTCATTCCAATATGCGCAACTTGCCGGAACGGCATCGCAGCTTGCGCGCCGTCTTTAAGCACTCCTGGCAGTTGCTGCCAGCCATTGAAAAAGAAGCCTTTGCCAATTTGGCGATCTTTATGGATGGCTTCTCTGCCGAGCAAGCTGCGGCTGTGGCAGATGTCCCCACGGAAATATTGACAAACTTAATGAATAAGTCACTCATCCAACAACTTGAAGTGCAAATCGATAGTAGCAGCACGCAGCGGTATCGTCGCTATCGGATGCATCCCGTTTTGCACCAATATGCACTGGAGGAGCTAAGCGTCGACCCGCAAAATGAATCTGCGCGTGGGCAACGCCATTGTCTCTATTTTTGTCACTTTGCCGTAGAACAAAATGCAATTCTAGAGGGTGCCAAGGCAGCGGAAGCGTCGGCCGCGCTTGCGCTGGAGGTCAATAATTTACGCGCAAGTTGGCATTTTGCACTTCGCCATTGCCAAGATGAACTGTTGCTGACAATGCTACCCGCCCTGATGGGCTTTTATCTTTTGCGCGGCTTCTTACAAGATGCGCTTGGGATATTAGAAGGCGCGATTGGTGAAGTTGGCGGTTGGAGTAGCAGTAACCCGCTCAAACAAAGTAGCCAGCAGCGCTTGTTTACCCATCTATTCGCGCACAAAGCCGAAGTGCTGGTCGAGTTGGGCCGCTACGATAGCGCAATTGCCGCTGGCCAAAAAGCGATTGGGTATGCCAAGACCGAAACGGATGGCGCGGGCGAGGCACTTGGCCATCTGTATTGGGGCATTGCGCTCAACTATCAAGGGCTTTATAAACCAGCGAAAGAGAAATTGCAATATGCGCTTGGCTTGGCCCAACTGGAAGAATCGAGCCAGAGCGAAGCCGCCGCCCAACGATATTTGGGGGTCAACAGCTTTTATCAAGGGGATTACACTGCTGGTCGTCTGCATCACGAAACAGCGATTCGCCTTTATCAAGAACGCAAAGAGCTAATCAATGAGTTGCGAACCTATCACAGCCTCGCTATGCTCTACTTTTACACGGGAGACTACTCGCAGGCACGGCAACATTACGAACGCTGCCGCCAGGCATATCAGGACATTCATGATCTACCTGCCCTCTCCTTAACCCTCAATAACCTGGGGGCCGTCAGCTCGCATCTCGGGGACTATACCAAGGCGCTCCGTTCCTTTGAAGACGCCCTATCGATTCGGCGCGAAATTGGTGACCGCCAAATGGAAGGATTGATTCTGGCCAATATTGGGTTGCTGGTGCATTTGATGAACAACAACCGGCTCGCCTTAGACTATTGCACCCAGGCGCTCGACGTCAGTTTGGAACTTGGGGAACGAGATACAGAGGCTTATGCACGTACGTGTCTTGGCCATGCCCTGCTTGAATTGGGGCGGATAGCCGAAGCCATTACCAATTATGAACAAGCTGTCCACATTCGTAAAACCAATGACCAGTTGACGCAGATGTTGGAACCATTGGCCGGTCTCGCCCGCGCCCATCTACGCCTGCGTGAAGCAACTATCGCGTTGGACTATGTCGAGGAGATCCTCCCCCATCTGACCGTGCACACCTTCGCCGGCATTGTTGAGTTGATCCGCATCCATCTCACCTGCTATCGAGTGCTCTACTTGCTCGAAGACCCTCGGGCGACCGAAATCCTCGCCATGGGTTATCTGATCTTGCAAGAACGCGCAGCTAAGATCACCGACAAGAATTTGCGGAAATACTACTTCGAAAACATCATCGCCCACCGTGAGTTGATGACCGAATACGAGACCACGGTCGCTGTAGGATAAGTTCAGCGGTTGTGCAAGGAAAAGAATGTCTTCTCTCTCTCTCAACCGCTGAACTCTCTACCAACCAAAGCGCTCTTCGCGCCAGGGATCCCCTTCCATGTGATAGCCATTGCGCTCCCAAAAGCCTGGGCTATCGGCGGCCATAAACTCTACGCCACGGATCCATTTGGCGCTCTTCCAGAAATATTTCTTCGGCACCAATAGCCGCAGGGGATAGCCATGATCGGGTTCAAGCGGCTCGCCATTGTACAGATAAGCCAACATCGTATCATCATCGTCGAGGACATCGAGCGCAATGTTCGTGGTGAAATTATGCTCGCAATGGGCCATCAGATGGGTTGCTGCCGGCTTGACTTCGATTAACTTGAGAAAGTCGCGCCAGGGAATGCCAGTCCAGGTGGTGTCAAGCTTACTCCAGCGTGTGACACAGTGGATATCGACCGTCTGCGTTTTGGTTGGCAGCGCCATTAGCTCGTCCCAGGTAAAGCTTTTCTCTGTACCAACCAGCCCAAAAACGCGGAAGCTCCAGCCATCCAAATTGGTGTAATGCGGCGTCTCGCCATAGTGCAAAACCGGAAACCGATCGGTCAGGAATTGGCCGGGCGGAACCCGTTCTCCTTGGGCCTCCTTGGGAATGTTAGTGACCCGTTTCAGTCGCTCCACCCGTTTCATTGGATTTTCAAATCGCATATAATTTCTCTTTCCCCTGTCGGGCACTCAGTTGTCAGCCGCTCAAATCATTTTGCATAAGTAAGGCAAAGTACGTACACTCCGGACAATAAATGCTCCCCCTGCTCGATTTTACCACGGTCTTATTTGCTTCTATAATCAATTCAGTGTCGAATCGATGCGGCGCAACCTAAAGAAAATAGTTGCAAGAAAACAATCATAGGACTTACGCAGCCCTCCTGTTTCGATACGGCGAAAAGCTGCCTACTCAACCGGCACGCTGCGTAAGCCCTAAATTAAAAAGGAAACAATATGGCTGCACGAAAATTGGCCAAACCCCAGGGCCTCTATTTTGAAGAATTTGAGATTGGTGATCAGGTCGAAAGCCTCGGTCGCACCATTACCGAGACCGATGTAGTCAACTTTGCCAGCCTTTCTGGTGACTGGAACCTGATCCATACCGACGCCGAGTATTGTAAGGGCGAGATGTTTGGCCAACGGGTGGCGCACGGCTTGCTGATCCTCAGCATCGCCAGTGGGCAAGCGGTGCGCCTTGGCTTTATGGAGGATACCGTCATGGCCTTTCGCGGGTTGGAGTGGAAATTCTCCAAACCAGTCTTCATCAACGACACAGTCCGGCTGCGGGTAACCGTCGAAGAGAAAAAAGAGATGCGGCGCATGGGGGGGGGCCTGGTTAACTTTAAGATGGAGGTCGTCAACCAGGCTAATGAGGTCTGCCAACGGGGCACCTGGGAGATTCTGTGCAAGAGCAAGGGCAGCTAAACGACCCGTTTTAACAACGGCTCGCCGCGTAGCCCCGCCTTTAAATTGTCAACAGAGAGTTGGCCCATGCGCCGCCGTGTCTGTTGGGTGGCGCTGCCTAAGTGAGGGGTGATCACCAGATTCTGTTGCTGTAAAAGGGGGTGCTCGCGCGGTAACGGTTCGGGTTCGGTGACATCAATGGCCGCCGCGTAGATCCACTTTTCTTGCAGCGCCACCAACAAGGCATCGTGATCGACCACCCCGCCCCGGGCAACGTTGATCAAAATTGCTGTTGGCTTCATCAGCTGCAACTCAGCGCGCCCAATCAGGTGGCGGGTTGCCGGTGTCATCGGTACGGTCAACACGACAAAATCAGCTTGTTGCAGCAATGCTTCTTTCTCGGTATAGATCACGCCAAGTTCTGACTCGGTCTCTGGGCGGCGGTTGCGGTTGTAGTAGAGCACTTGCATATCAAAACCCTGCGCGCGGCGTGCCAATTGCGTGCCAATATTGCCCATGCCGATGATGCCAAGCGTTTGCCCATAGACCTCCTGCCCCAGGAGAATACTTGGATCGTAGTGGGTGAAGGCGGCACTGCGCGCGTAATGATCGCCGATGATCACATTGCGCGCCGCCGTGACCAAGAGCGTAAAGGCCATATCGGCGGTGGCACCGTCAACCAGGTTAGGCGTATTGCCCACCGGCAGGTTGCGCGCCTTGGCATCGTCAAGATTGATATGATCGACCCCCACGCCAAAGTTACTAATCACTCGCAAGTTGGGCATTTTGTCCATGACCGCGCCATCAACCTTGGGGTGGCCATAAGTGAAATAGCCCTCAATCTGCTGGAGTAGCACGGCATCGGTTGCATCGCCCTGCCACACATGGGTGACACAGTCGTCGCCAATCATCTGCATAATTTCGTCGTTCAGGGGTGTGTCAATCAGCACCTGGTAGGGCATGGGTTTCTCCTGGTTCGTGTTGCCAAATGGATGAAACGTAAAGATGTAAAACGTAAAGAGATGGTGGGTGCCTCAGCGGTTTACCGTTAAATTTTACGCTTCCTATTTACTGCTTACCGATGATACCGGATAATGGAATACACGTCAACATGGTTTGTTATTCACCCTCTCTTGCTATACACTAACCCAATTGAACGATTAATTTTTTGAAGATAGGAGCACGTTTTCCTCATGAGTAATACCCGCAAACGCTATGCCCTGGTTGGTACCGGTGGCCGCGCCCAAATGTTTGTCAATGCGATTACCGATACCTACCAAGAGACGGCTGAAATGGTTGGCCTCTGTGATCTAAGCCAGACGCGCATGGATTGGCACAACGAGCAGATCGCCGAAAAGTTTGACGCCGCGCCGATCGCCACCTACCACGCCGATGACTTTGACCGCATGGTGGCCGAAACCAAGCCGGATACGATCATCGTCACCAGTATGGATTCGACGCACCATCTCTACATTAACCGCGCCATGGAATTGGGCTGTGACGCGATTAGTGAGAAACCGATGACCATCGACGCCACCAAAGCACGTTCGATCTTTGATACGATTGAAAAGACCGGTCGTTCGCTGCGCGTCACCTTTAATTACCGTTATGCGCCCATCTCTACCAAGGTACGTGAACTACTGATGAGCGGTGTAATTGGCCGCCCGCGCCACATCAACTTTCAGTGGGTGCTCGACACCTTTCACGGTGCCGACTACTTCCGCCGTTGGCATCGCGAGAAGGACAAATCCGGTGGCCTGATGGTGCACAAGGCGACCCACCACTTTGACCTGATCAACTGGTGGCTGGCGTCCCATCCCAAGCAGGTTTTTGCCTATGGTGATCTGCTCTTCTATGGTAAAGAGAATGCTGCCGAGCGCGGTGAGCATTATGCGTATAGCCGTTATACTGGCGAAGCCGCCGCCAACGACGATCCCTTTGCGCTGCGTCTCGATCAACACGATGCCCTGCGCGGCCTCTACTTTGATGCAGAAAAGGATACCGGCTATCTGCGCGACCGCAATGTCTTTGGTGAGAATATTACCGTTGAAGATACGATGAGTGTTACTGCCCGCTATCGCAACGATGTGATCCTTACCTACTCATTAGTGGCCTATAGCCCGTGGGAAGGGTACAAAGTGGCAATCACGGGAGATAAGGGGCGCTTGGAGGTTGATCTCATTGAGTCGGTCGGCAAGCAGTTTATTTCCGGTGAAGAGCAGACCGTACAGGTCGACGAGGAGATCAAAGCGCGCTTTGGCGGCAAAGAGTTGCGTATCTACCCGATGTTTGGTCGTCCTTACACGGTAGAGATTCCCGAAGGAGTTGGTGGCCACGGTGGCGGGGATCGCGTGATGCTAGAGCAGATCTTTGGCACCAACCCGCCGGCTGATCCCTTTAATCGCGCCGCCTCGCACATTGATGGCGCCGCCTCGATTCTGTTGGGCATCGCCGCCAATGAATCGATGGCAACTGGTCAGCCGATCAACGTCGATGATCTGTTGCAGTTACCGGGATAGGGAGACACAGAGACGGGTTGAAACCCTGCCCTAATAACGAGAAGCGCGCCCAAGGGCACCCGCGGCGCTAACACCTAGTCGCTGCGGCGACTTCTCTCTGTTACAGCAGGGTTTTAACCCTGCTGTAAGGTAGGCCAACCTTGTTACCTGGTTGTGGAACAGGCTCGATTTGCTTCTTATTTGACACCAAATCTGTATCGCGCCATAATGAACAACAGTTCTGGATCTGTACCTTGAGAAAGCGAAACCGACCATGACCGAAGCAGTGTTGACCCCTCCAGTCGAACAGGCCGAAACGCAACAAGTTTCTGCACAGGATGAAGCACCCCAAACCGGCAAGACCTATGTGCGCGCGGGCAAGCCGGTGAATGGCGTCTCCAACGAGGCACAAGGCTCAAAAGCTGCCGGCACGGTCATGCCCAATGGGGCCATTCGACCCGATATCAGCCACATCGAAACAGAGGATGACGAGCCTGTGGATAACCTTCCCTCGGAAAAACATCAACGTTTGCTCGTCGAGCCTTTATATAGCTCGACTATTCTGGCGCGCCCATTCCTGGCCGCAGCGAATGTCGGTATTTTTGACGGCATCAATGATACGCCGATTGTCCCCGATATGTTTCTCAGCCTCGGCGTCCAGGTCGCCGATGATTGGTGGGCCAAAGAGAATCGCTCTTACTTTGTTTGGGAATTCGGCAAGCGGCCGGATGTGGTCATTGAAATTGTTTCCAACCGCAAAGGCGGCGAGGGTTCGCGCAAATTCTCCCGCTATGCCCGGTTGGGTGTTCCCTACTATGTGATATTTGATCCGCTGCATCAGCTACACGAGAACGAACTGCGGGTCTATGAGCTACAGGCCGGCGAGTATCTATTGCGACCTGATGCGCAATGTCCTCATGTCGGGTTGGGGTTGACGATTTGGGAAGGCGCGTACGAAGATAAGCAAGATCGTTGGTTGCGTTGGTGCGATCTTGCCGGCAACGTCTTACCGACCGGGGCTGAGCAAGCCGCCGCAGCGCAACAGCAAGCCACCGTAGCGCAGCAGCAAGCCACCGCAGCGCAGCAGCAAGCCACCGTAGCGCAGCAGCAAGCCGCCGCAGCACAGCAGCAGGCAGCGCAGGAACGCCAACGTGCTGAGCTGTTGGCCGCCAAGTTGCGCGAACTTGGCGTTAACCCCGATGAATTGTGACCCCTGAACACCATCAAGTTTTGGCAAATTTCGTGCGATTGGAGTAGTTGTGTCAACTGCCCCAATCGCACCTTTCTTTTCTCTCAACTCATCCAACAAGGAAAATTCGCATGAGTGTGCTCGACAAGTTTCAATTACAAAACCGCGTGGCAATTGTCACGGGTGGCAACCGCGGCCTGGGCAAAGAGATGGTCAAGGCATTGGCCGAAGCTGGGGCACAGGTGGCCGTGGTCAGTCGCAAGGCGGAACAGGCCCAAGCCGTGGCAGCCGAAACAGAAGCGGCCACCGGCAAGAAGTGTCGTGGCTATAGCTGTGACATGACCGTGGCGGATCAGGTCGAAGGGGTAGCCAACCAGGTGCTTGCCGATTTTGGGCAGGTCGATATTATTGTCAATAATGCCGGCATCAACATCCGTGGGCCCATCGATAAGCTGACGCTCGAAGAGTTCAAGGAAGTGCAAGAGACCAATGTGACTGGGCCGTGGCTGCTCTGTCGGGCGTTGGCCGGTCACCTAAAAGCGCGCAAGTATGGCCGCGTCGTCAACATCGGCTCGACCCTGTCGATTGTGACCATGCCTGATCGCACCCCCTATGCCACTAGCAAAGGGGCGATGCTGCAGATGAGCCGTACATTGGCGCTGGAGTGGGCACCCTATGGCATCACGGTCAACTGTGTCATGCCTGGCCCCTTTGGCACGGAAATGAACCAAAGCTTGATGGATGATCCAGCTGCCTATCAATCCTTTATTTCGCGTATCCCGCTGGGGCGCTGGGGTAACTTGGATGAGATCGGCGGCCTGATCGTCTTCCTGGCCAGCGATGCCAGTAGCTTTGTCACTGGGGCTGGGATCACGATCGATGGAGGCTGGACAGTCCAATAGCATGAATATTGAAATTGTTGCTACCGTGTTGTTGTCAGACGCACAACAACGCGCGCTGGATGCTATGGGCAGCGCTGCTTACGCACCATCAGCTGGGACACCAGCGGCTACGCCATCCCCAGTAGGTGACACCTATCACTGGGCCTCACCGCAGTGGTCCATTTTGGTATGGGAAGAAGGGGAACTTGTTTCGCACATCGGGCTGACCGTGCGCGAGATCTCGCACAATGGCGAGCCAAAACGGATCGGGGGCGTTGGGGGGGTGATGACTGCGCCTAGCCGCCAAGGGCGCGGTTTGGCCACGCAAGGGCTCCGTGCTGCCGCCGACTATTTACAGTCAGATCTGGCGATTGCCTATGCGCTGCTCTTCTGTCGAGCAGAACTTGTGCCTTTTTATGGTCGACTTGGCTGGCAACCATTTCGCGGGGATCTTTTTATCGAACAGCCCAATCAAAAAAAGCTCAAGTTTACCGAACAAGGAGCAATGCTACTCGATCTTCAGGAGCAGGCACCGCTCGACGGTGAGCTAGATCTGCAAGGGTTGCCTTGGTAATTGGGTGATACTGTTGGCCAACAGTATCATTGGGTAAAGGTGCGAATTCAACCAGAATGGGGATGGGCGCTGTGAGTAACAATCTAATGGTCGAGGTGATGGGGCTGCGCAAGGCGTATAAACGCAGCGATGGGACAATGGTCGATGCCGTGAAAGGCGTTACTCTAGCGATCCAACGCGGCGAAATCTTTAGCCTATTGGGGCCAAATGGTGCCGGAAAGACAACATTGATCTCCATGATCAGTGGGCTGATCCTACCCACGGAGGGTGATGCATTGATCGGTGGCCACTCCATTACCAAGGAATCGCTGGCCGCCAAGAAGCTCATGGGCTTTATCCCCCAAGAGATCGCACTTTACCCAGAACTCAGCGCGCGTCAGAATCTGACCTTCTTTGGGCAGATGTATGGCATGGGCGGCAAAGAATTGAGCAAGCGTGTGGATGAGGTGCTGGCCTTCATCGACCTGACCGATCGGCAGAAAGATCGCATCGACACCTTCTCCGGTGGTATGAAGCGGCGTGTCAACATCGGCGTCGGGCTGCTGCATCGGCCACAGTTGGTCTACATGGATGAACCAACCGTTGGCATCGACCCGCAGAGCCGCCGCCGCATTCTCGACACGGTGAAGTTATTACGTGATGAGCAAGGGATGACGGTCCTCTACACCACCCACCTCATGGAAGAGGCCCAGGAACTGAGCAACCGCGTCGGGATTATTGATCATGGCGAGATTATCGCTTTGGGCACACAAGAGGAGTTAACCCAGAAAGTAGGGGAGGATGATCGGCTTGAGTTTACCGTTGGCGATCAGGACGTTCCGCAAACGATCATTACCCAGCTACAGAAGCAGACTGAAGGGGTTTCGCAGGTTTTGTACCATCCGCCAGAAGCGATGGTCGAAGGGGGTGAGCGCACCATTCCTGGGCGAATTACCGTCTTTAGTCACCGTGGCCGTCGTGCCCTGCCGGATGTTATTCGTCTGCTCAACAACGGCGGCATCGAGGTGGATGCGGTAGAAGTTCGCGAACCAGATCTGGAAGCCGTCTTTCTAGCGCTGACCGGGCGCGCCTTACGGGATGAGTGAGATGAGTACCTTGGCCCAGGCAATTGCGATTGCCGCCCAAGCCCACATCGATCAGCTCGATAAGGCGGGGCAACCCTATATCCTGCATCCATTGCGCATGATGCAGCGACTTGATGATCCAGCAGCCAAAATTGTAGCGATCCTTCACGATGTGGTTGAAGATACCTCGATTACGTTGGACGATTTGCGGAGAGCCGGATTTACGCCGGCGATCGTCGCCGCGATCGATGCCGTCACACGACGTGCAGAGGAGAGCTATGCGCAATTCGTCGAGCGTCTGCAAGACAATCCCCTGGCGCGACAGGTGAAGCTGGCCGATCTAGAAGATAACATGGATCTTAAACGAATTCGCACGTTGACGCCGGCGGATTTAGCGAGAGTAGAACGTTACCATCGGGCGTGGACGCAACTCACGCAATACGCCAATGTCACGAGAGAAATATCCCCCGCAGGAGAGGAATAGCGCAGCCATGCGAAAAGTGTGGGCCATCGCCTGGAAAGAACTCTATCGGACCTTACATGACCGCAACCTGATCCTCATCATGTTTGCCACGCCTTTGCTGCTCTCGACCATTATTGGGCTAGCTTTTGGCGGCCTGGGCGGCGACAGCCTGGCGATTGGGGCGATTGATGTGGCCGTCGTCAATCTCGATGAGGGCTTCGACATCGCTTCCTTGATCAGCGGTACCGTCAATAGCACTTCTTCGATCAGCACTTCTGCGATCAGCACTTCTGCGAGCATCAGTAACGGCGCAATTCTGACCGGTTTACCCACCAACTTCGCGTTGAATACGGGGGACATTGTCGCGAGCATCTTGCTCGGCGAAGCGATTACGGCAACTGGGGCCATTAGTGACAGTAGCTTGACCGTTGGTAATATGGGAGCCTGTCCACTTATTGCAGAGAGCAGTACAGTGACTGAACCCAACAACACGCAAGGTTCCCTGAGTGAGTTGTTGCACGCCACCCGGCTCACGGATGCGGCTGCGGCACGGCAGGGGGTGGATGCGGGGGATTACGCCGTGGCGGTGCTGATTCCAGCCGGCTTTACCCAGACATTTTTGCCTTCGTTTGGGTTGATTGACAATCGCGATCTCACCAATCGTCCACAGGTCGAAGTCTATGGCAACAGTGGCGATGCGCTCTCTGCCAGCATCGTCAACAGTATTGTGCGTGGCATTGTCAGCCAATTCGAGCGTTTGCCGGTCACCTTGGAAGCGTCGATCGATACGTTGCTACAGCGCATTGATCTAAACAAGCTTGACCCCAATGCGCTGGCAGCTACCTTGAATGAACTGCGCAGTGCAGCGGCGCGGGGTGACTTTAGTCGTGTCAGCACAAGCCCAACGGGCACCGGTACGATCACCGAGACATTTGCGATCCTGGGCTGTCTCTTTACTCCAGGGATTAACCCCGTTTCGTTGGTGCAGCAACCACTGAATCAGTTGCAGGAGAGCAGCACCTTTGGCCGCGTCCTCGTTATTTTTGGTTCGGCGCAGGCGCTCTTTTTTGCCCTCTTTACTGGTGTTTTTGGGATCCTTTCGATCTATGAAGAGCGTAAACAGTGGACACTACAGCGCATGTTGGCCTCGCCGACGAGTGGCAATACCATTTTATTGGGGAAATTGCTGGGCAATTTGATGGTTGTCATCATGCAACTGTTGGTGTTGATGTTGGCGCTTACGGCGGTTGCCACGATTGCATCGGGCACGCCCACTATGATTTGGGGTACGCACTTTGGTCTGCTTCTGGTCACGGTGCTACTGGTAAGTTTGTCTGTTTCTGGCATTGGCGTCTTGATCGTTGGGGTGGCGCGCACGCCGGAACAGGTGCAGATCGTCGGGCCACTTGTCAATACACTGCTGGGCATGTTGGGCGGCTCGTTCGGCTTTTCGTTGCCACCGTCGCTCTCCAAACTTTCGCTCATCTATTGGGGCACCTCTGCCTTTGAAAAACTGGCAAGTGGCCAGGCCGATATTGGGATCAACTTATTGATGTTGGCGCTCCAAGGGCTGTTCTTCTTTGTAGTCGGCTCGTGGTTCTTCCGGCGTCGGCTGAATTTGTCATGACTTACGCAGAACGCCGGTTGCGTGCGAACCGGGTGAGCGTATCGAAACCAGAGAGCTGCGTAACGCCTACTTGTAAAAAGTGACAACAATATTCATGCGAAAAATTCTTACGATTGCCCGCACCGATCTACGGATCTTCTTTAGCCAACGTGGCAACTTGCTGGGTATCTTTGTGCTACCGGTAATCTTTACGCTAGTATTGGGATATAGCTTTGGCGGCGGCGGTGGTGGCTCAACGCGGCCCCTGGTTGATCTGCTTGATCTCGATCAAACCCCCCTCTCTGCGCAATTTGTTGCAGCGTTGCGCGCTGCCGATCAAAGCCTGATCCTCTGCCCCCGAGACAACGATACCGAAGATCGCTGTCAGCTCGACGGGACTACATTGGACCAGGAACTGGGAATAGAACGAGCGCGGCAGGAGCAGACCAGCGGCTTTCTCGTCATTCCAGCTGGCTATGCCGACGGTGTTACCCAAGGCAACCCGACGCAACTCGACTATTACTCAACCGACGATCCAAGCTTTCCAGGTGTTGTGGCCCAAGCGGTGCAAAGTGTCCTGACACGGGTGAATAGTGCAGTTGTCGCTGCGCAGGTCGGTGGGCACTTTTTGGCCTCGCTTGACGCGCTCTTTGCACTCAATACTACGACATCCCAAACAACGACGTCCCAAACAACGACGTCCCAAACAACGACAGTCCAGATGACAATGGAGCAGGAAATTTATCAGGCTGCCGAACAGAAATTAGAGCAACGGCCAACCGCCGTGCGCTATATCACCAGCGTGGGCGATGAAGAGAGCAGCATCAGTAGCATTCAGTCCGGTTTTGGGCAATCGGTTCCTGGCATGGGCTCGATGTATGTGATGTTTACGGTGCTGGGGGGGACGGCCGTTTTGCTGCGTGAACGGCGGCAATGGACCCTGCAGCGGCTGGCGGTCATGCCATTGACACGGGCGCAGTTGCTTGGTGGCAAGATCTTGTCCTACTTCACGCTGGGGATGATTCAATATGCTGTGATCTTTGGCCTGGGGGCGGTAGTCGGCCTTCAATTTGGTGATGATCCGTTGGGGCTATTGGTGATCATGGTCGCATTCGTCCTCTGCATTACAGCATTGGCCTTTGCCCTGGCGATCTATATGAAAACGGAAGAACAGGCGGCCGGGACGGCGCGGCTGCTGGCCTTAACCCTTGCGCCGCTGGGGGGCGCGTGGTGGCCGCTGCAGATTGTGCCGGGCTTTATGCAGGCGATTGCCAAATTTTCCCCAATCTCCTGGGCAATGCAGGGCTTTCACGAGTTGATCTTCTATGGCGGCTCGTTGGCAAATGTCCTGCCGGAAGTAGGGGTATTGCTCGGCGCAGCGGCCTGTTTATTTCTGTTAGCCGTGCGTAATTTTCAGGTGGAGTAGACAAAAACAGGGGATTCGGAAGGGAAGAGATACGCTCTAGTATCTCTTCCCTTCCGAATCCCCTGTTCCGATCTGCTTACATGAATGGCATTGACTGACTACTGTTTGCTCGCTCGTCCACCTTATCTCGTAATAATCGGCATGTAGAGCTGGTAAGACGCGCCGGCTATCCGCTCGAAAACAGCGGTATAGGTTTCATTGCCACGAATCGTCACTTCGATCGCTGCCTCAGTGAATTCGGTGGTGCCGACAATCCACTTTACGAATTTGTACCCAGCATTGGGGGTCGCGGTGAGCGTTAGGGTCTGACCCTCATAGTAAGGCCCCTCAACACTCGGGGTCGTGCTTCCTGGCGTTTGGCCATTGACACTACCCTGTGTGGTAAACGCTAGATTGAACTTCTTCTCTTTGAAGAGTGCCGTCACCGTTTTGCCGCGATCCATTGTGATCGTAGCCGGATTTTGCGTCCCTGTTAGTGCACCGGACCAGCCGGCAAAGACCCAGCCCGCGTCCGGCGTTGCCGCGACCTGAACTTCGGCATTGCAACTGTAGGTGGCACTGTTCGGGCTCTTCGTGACTGTGCCACTGCCATCGGTATGAACTGTCAACTGATTGGGTAGGCCATCCTCTGGATCAATGCGGCTGCGATTTTCAAAGATATAGTCCACAATCGCGGTGTGGGCAGGAAAGCGCCCGGCGTTGCCAGCATAAACCCCTGCTTGGGTGGGGACGAGCGGCTGAGTGAAGGTGGTGCTCTCTGTCCAGCCGTTGCCATCATGTGAATAGTTGACCGTCCATGTGTCGCCCACACGGGTTACACGCATATACCAAGGCGCATTACCACTCAGGACCTCATCTTTCACTATGCCCGGCGCGCCATTGACAAAGTCGATCACGAGCAACTTTGGCGTATTGCCATCGTGGTTAAAATCAAAACGGAGGAAGTTCTGACTATCCTGCTCGATCAACAGCCCTTGCAGTTGATATTGGCGACTGACTTCTGAAGAAAATTTAACCTCTAGCTCAAAATCAACATTGTTGATGGTTTGCATGAGCCGGGGCGCACGATTCAACGCTTCTGTAGAATCGGGGATGGGATAGATATCATGGTCAACCCCAGCTGGTACACTCAACTCCAGTTGCTGCATCCCGACCATCGCCAGCGTGGCATCGCCCCTAGGATCAATAAAGGTCCAGACGTTTGTATCGAGGTTGCAAGCGTTGAAATCATCGGAGTAGAAGCCAGACAAGGGAATAAAGGTCGCGGTAATCGCTTCATTGCCAACCGCTGTCACGGTAACTGGACTGGCTGTGCCCGTCAGATCGCCACTCCAGCCAGCAAATTGCCAGTTCGGCGCAGGAGTTGCCGTGAGCGTGACCGGATTGCCACAGGCTGGGGTACGCGTCACTGTACCATCGCCAATGATGGTGATTGGCGGTAACGAATTGACCACGGGATCTTCAGGGCTAATTGGCTGTGCGGTGTTAAAAAAATAATCGACCACGCTGGTAAAGGCCGGATTAGCACCGGCGTTGCCCGCAAATACGCCAACTTTTGTTACCACCACCTGGTAGGTAAAGCGCAATGCTTCGCTGGTAATCCAATCCTCGCCGTTGTAGGAGTAGTAGAGAGACCAACTGTCGACGGCACGCAACACCCGCATGTAGAGCGGGGTGCCCTGGGCAATGGCTTGATTAACTCGAATCGTGGGGGAACCACCGGCAAAGCTAATTGCGATGATCCGGGTCTCTACACCGTCGAATTGAAAATCAAAGCGGATGAAGTTATTGGCATCGCCTTCGACCAGAATCCCTTGAAACTGATAGCGCTCGTCCAACACCGATTCAAACTTTGCCTCCACCTCAAAATCGGTATTGGCCGTCGCTTGCATCAAGCGGGGTGCTCGATTGCCATCCAACCATACATCATGATCGACCCCTTCCGGTACATTGATCTCGGCTTGCGAGCCAGAGAGGGTTAGCGTGGCATCACCCAACGGATCGACAAAACTCCATTGACTGCTGTTGAGTGCACAAGCGTTAAAGTCGTCAGAGTGTATGCCGCTGCTATCTTCCAAAAGGCGGAAATTGGCGACAATGGCCTTGTTGCCATTCATCACCACCTTTTGGGTGAGATCCGTGCCGCTGATGTCGCCGGACCAGTTGACAAAGGCCCAGCCGGAATTGGCGACCGCGGTGACCATCACCTCTTCACCACTGTCGAAATAGATCTGATTGGGACTGAGTAACACAGAACCGCTACCACTTGTGGTGACGGTGAGTTTCAGCGGTTTGCGGACAAACGTTGCCGTCACCGCTTGGTTACCGGCAATCGTCAACGAAGCGGGGTTTTGGCTGCCAGTGAGGCTGCCACTCCAGCCGCTAAAGTTCCACCCAGGGGCTGGATTTGCCTGTAACGATAAGGGGCTGCCACAGCTTTTGGTAACACTGCCTTCGCCCACGATTGTGACGGGGACGGTATTTTTGACGGGATCTTCTGGCGCAATGGGGGCCGCCGTATTAAAGAAGTAATCGATAGCCGCGGTAAAGGCTGGATTGGCACCGGCGTTGCCGGCAAAGGCACCAACCTTCGTCACCGTTAAGGCGTGGGTAAATTCCAATGCCGCCGATGAATTCCAGGTAGTCCCATCTGCCGAGTAAAATAGTTTCCAGTGGTCTTTGGTGCGTCGAACGCGCAGATAGAGGGGTGCATCCGTGCCAACCTCTACGGTTGTCTCTTCTGTTGGTGCACCAGCGGCGAAGCTATACGCGACGAGGCGCGTGATGCTGCCATCCGATTGGAAATTGATCCGCAGAAAACTTTGTGTGTTTTCTTCAATCAAAACCCCTTGCATTTGGAAGCGTTCTGTAACGGGCGCGTCAAACTTGACTTCTACTTCAAAATCAACATTGTTGGCCGGTTGCATAATGCGCGGCGCACGGTTGCCGGTGGTCCAAATATCATGACCAACACCCGCGGGAATCTGAAACTCGACCTGCTCACCGGTATTCACTAGCTTGGCATCGCCAACCGGATCGCTAAAGATCCACGGTGCTTTAAGCGTACATTGATTGAAATCGTCGGAGGTTACCGTTGAGGCGGCTTGCTGATTAAAGGTCGCCGTGACAGTTTTATCATTGTTCATGACCAGCGTGGCTGGATTATTGGCCGTGGCGAGATCGCCGCTCCAATTGACAAATTTCCAGCCAAAATCGGCGGTTGCCGTCAAGGTAACCGTCTGCCCAACGGGGTACGGTCCGGTCGGTGGGTTCGTCGTAACCGTTCCATTCCCCACTTTTTGGATCGTTAAAGTGGGTAATGTTTGGTTCGTTGGCGACCCCAACGCGGCTGCCCACGACGTGCGATTGGTGAGCATGAGCAAAAAAGCAAAGGCCAGCGTTACCGCAAGTAGCCAATGCCGGCCAGCAAATTTAAGTAGTAGATTGGGTTGAGTTAGGGAATTTTTATGCATAACCTGAGACATTCATACGAGAAAACGCTGTGCCAATTATCCTATTCTTTTGACAAAGTATAACAGAATTTGTTGTATCGTTGCTTGCAGAAAACTTGCAATCCGGAACATTCCCTGGTATATCGAATGCTCAGCTGCGGCTGAGCATTCGATATACCAGGGAATAGGTCTAAGGCGCGCTGTGGTTAGACGAGATAAATGGTAGATAGATCCGTTGAACCGCTTCAAAATTCGCGATTAAATCCTCGTTGTCAGTAACTGTGATGGTGATCACACGGTCGGGTAGCCTGCTCCTTACACTACTTGCGGTAGGCAAGATATCCCAGCCGAGGAAGGTGTAATTCGCATCGGGAATGGCGGTCAGCGTAACCTGTTGCCCATAGACATAGGGCCCTTCCGGCTCGATCTTCACCTGCCCGCCTTGGCTTGCCCCCTGGCCACCGACAAGTCCGACGGTTACCGTATAGGTCAGTTGGTGGAAGGTTGCGGTGACGGTCTCCGTTTCATCGATCAACAGTGGATTGGGGTTGCTCAAGCCACTGAGGCTACCGCTCCAACCGTCGAATCTCCACCCGGGCGCAGCGACCGCTTGCAGCGTGACAAGCGCATGATACAAATAGCTATCTTGGGTTGGTGTTATGAGGATGTTGCCACTCCCCACCGTATTGGTGATCAGCGCATAGCCAACGTCGGCAAAGAGCGCCGTGGCACTGACCGATCCCGTGATTGTAATGGTTTTGCTGCTCTCGCTGCCACTTACGTCCCCTTGCCACTGTTCGAAGTGCGAACCTGGTGCCGGGAGGGCTGTCAGCGTGACTACATCCCCATAGTGATAGACCGACGGGCTTGGCGTCAATTGAATCTGGCCGTGCCCAGTAACTTGAGTTTTGATAGTGTAGGGAATTGGTGTAAAGAGCGCGGTGACGGCATATCGTTGTGAGATTGATAGGGTAACGGAATTAGTTGTGCCGGTGATATCCCCATGCCAGCCGGCAAATTGCCAGCCAATCTTGGGCGCAGCGGTTATCGTTACCGCATCGCCGTAGAGATAATCCGTCTTGTCTGGATCTACAATGATTTGACCTTGGCCAGAGACAGTAGTCACGATCGCATACTGATGTTGCGTAAAGCGAGCAATGAGATGGATCGTGCCGGTCACTTGGATGGTTTGGGTCGGCGTATTCCCGGACAGATCGCCTTGCCAGCCATCAAAATACCAGCCAGAAACCGGCACTGCCGTCACGGTGACCATGTCGCCATAATGGTACTCACTCTTTTGCGGCTCGACCATCACCTCCCCTTCACCGGTTACCGTTTGCTCTATGGCATAAGGGATCTGGCTAAAGATCGCCGTGATCCCACTGTCACCGCTAATCTGAATTGTCTCCGATAGAGCATTGCCGGCCAGATCGCCCGCCCAGCCAACAAACTGCCAACCCGGATCGGCCGTGGCGTGGAGCGTTACGTGGTCACCATAGAGATAGGTGGCTTGGGCTGGATCCTCGGTAATTGTGCCGTTGCCCACAAGCTGCGTGGCGAGGCTATAGTGATTTTGTGTAAAGTTGGCGGTGACCACTTCACCGTTGCCAAAGGTTGTACTTTTTGGATTGCTCAGGCCGCTGATGGCACCGCTTTGGCTGCTCCAGCCGCCAAATGACCAACCAGGGGCCGGTGTTGCGCTCAAGGTGACGGGGCTGCCACAATTGGGATTGCCCACGGTGGGATTGACCGGCTGACTCGTTGCCGTGCCGGCCCCAACGGGGGAGATGACGATCGGGGCAAGCTGTAACCCTACTGGATCTTCCGGCGAAATTGGCGTGGCCGTGTTAAAGAAGTAATCGATCAAGGCGGTGTGTGCCGGATTATCGCCGGCATTGCCGGCAAAGAGGCTGACCGCACTCACCTTGAGAATATGCTCAAAGCGATAGCCGCTGTCCGTGGTCCACTGTAGACCATCATAAGAATAGGATATCTGCCAGGTAATGCCCTCACGCGCAACGCGCAGATAGAGGGGCGCGATTCCTTGGGGCAACAAGCGGTCAACAACAAAGGTGGGTTCACCCGCAATGAATTTCACCACCAACAGATGGATTTGCCCGGTATCAAATTGCACATTGATGCGCAACAGGTCATCTTGATCCTGCTCGATCAACAGCCCTTGCAACTGATAGGTTTGGCTGAGCGACGAATTGAACTTAACATCAACCGTGAAGTCATTGTTGTTGGCGGCTTGTTTGATCCGTGGCGCAGAAATACCCGAGCGCCAGACATCGTGGCTGATGCCGGCAGGGACAGCCAATGAGAGATCGGTCCCCGTTGCCTGCAAAAGGCTCGCGCCAGCACCCCCTTGTGGATCAACATACGTCCAACGCGCCGTGTTGAGCGTACATTGGTTAAAATCATCGGATTGCAACGACGAGCCACCCAACGCCGAACAGCTATTGTCTACGGTCGTCGTCACATTACTATTAGAATCGTTGGCGGCAATCTGATAGTGAAGAGATGCATTGGGATCTAATCCCGAAAGTTTGAGCGCATGGATCCGTTTGAATACGCTATCGGTCTGTGTGTTGCCATAGGCGGTATTGACCCCACTCTGCACAATCCCCGTGGTGAGTTCATCGGTCTCCCAAGCAATCGTGACATAGGTTGGCCCGGGAATGCAGGTGATGTTGGAGATCACCGGCGGTGCGTGGTCAGTGGTTTCCGGTTGACCGACCTGTAACGCAAGATCGACATAGGCACCAGTAATGCCTGTGGTGGCTCCGGCTAACTGGGTGGTATCGAGCAGCCCAAATGTAAAACGGGCAGGTGTTGTCGTCAGGAATGTACTGGTATTTTGCCGGCCAAAGCCAAAGACGGTCATCTTACCGTTACCATCCGTCAGAGGGAAGTATGAGTCCACGAGATTGTCATCGGCGTGATTGGCCATAAAGAGCGAGCGCCCGAGTGCCTTATCGCCAAAATAGAGCCACTCCGCGCCGGTCAGGTCGCCATTCCAGGTGGTAGACGCAGTTGTCTCCGTGCCATTGGAGCGCACCACAATATCGTTGGTATCATCCAACGCGCCCCCCGGTGTACCTTCATAGAGGAACCAATAGCTGTGATCCTTTTTCAGCAGCGTCATGCGGGCATAGGTGGGGAAAATTTCCCAAAGAGTTTCCCATTTATCGTCGTTGGTCACCGAGTGAATGGTGATTTTGAGCGGCCCTTGTGCCAAAAGTGTACTGGTCGCTGCGCTGCTGCCGGGATGGAATTTACCTTCGGGATAGACCATGTTGGGGATACCGCGAAAGCTGCCACCGGCCCCGCTGGTGGCGTTATAGCTGATCCAATCATTGCCAGCGAGATCCACTAAACTGGAAAAGGCCGCGCTCTGTTTCTGATAATAATAGGTGGCGTTTTGGCTTGTGATCTGATAGCTACTCTGCCCTTCGTCGATCACATTGTCGGTCACGCTGACCTGGTTGGCAAAGGTGGGCAGCGTAAAGCCTTTCCCAATCTTGTCAAAATAAAGGTGATAGTAGCGTTGACCGCCAGCCGAGGTTGTCCCGGTCATCATAAAGACCAGGGTCCCATTTGCATTGGTTGCTGCGTTGTAATCGGTGGCTCGGTCAAATTGAAAGGGCACATTGGCATCAAGCAGATTGCCATTGCTATCGACCTCCAGGACGCGCACTGAATTGGGGTCGAACGTGCCGCTGCCATTGGCTGCGGCAAGCAATTGGGTAAAGTTAAGCGGCGCCTCTACCGGTTTATTGGTGCGAGTGACGCCATTGGCATTGACGGTGATTGGCAACCGATAACTCCATTGTGTATCCCACCAGGAGCCGGCTGCATATACGATTGTGGTTGAGAAAAAGAGCGATGAAAAGGGCAAAGCGAGTGAAGTGACAAAAAACAGAAGTGTGAGTAAACGGTTAAAAGTTGATAACGGGCGCGTCATAAATTGGCAACTATCCTCTATAGGTACAACAGTGCCACCTCCAACACTGCTGTGCAATGAATGGGTACTGTGCTTTGTAACAGTATATTCACTTTCGTTGGGCAGTAAGGGTGGCAAAAAATGTGAATAGAAACCTGAATCGAATAAAATAGTTAGTTGATTTACAGAAAAGTAAACTTCTCCTTCCATAAGAAATGCAGGGGATATCTACCCCCTGCATTTCTTTTCAATAGGATTCACGACCGATTAAAGTGGGCGCTGTTTGAAACCGATAGTTTTCCCGTGTAGCAGCTATCGGTTTCAAAGCAACCGTGCGATAGGCGTTTTGTCGTTGATTACCGCGAGACAAAGGGAATGAAGATCTTTGGCTCATTTACGGGGACGGCGCTCTTTGTAAAGTTGGCGAAGTAAAGCACATCATCAGTTACCGTGATCACAAGGACCGGATCGGTATCTGCACCGATTTGTGCACTACTTGCTTCCTCTGCCGGTTCTGAACTCCAGTGGTCAAACTCATAACCGGAATTGGGAACGGCTGTCAAGGTGACTTTACTATTGAAATAGTATGGCCCATCTGGCGAAATCGTCACTGTACCGCCGACTTCACCATCTTGTCCGCCGAGAACCGTCACGTGCACCTGATATTCCTCTCGATCAAAGGTGGCCAGCACTGTGCTGTCATCGGTGATCGTCAGTGTCTTGGTGGCCACCGTGCCGGCCAGATCACCGGACCAGCCGGCAAAGAGTGAGCCGGTATCGGCAATGGCCTCAACGCTGACGACCTCGCCAAAGAGGTAGCTTGCGCGGTCTGGCGTAACCTTAATCGACCCGGATCCCTGACCACCTTTGTTACGGGTCAGCGTATATTGCTCTTGCGTAAAGGTGGCGGTGATGCTCTTGTTCTCGGTCATCGTCAGTGTAATCGAGGTGGCGCTCTCTGTCGTTGCGCCGCTCCAGCCAGCAAAGATCCAGCCCGGTTTTGGTGTGGCCACCAAGCCTACCTGCTCGTTGAAACCATAGAATGCTTTCTCTGGCGTAACGGCGACGGTGCCACCCGCTTCTGTATTGCTGCTCTCCACATTGTTGGTCACGACGGTGACATCAAGCGTATAGGCTTCTTCGGCAAAGGTGGCAGTCACAACGGTGTCGCCGGTAATTGTAACCGTTTCCGTTGGTTGGCCACTGACGATTGCGCCCGACCAGCCGGTAAAGGTCGACCCCGGTGCCGCTTCTGCCGACAAGGTCACCACATCGCTATAGAGATAGGTCGCTTGTAGCGGTGTTACTGTGGTGGTGCCACTGCCATCGCCGGCTGTATTGACAGTTAACGTATATTCGTTGGCGACAAAGGTCGCGGTGACTACTGTATCTGCTGTAATCGTCACTGTGGTTGCCAGCGTGTCGGCTGTCGATGCACCACTCCACCCGCCAAAGCTCCAACCCATGGCCGGTGTCGCGGTCAGCGTCACCACGTCACTATAGAGATAGGTGGCTTGCAGCGGTGACACGTCAATCGTGCCATTGCCGACCGTCTCTGTGCTTAGGCTGTACTGATCTTGCGCAAACTTAGCCGTTACCACCTCGTTAAAGGTATAGCCCGTCTGCAATGGATTGCTGGTGCCGCTGACAGAGCCTTTCGTGCTTTCCCACTGCACAAACGACCAGCCAGGAATTGGTGTGGCAGTCAGGCGAATGGGGTTGCCACAGTTTGCCGGAGCACCAGCCGTCGGTGTCACAGGCACGCTGGCGGCAATGCCCGCGCCCGCCGGTGAAACATTGAGCCCGGTCAAGGTAAGTGCCTTGCCATCTTCTGGGACAATTGGTGAAGCACCGTTAAAGAAGTAATCGATTACCGCAGTATGCGCCGGAGAGAGGCCAGCATTGCCGGCAAAGAAACCAACCGAAGAGACATTCAGGGCATATAAGAAGGTCCCGCCGGAGATCCAATCGCTGCCATTGGTTGAATAGAAGAGCTGCCATTGGGTACCGTTGCGGTTCAACCGCAGATACATCGGCCCGTTGCCATTGGCAAGCGTCGCATGAGCAGCCGCATAGGGAGTGCCATTGGCAAAGGAGAAGCCCTCTAAGGTGACGCTGCTATCGTCATTGCTCTGGAAGTTAACCCGGATAAAGTTTAAGTTATCCTGTTGCACCAAGAGACCCTGCAACTGAAAGCCCTGCGTGAGCGCCGATTCAAATTTTACATCGATCGAAAAGTCGGCGTTTGTCGTCGTTTGCATCAAGCGTGCGGCACCAATCCCACCCGTCCAGATATCATGGGCAGTACCGCCTGGCACAGATAAGACAACTGTATTGTTGATGTGTTGCAACGTTGTTGCCCCAGCAGTGCCAGCCTGTGGATCGGTATAGGTCCAACGTGCCGGATCGATGGCACAGGTGTTGAAATCATCCGAGACCAGGGCAGAGACTTCAAGCGCCGGGCAGACTGCATCAGCCGTTGTCGCCGTATTACTACTGGTATCGGTAGCCGAGATCTGGTAGTGGATAATGCTATTGGCATCCAACCCCGTAAGCGGAATCTGGTGATTAAAGGCCAAGGTACTGGCAACTGCTTCAGAGCCATAGGCAGCTGATGTGCCATACTTAACGAGACCGGTTGTCTGCTCATTCGTATCCCAGGCGATGGTGGCACGGTTCGGGCCAACAATACAGGTGGGATTGACAATCACTGGTGCAACGGTATCCAACCCGGTCGTGGTAAAGGAATATTGTTGGTTCGTTACACATTGGAGTGCCAGATCACATGCGTCGACCGCGACCGTGATGGGCGCTTCCGGTGCTAGACCGGTGGGCGCAACATAGTAGACCAGGTAATCATTGGAGAAGCCGCTGATCTCCGGTGCGACGACGGCACCATTCACACGCAGCTTGATGCTCATGCGATCCACGCCGAGGCCGGCATCGGTAATGTGAAAGATGATTGGTGAACTTGGCGGCACCGTGGGCGCATTGGGCGCAGGAGTCTGGTTTGCCAGCGTCGGTGGAATATTATCGGTGGTCGATGTGGTTTGCTTGAGCACAATCATCGGGCCAGGGTTTTCCACAAATTGGCCAAAGCCGCCATTATAGCTATACACAATGTTATTGGCCCCGTTGCGAAACTGCGAGATTGGCTTTTCGCGGACTGAAAGTGTCCAGATATCTTCACCATTACTTGATGAGAAAGCGGGGTTTCCATTGAGGGCTACCTTGGGATTTTGCCAGTAGGAGCCCAAAACATAGCCGGTATTATAGCCGGAGATATTAACCGGAATATCAACCGTGCGGGTGATAACATCCGGGTACTGGGCCACGTTGGTTTGGCTGTGATGCAAAACGGCATCGCGGTAATTGGGGATGGAGAAGGCGATCATCCGCTTGGTGCGCTTGAGGGTGAAGTTTCCTGAGATACCACCGGCTGCCTCCCGCACGCTGCCACTGCTATCAACAATCCGAATCTTGAATTTTACGCCAGATTGGTTGACGATGTGGGGTAGATTCCACGTAAAGGAGTATTCACCCGCGGTTGGTGCGGCGATGGTCCCGATGTGATCGATCGTACCGCCAAGCGCCTGTGCTAGTGTGCCGCCCACTTGCCAGTTATTGCGGGCGCGGTTGTGCCAATCGCGCGTGATGCCATCGGCATCTTCATCGTATCCTTCATAATAGGCATGAAATTCGATGAATTTGGCGGCGGTTGTGGTCTTTGCCACCAGCACCACTTTATCATTGTCGACATCCAACACGCCACCGCTAGCGGCAGCAATGCCACCAACAGTCAACAATTCCCCAGCGGGGGCGGTAATATCACCTGCGGCAAAGTAGAGGCGGATTGCCATGTCATGAATATGATAGCCACCGCCGGCATCCCAGAATTTGAAGATATTATTTCCTTGTTTGAGTTCCGCTACTGGAATTTCGCCAATATAAGGCGTCCGGCTCCACTCAGAGCCGACTGATGGCGTATAGACCTTGTCCGAGCCATTGATGGAAAAGCGGGCTACCTTTAGATCATGATTCCGCCACAGGTCGAGATAAATTTCCGCCTTGGTCGCCTTCGTAAGACTGTCAGGAATATTGAGGGTAACCGTCTTCATACAGGGGAAAGGCCACGGCTCGAAATACCAATCGCCACCCCCCGAAGTGTTTTGGCAGAGGATATTGTTGTAGTCGACATAGCCGCCCGTAAATTGACTGTGAGGCAACCAGTATTCTTTGTAAATCACGTCGGTATCAGAATTGTAGATACCGGCATACAGATGCTGAGGTTGCGTAAGCCAAAGACCACATAAACTAACTAGAAAGGTGATAAAGCTTAATATTTTGCGTTTTTGCATGAGTTTTTCCATTTGCTACCATTCGATACAGGTGAGGTGCTGTCTAGCTCAAATCGTCAATAAACCGCAATCAGGCACGGCTGATCAGAGATCTGCCGCTAATTTTGAATAATTGGGCACAAGACGTTGCGGTGTATAGATTATAAGGGAGTGGATACGGCTTTTCTAGTACTTTTGGCTTACAACATTCTGACAAATTGTGTAGATAAACGTTCTGGAAGCCAATAGAGGGGTAGCACAATGGAAATAGAGGAGAAATCGTGTTGCTTCGTGGATGGCGCAACGTTCGTTTCACGAGCATTATTTTCTGGAATGGCTTAAAAGAGAGCGCCGAGAGATAGCAAAATAGGCTATCTCTCGGCGCTCGGATCGATCTGTACTGCCTGAATTTCAGTTGAGCCAATCTACTTTCCGCTAGTGTTTTGTCAACTAATAGATAAAATCCTTAAAAGCCATACAGTTTCCCTCGTGTAAAAGTACCCTTGTTATGTATGACTTTTAAATGATTAGTCAACTAAGTTATGTTAGGTTGTCACCCCTGCGTAGGCAGGGGTCCACATCGCCGGGTTCCTGCCTGCGCAAGGGTGACACATTACCTACCAACATTTAACTGACAAAACATTAGTTTACAACCAACGGTAAAAAGAAGAGTTGATTCCCATCAGATCCACCCACAATCGTTGTCGCTGTCGGCGTTGGTGTCACAGTTGGTGTTGTAGACGCGGTTGTGGTCGCTGTGGTCGTAATGGTAGCTGTCAATGAAGGGGTCAGCGTTAGCGTTCCTGTCGGTGTCTCAGTGGCAGTCGTTGTACTTGACGCTGTCGGTGTCTCTGTTAGTGCTGGTGTCCCTGTTGGCGTCGGTGTCTCTGTTCCTGTTGGTGTCGTAAGCGGTGTTTTGGTCAATGTCACCATCGGGGTTGCAGTTGCAGTTGGCGTTGTCTCAGGTGGACAATCCACCCGCATATTTTGATAGAGGGCAACGCGGTTGTGGCTCCAGCCAATCGAAATAATGTCGAGATCCCCATCACCATCAATATCTACCGTTTGTGCACCATCGTGGTGCTCATCCCCCCGATAGACAAGGTGCGCCTGCCAATTGACACCCAGCCCATCGATATTCTCGTAGACCCAAAGTGCTGCATTCTCAGGGTTTGCCAGATTATGCTCGCCCACAATGACATCCCAATCGCCATCTTTATCAATGTCTTGTACATCCAAACTCATTGGGCCGATGGGCATCCCAATCAGATGTTCGGTCCAAACCCCTTTGGCATTCACCGGCTGCTCATACCAGGCCAATTTCCCCGGGCTGCTGACCGCCTCGAAGCCAACGATGGCATCTAGCCGATTGTCCTTGTTGATATCAGCTACCCCATTGCGATCAACAAAAAAGTCACTGTTAATCGTATAGGGTGTCCAGGCTTCGTTGTTGCCGGCGCTTTCGTTGCGCAGCCACTGTGTACCAAGCAAGAGATCGAGCTTATTGTCCCGATCCAGATCACGGCTGGTCAACGCTTCTCCCTGGGAAACCGTGCTGATCTGTCGCCACTGCCAGGTTTGGTGGGTGAGATCAGCGGGAACGGTTAGCATTTTCACACCGACGCTCTCATCGTGCCAAGAGAAGGCGATCTGTAGCGCCTTTGATGGTTGGAAATTAGCAATGGCAGCCCCTTGCAAGAAATTACCCCCGGTGGCAGCGATATTGTTAAAGATCGTGAAATTGCCCGCCCCATCGTTCTGTGCCCAGACAAAGGTGCTATTGGACTCTCCTCCTTTGCCGGCAGTTCCAATCACATCCATATCGCCGTCGCCATCAAAATCATAGACGATCGCCATATTGTTCAGAGGGTTCCCAATTGTGTGTCGCGCCCAAGCCGCACCGTTGCTGCCCGGATTTTGATACCACCAGCCACCGGTAATGATATCTGGATCGAGATCGCCGTCCATATCGGCTGCGGTAACAAAGAGCGCGCCCCAGGGTCGGGCATCATCAATGAGCTGCCGTTGCCAACTGTTGAGCGAGGGTGAGCACTCTTGGTTGCTTTCGTTGAGCCACAGATCCAACCGTGGCGTGCTCCAGTTGAAGGGCTTATCTAAAATATCCAGATCCCCATCATTATCTAGATCGCCGAGCTTCGATTCATGATTGCCAATCCCATTGGAGACAATCGTGGTGATAAAATTGCCAGCCCCGTCCCCATATAAAACACGATTGGCCGCATCGGGGTTCCCACTGTCTAAACGCATTTCAGCGTTAAAAATATCTAAAAACCCATCACCGTTGACATCGGCAATGTCCAGGCTGTGGCCGTGGTCAACATCTACATCCAATAAGCGATGGGCGACCCAAGTGCCGTTGACAAGCTCATACCAATCCATGGGCCCAACGCAGTCGCCACAGACGAAGACAACTTCTGGTGGCCCCCCCAGTTTTAATTGTCCAGTGGCCGAGCGCGAGTAGCGTTTGTTATCATCAATAATATGGGCAGTATAGGTGCCATTGGGGTTACGTTTGAACCACCGGCCACCCCCTACAATATCGACCGTGCCGTCGCCATCAATATCGCCTTGGCTTAAGCCTTCATGTTCAAGGCCACCGGCCCACTGGTAAATCGCCGTCTGTGGCCACGGTTCGGTTGTGCGAGGATTTTGAGGAATTTCGGCTACCATTAACGCTGTGCCAAATTGATTCCAGAAGACCAATTCGTCAACGTGATCATTGTCAACATCGGCAAACATCTGATCGTGATGCTTGGGTGCACCACTATTTTTGATCAAGCGCCGCGTCCAATTGACATTCGGTGTATAGGTTGGGTAAGGGTTTTCCCACCACCAAACTTGGTTACCGCGGTAGTCCGCACCCATGACAATATCTAAATCGCCATCACCATCAATATCATGATAGGCACCCCCTGCCTCAATCGGCAGCACTGTATTATCAATCACATATCTGGTCCAGCCGCTGATATTTTGTTTATACCAAACGAGGGAAGGCCCCGGTTCATTGCGACTGGCAATCACAAAGTCGTTGCGTTGGTCGCGGTCGACATCCAGGATCAGCGTTGCTGTTTGCTCGGTACTAGGGCCAGGTAGATCCAGATCATTGAGCGTAGTGGAGAGATGTTGCCAGGTGGGTAATGGAATGGCGCTTTGTGCCATGCCTTGATAAGTGGGCCGGAAGAGTGGCCACACGAGTGATAAAAGAAGAAAGATTGCCAAAATTGGCTTATGAAAACCATTCATGATGTGCTCCTTACAGTTGAAATAACGGTTCAAGCTGATAAGGCTCATCAAAATAAATGTGAGTAGTCGCGAAGGTGGCAGTAACGAGCACATTTCTGGGAGATGAGCACTGTGCAAAACGAATTATCATAGGACTTACGCAGAATGCTGGCTGAGTAGCATGTTTTTCTGCGTATCGAAGCCAAGATCTGCGTAAGTCCTCTATGAATTACTGGGAATTAGCTACTTCCACCTTCCCATCGGTGGGGGAACGATCGATTTTGGGTTGAGTATAAGTGTTAACGGTGAAAGAAAACGGTGGTTTGAAGAAAGCTTGTTTAAGATTTAGTAAACTGAATTGCGACAAATGTACTATACTCGTAATCTTAATATTTTACAAAAATAGCGATTGTTGATCTTACCCGGCCTAAGCCCTACTTATAAAATTATCAATAAACAATTTATCAGCCTACTATAATAATAACATATTTTTGATAAATTGTCTCAATAAGAAGCTTGTAATTTACTTACAATTGTTGCGCTGTTACGCTGTAAATTAGTTGATTTGTACCTGTAAGACGGTGATACTGGGACTGGAGTTCAGTGCAACGGCGGCCAAGAGCAGCAACATATTCCTGCTGGGCAAAACAAGGAAAGGGGGTTTGGGGCGCAACCCCACGCTTCTACCACCACCATTTGTTTTGTTTTTTATCATGTGAAATCAGAAACTAAAACGAACCTACTACAAAAGTAGTAGATTTCTACCATAAAAACTTGTAGCTTGATTACAATTCATTTGATTGAGCACGATTCCTGAAAACCTGAGTTCTTGCGGTAGCCAGAAATCAAAATGTGGAGCGACGTTTCTTACGGCGTGGCCAAATGAGGAGGCTTATGGCAGGATGTAAATTCGCCTTGGATGCAGAGCGGAGTATAACAAACAATTGAATTATGTCAACGCTGCGATTAACTTTTCAATATGGGGCCAAAGGTGCACATGCTCTTTCAGCCATTGCAGATCTTTGTTCCACCATTGCAAATGTTCAAGGAAGGCAATCTGCTCATCGGTAAAGCGTTTACGGATTATTGTGGCCGGCACGCCGCCCACAATCGCATATGGCTCAACATCCTTGGTGACGACAGAACCAGCGGCCAGGATCGCACCATTGCCTATTGCAACGCCGTCACAAATGAGCACACTTTCGCCAATCCAAACATCATGACCAATGGTGATCGGCGCAAACTCCTGGTGTGTGTCCCGTTCCGCTAGCGTAATGATGGCTGGGCGGATTGATGCTTTATAGAAGAGTGGATGGGTTGAGACCGCGCTGATTGGGTGTTGGCCAAGGCCACATTTGACATCGGCAGCAACCGAACAAAAACGACCGATCTCCGTGTAGTTGAAACGGCAGCGCGGACCAAAGTAGGTGTAACGCCCGACATGGCAATCGAGTAAAACGGTTTCACGGCCGACTGTGATGTACTCCTCAAACGTTGTATTTACACAATCGGCCATGTACATTAATCGTATATGACGCTTTGCTGTAAGCATACGCCAGACATAGAGTAGATATTTACCAAGGGGATGATTGCGAATTAAGCGAGCGATGCGTTTTACAATGAAAAGCATGAATTCCCCAATGTTGGCTGCTAAGTATACTGAGCAGCGCCATAAAGTATCATTTTTACTCGTGTACAAAATGATATTATGTGCTGCTCAGTATAACTACAGTGATTTTGTTTGTAGGGGGGGACGTTCCGCAATGGTGCGCCATGCCTGAAGCGCAAAGCTATCCGGTAGTTCAACATCATCAAAGGTTAAGATCTGTTCAGCCTCAACCGCGTGCCGCATTCTCGCATCCTGGACCAAGCCAATCGGTAGATGATTGGGATAGTCCGCAACGCGCAGCGCAATGCCGCGCATTGCAAAGCTGCCGATGCCGCGTTCGATCGTTTCCCCCGCCTGCAACGGCCGTTTTGCCACGGCAGCGACGCCAATCCGTGGTGCAGCGCTATTGGTCAATAGCGCGCCACCACCGCCGATGACACGACGGACTGTTTTAACGATCTCCAGATGCGGTAAATAAAATGGCCGCAGCAGGGTATAGTACGGGCCGCCACCCAGCTTATAATAGTGCAAAAAATCCTGCTGACAGGCATCATGCGTCGCCGTCACAAAAATTCCCGATGGCAATTTGGTGGCCGGTGGCTGCGGTGATAAGAGACAATCACTGATGGGCGTACCCAGTTGGCTGGCAATGGTGGCGAGTGCATTGGCACTCTCGGTCAGGCTCTCCTCTTGGACATAGGACAACCCCGTCTTCACAATATCAGCACCGAGCCCATTGGCAACAAACGCTTGCTCAAATTGTACTTTGGTGCCGTCGGTGGCGGCTGTCACTTGACTCAAACTGATCCCCTGCTTTTTGGACCAAAAGCGCATTTCGTCTACGTCGGGATTATTGTTGAGAAAGCCTTTGATGTTGCCATAGACCAAAGGTTGAAAGCCCATTGCAACGGCTTCCTCATGCAACGCCGCTAGACAGCCGGGCTGATCCCCTTCGGCCTCGGTGATAAAGCCCTTGTCCACAAAATAGGAACCGGTTGTCGCCTGTAGTTCGGTATTCATGGTAACAACCGGCAACCCCGCCGCCATCACTTGGGCCAAGATCGCTGTCCCATGCAGTACATCGCCACTACATTCGATGATCAGATCACTCTGATCAATCACCTCATGGGTGGAAGTCGTCAACAACGCTTGTGCTGGGAATTCTACACAGGTTGCCGGGTCGCGCCTCGTCAAGATTTTAGAGACGGTTAGATCATGCTGCTTTGCCAAAAACATCACCAGGCCACGGGCAATATAGCCGGAGCCGATGATGCCGATGCGCGTCTTACCGCTGTGGTCCATCCATTCCTCCCTCAAACTGTCTACATGATTCTAGCTCATCTGTTCAACGTATAAAAACCGATGATTTACGCGTTTCATAGATGGGTGATGATTCTGACTTCAGGGTGAGGCAAGATAAATTGGGATCGATCATTGCCGCCTTGGCGAATTTTACGCACAATCTCATCTTTGTAATTCCATACCGTTAGTAAGTAATAATCCGGTGCAATGGTGGCAGCCACTTCTTCGCTGATCACCTCGATGTTGGCTCCCGGAATAAATTTGCCATGCTTGGTAGTCGTAGAATCAACGACATAGGGGATCATCTCTGCGGTGATACTATAATAATTTAGCAGGACTGTCGATTTTGCCGATGCACCGTAGGCATGGATGGTTTTCCCTGCTTGCAATAGATCGTGTACCAATGCTTGCAATTCCTCGCGATTCTTTTCCAGTTGCAGCGTGAAATTCTGATAATAGGCCGGCTGATGCATCTCTTTTTCCAGCGCCAGATAGGAATAGACCCGCGACGAAATCGGATCGGGCGCATCGGCGAATTTAATCACATAGGTCATGGTGCCGCCATGGATATCGCTGTGGTAGAGATCAACCAATTTGAGACCATAGCGCGCGACAATCGTCGAAATGCTCCGCAGTGAATGATAATACATATGCTCGTGATAGATCTGATCAAATTCGCCATGAAGGATCGTATCGAGGAAATAAGCATTCTCAATCACCAAGGTGCCCGTGGGTGCAAGCAACTCAACGACACCCTCTAACATGAGCCAGGGCTTTTCGTTGTGGGCAAAACAGTGACGGGCGACAATGATATCCATCGCTCCCTCCTGTTGCCGAATGCGTTGTGCAGTCGCCAAATTAAAAAAATCAGCAACAGTGCGAATCCCTGCCGCATTGGCCATTTTGGCCACATTGGCCGCCGGATCGATCCCCAGAATCGACTTGACTTGTGGACGCACAAATTCCAGGAAGCGCCCAATGTTACTGCCAATTTCGGTGAGCGTCGTCTCACTGTTCATGTAGCCATGATGGATCAAAAAGTCAACAATGGCGGCATAATGTGCAGTCAGCATGGCGCTCGCCGGCGTGATATACAGATAATTCGAGTATAATTCACGATCATCGGCACAATAACTCAATTGTGCGGTTGCGCAATTGTGGCACACATGCAATGCCAATGGATAGCGCTTCACCCCCTCAGCAGGTTGCTCTAACAATGCATTGGCAAAAGGATGATTCCCTAGATCAACCACACAGAAGGTCTCCCCATCACAGACCCTACAGCTAAATTCCCAGCCTTCACCGCGTCTTACATCGGAGTGAGCTGGAGGTCGAGTCGCTTGTTGCACTACGAGTGTCATAATTTGTTTCTCCGTAGGTACAGCTTGTCAAACGTTTTGATAACTTGGTAGAGAGCTGAGTGTGAAGGCCAACCGTTACTTGTGTGCGAGGCGTATGCAAATCGAGAAATATAGGAATTTTACTGTTGACAAACTTGCGAGAACACGGCAAAGATCTGCGCTGCTACACTGGGTACACTGCTTTGTTCTGCCTGTAGCGCGCCACCAGCTTGGAGTCTCTGGTACAGAGTTGGCTCTTCAAAGAGTCGATTCACTGTTGCTGCAAGTTGATCTTCCGCCGCAGGAATTAACGCATCTTGGTTGTGGTTTAGCCCGATATTCCCTGGTACGGTTACGACCGGTGTCCCCATGCGCCAAGCATCCCCAATAAACCCACCAAACCCTACCTTCATCGGTGTAAAGGCAAAGAATGAAGAGGCAACATGGGCCAACGCTTCTGGTCGTGAACAGCCAGGTAGATAGTCAATGCGCGCACCATATTTTCCCTGCAAGGTCTCGACCACTTTGGTCTCACCTGGCCCAATGAGTAAGGCGCTTTCGGTGGGGGTCTGCTCTAAGATTTGCGGAATTGCCCACCCCAAAGCCTCCGTGTTCTTGTAGCGACTAAAGCTACCAATGTAGACCACGCGATTTTTGCGCTCTGCCGGCTTGGGGATATCGTTGGCTTGTGGGTTACACCAAGGGACGTAGTGTACGGGCGGTCCATTGTGGGACAATTCGCTGAGGCGCGGGAAGTCGGTTGGATCAAAAGTGATCACCGCCTTCGATGCCCGACCAAGCCAACGCCAATAATAGCGGCCATAGGTGGGAACACCCACCAACCACATCAGCTTGGTTCGTATCCGGCCTGGAATTTTTCCATCGGCCAAGCGCCCGGCAAATTCAACAGCCAACACCAGGGGAACCGGCACCGTGCGTTGGATCATTTTGGCCAAGAGCATATTGTATTCTTGCGAGCAGAAGATCAGATCGGGTGCCGCGGTTGCAGCAATTGCCTGGACTTGCTGTTGGCGTAGACGGGGAAAATAGACCATCTGATTGTATGTTTGGTAGGGTCGATAGATCTGTAGCTGGCCTGATGCTTCATATGGCGGAGAAGCTTGAATCCCCTTCATTGGGTTTTGTTGCGCCGTAATGACCGTCACGCGATGGCCTGAATCAGCCAAATGTTGCATCACATAGGCAAATTCGTTGATATTGAGATTCAACCCTGGATAGAGTGCTAATATATTCATGAAAAGTACAACCCAGTATGGGACATGAATTCGTTTCTACGACTTTTGACTTAGCCAAACTCTATTATACAGAAAATTTTCAAGTGGGTAATTACATTCTGCTTACATATTTTTGGGACTAACCCTTACAACAAACATATGCTTCCCAATGAATTTATTGCTTGCTTTGCATAGAGCAAAATATCCTTGCTAACCAAACATAAACCTTTTGTGGGCTTTATCTATTTTTGTGGATCAGTTTCTCAATCGTTTCCTAACTTTTATTTAAGGCGAAATGCAGCTATTTATCCCTCCCAACTCCCCCGCGAGCGGAGAAAGTTGGAAGGGATGCCTGAATGGGTATGGTGAAAATTTCAGAATAGAAGCTTCCCCACTCTCTTTGCCTGCCACGGTATAAAGCAGTTGCGCATTGGCAATGTGTTCTCCCCCAAAGCAAAGAGCGAAGACCGCCGCATCCTCCTCTTGTTGACCAATATGCGCCCTGTTGATAGAGTCGATATAGAGATCTAAATATTCCTGTGAAGTGGGGGGACGATATCTTCTATCTGCTGCATTGGGAGAGGCTGTGGGGCTACCACCATTTTGACAGAGGGTGACCTTACTTATCTTTTCATCTGATTGGGCTAGCCAATCCAGAAGTTCTTTGATCTGGTAAGTTTTCTCTTTTTCAGAGAGCAATGGCGTAACCAACCGACTGACCACAGGAACCCGTTGTCCACGGCTGACAAGCACAACAAGGAGTAGCACGGTGACAAGGGCCGCAATCGCGAGTGCGTTGCTTATACGCTCCTCTTCTTCAAAGACGACACAATCTTTAACCGTACTAAAGGTAGCGACCATCAGTGCAAAAACAGTGTAGGTCGGCGAACCCGTGGCGGTGATGGCCGGCAGCAATGCTGTACATAACAAGAGACAAACGAAATACCATTCCCTTCGTAACAAAACTTTCAAAAGTACGATGGTCAGCCAAAGCAACAAGAGCGGCAATTGGAGCATCCAAAAGAGAAACGCCAACAGCGTAACGATCCCATTAAACCAAAGACGCCACTTCAACGTCAATGAGGGAATCGTAAAGAGTGTGAGCAGACACAAACCGTAGGCGACAGCAGAGAGGGCTACGTTTACTTCTACCAAGGCATAAGATGTAATAAGCCCTTGTAAATTGTAGCGTAGCGTGTAGAGGCTGAGAATCAGATTCTCTTGGGCCGGTACCAATAGTTTGATCAGCAGAATAGAGGCAAGGATATACAAAAGATCGAGGAAGCATTGTTGTACGGATGCTTTGGGCCAAATAGTCAGAAAGTGACCAACCACAAAAGCGGCAAAAACTAACAGTGCAAAGGGATGATACAAAGAGCTGAGCACCGCTAGGAGAAAAAGGCCGGAAAGCCAGGTGCGCTCCTTTGGATGGCTTTCGTCGATCTGCGTCAATAGAAACGCGACCCACAGCAGCAATGGGCTATAAAATACGCCGTGTAGATGAAAAAGATAGAGATAGCCACTGAAGAATGCGCCGCCGACAGCCAGCGCAACAAACCCAAATAACTTTTTTGCCTTCGTCGCGCTAAATAAAAGCAGCCACGCCCCAATCGCAACAAAATAATTAAATAGTTGCTGTGGGTAAATTGATGCGTGTGTCCAATGATATCCAAGCCAAGCCGTCATCGTTCCAAGCGGACGAAAACTGGCCACCGGCCAAATCGGCTTTGTTAAGAGATCCACAAAAGAGCGATCTTGGAGCTGCACAACCCACGCAAAAGATTCGTTGTGATTTTCAAACGGAAAACCGATCAGAAACCAAAAGGACAAACCAGCAACCGATAAGATACTGAACAGGTACAGGCGCAGCAACGACACATAATTCTGTTTCATGCCTGGTCTCCACAGATTTGCCAACAGACTGGTAACTACACAATCTTCATACCAAAGTGGCTGTGATGAAGGCTTAGAATCTTCCCCAAAGTTGGTTATAGCTAGGGGAATAGAAATTTTTGGAAGGATACTTCGTGAAGAGTATAAATTTTGAGAAAGGTGATAAGAACGAATCAAAAGGGAAACTGATAGAGAAAATCTTTTAAACTCATACATTGGCACTCGTGTATACAACTGACTGCAATGTATGAGCTTTAAATAGTTTATCTATGAGAAGTAATGTGAGAAGCGATGAACGATGGTGCTAACACGCCAGTAAATCCTGGCGAAAATAAGACCACAGTTCCCTCCCTGAGATCGGGAAGGGTTAGGGCGGGGTTGAGCTATTTGGTTATTTACGCCATCATGGACTAGTGCGATTGGGAATTAGGGGATAATTCCACCACAGCGAACGTTGGCGTAAGAACCTACCCAAAAATCTGGTTATGAACCAGCCGCGATAAAGAATTTTGTTCCTATGGGTGGAGAGGTGAATTGGGTGCGTTTCTCGCTAAGAATTTTTGCAATTTCACCCGGAGCCCCATATGAGCCAAGAATTTTTGGGAAGATTCTAAACGGTGCTACACCACAACGGCGTGGATAAGAATGCCATCTGTTTGAGAATCGAGCGCTTGATCGGGATTCAAGCTTCGATTCTCAAACAATATCATCAAAAACGTACGAGGTCAACATGCCTTGGCACTTTGCAAGGTAACTGTAAATAAACATCGTGCACCAGCAAGCGTAGTACACCAATAAAGATAGTGCACTAACAAGCTAGGCACACCCATAAAAGGAGCGCACCATAACGGGTTAAAAGAGCAACCCCACAAGCGCGCTCAGCGCCCAAATGGGCAGCGACAGCACTGTAATTACACCCTGGATCAGTAACCCAAGAATCGACCCACCAAAGAAGATGATCGCCAACAAAAAGAGCGAACCATATTGCATCAACACGTTGCGCACCTGAAAGCTGACATTGGTGACGGCAAAGAGAATGTGCGAACCGTCGAGTGGCGGAATCGGAATTAGATTAAAGACAAAGAGCGCCACATTGATAAAGATAAAGGTGTTGAGAAAGCTGTAAACAAAGCCATAGGGCAAAAATCGCACCACCACCATTGCCACCAACGCCATTAATAGATTGCTCACCGGGCCGGCGGCCGCAACCAAGATCGTTGCCGTGCGTGTGTCAGTGCGGGTGTTGCTTGGATTCCATTGCACCGGCTTGGCCCAGCCAAAGTTTGTCAGGAGCACCAAAATCGCCCCCACAACGTCAATGTGTGCCATTGGGTTCAACGTGTAGCGCCCTTGCCATTTAGGTGTGTTATCCCCCAAATAGACTGCCATTGCCGCGTGCGCAAATTCGTGCACCGGAAAGGCAATAAAAATAATTGCGGCCACCCCCAGCAAGCGCGCCGGTGTAAACCGACCGCTCGTAAAGAGCCCAATTAATAAAAGAACGCCAACGACGCCGATGACGATCTGTTGATTCCGAGTAAGGGTACTCCATCGATAACGCATTGTATTAAGCATAGTGTTCATTATTATAACCATTGAAAAAAGAAACGCCAACAACAGATGGCCCATTGAACAGTAGAGTGTGCTATACTATTCGTATGAACGAACGGCTAGCACAGTGGCGACACCAACTTGGTACTTGGTCTCAGCGCCATCGCTCTACACTACGTAACAGCGGCGCAATCGTCGCGCTGTTGATTGCGCTCCTTTGGATCGGACAACGGCTCTACACCTACTACATCGTCAATGTTCCGCTCGGCCCCCAACAGCACGTCACTACGAATAACCCCAAAATCGGCGTTCACACCCGCCTCACCGACGAAGTCGAGCCGTGGAAGATCAAGCGTTCACTGGAGATGGTACGCGAGATGGGCGCGCCATGGATCGTCGAATATTTCCCCTGGGCCTACGCCGAACCAAGGCCTGGCCACTATGATTGGAGCCACCACGATCTGGTGATCAATCACGCCACCACCCAAGGGCTGACCGTCATCGCGCGTCTCGGCTTTGTGCCAGAATGGGCGCGGCCCAAAGAGACGACACCGCTCTATCTCGATGAAGCGCAATTCCCTGCCTTTGCCAACTTTGCCGCCGAATTTGTCCGGCGCTATGCTGGCAAAGTGCGCTATGTAATCATCTGGAATGAGCCCAATCTAAGCTTGGAGTGGGGCTACCAGCCGGTCGATCCGCAAAAGTATGTCGCCCTGTTGCGCGCCGTCTACCCAGCGATCAAAGCCGCCAATCCCGATGTCCAGGTGCTCGCCGGTGCGCTCGCCCCCACCCTTGCCCCACCCGGCAGCCCCGACGGCATGAATGATCTTGCCTATCTACAAGCCATGTACGACGGCGGCGCGGCGGCGTACTTTGATATCTTGGCGATCCACGCCTACGGTTGGTACTCCGAGCCAGATGAGCCGCCCGCACCTGATGTCGTCAACTTTCGCCGCGCCGAATTGCTCCACCAGCTGATGATCGACAACGGTGACGGTGCCAAACATACGATGATCACCGAGGGAGGCTGGAACGATCACCCACGCTGGACGCGCGCCGTACGCCCCGGCCAACGCATCGAGTATACGATTCGCGCCTATCAACTTGCCCAAGAGCAGTGGCCTTGGCTCGACGCCGTCTGCTTCTGGGCTTTTCGCTATCCGTGGGATGCCAAAAGCTACCAAGATTATTACACCTTTGTCAGCGGTGATTTTGAACCCAAACCGATCTATCTGGAAGTACAACGTTATGCGCACGAGTGAAAAGCGTTTACATGGGATGTCAAGAGTAAAGTCTTTACTACCATACGTAAAACGCTGGTACATCATTGTCCTGCTGTTGCTGCTCGCCAGCCTGCTTCTTCTACTCTTCACCCCGCAAAGTGTCATCCGCCTCCTGCGCCGCGACAGCACCTGGCAGACGATGCAGAGCAACGGCGTTTGGCGTGTCGGCATGGATCCAAGCTTCCCCCCCTTTGAATGGCTCGATGAGGCGGGCAAACCAGTCGGCTACGATGTGGAATTAGCCGAGCGCATGGCAGCGACGTGGGGCTTGCGGGTCGAAATTGTCACGATTGGCTTCGACAGCCTGGGCGATGCGGTGCAGGCCGGCCGTGTCGACAGCGTGATCAGCGCCCTGCCCTATGACGAGCGGCTGACGCGCAATCTTGCCTATTCCACCCCCTACTTTGACGCCGGGATTGTCCTCGCCACTCGACCGGATGCAACGATTGCAGAGGTTGCTGATCTGGCTGGGCGACAGGTGGCCGTCGAATGGGGGAGCATGGGGGATATGGTCGGTCGGCGGCTGCAACGCGATGATCCGACGATCCAACTCACGCCCTTTGATACCCCCGCCGCAACCGTAGCGGCTCTTGTCGATGGCGCGGTCGATGCGCTACTGATTGACCACGTCACCTTACGCATCGCCCAAGTCCAAGGGGCGCAAGTCGTGACAGTCGGCCCGGTGCTAGAGAGCAATCCCTATGTGATCGCCATGCCCATTGCGGCGCATGATCTGCAAACCGCGGTCGAAGCGCGGCTCACCACCTTGCGCAATGCAGGCACATTGACTGCTTTAGAAGAGACATGGTTTGCCAATGGAAATTAGGCAACTAGACAGCGCTATAAATCAGCAGTACAGTAAGGGGAGCAGCAGTAGAGTAAAGGCTGAAATCATTGAAATTCTATAACGATTCACCTCACCCCGGCCCTTCCTGTGAGCAGGGAGAGGGGCCTATATAGTTACGCATCAGGAAGGACTGAGCCATGTCACCCGTGCCACCGCTGGATCCCCAGTCGCTCTATCATCGCTGTGATCCCGCAACGTTAGGCTTTGCCACAACAGAAGAAGTAAGCGAACACCACGACTTTATTGGCCAGGAGCGAGCCATCGATGCCATCCACTTTGGCATTGGCATGAGCCGCCAAGGCTACAATATCTTTGCCCTCGGTCCCTCTGGCATGGGTAAGCATGCCCTGGTACAGCGCTATGTCGAAGAGAAAGCGGCCCAAGAGCCGCCCCCCGCTGATTGGTGCTATGTCAACAATTTCAGCCAACCGTATCGTCCAATTGCGTTGTGCCTGCCCGCCGGTCGCGGCAAAGAGCTGCGCAACGACAGTGAGCGGCTCGTTGAAGAGTTACACACCGCGCTCTCCTCGGCCTTTGAAAGCGAAGAGTACCAGACGCGGCGGCAGGCGTTGGAGATGGAGCTCCAGGAACAGCAGCAGGAGCGGCTCAAAACGCTCCAAGATCAGGCGCGCGAGCGTGGATTGACGCTGTTGCGCACACCAGGCGGTCTGGTCTTTGCGCCCTTTAAGGATGGCAATGTGCTGGAGCCGGAAAAGTTTAGCGAATTGCCGCAGGAGGAACAGGATCGCCTGAC
Source organism: Caldilineaceae bacterium (assembly GCA_034432375.1). Classification (GTDB taxonomy): domain Bacteria; phylum Chloroflexota; class Anaerolineae; order Caldilineales; family Caldilineaceae; genus JAHBVH01. The sequence continues at coordinate 46,894 of DAOUCA010000149.1, forward strand.
CGCCGAAGTCGAGGTGTTGCAAGAGCAGTTGCAAAAGGTGCTCTACCAGATGCCCAAGTTGGAACGCGATATTCGCGAACGGCTGCGCGAACTCAATCAAGAGATCTCCGGTTTTGTCCTTAACGAGTTGATGGATGATCTCCAGCAAAAGTATAGCGATCTGCCGGAAGTGCTTGAATTTTTACAGGCTGTCCAGAAAGATGTGCGCGAGAATCTCGCCGACTTTCTCAATGCCAAAGCCAAAGCCGGTGAAACCCCAGAAGGTGCGCCACCACCCTCGCTGCCCAATGGTGCCACCGGTTCCCCCGTGCTGCGCCGCTACAATGTCAACCTGCTTGTCGATGCCAGCGATCAGACGGGCGCGCCGGTCATCTACGAGAGCAACCCTACCTATCTCAATCTGGTCGGTCGCGTCGAGCAGATGGCAACGATGGGGGCCCTCATTACCGATTTCACGCTGATCAAGCCGGGCGCGCTGCACCGTGCCAATGGGGGCTATGTGATGATCGATGCCGACAAAATCCTTGCCAATCCCTACGCCTGGGACGGCCTCAAACGGGCGTTGCAATTCAAAGAGATCCGCATCGAATCGCCAAGCCAGATGATGAGCCTGACCACCACCATCTCGCTGGAGCCGGAGCCAATCCCCCTCAATATTAAGATTGTTCTCGTCGGTGACCGCCGTCTCTACTATCTGCTCGCACAGCATGACCCCGACTTTAATGAACTCTTCAAAGTGGCCGCCGACTTTGACGATGAATTGGTGCGTAACGACAGCACCGAAGCGCGCTACGCCGAGATGATTGCCACCGTTGCCCAACGCGAAGATCTCCATCCGTTTGACAGCAGCGCCGTCGCCCGCATCATCGAACAGAGCTCGCGTATGGTCAGCGATACCGAACGGCTGAGCACCCGCGTCCAGGCGATTACGGATCTGATGGAAGAGGCCGACTATTGGGCTGCCCAAGGGGCTGCGACGCTCATTCGTGCCGACCATGTCCAACAGGCGATCGACGCCCAAATCCACCGTACCGATCGGATTCGGGAGCGGATGCAAGAAGAGGTGTTGCGCGAGACGATTCTGATTGACACTGCCGGTGAACAAATCGGCCAGATTAATGGCCTCTCTGTTGTGCAGATGGGCAACTATGCCTATGGTCAAGTGTCAAGGATTACGGCCAACGTACACATGGGCAGTGGTGATGTCGTCAATATTGAGCGCGAAGTGGAGATGAGCGGACCGAGCCACTCCAAAGGCGTACTGATCTTGGCCAGTTTGTTGCGCAGCCGTTACGCGGTGGATCGCCCGCTTTCGCTTTCGGCGAGTATCGTCTTTGAACAATCCTATGGTGGGGTGGATGGCGACAGTGCCTCCTCAACCGAGTTCTACGCGCTGCTTTCGGCGATTGCGCAAGTCCCGATCAAACAGTCACTGGCGGTTACCGGTTCGGTCAATCAACATGGCCAGGTGCAGGCGATTGGCGGCGTCAACGAGAAGATCGAAGGCTTTTTTGATCTCTGCCGCAAGCGCGGGTTGACTGGTGAACAGGGCGTCCTAATTCCGGTGGCCAATGTCAAACATCTGATGTTGCGCCAGGATATCGTCGATGCGGCCGCGGCCGGCAACTTCAGGATCTACCCGATCACAACAGTTGAAGAGGGGATTGAACTGCTCACCGGCCTCCCCGCCGGCGAACAGCAGGAAGATGGCGCTTACCCGGAAGGGAGCATCAATGCGCTGGTGGCCCAACGGCTGACCGCGTTCGCTGAACGGCGCGCCGCGTTGGAAGATTGGGCCAAGGGAAAACGAGAAGAGAAGAAAACATGAGTAACGAATCAATCAACGAGAGACCCCCCAACACAAAGGGGGTAGGAGAGAGCGGCATCTCATCCGAACCGCGCCCGGAACGGATCATTGTCGCCCTTGACGCCTCGCCCCATAGCTTGGCCGCGCTGCGTGCCGCCGCGCAACTGGCCGCGGCGACCCAAGCGGAACTCTATGGCCTTTTCATTGAAGATGACCGCTTGTTGCGCCTCTGCAGCTCGCCCTTTTCGCGCGAAGTGGGACGCTTTACCGCCGGCATCCGCCCGCTCGATAGCGTGGCCATCGAACGCGAGATGCGTGTGATGGCGGTCGGTCTGCGGCGAACCATGGCGCGGGTGGCGGCCGAGATGCAGGTGCACTGGTCCTTTCAGGTGCGCCGCGGCGGCATCGAACACGAACTGCTGAGCGAAGCGGCCAGCGATGCTCTGCTGCTTAGCCTGGGGCGCAGCGGTTGGCTGACGGTGCGCGGTCTCGGTTCAACAGCCAATGCGCTAATCAAACAGACCATGCGCCCGTTGTTGCTCCTGGGCGATCGCGAAGAGCTGCGCTATCCCCTCACCCTGGTCTACAACGGCTCGCCCAGCGCCGAGCGCGCTATGGCGTTGGCGGCACGATTAGCGCAACGGTCAACGGAGCCGCTCCACGTGATCGTGGTGGCATCGACTGCCACCGCGCCGGCAACGCAAGAACGGCTGGCGCGCTACCTGCGTGGTGCGGAAGTTATGCCCACTTTCACCATCGTCGAAACGGATGGTAAACAGGATGCCAATGAACAAGCGAAGGTCCGCGCTTTGCTTAAGCAATCGACTATTTTGCCGGCGGAGTATGCGCCGTTGCTAGCTGAACTCCCAGGACCAGTACTGCTGGTGCCGTAACGAACACGAAAACATATCATCGTATCATCGATAGGGTATCATCGATAGGGTATTATCGATAGGGTATCATCGATAGGGTATAATAAGTGGCATGACGATTGAACTGATTCTGCTTATTACCTCACTCTTACTGGTGCTCAGCCTTGTTGCCAGCACCGCTTCGAACCAGTTGGGCATTCCGGCACTGGTGCTCTTTCTCGTTGTCGGTATGCTGGCCGGTTCTGATGGGCCGGGTGGCATTGCCTTTGATAACGCCTGGGTTGCCCAATTTGTTGGTGTCGTCGCGCTGATCTATATTCTCTTTTCCGGCGGGCTCGACACCAATTGGCACCATATTCGTCCCGTGCTAGGCACCGGTCTCCTGTTGGCCAATCTCGGTGCCATCTTCAGTATGCTCTTGGTGGCAGGCTTTGCGATTCTAGTCTTCGACTTTGCACCCTTGACTGCCCTTTTACTCGGCGCGATTATCTCCTCGACCGACGCGGCCGCCGTCTTTTCGGTGATGCGCACGCGCGGGGTCAACTTGAAGGGCAATCTGGAGCCGCTGATCGAATTAGAATCGGGCAGCAACGATCCGATTGCCGTCTTCTTGACGCTGGGGCTGACCCAATTGATCTTGCAGCCGACAACGTCGGTCGGTGGGCTGGCGCTCGCCTTTCTGTTGCAGATGGTTGTAGGTGCCTTCTGTGGCTACGGGCTGGGCCGGATGATGGTCTGGCTGGTCAACCGCCTGCCCTTGCGCCAGGAAGGGTTATATTCTGTCTTTACGCTGGCGCTCATCCTGCTCGTCTACGGGTTGACATCGCTGCTCCGTGGCAATGGCTTTCTCGCCGTCTACGTTGCCGGTATTGTCATGGGGAACCACAACTTTATTCACAAACGGAGCCTGTTGCGTTTCCACGAAGGGATCGCCTGGTTGATGCAGATCGGCATGTTCCTGACGCTGGGGCTTTTTGTCTTTCCCTCACGGCTGATCCCGGTGGCGCTGATGGGGTTGCTGCTCTCGCTCTTTCTGCTCTTCGTTGCGCGGCCGATCAGTGTGTTTCTCTCCTTGGCCTTTACTCGTTTGGGCGTTGCCGGTAAAACGATGGTCGCCTGGGCGGGCTTGCGCGGTGCCGTGCCGATTATTTTGGCAACTTTCCCGCTGCTGGCCGGCGTCACCGGGGCCGACCTCATCTTCCATCTGATCTTTTTTGTCGTCCTCACCTCGGTGATTATCCAAGGTGTTTCCATCGGCTGGATGGCGCAGTGGCTCAAGGTCAACGCACCACAGCCGGTGATCTATCACGATGCGTTAGAGTTTATCCCCGATGTGACGGTGAACAGCAAGTTGGTTGAATTGCGTGTGGCACCGCAGTCGCCCATTGTGGGTAAATCGGTGGTGCAGTTGGGCTTGCCCCGCGATGCCCTCATCGTGCTAGTGCGCCGCGGGGTTGAAAGTCTGGTGCCGAATGGTGCTACTGTCTTTGAAGCAAACGACCGCCTGCTCTTGCTAACCAATCCCAAGGTCCTGCCATTGGTACAGGCGCAACTTGCCCCCGATTCGTCAAACAATCTGCCATAACATGCCATTGCTACCATTGACCAAGCTAAAAACACGATGTATACTTCGGCATAAGTATGGCTGGATTGCTCATCTAAGCAAATTGCGCAAACTGCCATTTCTGCTGCCGGCCCAATTGCGTGTGTGCACAAGTTCGTCTGATGAGCCTATGGCTGGATAAGGAGATAATACAGTGACACTCACCGCACTTCAACCGCTTCCACAACTAAAGCAACTTCCGACAACGCTGCCGCTTGAAAATGCAGTTCGTATTGAATTAGAAGAAGGCGTTCCTATTTTTCGCGCTGCGGCTACCGTACAAGATCGAATTGAATCGCTGCTTGATAAACAGAGAGACTCATCTTTGACAAAGAGCGAAACCCAGGAACTCGATCTATACGAAGAAGTTGATGACTATCTCAGTTTCGTTAATCGTACAATTAGAAATCTACTGCTGTCTCAAGCTAGACAGGATCCATAGAAGTGGCATCGCGCCGTTCTCTGCCTGCACATGTGCAGAACTTTGTTCGCGTACGTGCCAATGGGCTATGTGAGTATTGTCATACCAGCGAAAAGTGGCAATACGTACGTTTTACGATTGATCATATTGTCCCCCTGGCTGAAGGCGGTACAGATGATAACGAAAATCTTGCTTTGGCTTGTTTTCACGGTAACCGTCGCAAGTCAAATCTCTTAAGCGGTATTGATCCTGAATCTGGTTTACGTTGTGCACTCTTTGACCCACGGCGTAATGAATGGGCGGAACATTTTGTTTGGTCCAGGAGCGGTACTGCACTCATTGGATTAACACCAACCGGTCGTGCCACGGTGAGTCAATTTCAGCTAAATCATTCACGAATCGTAAATATTCGATTGGCCGATGTTGCAGTCGGACGTCATCCGCCAGACGGTGATCCGAAATTGAATGACGCCGACTAGACTATCTCGTCAAACTCTATTAAGGCCGTACCAACTCCCCATCCGACCGCCGATCGGCGGCCATAAAGAATGATTTGGCGGCCCGCTCCGGGTCGAGCAGCGCCTGTGCCTTTGTCTCATCAATATCAATGCCTAAGCCCGGCTGCTGATTGGGATAGAGATAGCCCCCTTCGAGAATAGCGTGGCCCGGGAAGAGCTCATACTCTTCCTGGCGGAAGTGATTCTCTTCCTGAATGCCAAAGCTGTAACTCGCCATGTCAAGATGGATCGCGGCCATCTGGTTGACGGGATCGTTGTCACCGCCCTCTTGCCACGCCGTGCGCACGCCAAACCATTCGCAAAGGGTGGCGATCTTACGGCAGTTGGTGATGCCGCCCCCCTTGGAGACGCGCACCCGCACATAATCGATCAGCCGCTCAGTGATCAACGGCAACCACTCATGTGGGTTGATAAAGAGTTCGCCCATCGCTTGCGGCGTCACACATTGCTGGCGCACCAGGCGATACCATTGGATCTGCTCGGGCGAAAGTAGATCTTCGAGAAAGAAGAGACGGTAGGGTTCGAGCAGCTTGGCCAGGTGGACGGCATTGTGCGGGTGCAGATGTTCATGGACATCGTGGGTGAATTTGGGGCCATAGCCGAGCTTGTCGCGCAGATACTCAAACATCTTGGGGATATTTTCCAGATACGCCTCATCATCAAAGGCGTTGGGCTGGGGCCAATGATTTTTGGGGAAGCCGGCCACCGCGGCGTCTTTGAAGCCACCGCCACCATATTGGCCCATCTGGCAGCGGATCACCTGATAGCCCTCTTCCATGTAGCGGCGTACATCATCTTCCAACTCTTGCAAGGTTTCGCCGGCGGCGTGGGCATAGGCCATCACCGCGCTGCGACAGGGACCGCCGAGCAGTTGGTAGACCGGCATCCCCGCCTCCTTGCCCTTGATGTCCCAGAGCGCCATGTCGATGCCCCCCTGGACGGTGTTGATCACCGAGTCGTTGCGCCAATAGCCGCTGGTGTAGATCGATTGCCAAATATCTTCAATGTGGCTGACGTCGCGACCGATCAGCAACGGCGCAATCGTCTCAATCGCCGTCTGTACCGTGCGGGCGCGATAGTGGTCACTGGCCGAGCCAATACCATAGAGGCCGGGCTGATCGGTCAGCACTTTGACAATGAGCCAGGTGCCATTGACACGGGTACGAATCGTTTGAATATCGGTAATTTTTGTCATAATCGAGGTCTCCTATCCATTGGAAAATAAATTGGAAAATAAAAGAGAGATTCCCTCGATCTGCCCTGTGTCGGCGCTCTCGATTTGGGAATCTCTCAATAGCCTAGTACCCACTGGCGTAAATCGACCAATGGGTAACTGGAAGATTCTTCCGAGCAAAAAGCCGCTCGGAGGAATGACAGTACGCTGGGCTGATTTACATTGCTACGTACTACTTTGTTCTACAACCACGATTTAGAGCGGTTCTTTATCCAGGACCTCCTGGGAGTAGGTCAGGGTAGTCTCCAAACCTTCCTCAAAGCCAACCTGATCGGTCCAGATCGCTTGCAGGTTATTGAGCAACACATCGTGGAATTCCGCGGTGCGTGCATTGGCCGGGAAGCGCCAGACTTTGGGCCCTTCGGGGTAGGCTTGGCGAATAGTGCGGAAGATGTGGCTAAAGCCATTGAGTTTCTCATCATTCCACACATCGTCGCGCGGGCCAGGGCTACCGGCCCCACCAAAGACATGCTCAACACCATCTTCTTTGGTTGAGAAGAATTCAAGCACCTTGAAGGTTTCGTTCGGGTGTTTTTCTGCCGCGGGCGGCGTCATGCAGAAGCCGGCACCAGAGACCTGTGAACCACGCACGCCACTTGGTCCAACCGGGGCCGCCGTCACATCCCACTCAAAGGCCCAATCCGTTACCTTGCTAAATTCTGCAACCAACCCTGGCGTGGTGTTAAAGGCTCCCACTTTGCCGGCCACAAAGTTTTCGCGGACCTGATCGCCACAGATGCAGGGGTCGACTTCATGGGTGGCTTTGAGATCATAGAGCCAACGCAGCGCTTGCATCGACTCCTCAGAGCCGATTAAGCATTGCGTCCCATCTTCGCTCAGCAGTTCACCACCGAACATACGCAGGTAGGATGGGGTATGCTCTGAGCCTTGCTGGGAGCGGAAGCCCCAGGTTTCCGGTGCATTGGTCACCTTCATCGCACCGTTGACTAAGTCATCGCTGGTCCAGTCAATGTTCGGCACATCAGCACCGGATGCTTCATAGAGATCCTTGTTGTAGTAGTAGACCACGGTGCCGTAGTGACCATGATTGGGAATCCCGTAGAGTTTTCCGTCTAGCGTTAAGGCTTGGATAATCGCCGGCCAGAAGACGGAGGTGTCGAAGCCGGTGGAGGCAACGATATCATCGTGCGGCGCAACAACGCCCTTTTGCAAGTGCTCCGTTACGGTGTTGAGATAGGTCCAGACAATGTCCCCCAAATTGCCGCCGGCCGCCATGGCGTAAATCTTGGGATACATTTCGGCCCCGTCCAACTCATCAACCTGGAGTTTAATGCCAGGGTTTTGCTCTTCAAAGAGGGGCACGCGTGATTTGTGCCAGTCGGCATGAGAGCCCAAACGCGAGTGAAAGATGATGGTCGTTCCTTCGGCATCCGGCGCTGCTTCACCACCGGATTGAGCGCCCGGTTGGCCCCCTGTTGCCGTACAGGCCGCGAGCAGAGCGCCGGCTGTAACGGCCGATGAACCCATGAGAAAACGACGACGGCTAAACTTTTGATCAAACATAAATTGGATCCTCCCTAAATGGAAACAAACTTGAATGGAAACAAACTTGGAGAGCTTATTATTGGTCACATCTCCTTTGTAACCTGAACACCGTGTTGGGCTATTCTAAAATTTAAACGGTTCTTTGGATCTCAGGGGGTTGACCCGCTTTGGCTTCGACAAGCTCAGCCTCCGCTAACCATTTGTCAACCCCCTGAAGATCTGGTTGAACCATTTCAACTATCCACGAAGATAGACCAAGAGCCACGAAGGAAAAGCAAATTTTCACACTTCATTGTGGACAATTATTTATTTATTTGGATTAGCCTTATTGCACCGTGTTTTTGGCAAAGAGCCATTTACCAAAGAGCCATTTGCAAAAGAGATGTGTTGAGTAACCAGTGTCTATCCCTTAATACCCGACATGACAATACCGCGTACAAAGTAGCGCTGTGCCAAAAAGAAGAGCACAATAATCGGTGCGGTCATCATTAGACTAGCCGCCATCAACAAGTTTTCGCGCGGCTCCATCGAATCGATGTTGCTGGCAATCGTTTGGAAATATTTAATGCCAATGCCAACCGTGAATTTCAGTTTGTCATTCAGAATGATGTACGGAAAGATAAAAGAATTCCAGTCGGCAATCAGCGTGATAACGGCTGCAGTTGCCAACACCGGGCCCGAGAGGGGCAGCAGAATCCGCCAGAAGATGCGCAGATAGCCGGCCCCGTCAATGCGCGCCGCTTCATCGAGATCCATCGGAATCGTCATAAAGAACTGACGCATCATAAAGATTAGGAAGGCGCCACCACCAAAGTAGGCCGGCACGATCAGTGGCTTGTAGGTATCCAGCCAGCCAACCTTGTTAAAGAGCAAATAGAGCGGAATCAGCGTTACTTCTGAGGGTAACATGAGGGTGCTGAGCGTCAACATGAAAAGCAGATCGCGGCCGGGATAGCGAAAGCGTGCGAAGGAGTAGCCGGTTAGCGCCGCGGAGAAGACGGCGCCAAAGGTCGATAAGACCGCCACGATGACTGTGTTCCATAGCCAACGGCCAAATGGCGCAACGGCAAAGACTTCGGCATAGTTGCCAAAGCGCAATGTTTCCGGCAACCAGCGGGGGGGGAACTGATAGAGCTCGCTCGGTGACTTGAGGGACGAAAAGACTGTCCAGGCAAAAGGCATCATAAAAATGAGTGAGGCACCGATTGCCACGGCATATAAAAGGATACGACCGATGAACTGCTGGCGTTTGGCCTGTTGCGTTGTTGTCAATGCGTTTAAGCTTGGTGTCGTGGCGCTTGTCAGTGTTTCCTGTGCCATTAGTCGTTGCCCTCTCCAGCATAGTAGACCCAGCGCCGTGAAGCCCGGAACTGAACAAATGTAAAGACAAACATAATAAAGAAGAAGATCCAGGCCAACGCCGAAGCGTAGCCCATTTCAAAGTATTTGAAGGCGCGGGTGTAGATGTGGAGGGCGTAGAACCAGGTGGCATAGGCCGGCCCCCCCGCCGTGGCAACAAAGGCCGCCGTAAAGACGCGTAGGGCACCAATAATCCCCAGGACCATGTTGAAGAAGATTGTTGGCGTGAGCAGGGGAACGGTCACGTTACGGAACTTTGCCCAGCGCCCGGCACCATCCATTGACGCCGCTTCATAAAGCTCTTGTGGGATCCCTTGCAAGCCGGCGAGAAAGATCAACATGGTATTGCCGCCAATCGCACCCCAAAGCGCCATAATAATCAAGCCACTCATCGCCCACTGTGGATCGCGAAACCAGCCAGGTGCATTTTCAATCCCCAGATTGTTGCGAATAAAATAGTTGATCGGCCCTACGTCTGGATTAAATAGCCAGGCCCACAAGACCGCCGAGGCCGCCACTGGGGTGAGGTGCGGCATAAAGAAGAGCGTGCGGAAAAAGACAGTACCCTTGAGTGCCTGATTCAATAACATGGCGGCCAGGAGCGAACCGACCAATGCCAACGGCACCACAATAATCGCGTAGCGAAAGGTCAATAACATGGAGGGCCAAAAGAGCCGATCTTTGGTAAAGATCTCCTGGAAATTTTTGAGTCCGATAAATTTCGGCGTGTTGACAACATCATATTGGGTAAAGCTGAAGTAGGCCGAAGCGATCATGGGACCTATGACAAAACAAGTTAGGCCAATCAGCCAAGGTACAAGAAACAGATAGCCAGCCACTGCTTCGCGAGCCCGCAAATTCATGCCCGATCTGCGCGGAATTGCCGTTGCGGTCATGCATTACCACCTTTTCGTAAAGAGAAATCCGTAAAGAGAAATCCGTAAAGAGAAACAGATCAACTTGATCAGGTGCAACTCGTGCTCTGCTGCGATTGTTTTGAAAACTGAGTGCGGCCAAGGTTGACCTTCGGTTTTCAAATAGAGCCTGGTCTAAGAACCTATTCCCAAATTCGGTTGTGGCCCAATGGGACAGAGTATTTTGGGACAGCCATTAAATTGTAGAACATGGTATAACATGATGGGGATGCGCTTTGGTATACCAAAGTATAGCATCGACGGCGCTAGAGAGCAAACAACGATTTTGTAGCACTTTTTTCTGGAAGATTTTTGGGGAAATCCTGGGAGAAAGGGGAAAATGCCAAGTCAGTAACGCATCCACCGCGACCAGAAGCTGGGTGTAGATGTTTGTATAAGAAACGCAACAGCTCGTAGCCACTTGTCGGTTTGAGGCGTAGCTTCTCTAGTAAATGACGACCTGCTGGCTTCACTGTTTGACATCGATTGCGCTTCCCGTGTACCCTACTATTCATTAGGCCATTCCGCAGAAATAATTATCCACGAAGCGCATGAAGCGACACGAAGAAAAGACAAAGCTTCGTGTCTCTTCGTGAAACTACTACTAAGAAACATGGCGTCCGCCGCTGTTTCTTCAGTGTGAAATAGGGCACCGCCCTTTAGCTGCTTCGTGGATAGTTTGAATTTTGGCTTGGCCTTAGCAACGTTTGCAACCATCTATCCCAAAGTAGGCAAATCGAATCATGGCTGAACGCTCCGCTTTCGATGTTGTTGCTACCTATGTAGAGGCCCTGGCACAGCGTGACCATACGCAAATGGATACGCTACGTGCGCCCGATTTTGTGCTCGATTTTGTCTATGCCGATGCGTTTGCCGACAGCCCTTTTTCCGAAGAGCAGACGCAACGCTTCTGGTCTGCTTGGCTTGCCGGCTTCCCCGAGATGGACTTCCAGGTGACGCGCTCGATCGCCGCGCCGGAGGTGGTTGTGGTGCAGTGGACCTTTACCGGGACCCATGGTGGCCTACTTGGGCCACCAATTTTCATGCAGCCTCGACAAGCTACGGGGCGCACAGTCCGTTTCCGAGGTGTCTCCGTCTATGATGTTCAGGATGGTTTGATTCGCCACGAAACAGCCTATGTCGATCTGGCAACACTCTTTGTCGAGCTGGGAGTACAGCCATGATACAGCCGGCGATAAAGAAATTGCCCCCTCCAGTGATCGCCCAGCGGGTTGTCGTTGGCCCGATGCGGGCAACCTATTCCCGGTCCGTCATTCTGCTGTTGGCCGGCAGCATTGCGCTGATGATGACCGGCTTTGGCATCGTCATGCCCGTCTTTGCCCGACGGGTGGGCGAATTGGGCGGCGGTGTCGCCGCATTGGGCTGGATGACGATGGCGTTTGGGGTGGCACAATTTGTCGCTGCACCTTTTATGGGCACCTTAGCCGATCGTATCGGGCGGCGTCCGCCGATTTTGCTGGCGCTGGCCGCCTATACCGCGGCCAATCTTGGCTATCTATTTGCCGTCGATATCACGAGCTTCATCGTAATCCGGGCTCTGGTGGGCGCACTCACCGCTGGACTCACACCCGCGGCCATGAGTATTGTCGCCGACACTGTGCCCGAACGTGAACGGGGCCGCTGGATTGGGATCCTGATGGGTGGCTATAGTGCTGGTCTGGTCTTTGGCCCGGTGCTTGGCGGCGTACTCTATGATACGTGGGGCTATGGCGCGCCATTTTGGATATCCGCAGGGATGGGTCTGCTGGCACTGCTTGTGGCCGTAGTTGTCGTGCCGGAGACGCGCACGCCCACTGTGCGCTTGCGCGAAACCCTCAACCAACGGCGCGCCGCCCAAATGAAAGCGGCCAAAGCGGGCAAGCAAGCGTCGCTGCTGGCTGCGCTGCCGCGACCGTTGATCATCTTTGGTACGCTGTTGGCCGTCGACTTTATTGGGACCTTTGCCTTCACCTTTGTGGAGCCGCAGATGGTCTTTTATATCTACGAGCAGCTCAACTGGAGCACTGTTCAGTTCGGGCTTGTCGTTGCCGTCTATGGGGTGGCCATGTTTATCGGCCAAACGATGCTGGGCCAGTTAAGCGACCGCTTTGGTCGCCGACCGGTGATTGTGGTGGGGGTGTTGCTCAATGCGACCCTCTACGCCGGCTTGGCTTTTCTCTCCCAGTTTATGGCCGTGTTGGTTGTCGCGGCCACGGCCGGTCTGGGCAGCGCGCTGATCGCGCCGGCGCTGAGCGCGTTTATGCTCGATATTACCGAGCCGCGGCATCGTTCGCGCGTTATGGGTATCAAGAATTCGGCATTGTCGCTGGGCAGCGCGTTGGGACCACTGCTGGTCGTCTTTGCCAGCCGCGTGATGGCCCCACGAGGCGTTTTCCTCGTCGCCGGTGGACTGGTGCTGCTCAGTGGGTTGCTTGCATTGATCTTTTTGCGCGAACCGCGTACATTGCGTGTGGCACAAAATGCCGGTTCACTTGGCCAAGATCCGCAACGCGTGGCTACCGCCCAAGCGGTCCTCCATGGCTTGGTGATGCAAGCGGAGAGTACGCGGATGAGCCGGTAAGCAAAGGTAAGTGACAAATGACAAGCAACCAATGACAGTACGCTTATGAACTGGACCGAATTCTACGCCACCCGCCACCAACGCAGCCGTCCGTTAATCGTCGCCCACCGGGGCACGCCGACGATCCAGCCGGAGAATACGCTGCCCTCCTTCGCGCTCGCTTTGGCGCAAGGGGCCGATGTCCTGGAGACAGACCTGCATTTTACGCGCGACGATCAACTGGTGCTCTTTCACGACAATACGCTCGATCGCATGACCGATGGCCAAGGTCCGCTCAATCAATACACCTATAGCGAACTCAAACAGCGCAACACACGCGCACCAGGTGGCCAGTTGACCAGCGCCCGTATTCCCACGCTGGCCCAGTTGATCGAGGCAACTGGGGCCAAGATCCCACTGTTGCTCGAGCTCAAAGACCCACGCTTTGCCAATCTGCTCGATGCCCAGCGCCTGATCGATCTGCTCGACCACTATGATATGATCCAGCGTACGGCGATTATCTCCTTTCACCCAACCTATGTTACCGGCGTAGAAGCCGCCCGCCCCACCATCCCCACCGGCAATATTACGATGTGGAACCCGTTGCCGACTGGCAAAGCCGCATTACTTGGCCCGGTTTGGCCACTGCTTTATGCCAACCCGTGGTATGTCGCCCAAGCTCACCGGCGCGACAAGGTCGTCTGTCCACTCGACCCCAAGCCGGAACCGCGATTGGCCTATTACCTCAAACTGGGGGTAGACGCGCTCCTGACCGATGATCCGGCGACGACACTGGATGCAATCAAACAGGCAAAGGCTTGATGACCAAGTAGAATCAATTCGTTCAGTAGCGATGATCCGCTGAACTTTACTGCAAGGCAAGGAGATGGAAACTATGCAAAAACGAACTGTCGCCGTACTCCTCTTTCCCGGCGTTGAACTGCTCGACTTCGCCGGCCCCTTTGAGGTCTTTAGCGCGGCACGCACCAATGCCGCTTCGCGCGAACGGCTTATCGAGGTCTTTACCGTCGCTGAGACGCTCGATCCGATCCAGTGCAACAACCCGGTAACGGTGGTGCCAGACTACACATTGATCAACTGCCCGGCGGCAGATATTCTTGTTGTCCCCGGCGGCATGGGCACCCGCAGCGCGATTGAGCGCCCCGAGCTAATCAGTTGGATTGCCGCCCGTGCCCAACAGGTTGAACTGATGACCAGTGTCTGTACTGGCAGTTTTCTGCTCGCCAAGGCGGGTCTCCTGCGCGGTAAAGCGGCCACCACCCACTGGGCCAGCATCGACCGCATGCGCAACGACTTTCCCGATATCGACGTACGCGAAAATACGCGTTGGGTCGACGACGGCACCGTGATCAGCAGCTCCGGCGTCAGTGCCGGCATCGACATGGCGCTCTACGTCTTGCAACGGCTCTACAGTGCCGAAGTCGCCACCGCCACCGCCCGCGGTATTGAGTATGATCATTGGCAGGGAACAGGTAGATAAGTAGTACGACAACGTTAACTTACATTCCATAGACAGGATTCACACGATTCACAAGATTTTTGTTCTGCTGTGTCAATCCGGTTAATTCTGTTAATTTTGTCTAATTTAACGTTGTCGTAGTAGATAGGAAAACAGGTACCCATCTACCCATCTACCTGTCTACCTGTTTCCCTGTCTACCTATCTACCACAACGGGAAAATAATAACCTATGACCAATCAATCAACCATCCTCCCGAGCACCGATGACAAACCACGCTTTGTCAACAATATGTTTGCCCGCATTGCGCCGACCTATGATCTGATGAATTGGCTGATGGCGATGGGGCAAGATCAGGGTTGGCGGCGCGAATTGCTCGCCTTTTGCAATCTGCCGCCGCACGGTACGCTGCTCGATGTCGGCACCGGCACCGGTGATATCGCCTACGAAGCAATGCGTCGCTACCCTGGCGTCCAAGCCTATGGCGCCGATTTTACCTATGAGATGATGGCCGCCGGTGTGGGGAAAATGCCGGGGCGCGTGCTGCCTTTTACCCAAGGCGACACCTTTCATCTGCCCTATCCCGATAACAGCTTTGACGCCGTCGTCAGTGGCTTTATGATCCGCAATGTTGTCGATCGTGCGGCCGCCTTTCGTGAGCAGGCGCGCGTGACAAAGCCCGGGGGCCGGGTCGTCTGTCTAGAGACCGCGCCACCGAGCAACACGCCGCTAGGGCCGCTCTTTCGCTTTTACTTTTTTCGGGTGGTGCCCCTCTTGGGTGGGTTGATCAGCGGCGATGCGCAAGCCTACAATTATCTACCGCACAGCACTGTGGATTTCCCAGCGCCCAAGGTTCTGCAGCACTTGATGGAAAAGGCCGGGTTGCGCAACGTCTTCTATGTCGAGCGTATGTTGGGGTCGGTGGCGATCCATGTGGGGACGAAGGTGGTGGCGTAATATTCGTAGGGACACGATACATCGTGTCCCTACGAATGAGTATCCTGCCTCTTACAGCGTTGCCTCTTTTTGATGAATACCGGTCGCCCCACTGGGATGAGGCGTATCGACTTCGGTGATTTGTGGTGTGCCGTCACTTTCCGTGCAGCGCACCGCAAAAGTATGATCCCCCGCTTGGAAGGGCCATTCATAGCGCCAGAGGACCCACGTCGTTTCCGAAAGTGGTTCCCGTAGCTGTGCCGGTTGCCAGTCACCGCCATCGACACTGATCTCTACGCTGCCAATACCACGGTCCCCCGACCACGCGATGCCGCCGACAGGCACTCGTTGTTGGTCGCCATCCTGAATGATCCCATCTACCGCCACGGTGTCGATCACAGAGGTGGTTTTTACTTGCGCCACTTTGTCCCAACCCCGTTTGACCCAGTAACCAGATTTATCTTCGTTGGTTACCTCAATGCCGGTGATCCATTTCGGTTGCTTCATACCAAAGCGATCGGGGATCCAGATGCGCAGCGGAAAGCCATGATCTACCGGCAGCGTGTTGCCATCCCAAGCATAGCAGAACATAATGCGCGGATCGGCGTTGATCAGATCGAGCGGTATTGTTTCGAAAAAGCCATCGCCGGAGGTAATGTAAAGGTACTGTGCGTCAGGCTGAAGCTTAGCCTCAGCCAGCACATCTTGCACGCTGACCCCGGTCCATTGGGTGGTCGAGATGAGCGTTGTGCCCACCCGGCCGGAAATACAGGAGAGGGTAATGTACTGATCGTGCACTGGATAGTTGTTGCGCAAATCATCTAGCGTCAGCATGAGCGGGTTATCAACCAGCCCCGTGATCGGGAGTTGCCAGGTCGCACCGTCGATCACCGTCGGCTCCAACTCTAGAAAAACCTTGTAATGGTTCTTAATCGGGGTGTACTCGGGGCGCGTGCCGGGCACGGGCATGACCATGTCGGTGGCGTTGGGAAAGATCTCCTGTGCCGTTTCATTGATCTCATGGGCGGTGGTGTCCGCGAGGGCTGCTTCTGCGCGCTGTTGTTCGCGGCGGGCGAGAGCCACGGCCACCGCGCTACCGACCACGGTGATGGTCGCCGCCGTGGTGCCCAAGGTGACAACAAAGCGTCGGCGGCTCACGCGCTCCACCGCGTGTCCCTCGCTATGCCCTTGTGCCAGTACCGCAATTGGCGCTTCGATGCGGCGGTACGCCAGCGTAAACAAGAACCCCCAGCCCAAGAAGAGCAGCAATAACCAGGCCAACCCCAAGACGGGATTGGTCATTGTGCGCGCTTCGTTGAGACTGACGGCCACCATCGGCAGCCCCCAAATCAAGCCAATGACGATGCCGGCCATCCAATCTGCACGCATAGTACGTGCTTTTAGAATGAGATAGGCGATGATCCCGACGACAATGCCGATCCCGAAAAATTGCGCAATTGCCAGTGACTGTTCGGCGAGCTTGGCTGTGTTGGCCACATCAAAGCCGAGGGCGATCAAGAGATTGATCATGCTATCGATGCCAAAGGTGATAAGTGGGCCCGGCAATAAAGGCGTCATCCAGTTAAAGAGGGCAAAAGGCGCGAAGGGTAAGTCAGCCACCTGATAGGCTACATACATCAGAACGATGAGTGGTGCGGTGAGGAGGATGCCGAGCAGTGCACCCATGCCAAAGCTTTTGAGTTTCATGATTTTGCCTTATGAAGAGATAAAACAACACAGGTTCAGTAGACCGCAACGCTCGGCGGCTGAGCTTCAAAGCCAGAGGGCGTTGCGGTCTACTGATAGATAAAATCCTTAAAAGTCATACAGTTTTACTCGGGTAAAAGTCAGCGCAAACTGTATGACTTTTAAATGATTCGTCTACTGAGTATCTACTACGACTGCGTTAACCTTAACAAGTAGTCATTAACAGAGAGAGAAGATGATATTACGAAAGTATTAAGCGAGCTAGTACACCGTCGACGAAGATCTGATAGGAAAAACTGTGTATCAATCCCTGTCATTCTGCAAGAATCTTCGAGTGAGTCACTTTGAAGACGCTTTCAGCGTGACAAAGCTCACAATCCGTAATTTATCCATACTTCGTTGATAATTCCTCTTTATTGCTCCTGTTTTCTACCATGACATACCCCATACGCCAAACCCGATCCACAAGGGCAGGGCAACGTCGGGTCGACCGAGACCGTCAGATTTTCAAAGGAGGGTAAGAGATCAAAGTAGGCGGGTGGCGCTTCCTCATCATAAAAGGGCTGAATATCAGTTAAGTCAATCCCGACATTCGCCGGATTATCGGTAAGTGATAGAGAAAGTGTTGCAAATGGGAAGGCAAAGCGTTGCTGATCTTGGATGGCAGTTGCACGGTGGATCAGGGCGGCATGATCGGGCGCGTTTTCGCCAGGTGCAAGATTGGCGGCAAAGAGTACCGTGTTGCCCTCGCTTAGCGCACAAAGCCAGATCGTGCCAAAGACTGCCTGCAAGGTCGCCACCCGTTTAGCTAGATACTCATCCTCGGTTAGCAGGTTCACGACCAGAATGCCACCCGGCCGCAATTTGCGCCGGCAAAGCTCATAAAATTCGACTGTGCTCAGCCGATAGGGTACATAACCCCGATCCAAGAAGACATCAATAAAGATAAAATCGTACGGTTCTGCCGCTGCCAACCAGGAGCGGCCATCGGCAATATGGACTTGCAAACGCTCATCCAATCCCAGGCCAAAGAAGCGCATTGCCATCTCTAGCACGGCTGGATCAATTTCCGTGCAGTCAATTGCGACATCGGGCAGATGGTGATGCAAGATCATCGGCACGCGCCCGGCCCCAAAGCCGGCACAGTAAATCCGCTGTGGCTTCGGCACCCAAGCCAATCCCAAGATGGCCGCCTGCGTATAAGGATCGACCAACCGCAGCGGATTGTCCAGTGACATCTCCGATTGCACCACGCCCGAATCGACATGTTCCGGGTCCAAAATCCAAAGGCGCAGATAGCTAAACGATTTGGTCACCACAATAAAGTTGGGGCCATGCAACTCGGCATAGAGCGTACCGTCGGATTCACTTTGTACCGGCAACAGACGGGTGAAAATCGCCGAAAGATTGGTCAAGGCCCAGGTCGAATGGGGACCGGTGGCATCTGGTAAAATCAACTTACTTACACCTTACTTTTTGGGATTTGATCGTTGTGCAACAGGTACAGTATAATGGGAAACAATATTCGCTCATTTAAGCAAATTGTGCAACATAGAAGAAAGCCTCCGTCCGAAATAGCGCTTTGCACAATTTCGACTGAGGAGCTCATGATGTATATGCCGCATTCCAGTTGAGGAGCAATGACCTTGGCAGATCAGTCGACCGACCAGCTAGATTCACCCGACGCTTTTGCGCGTAATGCCCTCGATTTACGCGAAAACATTGATTTGCATGGCAATCTGGATCTCCACGGTAAGCGCGCCGCTGAACGGGGCAACCCCAGCTTTGTCTGGCGCGCTGGTCAGGAACGGCGGCTGGAGATGATCCTCGCTTGGGCCAGCCAACAATATCACCGTTCTCTCGGCAAGGTGTTGATCGACGGCTGTGGTGTTGGCATGTATGTCAAAGCGCTGCTGCCTTATGCGGAGGAAGTTCACGGCATTGATATCGAGCCGGAACATCTGGATCTGGCCGCCAAAGCGGTACCCCAAGCCATGCTCCAATTGGCGGCCTGTGAAGAGCTGCCCTACCCCGACCACTACTTCGACGTGCTCCTGAGCCACGAAGTGATCGAACATGTACGGGATGATCGGGCCGCCGCGGCTGAAATGGTGCGTGTCCTCAAGCCAGGTGGTCGCGCGATTATCTTTGCGCCCAACCGCCTCTACCCCTTTGAGACCCACGGTCACTATTGGCAGGGGGAGTATCACTTTGGCAACACGCCGCTAATCAATTATCTGCCCGATCTACTGCGCAACTACCTGGCCCCGCACGTCCGTGTCTATACGGCGGCCCGCCTGCGCTTTCTCTTCCTCGGCGAGCCAGTACGCGTCGTCCATCATACCCAAGTTTATCCCGGCTATGACAACATCGTCGCCCGCAAACCCAAGCTTGGCAAATTGATTCGTCGCGTCACCTATGGGCTGGAGCTTTCCCCATTGGCCGCCTTTGGCATCAGCCATCTGCTGGTGTTGGAGAAGATTGGGTAGGCAGAGAAGATGACAAGATGACAGCGTTGGCGCCTTCGCCAAACGTAGGCTGAGCATGTCGAAGCCGGAGCATGTCGTGGGCTGAGCATGTCGAAGCCGGAGCCGCTTCCCCTTCGACAAGCCTTCGACCGGCTCAGGACGAAGCTTATAGACAACCCAATTAAAGGTGGCACTCAGGCGACTGGTTTTACACGAGAGTAATTGTGCCACTTTTCGGACTTTGGCGGCCACTTGGCGAATGAGCTGCTTATCGCGTTTCAGGCTAATCGCTCCGCCCAGCCACAGACGCGTCGAGACCATCATGGCAAAGGCCATCCAAAAGAGGCCACCCTGCGCTTTCACCCCGATCTCATTGGCTTGCACCTGGCTCAGATTGAGTTGGCTCTCTTCGACAAGATGCTCATGCACCCCCTGGCAATGCAACTCAGCTTTCACTCGCCACGCTTGCACCGTTCGTTCATCTAACTCACTCATGTTACGCACGACGCAAGCAAGAAGAGACCCTACTCGTGTACTCCGCATCCCTAGATGCGGGGTCAACCCGCATCTAGGGATGCGGAGTACACGAGATCGCGATATTTACTGCGTAACATGAGTAACTCATACCTTGCCACGATTGCTTGCAATGGACAGCCATGACTTAGCAAGCTAATGCCCGTTACGTATACGTCCGGCGCTTTCTCATAGACCGCGGTCCCTTTGCTTTCCGTAAACGTCTTGCCACAGCACTTATTAAATACCACCGAATACCCTACGCTGATTCAACGCCGATCCCCATAGCCTCAGAACTACCCCTTTAGTGTCATATTTACACCATTTGCACGATTGTATGCATTGTGGTATCCTTGCGTTCGTGTCTAAAGTACACTTTGTGCATGAGGAGAGAGGAACCCAAGGATCTATGATGATGGAATTAACCGAACAGCTTGATGAAATTGTTGAGCGGGCGCTGGCCGAGGATATCGGCGATGGCGATGTTACCACCTGCTGTACAGTAGCAGCTGATGCCATTTATGAAGGACGCATGGTTGCCAAAGCCAATGGCACCGTTGCCGGTCTACAGGTCGCGCAGCGTACTTTTGAATTGACCGCCAAACTACAAACATCGCGCCTGCCGCTCGAATTTAACACGACAGTGCAGGATGGCGATAGGCTCACGCGTGGCACCATCTTTGCCACTGTGCGCGGGCCGGGTCGCGTGCTCTTGACGGCCGAACGGACGGCGCTCAATTTTCTACAGCGAATGTCCGGCATTGCCACGTTGACGGCGCGTTACGTCGCGGCAGTGGCCGGGACCAATGCCAAAATTCTCGATACGCGCAAAACTGTGCCAGGGCTGCGCCTCTTCGACAAAGCGGCCGTAAAGCTTGGCGGTGGCGTCAATCATCGTATCGGTCTATATGACATGGTGCTGATCAAAGAGAATCACATTGCCGCAGCCGGCGGCATTCAGGCGGCAGTGGAGCGGGTGCGCGCACAGGATAGCCAACAACGCGCCATCGAAGTCGAAGTGCAAACCTTAGCTGAGTTAGAAGAAGTACTGACTTTCAATGTCGACCAGATCATGCTCGACAACATGAATCTGCAACAGATGGCCGACGCAGTCAAGCTCGCCAACGGTCGCGTGCCGCTCGAAGCCTCCGGCAATGTCTCGCTGGAGACAGTCGCCCAGATTGCAGCGACCGGCGTCGATTACATCTCGGTGGGCAAGCTCACCCACTCGGTCGAAGCCTTTGATATCAGTTTTCTGTTAACTGCGGCGTAGAAAATCAATGGTCCTTTGTCATTAGTCATTAGCCCCGTTGTCAGTTGTTACTTTCCAGTTGTTACTTTCCAGTTGTTACTTTCCAGTTGTTAGTCGTCAGGTGTCAGTCGTTTACAGTAATCAAGAGGAACGAGAAGCATGTCAGCATTACAAGCAACATCGGTAGGGGAAGCCACATCCGTGCGAGAAACGTATGAGTGGATGAAAACCAAGCTACACAATGTCGTGCCGGATTTTGAATTGGCGATCAAAGCCGAGTTGGTCTATGAGATCAACCGCCTGAAAGCGGAAAAAAACGCCGTCATCCTCGGCCACAACTATATGGAGCCGGCGCTCTTTCACACGATTCCGGATTTTGTGGGCGATTCACTCGCCTTGAGCCGTATGGCCGCGCAAACGGAGAAGGATATCATCATCTTCTGTGGGGTTGAGTTTATGGCTGAGACCGCCAAAATTCTCAACCCAGAGAAGACAGTTTTGCTCCCCGCGGACCACGCCGGCTGCTCTCTCGCCAGCAGCATCACCGCCGCCGACGTACGGGCACTAAAGGAGAAGTTCCCCGGTGTACCGGTCGTCACCTATGTCAACACCTATGCCGATGTCAAGGCTGAGTGCGATATCTGCTGCACGTCGGGCAATGCAGTCGCCGTTGTCGAATCGCTCGACAGTGACACAATCATCTTTGTGCCCGATGAATATTTAGCGCGCAATGTCGCGGCCGAAACGGGCAAACGGATCATCGTGCCCGAAGTCCGTCAAGGCGTACAACAAAATGGCAAGCAAAATGGTCAGCAAAATGGTCACGTCAACGGCCATGCCACTGGCAGCATGGGAACGACCAGCGCGATCGACTTTCACGAAAAGGGGGCCTTTGATTTTGTCGGGTGGCCCGGCCATTGTGAAGTACACGAAAAGTTTACGGTGCAAGATATTGAAGCCGTGCGCGCCCAATTCCCCAATGTTGAAATCCTGGCCCATCCGGAATGCAGCCCCGAGGTGGTTGCCAAATCCGATTTCTCCGGCAGCACAACCGCCTTGATCCGCCGCGTTGAAATGAGCAATGCACCACAATTCTTGCTGCTCACCGAATGTGCGATGGGGGACAACATCATCGCCGCCAATCCAGAGAAAGAGATGTTGCGTCTCTGTAGCGTACGCTGTCCACACATGAACCAAATTACGCTGGAAGATACGCTCAATGCGCTGCGCTACAACCGCTACGAGATCGATGTCCCCGAACCGATTCGGAGCCGTGCGGCGCGCGCCGTGGAACGCATGATTGCGATTGGCTGAGCAAACCGTAGCATTGTGTAGGGGCACGGGGTTGGCGGCACCCTGTGTATCAAGGTAAGGATGTCAGGGACACTACAGCGGATTTTGGAAGCAAGGGATAGGCAACTCGGTTGACGAA